>JAZNHG010000032.1:0-3297 GCA_045576855.1 Bacteroidales bacterium | reverse complement strand
ACGCCCGCGGCACGGGGGCTTGGTTGGTGGTTGGGCCGTGGGCTGACGCCCAGGGCACGGGGGGGGGTGGGTGGGGTGGTTATTTCTTTTTCTTGACACTGAAGCCGAAGCCACCCAGTTTCTCGCCCAGGGCATAGTATTTGCCATGCGAGTAGGCGAGGGGGCCCGCATGGTTGAGCTGGAACTGGCCGCTGCCTTTGTCGATGAGGCTCTCCTCTGCATCCACAGCCACCACATCGGCCATAAACATATCATGCGAGCCCAAGGGTCTGACTTCGCGTACACGGCATTCGATGCAGAGGGGGCTCTCGCGGATGAGCGGCGCCCGGACCACCTGGGCAGCCTCAGGGTGCAGACCCATCTCGCGGAACTTGTTGTAGTCGCGTCCGCTGCGCACGCCACACCAGTCGGTCTGGCGGGCCAGGTCGGCGGTGGTCAGGTTGATGACAAACTCGCCCGTGCGGCTGATGAGGGCATGGCTGTGGCGCGAGGGGCGGATGCTGACATAGCACATCGGTGGGTCGGAGCACAGCGTGCCCGTCCAGGCCACGGTGATGATATTCCAGTTGTCCGGCTCGTCGCCACAGGTGACCATCACCGCCGGCAGCGGATAGATCATAGTTCCCGGCTTGAATGCCACCTTCATTGTCGCAGCCCCTTTTCTATTATATAATATCCTGGTTCATTCCGAGAGCTTCTTCTCCAGCTCCTCTACCATCGTGCGCATGTAGCGGTCGGTCTGGCGCAGGTTCTCTATCTGCTTGCAGGCGTGGAGCACGGTGGCGTGGTCTTTGTTGCCGCATTGTGCACCGATGACGGCCAGGCTCGACTTGGTAATCTTCTTGGCGAAGTACATGCTCAGCTGGCGGGCCTGCACTATCTCGCGCTTGCGCGAGGTCTGCTGTATGGCGTCGACCGGCAGCTCCAGGTAGTCGCACACCACCTTCTGGATATAGTCGATGGTCACCTCGCGGCTGGAGCTCTGCACATACTTGTCTATCATCTGCTTGGTCAGCTCGAGGGTGATCTGCTTGCGGTTGAGCGAACTCTGGGCGATGAGCGATATCAGGGCCCCTTCAAGCTCGCGCACGTTGGTGTTGATATTGTATGCGATATACTCTATGACCTCTTCGCTCATCTCTATGCCGTCGTTCTGCAGCTTCTGGCGCAGGATGCGCTTGCGCGTCTCCACATCGGGAGCCTGCAGGTCGGCATTGAGACCCCACTTCAGGCGGCTGAGCAGACGGGGCTCCAAGCCCTGCAACTCGCCGGGGGCTTTGTCGCTGGTGATGATAATCTGACAGCCGCGCTGATGCAGATGGTTGAAGATATGGAAGAACGCCTCCTGGGTCTTGGGCGCCTTGCCGGCCCAGAACTGTATGTCGTCGATAATCAGCACGTCTATCATCTCATAGAAGTGGATGAAGTCGTTGGTGGTGCCGGCGCGGCCAGCCTCGGCATATTGCTGCATAAACTGCTCGCTGGTGACGTAGAGCACCGTCTTGTCGGGATGCAGTTCCTTGGTCTTCAGTCCGATGGCGTTGGCCAGATGGGTCTTGCCCAGTCCCACGGCACTATGGAGCAAGAGGGGGTTGAACGAGGTCTGTCCGGGCTTCTCGGCCACGGCATAGCCAGCCGAACGGGCCAGACGGTTGCAGTCGCCCTCCACAAAATTCTCCAACGTATAGTTGGGCGACAGCTGCGAGGGGATGCGCGTCTTCTGTATGCCGGGGATGACGAAGGGGTTGGGCAACTCGCGCGCACCTTCCTTATTCAGGTTCACCGGCAGGTCGGTCAGCGGGTTGCGCGTGGTGCGGCGCGGCTGCGAAGGCAGCTGCGTGGTCAGCGGCTCGGTGGGGATGGTCTGGTCCATCACGATGCTGTACTTCAGCATCGCGCCAGGGCCCAGGTGCATCCTGATGACACGACGCAGCAGGTCGATATAGTGCTCCTCTATCCACTCGTAGAAAAACTGGCTCGGCACCTGCACCAGCAACGTCGATCCCTCCAGCTTCAGCGGCACGATGGGGGTGAACCACGTCTCGTACGCCTTGCGGTTTTCCGGCCCCAAAGTGTCCTTGATTACCTCCAGACACTCGGCCCACACTCTTTTGTAGTCTTCCTCGTTCATATACTTGTTTTCCATAGTCCGTTTTACTTTTTGCGAGAGGGCAATATCTTGGTTTTCAACTTGCAATTTCGCTTTGTTCGCTTCGCGGAGTCCTCCCGTTCACCTTGCAAATATCAATCAAATTTTGTGCACAGAAAATGAAAAATAAATTTGGACTTGTCCGGAAAAATTTGTAAAGTTTGCGCCAAACCGGCGACCTCCAAAAATAGACAAAAAACATAAAACACACATTTTCAAACCGCAATTCGGATTTTAACATTTAGACCCGCCTTTTAAAGATACGTTTTTTTTCGCTATGTTCAAAATTTTTTTCTCAAAAAAACAGCTTCTGCACACCCTTTTGTTGATAACTAAGCAGGCCATTGAGTATTAACGCCTTGGTTGTTGAAAACGTATGCAACCACCTGGAACCAAAACAATTGCAGCAACCGATTGATATTCAAACCACATTTTCCGGCGGTTCATTTCTAACTGATTGACCCAGTGTCACGTGGTCTTGTTATCCACCTTGGGCGGTTAAAAAAAGAGGCAAAAAAAGCACAAAAATATTTTTTGAAAAAACACCCCTCGGAGGACCACCGTCGAACGATATATATTGTATATATGTATATCGCGCGGAGTCCATATCGCCGACGCGCCGGACCGGCACGCATGGCGGAATGTTTTATTGAAAGAAAGGCCCTACGGGCCAGGTTGCGGCGGCGCAGTTGCGGGGATGGCTATTGAGAGGAAGGCCCTACGGGCCAGGTTGCGGCGGCGTTGGGTATTGAAAGAAAGCTCCTGACGGAGCATCACGGGTGGGTTTCAGGGCCTTGCTATTGAAAGGGAGCTCCTAGCGGAGCACCCCCTGCGACCGTCGGGACGTGGCCCGTAGGGCCTTTCTCTTGATAACAAGCCCCCGATATGCCAGGCCGCAATCTGGCCCGTAGGGCCTTTCTTTCAATAGCAAGCAACCGATATGCCAGGCCGCAATCTGGCCCGCAGGGCCTTCCTTTCAATAACATGCACCGTACACACACCGCCGGGACCTGGCCCGTAGGGCCTTTCTCTCAATAGCAAGCACCCGATATGCAGCGCCGCAATCTGGCCCGTAGGGCCTTTCTTTCAATAACACCCCCAAAACAAACCCCTCGCACCCCCGCCACAAAACCCTCACAAAAACCATA
>JAZNHG010000031.1:0-159041 GCA_045576855.1 Bacteroidales bacterium | reverse complement strand
CAGGCCGTGCTGCCGGAGGTCATGGCGGGCTGCGAGGTGCAGCTCTGGGGCCTGGTGCAGGACGCCCAGGGCCGCTGGTCGGAGACGCTCTACGTGGGCTACGGCCCGCTGGTGCCGGAGACGGAAAGTGCTGATGGTGTGAACCTTGCAGTTCCTTCGGAAGACACCGCCGATGCTCCGGCGACGGCATCCGCGGCAGACCCCGGCAAGCCGGGGATAAACGGGACAAAGCAGCCCGCAACCACCCCCTCGTGGCCGCCGGGACAGATTTGACGGCGGGACGAACCGTCTCCCAGCCCTGCGGGCTGTAATCCATGAAATCTATGGAATAATTTATAAGATTCCTCCTGTTCTAGCGGGTGCGGCGGGCGTGCCCCCAGTGTGCAGACAAAAAAAATCGCCGCCCCGGGAGCGGAAGCGGCGATTAGTGCAGTTCGGGCATCGGGCTGGGTACAGCCCTTTGCCGTGTGCGTTGTGCGGGTTATTGTCCCACTTCGTGGAGCAACTTGTTGAGGTTGGGCGTGAGGATGATTTCTGTGCGGCGGTTGATGGCCTTGTTTTCGGCGCTGGTGTTGGGCACTTTGGGCGCAAACTCGCCGTGGCCGCAGGCTTCGATACGGGCCGGGTCGATGCCTTTGCCGTGCTGGAGCAGCAGCTTCACGATGGCCGTGGCGCGCATGACGCTGAGGTCCCAGTTGTCCTTGACGGCGGTGGAGCCGCGGTAGGCGTCGTTGTCGGTATGGCCTTCGACCATGATGTTGAGCGTGGAGTCTTGTTCAAGCACGCGAGCCAACTCGCGGATGGCGTTGACGCCCTCCTTGCTGACGGTCCACGAGGCCGAGGGGAAAAGCAGCTTGTTCTCCATCGAGACGTAGACTTTGCCGTCCTTGGTCTCTACTTTGAGTCCCTTGTCGGCAAATCCCGTGAGGGCCTTGGTGACGGTGGTGCGCACGGCTTCCAGCTCGCGTTCCTTGGCTTGGAGCTGGGCTTTGGTGATGGCCTCCTGCTCTTCCAGCTGGCGCTGTTTGGCCAGCATCTCGGTCTGGCGGGTCTGGAATTCGGTGCGCTGCAGCTGGAATTGCTCTTGTTGCTGCAGCAGTTCCTGCTGGCGGGCCTGCAGTTCGCGCTCCTTGTCGGCCAGCTCCTTGGTGCGGGCCGAGAGTAGATTCTGCGCCCGTGTGAGGTCGCGGCTCTTGCCGGCCACCTCCTGGATGTAGTTCTCCATAGTGGTGTCGTAGTGCTGGGCCATCTGCTCTATGCGGCGGCCCAGGCTGTCGGCACGCGTCTCGGCGGCGGATTTGGCCAGCGCCAGGTCGGTGAAGTCGTTGTTGAGCGATTGGTTTTGCCGCACGAGCGAGGCGTTCTCTTCGCGGAGCTCGATCAGCTCCTGCTGGGTCAGGCTGTATTGGCGCGAGACGCGCTCCAGTTCGCTGAGTTTCTGTTCGTGTTCGCTGAGCGACACGCACGAGCCCAGAAGCAGGGTGGCCGCCGTTGCGATGAGGATGTTGTGTTGCTTCATGTGTCTCTTTTTTTCGATAAAATTTTGTGTGATTAACGCAATTTAAATATTTTTCGTATCTTTGCACCCGATTTTTTGTAAAAAAAGTGAGCCTCTATATGTCCATCCACCGTTGGCGTCTGCGCCATGTGAGCGAGCAGTCTATGCTGCTGGCGCTGGCGGCCGTGGTGGGTCTGCTGGCCGGTCTGGCGGCTGTGGCGCTGAAGACTCTGGTGCACTATGCCGGTGCGCTCGTCACGCGGCTTTCCACCGACTCGTCTCTGCTGCTGCACCATTCGTCGCTCATCATCATCTTCTTCCTTCCGCTGGTGGGTATTCTGCTTACGGTGCTGTATGTGAGGTATATCGTGCGCGGCGACATCGGACACGGGCTTCCCAGCGTGCTGTTGGCCATCAGCCGCAATCGTTCGCGGCTGCCGTCGAAGAATATGTACACCTCGCTTATCGCCTCCACGCTGACGGTGGCTTTTGGCGGCTCGGTGGGTCTCGAGGCCCCTATCGCCTCCACCGGCTCGGCCATCGGAAGCAACATAGGCCGCTGGTTCCGCCTCAGCCCCAAGAGCGTGCGTCTGCTGCTCGGCTGTGGCGCCGCGGGTGCCATAGCGGGCATCTTCAAGGCCCCCTTCGCAGGCATCCTGTTTGTGATCGAGGTGTTCCTTTTCGACCTCACCGCCACCACGGCCCTGCCGCTGCTCCTCTCGTCGCTCACCGCCGCCACGGTGGCCTACTTCATGATGGGTACCGGCGTGCAGTTCAAATTCACTATCGGCGAGTCTTTTGCGCTGTCGCAGCTGCCTTTTTATATCGTCTTGGGCGCCTTCTGTGCTGCCGTATCGGTCTATTTCCTGCGGGTGACCGACCGGGTAGAAGGGTGGTTCGCACGCCGTCGCAGCCCCTGGGTGCGCCTGCTCGCCGGCGGCTTGCTGCTGGGCATGCTGGTAGTCCTCTTTCCTCCGCTCTACGGTGAAGGCTATGCCTCATTGACCGAGTTGCTGCACGGCAACCCCGACAGCCTCTTCACCGGCACGCTCTATAGCTCGTGGGCTGGCAACGCGTGGGTTACCATCGGCATCCTGCTGGCCTTGATATTGCTCAAAGGTGTGGCCACTGCCACCACCATCGGCGCCGGTGGCGTGGGTGGTACCTTCGGCCCTTCGCTGGTTATCGGCGGTCTGAGCGGTTACTTCATAGCTATGCTTGGCAACCAGCTGGGGCTGCCGACGCAGAGCACTGCCAATTTCGCCCTCGTGGGTATGGCGGCCGTCATGACCGGCGTCATGCATGCCCCCTTCATGGCCACCTTCCTCATCGCCGAGATTACCGGCGGCTATGAGCTCCTTGTGCCGTTGCTTACCGCGTCGGCGGTGACCTACCTCTGTGTGTCGCCCTTCGAACGCCACTCCATATATGCCCGCAAACTAGCCAAGCAGGGCAATCTCCTCACCCATGACAAAGATGCCTCCGCCTGGCATCTGCTGGATATGAAGAGCTTGATTGAGAATAACTTCGTCGTGGTGCGTACGGGTGACCTGCTCCGCGACCTGGTGGAGGCCATACAGAACTCGCGTCGTAATGTCTTCCCTGTGCTGAGTGCCGACGACAAGTTCCTCGGGGTCATAGTGCTTGACGATGTGCGCAAGATTATCTTCCGCCCTGAGTTGTACGACAAAGTGATAGTCGACGACCTGATGCACCCCTTGAGTGAGGGCGACTTGGTGCGTAGCAGCGACACCTTGAGCGACGTGGTTGAGAAGTTCCGTGTGGGCAACCGCTACAATCTGGTGGTGGTAGACGACGACAACAACTACCTCGGTTTCCTTTCCCGCGCCAACACCTTCAGCGCCTACCGCCGCTTCATCTCCGACACCAGCGACGAATAATCTACCGGAATATCCGGCGGGCGGTGAGGTAGCGCTGCTTGTAGTAGGGCTCGGTGCTGCGGCTGATAATGACGCCACCGTGTGTGGCGGCGTGGATGAAGGTGAAGACGCCGCTTTCGGGGTCGGCCTCTATGGCGATGCCGGTGTGGCCGACGGTCTTGGTGTGGTGGCGCCCACCGAAGAAGACGAGGTCGCCAGGCTGCAGGTTGCGGGTGTCGCAGACCTCGGTGCCCACGCGGGCCTGTCCGCCACTGTAGGGGGGCAGCTCGTAGCCAAACTGCAGATAGACATAGCGGGCGAAGCCGGCGCAGTCGAAGCCTTTGGGCGTCTTGCCGCCATAGTGGTAGGGGGTGCCGAGGTACTGCTTGGCGATGGCTATGGCCAACGTGCCGGAGTCGGTGGCGGCGACGGTGTGTGGCGGCAGGAAGGGTGGGCGAGTGTGGTCAATCTCCAACTCGATGTCCCAGCAGTTGTGGCGCACTGCGGGCGGGTGCACCTGGGCCTGTAGTCCCAGAGGGCCTAGAAGTCCTATAAGCCATATAAGTCTTAGAAGTGATTTCCTCATTGCAGCTCCTTCTTTTCGCAGTAGAGGTCGAGGGCCACTACTACAGCGGTGAATGCCCAGAAGGGGACAGAAAGCTTGTCGGTGTCGAGGAAGTTGTTGAAGACGCCGTGGACGTAATAGGTCAGCAGGCTGAGTGTGAATGCCAGTGCCATGCGGCTCACGGCGGGGTCTTTGGCGGTGCGGTAGACGCGCACGCCGGTGGCGAAGGTGGTGAGGAAGAGGGCCGCCACAAGCAGTACGCCCGGCAGTCCCTGCTCGGTCATGGGACCGATGTATTCGCTATGGGCGTTGCCCAGGTTGCCGGCGTTGGTGCTGATGGTGCTGAGCTGGTAGCTCTTCTGGTAGCTGCCGTAGAGGAACTGGTAGGTGCCGGGGCCGACGCCGAAGACCGGGCTCTCTTTCCACAGCCGTATGGCCGAGGCCCAGCGGTTGAGGCGTTCCACATTGCTGGCGTCGGTGGAGATGTTGGAGATGCTCTTCACCTGGTCGGCCAGGGTGTAGCTGCTGTCCTGATGGTTTTTGCCCAGGCGGTAGAGCACGTCGCTCTGGTAGGCGAAGAAGACACCCACGCCGAGACCGAAGAGCAGCACCATCCACTTCACTTTCATGCCCATGCGAATGAGCACATAGATGCCCACGGCCGCCACCACGCTGATCCATGCCGCGCGGCAGTAGCTGAAGAACAGGCCGGTGCAAAGCAAGACAAATAGCAACAGTGTGAGTACACGTTGCCAACCCTTCCATTGGCCGCCAAAGATAAAGTAGACGGAAGCGGGGATGAGCAGGGCGATGGCGCAGCCGTAGGCCGTGTGGTCGTTGTAGAAGGGGCGCATGACGCGGTGCAGGGTCTGCAGGTCGCTGAAGTTGCCCAGCGTCTTGCTGGTGGCTATGAGTATGACAATGCCGAGCCCGATGGCGTAGGCCCAATAGAACTGGCTGATGCGCTTGCTGTTGCGGAATATCTGTACGGCAGCGAAATAGAAGGGCACGACGAACCACAGGCGTGCGATGAAGTATTTGAACGATACCCACGGCAGGCGCGAGGTGCAGCTGGTCACCATCCACCAGGCCAGCGAGGCCAGCAACAGCAGGCTCACGGGGTGGCGCAGTATGCGCAGGTCGTAGGTGCGGGCCACCAGCACGCGGAAGAAGAAGAAGAAGGAGAAGAGTATCATCATGGGCTCCACCGGCATCGAGAGCTCCATGCCGGGCATCAGCGCCACATTGACGGCGAAGGGCGTGAGCAGTGCCATCAGCAGCAGACCGGTCTCAAGCTTCACGTAGAAGAGCCACATCACCAGCAGCGCCAGCGGCACGAGCACCATCACGCTCGGCCCCCGCCAGTACATCACCACCGCCTCGGCGGCTATGAATGCCGCCGTGAGCAGCAGCGCCAGCAGCAGCCCCTTGTGCTTGATGACAAACTCTTTAAACATCCGCTTTCAATCTTGACCTATAAGTCCTATAGGCTCTATAGGTCCATAACCGTTTATTCTTCCTCTTTCTTGGCGAATACCAGCAGGCCGAAGATGCACACCACCACGGCGCCCAGCGTGCCGCCCAGCACGATGAGCAGGCGCTTGGGGTACGCCTTCTTGTCGGCCGGCGAAGCACTGTCGACCAGATACTTGTAGCTCACCTCGAGCGAGCGGTCCACATTGGTCTGCATGGCGCGGGTCTGCAGGTCGGCCAGCTGCTCGCATTTGTCGGCTATCAGCTGGTCTTTCCACCGGCCACCGTCGGACGGGCTCTTGGCCAGCGAGTCTATCTGCTGCTCCATGGCGCTCACCACGCCGTTCATCACCTCGGCGGCCGAGGCGGCGCGGTCGGCGTGTATGTCGTGGCACAGCGTGTCGTACATCGCCGCCATATAGTTGGCTATGTCGGCAGCCCACTGCGGGTCTTGGTCCAGCACGCCGATTTCCACACCCAGAAAGTCGGTACGCTTCACCGTGATGTTGCTCTTGTACTGCTTGGCCAGCCGGAAGCGGGCATGTCTTGCGTCGGCCGGTATGCCGTAGTGCTCCATCAGGTTGAAGCGCTCGCATACAGCCTGTTCCATGCGTTTCGAGCTCAATATCTGGATGGCGTACTCGCAGTCGCGCTCGATGCCGTAGTCCATGAAGTCGAGACTGTAGTGATAGTCCATGATGGCCTTCGAGAGACGGTTGCTATTGGTCGGGAAGATGACGGCGCTGGACTTGTAGAGGGGCTTGATGAGCAGCGCCACCACGAGGCTCGCGATGGCGGCCACGACGGCCACGACGAGCAGCACACGCCACCAGCGGGCGAAGAAGCGCCGGGTGGCGCGATGGTCATAGTTGTTGCCAAAGGTCTGTTCCATTGTTCTTGCTTTATCTTTTATTGACCCATCTATAACGACTATTGCCGCTCTTTATTGCGTTCAAAAATAAAAAAACTCTGCTGCAAATCCTCCAAACACCCCCTTGTAACCGTCTCAAAATGAGGTTTTCCTAGGACCCCCTCTTACCCCTCTCTTACTATACTCCTATCCATCGCCTTACCCGCTCCTCATTTTGTAGGAGAGGGTTAGGTGTATGCTAGGCGAATATAAATCTATGGTATGGTGTTTCCTGCTTGTCGACCCCTCGGAGCCCCTGGGCCGTCTGCCGGTGCCCGTCTTCTTGTGCCTCTGTGGTGTGTCGCTGTGGCTTCTTTGTGTTAAAATATGTTAAATATTGAAAAATGTTTTGCCAGTATTTTGAAATGTATTACTTTTGCAGTGTACTAGTTAACTAATACAGTAATACAAATTAAGTATAACGTTATGATAAACATCGATTTAAAGAAAATTATCACGGTGGTTACCTTCGCCGCATTTCTGGTTGGAGGGGCTGCCAATGGTCAAAATCTGACGGTCCAGGGCCGTGTGGTCGACGAACGCACGGGCGAGCCGATGCCCTTCGTCAATGTGGCGCTGATGCGTGTGGCGGACACCGTCTTCATGCGTGGCGAGACGACCGATTTCGACGGCCGTTTCCACATCGACGAGGTGGCGGCGGGCAGCTACCTGATGCAGGCTTCCTTCGTGGGCTACGAGACGTATATGGTGCCTATTAATATTATAGGTACTATAGATGATGTGGAAATCAAGCTCAAGGGCGGCACCACCCTGCAGGAGGTGAAGGTCACCGCCGAACGCCCCCTCTACGCCATGGACGGCGAGAAGAATATGTACAACACCAAGGAGGACGCCAGCATACAGACCGGCACGGCCAGCGACGCGCTGCAGAACGCCCCCGGCGTGGAGGTGGACGCCGAGGGTAACATCACGCTCCGCGGCGTCAGCAGCGTCGAGATATGGATTAACGACCAGCCCTCGCACATGAACGAGGAGGCCCTGAAGCAGTACATCAAGACCCTGCCGGCCAACGCCATCGAGCGCATCGAGGTCATCACCAACCCCTCGGCCCGCTACTCGACCAACGGCGGCGTGATCAACATCGTGACCAACCAGACCGTGAAGCGCAACGAACTGCTCTGCGTGGGCGTGCGCGCCAACACCATGCCCAGCGTCTCGCCCTGGGTCTCGTATGTCTACGCCAACGAGAAGTTCGACATGAACCTCTACCTCAACGGCAGTTACAGCCAGCACAACATGGAGGACGACGGCACGGCGACCCTCCTGGACGACAACGGCGACACCAGCCGCTACCAGGAGTACAACGGCAAGACCCGTGCCGCCAACTGGGGTGGCTACATGGGCTTCAACATGAACTGGAAGATAGACAGCATGACCAACCTCTCGGCCTGGTTGGGGGCTTACCCCTACTGGAGTCGCAGCGGCTCGACGAGCCACTACATCTACCGCGAGTACCTGCCAGTGCTGAGCGACCTGGGCTACACTGACAGCAGCGTCAGTCGCGGCTTTGGCGGTGGCGGCTACGGCGGCGCCTGGTTAGAGCACCGGTTCGACACCACCGGCCGCAAGCTCACCCTGCGCCTCAACGGCAGTGTGTGGGGCAGCACACCCGGCGTGGGCGACACCATGTGGCGCGACTATTCCAACCCCGCCCTCACCGACTTCCAGCGCCACAGCTCGTCGGCCTACTTCGGCCCTAACTTCACCCTGGGCGCCGACTATGTGCATCCCTTCAAGCATGATATAGATTTGGAGCTCGGCGCCGAGGTGGGCTTCAGCCACAACACCAACGACCAGCTGCTCGACAGCCTCAACGCCGACGGCAGCACGTGGGACGTCATGCACCTGCGCGGCTACAACGCTGAGTACACAGGATGGCATCCCCAGGCCTACGTCACCCTGCAGAAGCGCTGGGGCATGTTCACCGCCAAGCTCGGTCTGCGTGGCGAGAGCGCTTTCAGGACCGGTACGATACACCACACCGCGATGAACGACTTGTCGCCCGTCGACACCGCCCTCTTCGGCCTCGTTCCCTCTATCCACCTGAGCTACCGCACCAAGACCTTCGCCAACTTCAGCCTCAGCTACACGCGCCGCTACTCCGACCCCACCGACCTGCTCAACCTGACGACCTTCCGCTTCTACGACGACTATAGTTTCCGCACCGGCAACCCCGCCCTGCTGCGCAGTTACACCCACAACCTGGAGGCTGCGGCCAGCCAGTTTGTGCCGGGCTTCGGCATGGTGAGCCTCAATGCCTACTTCCGCGCCAATACCAATGAGCAGGGTACCATGACCGCCGCCACCACCGACCCCTACTTCGGCGCCTATCTGGTCAACTACACCTACCCCGTCAATATCGGCTCCAGCCACACCGAGGGCCTCGACGCCAATATCATGTACCGCCCTACGGGCTTCTTCAACGTGAGGCTCAACGCTTCGGTGTTCAACTACGGATTCGATTACATGGGTGACGTGCGGAACCACTGGAGCTGGAGCGCCCGCCTCAACGTGTGGGCTAAGTTATGGAACAAACTGGAGGTCTTTGCCAACGCCCACTACCGTTCGCCGCAGCTGGGCCTGTACAGCATGAGTGTGGCCAACAAAGGGGTGGACTTCGGCATGAGCAGCGACTTCTTCAACCGCCAGCTGAGCGTCTACTTCAACGTCAACGATATCTTCGGCATGGCCGAATGGGGATCCAACACCACGGCGCCGCAGTACCAGACTACCGGCAGCCAGCGCTTCGACTCGCGCTTCGTCAGTCTCGGCCTCACCTGGCGCATCGGCAAGATGGAGCTCGAGAGCAAGGCCCGCCAAGGCGCCACCGACACCAATATGCCACAAATGCAATAAAAATATAGAAGCTATGAAACTTGTAACAGTAGAAACCCTGCAAGGGTGCAATTACGAAGAGCTCGGAGTGGTCACCGGCAGTACCATCCGCGCCAAGAACATGTTTGCCGACCTCGGCCAGCAGCTCAAGGGCATCGTGGGCGGCGAGCTGGGCAGCTACACCGACATGATGGAGAAGGCCCGCGAGATAGCCACCCAGCGCATGGTCGACCAGGCCGTCCGCATGGGCGCCGACGCCATCATTGGCGTGCGCTACACCACCAACAGCATCATGGCCCAGGCCGCCGAGGTGCTGGTGTTCGGCACAGCAGTGAAGTATAAATAAGTAGTCAAGTGGGTAGTAGTCAAGTAGATAAGGCAATACTGCAACCGGCCGGTGCATTTGTCTTAACTACCAGCGAGCGCAGCGAGCGATAACTACTTACCTACTTAACTCCTAAAAAAACAAAGATATGATAGAGATTAAGAACCTTGACTTCAGCTACAAGAAGACTCCGGTCTTCAACAATATCAATTTGAGTTTCCCGCAGGGCGCCATCTATGGCCTGCTGGGCGAGAACGGTGTGGGAAAGACCACGTTGCTCAAGATCATCTGTGGCCTGCAGCGCCCCTCGATGGGCAGCTGCACGGTGGACGGCATGACCAGCTACGACCGCCTGCCGGAGATGCTGCAGCGCATTGTCTTCCTGCCCGACGAGGTGACGCTGCCCGACAACGCCACGCCGCAGAAGTATGTCGACGAACTGGCACCCTTCTATCCCACCTTCTCGCAGGGCTCCTTTCTCCACCTGATGCAGGAGCTGGAGGTGGAGCCGGAGCGCAAGTTCAAGGAGATGAGCTTCGGCCAGCAGAAGAAGAGCCTCATCGCCGCCAGCCTCTCGCTGGGCACCGACTACGTGCTGCTCGACGAGCCCACCAACGGCCTCGACATCCCCAGCAAGGCCCAGTTCCGCTCCATCCTGAGCAAGATCGCCGACGAGGGCAAGACCATCATCATCTCCACCCATCAGGTGAAGGATGTGGAGAACCTGATTGACCCCATCGTCATCCTGAGCCACAACGCCGTGCTGCTCGACGCCTCGGTGCAGCGCATCACCGAGAAGCTCTACTTCGAATATGGCGGTGCGGAGCGTCCGGATGCCCTCTACAGCGAACTGCTGCCGGGCGGATACATGAATGTGGTGGCAAACGAGAGCGGCGAGGAGAGCCAGCTCAACATCGAGGCCCTCTTCAACGCCGTGCTGCGCAACAAGGAAAAGATTAGAGAATTGTTTGCATAGCAAAGCGCCGAAGGCGCGACAGCGATTAGGCAGGCGGTGAAGCGAAGCGGAACCCCTGCAAAAGGAACAGATAATAAAATCCAAATAGCGCCGAAGGCGCGACAGAAAACAAGAAACATGGCAAGTACACTCGTAACAATGAATGTCCATCTGATCTTCCACACCAAGATGGCCACTCCTATGCGCAGGGATGATCTTAAAAGGATTCATGACTATATGGGTGGTATCATCAAAGGAGTAGGGGGAAACCCAATCAGGATTGGTGGTGTTGAGAATCATGTCCACATCCTTGCTGCCCTGCCTAAAACGATGGCTCTGTCAGATTTTGTCAGGACAATCAAAGCGGAGAGCAGCCGGTGGATTAAGAGTCTGGATTCCTACTACCGGACGTTTGCTTGGCAAGAGGGCTATGGCGCTTTCTCGGTGAGCTCATCTGTGGTGGAGAGTACTGTGGCCTATATTGGCAATCAGGCAGAACATCATCGTAAGGTGACCTTTGCAGAGGAATACAAACGTTTTCTGGATGCTTATAATACAGAATATGATGAAAGATACCTTGAGACGGATTGACTTCTGTCGCCCCTTCGGGGCTAACGGGATGGTGGCCTTTGTTGCAGGGGTTCCGCTGCGCTCCACCACCTGCCTATTTGCTGACACGCCTTCGGCGTTTAAACAAACAACAGAAATAAAAAAATGAGATGAATAACAAATCATTCGACATAAAGCGTTACGGGCGGCTGGTGCGGCACGATGTGCGCAGTTGCCCCAGAGAGACCCTCTATTCGGGCCTGTGGATGGCGCTGGCCTTTACGCCGCTGATGGTGCTAAGCCAGCAACTGCTGGGCAATGAATATACCCACGGCACCTTATACCGACTGGCACTGATGGTGTGCATGGTGGCCTGGTGGGCGCTGATGATTCCCACCCAGGTCTACCCCAACGTGGGCAAGAAGAAGCGCGGCATCTACTTCGCCATGCTGCCCGCCACCAAGGCCGAGAAGCACGCCTCGATTGCCACCGTGATGGTGCTGACCGTCGTGGGGCTGATGGCCATCGGCCTGGTGGAGGACGTGCTGCTGACGGCGGTGCATCTGCCGGGCTACACGAAGTACTTCTGGCAGTCGGAGACGCTTAGGTTCGTCGACCTGCCGATGGTGCTGGGCACCCTGTTCACCTTCCTCGTGGCCATGTTCGGCATGATATGGGCCAACACGGTGGCCAACAACAACCTCCGCGGCTTCCTGCAGGTGCTGCTGTTCCTCTTGATGATCGGAGGGTTGGTGTTTTTCCCCCTCTATTTCGACAATAGGCCGCAAGGCTTCTGGGTCGTGATTGCCGTCGAGGCCGCCGCAACCCTCTTCCTGGCCTGGCTCAGCCGCCGCCGGATGGACCGTATGACGTATTAACGAGTAGTTAAGTAGACAGTAGTTAAGTAGATAAGGCAATACCGCCATCCAGCACATTTGTCTTAACTCCTAAAAAAATGAATATGAATCAGTAGTCAAGTAGACAGTAGTTAAGTAGATAAGGCGATACCGCCATCCAGCACATTTGTCTTAACTCCTTAACTTCTTAACTCCTTAACTACTACAAAAACTAAACAATATGGAATGGAATCGTTTCTGTAAAGTCGTAGCGAAAGACTTTCGCAATATGTGGCCGATGTTCGGCACCACAATGATTATCCTGGCCGCCCTGCCGTTTGCCGCGTGGCTGATGATGTATGTCTTCGGCGGCGGCGACGCCCACATGCCGGCCGACCTGCGTCTCATCATGATTGAGACCGTGGCCTATATCGCCGCCATCATGGCCCCCTCGCGCATGTACCGCACCTGGAACCTCCGCAACGAGGGCATCTACTACGCCATGCTCCCCGCCTCGAAGGCAGAGAAGTTCTGCTCGGCGCTGCTCTTCTCGCTCATCGTGTGCCCGCTGGCCGTCTATCTGGGCAGCATGGTGCTCGATGTGTTCCTCACCGCCGTGCCCTTCGGCCCGTGGCAGGAGTGGATCTGGCAGGGCGAGATGGGCTTCCCCTTCACCTTCGACATGTCGGCCCTGAGCGACTATGCTGCCGCCGAGGAGGGGGCCGAGGCTTTCCTGCACCTCGGCTGGATGTGGCATGTGGCTGCTTGGACAGGCTACATCTCCACCGTGTTGATGTTCCTCTTCACCAGCACCATCTTCAAGAAGCACAAGGTGCTGCAGACCATCCTCTGGCTCTACGTCATCAACTTCGCCATCAGCATCATCCTCATGCCCGTGATGGTGGCCGTCTTCTCCGACAGCAGCTTCATGGACTGGTTCATGCAGCTGCCCGACCGCATGAGCGGCGAACAGATGGTCAACTGGCTCTTCGGTGTAACCCTCGGCTTCAACGTGCTGCTGACGGCCCTCTTCGGCTGGCTCAGCTGGCGCCGACTGAACAGAATGGCCTATTGAAAGTTAAAAGTTAAGAGTAAAAAGTTAAGTATTATGAAGATACGTAGAATATTATTCGCCCTGATGGCCACAGTGTTGATGGTGGCCTGCGGCAACAATGGCAAGACCAACTTCACCTATGAGCATCCCGAGCGCTACAGCGTGGGTGACGCCACCATCGCGCAGCCCGTCCGCAGCCTCAGCGTCAACTGGCTCTGTGGCGACGTCGAGATCCTCTATTCCGACACACCCGAGGTGCGCATCCATGAGAAGGCCGACACCTCGCTGACCGACGACCTCCGCCTGCGCTACTATGTGGACGACGAGGGCGAGCTGGAAATCCAGTATTGTGCCAATGGGAAGTACAGTCAAGGCGACCTGAAGGCACTGCGCAAACACTTGTACATCGAGCTGCCGCGCGGCACGAACCTCGACGACATCGAGATTGACGGTGTGGACGTCCGGGTGGCCGTCTGGCGTGTGCAGCACCGCAAGCTCAACGTCGACGGAGTGAATGTGAACGTCAACTCCTACTATCCCGGCGAACTGCCCGACGAGATAGACATGGACGGCGTCCGCTGCCTGCTGGCCCTCCATGTGGTACCCGAGACAGCTGGCCTGACCATCGAGATGGACGGCATGATGAACCATCTGCGCTGCGACGTTCCTTCGGTGAAAAAGGACAATAAAACCATCGTCGGCGACGGCCGCTGCCGGGTGTCGGTGGACGGTGTGGATATGATTATGGATGTCATTAGACTAATTTGAGGAAACGACTATGGACTTTAGGAAACAGAAACCGATATACCTGCAGATAGCCGACTGGCTGATGGAGCAGGTGCTGCAAGGCCAGCTCGTGGCCGACGACCGCATGCCCAGCGTGCGCGACGTGGCCACCCAGATGGGCGTCAACCCCAACACGGTGGTGCGCTCGTTCGACTACCTGCAGCAGGAAGAGATCATCTATCAGCGCCGCGGCGTGGGCTACTTCGTCGGTGCCGACGCCCGCGAGCGCATCCTCGCCCACCAGCGGCGCGAGTTCCTCGAGGAGGAGCTGCCCCTCATCCGGCAGAAGATGCAACTGCTGGGCATCAGCGTGGAAGAATTGAAAATTAATAATTAAGAATAGTAGTTAAGTAGACAGTAGTTAAGTAGATAAGGCAATACCGTAGACGAGAGCATTTGTCTTAACTACTAGCGAGCGCAGCGAGCGATAACTACTTACCTACTTAACTCCATAAAAAAACAAGAATTATGAAACGCTACATTATCTTGACAATAGCGGTGGCGGCCCTGATGGCTACGGGCTGCCGCCACCGCGAGGCGCCTGCGCTGGACGGCTTCCAGGGCGGCGTGACGGCCGGCGAGGTGGAGAGCACCCGCGAGGCCGAGGGCTACGACTTCGCCCTCATGGCAACCACCAAGGATCGGCAGCTGGTCACCTACGGCTGGCGCGACAGCCTGCACTTCTTCACCCGCGTCTACGACGGCAGCGACGACACGCTCCACATCGACCACGCCTCCTCCCAGTCGCTCGACGACGACGGCGTCAGCCTCGAGGCGTTAAACGACAGCGTCTGGTGTCTCCGGATGCGGGGAGTGCCCAAGTGGGTGCTCAACGTCAGGCTGGGCTGGACGCGCGTAACCACCGACGGCGTGGAGTTCGACGTCCGCTTCTGGGGCACTCCGATAGCGCACTGCACCCTCGTCTGCGACGACCCGGCGCTCCTCTCCACCCGTTTATTCGACATGCCCGAGGTGCGCGAGCTGGTGCTGCACGTGGTCTTCGTGCAGCTGCTGAACGCCGACAAGGCCGATTGGGAGGACGAGTGGGACGATATCATGGAGGAGCTTGACGACGCCCAAGAGGAGGCTGAAGAGGCCCGGCAGACTACGAGCACGACGCTGATCGACACCGTCTTCGTCTCGCACGGCTGCTCGGCCGACCGCGCCTTCGACCGCCTGGAACAGCGCGCCAAGGAGCTGGGCTTCGGCAGCTTCGAGCTGCACCACCAGGCTGGGCACAAGGGATGCTACATGCAGTGCACCCACGGCTTGGGCGGCGTCAAAAAATGCCAGCGCCGCATGGAGGAGATGTCAAAGGTGGCCGCCGATGCGGGTATGGCCTTCAGTGTCAAGCACAACGGCGACCCGCACTTCGCCTGCACCTTCCGCGCCTGGAAACCTTGAGAAACAGCAGTTGGGTAGACAGTAATCAAGTAGTTAAGTAGTTAAGGCAATACTGCAGTCAGGTGCATTTGCCTTGACTATTTAACTACTTACCTACTTGACTCCTAGGTGGTTCAAAGAGACAATCATATTTTTATGATTTTTTAACTTGCATTTTTCATCTGCAAGTTGAGGGTGCGGTGAATTGAGAATTGAAAATCGAGAATTGAAAATGAATAGTTGACAGTTGACAGTTGGCAGTTGACAGCACGTAGCTATCTGATATTCACCATTCATCATTCATCATTCATCATTAACCCTCCCTCCGACCTGATTGGGGTCATCCTACCACCAACCTACCACCAACGTACCACCATCCTACCACCATCCTACCATTTTAACATTTCGGAAGCCTGTTTCAGACCTTGATGAGGGTGCCAAAAGGCAAGGGTGGGAGGGGCGACTACTGGGCAGTGTGTTTCATGGGTTGCACCTTGCTGTGGTCGATGCCGAAGGGGTCAGGCTCCTCGTCGTCGTCGAGCGTGGTGTTGACCGGTGCGGTGGTGCTGTCTGTGTGGCGGTACTCCGAGCCGCGTTCGGGCCGGTTGCAGTCGGTCATGCTGGCTTGTATGGCCTCCACGTCGGCTCCGTCGCTGGCGGAGGCAAAGCGTTGGCGCTGGAAGGGGAAGACTGAGGCCAGCTCGCCGCTGTAGTAGAAGTCGAAGCCGATGGCACCGAAAGTGTACTCGCGGTCGCCGACGGTGATGTGGCTGCCGCCGGGCACGGGGTTGGGCTTGGGCACCGACTGGCTGAAGCCCACGTTGAAGAGGGTGAAGAGCAGGTCGGGACGGTCGCTGATGTCGTAGCCCGCACGGCGCCATTGCAGCATGGTCTGGTGCAGTATGCATCCGGTGTAGATGTAGCTGTAGAGATGGCTGCCGTAGTCCACCAGGCGGCGGTAGCGCTCCTCGGCCAGATTGGCCCCCTCGGGATAGTCGAGCAGATGCTCGTAGGAGGGCCCCATGTAGTATTCGCTGGCGGGATTCTTGAGGTGCTGCTCGACGGCCTCGGCGGTGAAGTCCTTGATGCCGTTCACGCCGTAGCTGAACTGGCTCTGCACGCTGAGCACCTTCACGGGGCCGAGGTACTTCTTGTACATCTCGCGTTTGGAGTTGAAGAGGCGTATCTGTTCGCCGATGAGGCATCCCACAATGAGGCGGGGCTCGACACCGGTCAGGCGTCCGGCCTCGTGGATGAGGGCGCTGTCGCGGGTGATGGCCTCCTTCAGTGCCTCCCATTCGGGCGTGGCCATCCAGGGAATGGCGTTTTGAGTGTTAAGTGTTAAGTGTTCAGTGTTCAGTGAGGTATCGGTGTAGATGCGGAGGGCGGCCACCATAGGGCCAATCAGCGACGGGTCGTCGCTGACGCTGGCGGCGTGCAGTATGAGGCGAGCGTTGACGGGGTGGCGGCGAGCCAGGTGGGCCAGCTGCTCCAGCTGGTCGGCCCAGAGCGAGTCGGTCTGCTCGGGCGTAAGTTCGGCCCCCTTCAACTGCTGCATCTCGCTGACGGACATCATGTAGCGGTAGTTCTTGTCCACCGCTCCACGGTTGTTGGTCACGCCCAGCTGATAGAGCCCCCAGGCCCCGATGATAGCGGCTCCGGCCAGCGCAAAAAGCACCAGCAATATGTCGCACACCTTGCGCCACACCGGGCGCTGCTTGAATTCAGTCCAAAGAGACTTCGAGTCTTCATGACTACGAGTCTTCGTGTCGTTACTGTTCAACGTATTCACTTCTTGGTGTCGTGGCATCTCGTTGTCGTAATGCCTAAATATCCTTGATGTCTAGATGTCTTGAAGTCTTGAAGACCTGAAGTCTCGAAAGTCTCGAGGACTCGAAGTCTTGAAGACTCGAAGTCTTTCATTTACACCATCTGGCTCCACCAGTCGTAGCGCTCGAAGGCCAGGTTCATGGCCACGAAGACCACGGCACCGGCCAGATAGCCTGCCAGGGCGAGCCAGCTGATTTTCTTGAGGTACCAGATGAAGTCTATCTTCTCCATGCCCATCACAGCCACTCCGGCGGCCGAGCCGATGATGAGCAGCGAGCCGCCCGTACCGGCGCAGTAGGCCAGGAACTCCCAGAAGGGATGGTTGGCGATGAAGCCCTCGGGGCTCATCGGATACATGCCCTGCACGGCAGCCACCAGCGGCACATTGTCCACGATGGACGAAAGCACGCCGATGATAAGGTCGATAAGGAAGAAGCCAACCGTCTCGCCGCCGACGCTGATGCTGCGCATACCGTCGAGACCCTGAGCCAGGTTGCCCAGAATACCGGCCACCTTCAGGCAGCTGACGGCCATCAGGATACCGAGGAAGAAGAGAATGGTGGGCACGTCGACGTGTTCCAGCGTGCTCACGGCCGTGGGCAGCTTGTGTCCCTCCTTCGAATGCTTGCGGCTGAGTATTTCGGTCGTCACCCAGAGCACCGACAGGCTGAGCAGCATGCCCAGGTAGGGCGGCAGGTGGGTGATGGTCTTGAAGACGGGCACAAAGATGAGGCCGCACACGCCCATGATGAGAACCAGCTTGCGCATCCAGGGTGCCACCTCGATGCCGTCGTGCCCGGATTCGGGACGCACGATGTCGCCCTTGAGGTGAGCGCTCAGGATGAGCACCGGCACCACCATGCAGACAAGGCTGGGCAGGAGGGTCTTGACGATGATGTTGAACGTGGTCACCTGGCCCTTAATCCAGAGCATGATGGTGGTCACGTCGCCGATGGGGCTCCAGGCGCCGCCTGCGTTGGCGGCCAGGATTACCATGCCGGCATAGAGCCAGCGCTCCTTGCGGTCGGCGATGAGCTTGCGCAGCAGCGCCACCATCACGATAGCAGTGGTCATGTTGTCCAGCAGAGCCGAGAGGAAGAAGGTGAGGATCGAGATGACCCAGAGGAGCTTCTTCTTGTCGGTGGTGGTGATGTGGTCGGTGATGATGGTGAAGCCCTGGTAGTCTTCAATCAGTGTGACGATGGTCATGGCGCCGAGCAGGAAGAAGACTATCTCGGCTGTCTCGCCCAGGTTCTCTACCAGACTGCTGCTTACGAAGCTGCGGTAGCCCTCCATGCCGCCGAATTCGGCCAGCAGGGCGGGATTGCTCATATTGAACATGTTGAAGACGGCCCAGATGAGGCAGCCCAGCAGCAGGGCGGTGGCCGTCTTGTTGATTTTTAGCGGGTGCTCAAGGGCTATACAGGCGTAGCCCAGGATGAAGATTGTAATGAGTGTTGCAACCATAGTTTTGAATTAATGTATCGTGTCGTTTATCGTCTGTTGTTTTGTTCACGTTGCATCTGCTCGGCTTGCTTCTGCAGCTCTTCCAGGCGCTGCTGGAATTTGCTCTTCTTGGGCTTGCCGTTCTTGCTGCTGTGCTTGGAGTCGTAGGCGGCCATGCGGGCGCGTACCTTCTTCTCGCTGGTGAAGCGGCGGATGAGCATCATCACCGTCATGGTGAAGGTGAGCGAGATGAGGTAGTAGAGGTTCAGTCCGGCGCTCTGGCTGTTGAAGATGAAGAGCATCATGAAGGGCATGAAGTACATCATGAATTTCATGCCGGGCATGGTCTGGGTGCCGGCCTGTTGGCGCATGGTGTACCAGGTGTAGAAGAACTGCATGCCGAACATCAGGAGGCAGAAGAGCGAGATGTGGTCGCCGTAGAGGGGTATGTTGAACCCGAAGTCGAGGATGGAGTCGTAGTTCGACAGGTCCTTGCACCAGAGGAAGGGCTTCTGGCGCAGCTCGATGGCTATGGGGAAGAACATGAACATGGCCGTCAGGAAGGGCATCTGTATGAGCACCGGCAGGCAGCCTGCCATCGGGCTGTAGCCCGCCTTCTTCTGCAGGTTCATCATGGCCTGCTGCTTCTGCATGGCCTGTTCGGGCTGGGGATATTTCTTGTTCAGGGCGTCCATCTCGGGCTTCAGTATGCGCATGATGGCGCCGCCCTGGTAGCTCTTGTAGACCAGCGGCAGCAGCACCAGGCGGATGAGCAGCGTGAAGACGATGATGATGATGCCGTAGTTCCAGCCGAAGCGCTCCAGGAAGTTGAACACCGGCACGATAAGGTAGCGGCTGACGCTCTTGGAGATGATGGTCCAGCCGAGGGGCAGCATGCGGTCGTAGCCGCGGTGCATGGCGCGCAGGTCGCGCAGTTTGGTGGGGCCGTAGTAGAAGCCCATGTGCATGGAGGCGTCGGTTTGGCTGTAGGGCACGCCGATGACGGCCTGCATGTCGGTCAGGTAGTTGCGGGCGGTGTCGCGCTTGTCGGTGCTGACGCTGAGGTCGGCATTCTCGAAGGGAATGCCGCCTTCGGCGGTGATGATGGCGGCGAAGTACTGGTCCTTGAAGGCCACCCAATCCAGGTTGGTCTTCACCTGCTTCTGTTTGTCCTGGCCCATGCCCACGTTGTTGGGGTTCTTCTCTTTGGGTCCTTTATAGTATATGCTGCTATAGTAGCGTTCGCGGTCGCTGTTGCGGTTGTTTTTGCCGCGGCTGCCGCTGTTCACTTTCTCCTGTCGCAGCATGCGGTTCTGCCAGCGGAAGTCCATGTAGGGGGTGTTGCGCACCACCTTGTCCAGGTTCACGAAGTTGATGTCGAAGCCCACTTCATAGCTGTCGCCGCGCACGGTGTAGCGGTATTCGAGGTAGCCTTGGGTGAGGCTGTCGGCCACTTCGGCGCGGAAGCTGACCACCAGCGAGTCGCCTTCCTTGACGGTCCAGTCGTAGGCGGTGGCGGGTTTGCCGTAGATGTAGGGTTTGAAAACCAGGTCTTTGGTGTTGACCACGCGGTTGTCTTCGGTCGAGAAGACGAGGTTCATGTTCTCCTCCGAGGGGGTGATGAGGCGCAGCTCGTTGCTATCGTAGGTCTGATAGTCGTTGAGCACGACGCTGTTCACCTGCGCGCCCAGGGTGTTGAACTCCAGTGCCAGCCGGTCGGTGGCGACGGTCAGGGGTCGCACCTCGCCCAGCGCGGCGCTGTTGAAGGCGCCCATGTCGTGCACGCGGCGTCCGCTGCCGAGGGTGAGGGCGCTGCTGTCGCCGACGGCGGCCAGCGAGTCGAGCCGGGCCTGGGCGGCCGCTGTCGAGTCGGCCACGCGTTGCTGCTCCTGCTGGGCGGCCAGGGTTGAGTCGTAGACGCGCTGCCGCTCCGCTATTTCCTCCTTCGAGGGCGACACCCAGAACATGTAGCCCACGAAAATGGCGAATATCAATACCAGTCCTATAATAGATTTTTTGTCCATCGTTGTTGTTGGATTCTTTGTTGACGGTTGGTTTACAATAAAATATATTCCCTTCGGTCGAGGGGTTGAAATTGCAAAGATACATATATTTTTCGACATGTGGACAAAAAGTTGCATTCCGCCTCCAGCTATGCTGTGCGCTGCCGATGCCGGACGGCCGTAGGGTGGCCTCCGCGGTCCGGACGGGAGCACCACCACCCGGCCGCCCGGCATGGCCCTCCGACAGCCTGCCAATAAACATGCTAAAGCCTTATCAACGACTACTGTAGTAGGTGTTGGTAAGTCGTTGGTAAGTCGTTGGTAAGTCGTTGGTAAGTCGATGATAGGTTGAGAGTCTGGGGTTCAGTGGGTTACAAGGGCGTTTTTTCGCGTCGCAACAGGTGGGGGTATTTTTTATCGACGGCGGGCAATAAAACAGGGCGTGGTGCGTTAATAAGGTATTATGTTTAAAGGCAAAATATTGTCGCTCATCCTGTTGCTGATGCCGTTGGCCGCATGGGCCTACGACTTCGAGGCGGTGATGCCGTCGGGTCAGACGCTGTATTTCAGCCATGTGGCCGGTGGCGTGGAGGTGGTGCGTCCCTACACGGGCGGCACCACGGCCCAGAGCTGGGCGGGCTATACCAAACCCGTGGGTGCGCTGGTCGTCCCCTCGGCGGTGACGTACGGCGGCACGGTCTATCCCGTGCTGGGCGTTGCCAACTATGCTTTCCATAGTTGTGCGGGTCTGACCTCGGTGGTGCTGTCCGAGGGCATTGCCTCGGTGGGCACGGGAGCCTTCTACAACTGCTCGGGACTTGCGCTGGCCGACCTGCCGTCCACGCTGACTTCGGTCGGCGTGGGTGCCTTCAACGGCAACACGTCGCTCGCGGCCCTCTGGTGCCGTGGGGCGGTGCCGCCCGTGCTGGTGGGGTCGGTGTTCGACAATGTGGACCTTGCGCAGTGCGAGCTGCATGTGCCCTGCGCCGCGGCGTCCGCCTATGCGGCGGTGGCCGGCTGGGCCGCCTTCGGCAGTGTGGTCGGCGAGGGCTGCATGGCCGCGGTGGCGCTGGCGGTCAACGACCCGCTGCGCGGCAGCGTGGCCGGGTCGGGCAGCTACGCCGTGGGCTCGCAGGCAGTGCTGCAGGCGACGGCAGCGCCGGGCTACCGCTTCGTGTGCTGGAGCGACGGCGCCGAGCAGAATCCGCGCTCGCTCGCGGTGCAGGGCGACACGTCGCTTGCGGCGTGGTTCTTTGCCGTGCCGGTCGACACGCTGTGGGTGGCCGACACGATATACTATGCCGTGATAGAGCACGACACCGTCTACACGCCGGTGGAGGTTCACGATACCGTGGTGCCCACCTTCTTCCCCGTGCGTATCGAGACAGACAACGCCGCGCTCGGTGTGGGAGTGGGCAGCGCGCTGCTGCCGGCCGGTGCCGAGGTGGAGGTGTGCGGCCTGCCGCTGCAGGGTGCACGTTTCGTGACCTGGAGCGACGGCGGCACCGACAACCCCCGTCGGCTGACCGTCGGCGGCGCCATCACGCTCCGCGCCCTTTTCGAACGGGTGGGTGTGGCGGACGTCGAGACGGGCGATTGGACGCTTGCGGCCAGCGGTCGACGGCTGACAGTGAATTGTGCCGTCGGCGAACGGCTGCGGCTCTACGACATGCAGGGGCGCTGCCACCTGGCGCTGACCGCGCAGTCGGCCGCCACGCGGGTCGACGTGCCCGCGGCGGGCATCTGGCTGGTCAGGGTGGGCGAGGGGCCTGCCCGCCGCATTGTGATTGAATAACAACCTATGTAAGATAAGATAATGAAACTGCAATTCATGGGGGCCACCCGCGAGGTGACCGGAAGCAAACACCTGATTACGACCAAGAGTGGTCTGAAGATACTGCTCGACTGCGGCATGTACCAAGGCAAGGGACTGGAGACCGACGCGATGAACCGCGACCTGGGCTTCGACCCCGAGGAGATAGACTACCTGGTGCTCAGCCATGCCCATATCGACCATAGCGGCCTGATACCTTTCATCTACAAGCAAGGGTTCCGTGGCACCGTGCTCTGCACGCCGGCCACGCGCGACCTGTGCGCCATCATGCTGGCCGACGCGGGCCGCATACAGGAGCAGGACACGCAGACCTTCAACAAGAAGCGCAAGGCGCAGGGGCTGGAACCCGTGGAGCCTATCTACGACGAGCGCGACGCCCAGGCGTGCATGAGCTGCTTCATCAGCGTGCCCTACCACAAGAAGTTCAACATAGAGGGCGAGGTGACGGTGGAATTCTTCGATGCCGGCCATATCCTGGGCTCGGCCCTGGTATATCTGGAAATCAAGGACGGCCGCCGCAAGATACGCCTCGGCTTCACGGGCGATATAGGCCGCTACGACAAGCAGATACTGAAAGACCCCGAACCCTTCCCGCAGGTGGACTACCTCATCATGGAGAGCACCTACGGCGACCGCCTGCACGAGAGCATGCAGGACGCCGAGACCGAGCTGCTCAAGGCGGTGCTGGACACCTGCACCAAGAAGAAAGGCAAGCTCATCATACCGAGTTTCGCCATCGGACGTGCGCAGGAAATCATCTATGCCCTCGACCGTCTGGAGCACGTCAAGCTGCTGCCGGACATCGATGTCTTTGTGGACAGCCCGCTGAGTATCAGCGCCACCAATATCATGCGGCTGCACACCGAGTGCTTCAACCAGCGCATAGCCGACTATTGCCAGAACGACCCCGACCCGTTCGGGTTCAACCGCCTGCACTACATACAGAGCGTCATGGAGAGCAAGCAGCTCAACATACGCCACAAGCCCTGCGTGATCATCGCCGCCAGCGGCATGATGGAGGCCGGACGCGTGAAGCACCACCTGGCCAACCATATCGACAACCCGGCCACGACTATCCTCTGCGTGGGCTACTGCGAGCCTTCGACCCTCGGGGCCAAGATTATGCGTGGCGACGAGGAGGTCTCCATCTTCGGCCAGCGACACAAGGTGCGTGCCGAGCTGCGCCGCATTGAGTCCCTCTCCGGCCACGGCGACTACAGCGAGATGATACGCTACATCGGCTGCCAGGACAAGCGCAAGCTGAAACATATCTTCATCGTGCATGGTGAAGAGGAGACGCAGCAGCACTTTGCCGAGACACTGCTCAAGGTGGGCTGGAAGAGCGTCAGCGTGCCCACGTTCCGCGAGGAGGTGGAGTTGTAGGCAGTTATGAGTTAAGAGTTATGAGTTAGGAGATATGAAGTTGTTGTTTATACTGCTGCCGTTGCTGTTGGCGACCTGCACGTCTGTGGAGACGCGGCAGGCGGTGTCTGCGCTCACCGGTGTGGAGATGCCGGCCACGGCTCCCGGCGAGGATGTCGTGCGCCATCTGGGCTACACGGCGGGCTACAACCACACCACGCTCTGCCCCGACTGGGTGGCCTGGGAACTGACCTCCGAAGAGGCCGAGGGACAGAACGATGGCCAGTACAGCTTCAGTCGCGACCCCGACGTGCGCTTCCCCAAGGCCAGCCGCGAGGACTATTCCCACACCGGATGGGACAAGGGGCACATGGCTCCGCGGGCCGACATGCGGTGGAGCTGTCAGGCGCTGGAGGAGAGCTACTATTTCACCAATATATGTCCGCAAGACCATACGATGAACAGCCAAGCCTGGCGCAAGATAGAGGAAATGACGCGCCGTGTGGCCAAGCGCTACGGTCGTGTCTGGGTCGTGTGCGGGCCCGTGTTTGCCGATACCGGCAGTGTCGCCAAGCTTGGTCCGGCGGGAGTATGGGTGCCGAGCGCCTTTTTCAAGGCTTTGGCCGTGAGCATATCCGACAGCACGTATGCGACCGTGGCTTTTCTGGTGGAGAACAACGAGCAGACCTACTCGCCGCGTCACTATGCCGTCAGCGTCGACAGTGTGGAGGCGGTTGTCGGGCGCGACCTCTTCCATCAGTTGCCGGAGGGCGCCGAAGCCGCTTTCGACTGGAATGTCTGGAAATATTGATATAAATAAAAATTGCACAATATAGATACATTATGAAGACGCAATTGATAACAATCCCAATGGTGGCAGCCCTGCTGATGGTGGGTTGCAAGCAGCAAGCCCCCGTGCAAGCGGAGGAGCAGCCGGTGGTGGTTGCCGCCGAACCTGCCGATGCCGAGGAGCCGGCAGCCGAGGTAGAGCTGGTCCCCGTGCTCCGCAAGGCGCAGCCCGCTGCGGCCAAACCGGCAGCAAGACCCGCGGCCAAGCCCGCCGCCCCCGTCAAGAAGAACAACCAGGCCGAGACTATCTATGTCGAGACCGAGGGCGCCCAGGGGCGCGTCTGGGGCCATGTCACCATGCAGGGCGACCGTGGCACCGGCACCATCCACGACTGGGACGAGAACACCCTCGCCGTCAGCGTCACCCGCCACGGCAACGAACTCTTCGCCGTCGACCAGAACTCCCGCCTGTATGTCTTCAAACTGAAGTAATAAGACTATGTATAAATCTCTGGAAATATGTGCAGGGGCAGGCGGTCAGGCTTTAGGGCTTGAACAGGCCGGCTTCGAGCATGTAGCACTGGTGGAGTATGAGCAGGAATACTGTGAGTGTCTGCGGCGCAACCGTCCGGCATGGAATGTTGTCTGTCAGGATGTACACATGTTTGATGGTATGCCCTACCGAGGGAAGATAGATCTGTTGTCGGGCGGAGTGCCATGTCCTCCGTTCAGCATGGCAGGCAAGCAATTGGGAAAGGATGATGAAAGAGACCTGTTTCCTGAAATGCTGCGGCTTGTTGACGAGATTCAACCTCGTGTGGTGATGATAGAGAATGTGAGAGGCTTGATGTCGTCCAAATTCGACAAATACAGATATTCCATCTTGGTTGCATTGATGAAAATGGGCTATAATCCCCACATACAACTTTTGAATGCGTCCGATTATGGCGTTCCCCAATTGCGCCCAAGGGTTATTATCATAGGAGTGAGCAAAAAAATAAAAGATACGTTTGTATATCCTTTTCCCCATAGAAAAGATACGAAGACGGTGGGTATGGCTTTATATGATCTGATGGCGTCAAAAGGATGGACGGGCGCAGAGGAATGGAGTAAGAAAGCAAATGGTATAGCACCTACAATTGTAGGTGGAAGCAAGAAACACGGTGGAGCCGATTTGGGCCCAACACGAGCCAGAATGGCATGGGCAGAGATGGGGATAGACGGGCGTGGTGTGGCCGACGATGTTCCAGACAAGGATTTTGTCGGTATGCCGAAGCTTACACCACGAATGATTGCCCGTATACAAGGGTTCCCTGACGACTGGAGTTTCGGCGAAAAGAAAACCAAGGCCTGTCGCATGATTGGCAACGCCTTTCCTCCACCAGTGGCACGTGCTGTCGGAGAGAGAATAATCGATGTTTTAAACAATGCATTTAAAAATGAACAGCTTGATTTCAAAAGCTCGAAAGCAATATCACAGGGCATTGCTGTCCAACAGTGTGTTAACTATTGATAAAGACGGTGTGCCAAGCAATGCCGACAAGTCTTCGGACTTGTCAAAGCGCATAGCTGGCCATATTGCAGCATGTCTTATGGCCGAGGTGCATGACAAGGTTGTCGGTCAAACTTCCGGTGCAAAATTCGAACAGGTGAACATGGAATTCCTTCAGGCCACATTCCCGAGATTGCAGAACTTGCGTCCCGGACAGTGGCATATTGAAAAACTGGGAAACAGAAACCACTTGAAGACAAGTAGTTTTGTGCAGTATGCACATTTGGTAGCCCTCAACGAATACGTACGACAGAACGCGGAACTGGCAGCCAGCCTCGGCAATGATTATATGGTAGCACCCGATGTGGTCATATATCGTGACCCCGAGGAAGACAACAGCATCAACAGTAGAGAAAATATGGTCGACGGCACCACGGCAAAGTACACTGATATACGGAAAGAAAACAACAATTTGCCGATACTTCACGCCTCGATTTCAGCTAAATGGACTATTAGAAGCGACAGGGCTCAAAACAGCAGAACGGAAGCCCTTGGACTTATCCGCAATAGAAAAGGACATCTGCCACATATTGTTGTGGTTACAGGTGAACCGCTTCCATCCAGAATCGCCTCTCTGGCATTGGGTACTGGTGACATAGACTGTGTCTATCATTTTGCCCTGCCGGAGCTTCAGCAAGCAGTCCTGGAGACAGGAGCCGAGGACTCGATTGAGATGTTGAAAATACTGGTGGACGGCAAGCGCTTGAAAGACATTAGCGATTTGCCGCTCGATTTGACAGTGTAATAATAGTAAAAATAAAACTCAACAATAATGAAAACGACACAAGAACTGCAACAGATTGCGACGCAGGTGCGCCGCGACATTCTCCGTATGACCACCAACGCCAAGAGCGGCCACCCGGGCGGCTCGATGGGCACTACCGACTGGTTCGTGGCCATGAACTTCAATATCATGGACTTCGAGCCCAAAAACTTCACCATGAGCGGCGAGGGCGAGGATATGCTCTTCGTCAGCCAGGGCCACATCACGCCGGTGATCTACAGCACCATGGCCCGCCGCGGCTACTTCCCGGTCGACGAGCTCAAGACCTTCCGCCTCTTCGGCACCCGTCTGCAGGGCCACCCCTCGACGGCGCACAACCTGCCGGGCATCCGCATGGCCAGCGGATCGCTGGGCCAGGGCCTCAGCGTCGGCATCGGTGCCGCCCTCGGCAAGAAGATGACGGGCGACAAGCACCTGGTCTACACCATGCACGGTGATGGCGAGTTGGAGGAAGGCCAGATCTGGGAGGCCGCCATGTTCGCCGGCGCCAAGAAGGTGGACAACCTCATCGCCACCGTCGACTACAACAACCAGCAGATCGACGCCACGGTGGACGAGGTGATGAGCCTCGGCGACCTGAAGGCCAAGTTCGAGAGCTTCCTCTGGAAAGTAGTTGTCATTGAGAACGGTAACGCCATGCAGCAGGTGCTCGACGGCATGGCCAAGGCCAAGGCCATGAGCGGCCAGGGAAGCCCCGTGTGCGTGCTGCTGAAGACCAAGATGGGCTACGGCGTCGACTTCATGCAGGACACCAACAAGTACCACGGCTCGGTGCTCTCGGCCGACGACCTGCCCAAGGCCCTCGCCCAGCTGCCCGAGACCCTCGGCGATTTCTGATTGTTCGCCAGTCAGGTACCGCAAGCCCCGTAGGGGCGGCAGAACATAGCCGTGGGCGCAAGCCCACGGTTTTAGGAGTATATACCCAGCCAAGCCCCGTAGGGGCGACAGATAATACATGAAACGACTGACACTCATCATCGCCCTGCTTGTCGCCACCATCGCCATGCAGGCACAACAGCAAGCCGACAAGACGCGCCTGCTGCTCATCTTGGATTGCTCCAACTCGATGTGGGACCACTGGCAGTCGGGCGCCAAGATCAAGGTGACGCAGCAGGTGCTGCTGGCGTTCCTCGACTCGGTGTCGAAGCAGCACGACGTCGATGTGGCTTTGCGCGTCTTCGGCCACCTCAACCAGCACCAGTTCGGCACACGCCTCGAGGTGCCTTTTGGTGCGGACAACACCTACCAGTTGCAGAGCAAGATCAAGACCCTCGTGCCGCAAGGCGGCTGCACGGCGGCTGCGGCGCTGACCGACGCGCTGAGCGATTTTCCGGCCACGGGGGCGTCGAGGAATATCATCCTCATCGTCACCGACGGCATGGACGACTGCGACGCCGAGATATGCGACGTGGCGCGGCAGGTGCAGCTCAGCGGCGTGGTGGTGCAGACCTTCGTGCTCGGCATCGGCGGGGGCGAGTTCAACCATGCCGACTGTGCCGGTACCTTCCTGCCGGTGCGCCACGAGGAGGAGTATGCCCGCACGCTCTACGACGTGTTCCGTCTGGCGGGCCGGTCGGCTCCGGTGATGGTGCGGATGCTCGATGCCGAGGGAAGCCTGTATGAGACCGAGCACCCGATGGCCTTCTACGACCGCCGCACGGGCGTCAGCCGGATGAACACCATCTACACCGTCAACGGTCGGCTGCAGCCCGACACGTTGCTGATGGATCCACTGGTGACCTACGACCTCACTGTCTTCACCCATCCGCCGCTGCGGCGCGAGTCGTTGCGGTTCGACGTGGACCGCGTCAACACGGTCGACCTCACCGTCAGCGAGGGTTCGCTCTGTGTGCGCTACGGCGGCCGCCGTCCGCAGTGGCAGCAGCAGCCGGTCGACGTGGTGGTGCGGCGTGCCGGCGAACGGGTGGCCGCCCAGGAGGTAGGGGAGACCGGTCGCTACCTGGCCGGCCGCTACGACCTTGAGGTGCAGACCCTGCCCGTGACGGTGATCAAGAACGTCGAGGTGCGTGCCGACGCCCTGACCAACCTCGAGGTGCCGCTGCCCGGCATGCTCATCCTCAGCAAGCCCAAGGGCATCACCACGGGCGCCATATTCCGTCTGCGCGACGGCCAGGTGGATTTCGCCACCGACCTCAACCCCAGCACCGCCGGCGAGAGGTTGTTATTGCAGCCCGGCCAATACGAGCTCGTCCTCCATCCCCAGAACGCCACCAAGTACGACAAAGTCCAGACCAAACGTTTCGTCATAGAAAGTTCACAAACCACCAAGATACAGTTTTGAGCATGAAAAGAATTATTTTTATAATGACAGCCATGATGCTCCTTGCAGGATGCAGGCAGAGTGAAACGAAGCAAGCCTATGTACCGGAAGGCTCCTTCGGCATGGAGGAACTGACCGCCATTGCGCAGGATACCACTCACTACCGCGCCCTTATTTTCACCAGCCCCTACTGCTATGGATGCCGCCAGATGAACGAGGAAATACAGAATGCCGTCAGCACTATGGACACCTCGCTGTGGCGCATATACTACCTTATTGTTGAGGACATCGTCGACTCCGCCCATTGGGAGGAAGTTGTCGAGGATATGGTGGATATGGGTATTCCTCGCGAGCTGATACACCATTGCCGTTTGCCTTTCGAGAATGGAATGTACAAGGAGGTGGTGGCCCTCTTCCGCACGGCACAGCCCATCGACAGCCGCAGTCGCATGGAAGGCGTCCCTTTCGAGTTGTTGGTCGACACCAACAACTACATCCCCGTGCAGCGTGCCAAAGCCTCACCGGATGATGACAACTATTGGTACGTGGTGCGAGACTTCATCTATGAGGACTGGATTCGCGAGTACACTGACTTCTCCGTCGACGACGGCAGCTTTGTCGTCGAGACCACCCCCAAGACCACCGCCGACGACCGAATGATTGTTATAGAGAAATAACCAATGACCGACAGGGACTTTATACGGCAGGATAACAACTATAGGACGTTGAAGGCATTCCAGAAAGCGGAGTGCGTCTACGACGTTACCTATTATTTTGCCAATAAGTTCCTGCAGAAGGGCGACCGCACCATTGATCAGATGGTGCAGGCGGCGCGGAGCGGCAAGCAGAACCTGGCAGAGGGCAACATCGACGGGGTGACCTCGAAGGAGATGGAGATAAAACTGACCAACGTCAACCGTGCTTCGCTGCACGAACTGTTGCTGGACTACGAGGACTACCTGCGGGTGCGTGGCTTGGAGCAGTGGCCTTACGACGACCCGCGCTGTGTGCAGACGCGTGCCTTCTGCAAGAAGCATTTGGACTCGGCGGTGTACCGCGAGAAGATAAAAGACCGCTCGGACGAGACCATCGCCAATATCGCCATCACGCTGATACACCAGTGCGACGTGCTGATAAAAGGCCTGATAGAATGGCAGAAAAAGAACTTCCTCGAGAAAGGAGGAATAAAAGAGGAGATGTATAGGGCGAGGAAAGCATATAGAGATAGCAATGGGTTTAATGGGCAGGATAGGTTTAATGGGTCTAATGGGCAGAATGGGAAACGGTAAACATATCGCCCATAAAACCCATAAAACCCATTAACCCCATAAAAACAGAAAACAAACAATAAAAACAATAACAATTATGACCCACTACGAAAAACAATCAATGAAAGAACTGCGCGCCGGCATGGGCGAAGGCCTTGTCGAGGCTGGCCGCAAGAACGAGAATGTCGTCGCGCTGAGCGCCGACGTGAAAGGCAGCGTCAAAATGGACGGTTTTGCCAAGGAGTTTCCCGAGCGCTTCATCCAGTGCGGCATCGCCGAGGCCAATATGGTCGGCATCGCCGCCGGCCTGAGCCTCTGCGGCAAGGTGCCCTTCATCGGGGGCTTCGCCGAATTCGTCACCGGCCGCGTCTACGACCAGATCCGCCAGGTCGTGGCCTACAGCAACAAGAACGTGAAGATCTGCGGCTCGCACGCCGGCATCTCGCTCGGCGAGGACGGCGCCACGCACCAGACGATGGAGGACATCGCCCTGATGAAGGCCCTGCCGAATATGACCGTGCTGGTGCCCGCCGACTTCAACCAGGCCAAGGCCGCCACATTGGCCGCCGCCGAGCACGTCGGGCCCGTCTACCTGCGCCTCGGCCGCTCGAAGATGCCCTGCTTCCTGCCGGAGAATGAGAAGTTCGAGATTGGCAAGGCCCAGCTGCTGAGCGAGGGCAAGGACGTGACCCTCTTCGCCTGCGGACACCTTGTGTGGGAAGCCCTGCAGGCCGCCGAAGCCCTGGAGAAGGAAGGCATCAGCGCCGAAGTCATCAACATCCACACCATCAAGCCGCTCGACGTGGAGGCCATCGTGGCCAGCGCACGGAAGACCCGCGCCGTGGTGACTTGCGAGGAGCACCTCTTCAACGGCGGCCTCGGCGACAGCGTGGCCCAGACCCTCGCCCTGCACTGCCCCACGCCGATGGAGTACGTTGCCGTGGACGACAAGTTCGGCGAGAGCGGCACGCCCGACGAGATGCTCACCAACTATCACCTCCGCGCCGCCGACATCGTCGAGAAGGTGCACGCGGTGCTGAAACGTAAATAGTATTATTTGGTCGCTTCGCTCAAAATTATAAGAAAATTGGTTTCAAAATTGTAAAAGCAAAACTCTTATAATTTTCTGAATGGATTTTCTTATAATTTTGAGGCCGAAGGCCGACCGCAAAACAACAACAACGATGGACAATCCCTTTCCTGAAATCCAGCACTTCTGCCAGAGCTGCGGAATGCCGATCAGCGACGAGGTCGAGAGCGACAACCCCGACTACTGCAAGTACTGCTTCGCCGACGGCCACTTCACGCAGGACTGCACCATGGAGCAGATGATAGACTTCTGCGTCCAGTTCGTCGACCAGTTCAACCAGAACACCGGCCAGCACCTCACCGCCGACGAGTACCGCGAGCAGCTCCGCCAGTACTTCCCCCAGCTCAAACGCTGGCAGAAGGAATAACCCTTGGGCAACATTTCGGCGCGGCGGCAAGCCGCCGCGCCGAAACAAAACCCCGCCGAAAGATTGATGCATAACATATAATATAAAAGGTATATGAAGAAAGCAATTTTGACCCTCGCGGTGCTGTGCGGCATCGGCTTCGGAGCCGTGGCGCAGAGCGTGGACACCAATGCGGTGGAGTTGATTGACCCCATTCAAATCGACCCGCAGTTTCCTGGTGGTGCCGATTCAATGTACGCATTCATCGCACGCAATTATCGCCTGAAGCAAAAATGTGATGGCGTAAAGGGTACTATTTGGGTTCGGTTTGTCGTTGAAAAAGACGGCACCCTCTCGAGTGCTGAGGTGATACGCGGCCTCGGCAAAGAATACGACGAGGAAGCCTTGTGTGTCGTCCGAATGATGCCACGCTGGATACCGAGTAGATTTGCCGGAAGTGAAACGCCAATCCGAACAGAGTTTATTCTGCCCATCAAATTCAACTTGGAATAATACATACCGACAATTCGCATAACGTTTCACCAATAAATATAATGTATATGGAACTCACAGCACAGATTCCCGACGTCACCGTCGGCCGCGCGGCCAACGCGCCCCATTACGAGTACATGACCACCTTCGGCAAGCGCACCGCCGAGCTGCCCGTCGACCACGAGCTCTGGCGCCGCGCAGGTTTTTAACACGAATTGCCACGAATTGACCATTAATTATTTGATATATGAACATTGTCAGACACAAGGAAATAATTTACTCTATCATAGGCGCTGCAATGGAGGTTCACCGAGAACTTGGAGGTGGTTTGTTGGAACCCATTTACAACGAAGCACTCTTTCTGGAGCTGCAAGATAGGGGAATCAAATGTGAGAGGGAGAAACAGGTGCAGTGCTTCTACAAAAACCATCAACTTGAAAAGTATTATCAAATGGATTTGGTTGTGGAAGATGTAATTGTCGAGCTGAAATCTGTAAGCGAACTGATTGCTGCACACAGACAACAGCTGTTCAACCACCTGCGTTTAACGCGCATGCCAATGGGGTTGCTGATAAACTTTGGCCAGCCAAGTTTACAAGGAGAACGATATGCGTATTTCAAGGATGACAATGAATGTGTACTTGTCGACCGAGATATGAATCTGGTGTACTAATAATTAATGAATAATTATATGGCAATTCGTGTTAAAAGAAACCGACCGCCGCGGAGCCGTCCGAGGCGTGAAAACGCACCGCGCATATATGCGGGGTCACGAATCGGCCCGGCAAACGCACCCCGCATCGATGCGGGGCTGGTTTTCAGCCGGAAAGTGCGCTCCGCATATATGCGAGGTCTATTTTCAACTGGAAAGTGCTCCCCGCATATATGCGCGACCGATTTCCGCCCCGAAAGTCCACCCCGCATATATGCGCGGTGAAAATGACCGGATGAAACAACAAAATGAAGTAAAACAATAAACATTATGAAACAAATATTTTATGGATTCTACCCGAAGCACCAATGGCGAGAATTGCAGATAGAGCCAGCTGTGCACTATTATTCTTTCAAGCTATTGGAAGAAAACGACCCAATCGTTTCCGATTCGAGGTACACGGTAAGCAAGGGGACAAAACCATACGACATTGTTCCATACCTCAATTGGTCGCAGTTCCTCATTTCTGAAAGGCTTAAAAATGTCCTTGAAGAGGGGCAGTTCAATGGCTTCAAATGTTTCCCTGCGGAGATTGAAGGTGTCACAGAAAAATATTATGGCTGGTTAAATATAAATGAAGCGGGGCCTATAATAAAAGAAGATAGAGACGCAGACATTGTATGGTTTGACCTGAACACTTGGAAAGACTATGATGTCTTTCACTTGAAAGGAACATATACGAATATCTGCACCAAAGAGGTTAAAGAAGCCATCGAAAAAGCCGCAATCACCAATATTGAATTTTCCTCAGAATATATTGGCGTTGCGTAATTTTATGCGGATAATTACACCAAACGGCTGCCATCCTTGCGGGCGGCAATGAAAACAGAAACAACACAATGAACATCTCCGTCTTCTGCGGGGCGTCGCTCCCGCACAGCGAACAAATCACAGAGGCCGCGCGGCAGCTCGGCCGCGCCATCGCCCGCGGCGGCCACACGCTGCTCTACGGCGGCAGCAATCTGGGACTGATGGGCGCCACGAGCGGCGCGGCCCTGCAGGAGGGTGGCCGCGTGGTGGGCGTCATCCCCACCTTCTTCAGCGACGACATCATCCACTCGCAACCCGTCAGCGAGCTCGTCCGCGTCCGCACCCTCGTCGAGCGCAAGGAATACCTCATCGCCCACAGCGACGCCTTCGTCGCCCTCCCCGGCGGCATCGGCACCCTCGACGAGGTGCTCGAAGTCATGGTCGCCAACCAGCTGGGGCTGGTGCGCGACCGAAGTGGAGCGAACCAGTCCCAGGGCAAGCCGATGATACTCCTCAACCTCGGCGGCTACTACAACCCCTTCCTCGCCCAGCTCGACGCCATGCGCGCCGAAGGCCTCCTCCGCAGCGCCGCGGGGCTGGTGGCGGTGGAGGACGTAAATGAGGCTCTTTCATTTTTAACACGAATTACCACGAATTGACCATTAATTAATTCATGAATAATTCATGGAAATTCGTGTCGAAAGAATAGTTTCCGAGTGAGCCATCTGCTGAGCAAGAGCAAATACATCCGGGGCCTGCAGTGCGAGCGGGCGCTGTGGCTCGACGTCCACGAGCCGCGCCTGGCGCGCTACACCGCCGAGCAGATGCGCCGCTTCGACCGCGGCCGCGACTTCGAGTACGCCTTCAAGTCCCGCTTCCCCGACGGCATCGACCTCAGCGCCGAGCTGGGGCGCAACGTCGACGCCTACCCCGCGCGCACCGCCGAGCTGCTGGACAAAGGCGACGGTGTGGCCCTTTTCGAGGCCGGCTTCCAGTACGACGACGTACTGGTGCTGGCCGACGTGGTGCAGCAGCGCGAAGACGGCACCCTCGACATCTATGAGGTCAAGTCCGGCACCACCCTCAGCGACACCTACCGCCGCGACGCCGCCCTGCAGCACTACGTCATCTCGCACTGCCGCGAGGTGCATAGCTTCAGCATCGTCTATAATGGGGTGGATGGGGAGAATGGGATTAATGGGCAGGATGGGCCCTTCGCCATCGTCGACCTCACCGCCGAGCTCGCCGCCGAGGGCGACCGTATCGCCGCCAACATCGCCGGGATGAAGACCATCGTCCGCTCCACCGCCGAGCCCGACACCCCCACGGGCCAGCACTGCCTGGAACCCTACGCCTGCCCCTACCAGCACTACTGCGCCCAAGGCGTCCGCCAAATGTCGCTGTTCTAAAAAAAGCAACTCGCAAACGCGAGTTGCCCAATCTGTATGGTGAAATTACCATAAGCTATTCCTTGTAATAAGTCTTCCCGTCATAATAGAGCTTATTGCCGTCGATACTAATCGTCTGGCCATTCACGCACACTATTAAGTCTCCGTTGCGCACGAAATTTTCACCTATGGGTGAACCATAGGTATACCAGCCAGAATGTTCCGCTAATGGGCTCGAAAACCCACCTCCGTTTGGTTTACGAGTTTGGTCCCGTTCCAAATAATTATCCGATACGATGTGAATAAAATATCTGGCTTGCCATGAATATATACCATCCTGATAGCTTTCGGTCTGCGTGAAATACCACCCTTTTATGGACGAGCTAGAGCTTCCACTGTTATCCTTACTGCACGAAGTGGCCATTATCATTGCTCCAGCCACGAAAAGCATCATTGCTACATGTTTGAATTTGTTTGTCATCATTTTGCTGTGTTTTTGTATTAATCAATCTGTTTTTTTGCCACAGGAGTATGCACATAAAAAGAGCGTGGCCTTTTGAGTCTCCATCGGTCATTCTGAGGTCTTCGACTACCTTAACATTCCAATATCAACGTACAAGCCCACGCCACACGGCGGGAGCGTCGTCGCTCGGTCTGGAATGTTACTTGAAAAGTGTCGAAGTTTTCAGAATGACCAGATAAGCTCGTTTCGCTTCTTTCCTATTCTATGATGTGCATATTATTCTATGCGCGATGCTTCATTGGCATGAGGGTTTGGTTAGTATTCTATTTAAACAGGTCGGCGTGTGTGCCGGTGTTGACAAAGAGGAGTGTCAGTTGCTGGTCGTCTTGTCGCCAGCAGAGCAGCCAGTCTGGCCTAATATGACATTCCCACTCGTCTTTTCGATTGCCCATCAGTTTGTGGGCATGATATTTCGCTGGCAGTGTTCCTGTGTTTTGCAGCAGATCGATGGCTTCTTCAAGCAAGGATATGTCAAGACCCCGTTTGACGCACAGCTTTACATCCTTGACGAAACGCCTGGTATAGATGACTTCATACATCAGCCAAGTATCTGTGCAAACATCTCTTTGGCATTGGCGGCATGATATACGCGCCCGTTGGCGATATCGTCCATCGCCTCTTGATACGCTGGGGTGGCCGTAATGTCAAAGTCGCCGGTCGTGCTGACAGACACATTGCTGACGCCTCGCATCTGCATCAGCAGGTTGCGTAGCATGTCGACAATGCCTTTGTTTTCGGCGTTGAGGGTTATCTGCACGGTGTCCATAGCCTTGATTATTATCAGTTCGCCGGGAAGGCGATTTCGCGCTCGATGACCTGGTAGGGCACGTTGTTGCGGTAGATGGTCTGGCGCACCCAGTTGTCGTCTTCGTCGTACTCGTAGACGTAGCTGTGCTTCCAGTTGAGGTGCTCGTCGTAGTTGAACGAGCTGACCTCGATGAGGTTGTCGTGGTCGTCGTAGTAGTAGGTGGTCAGGGCCGAGAGGAACTCATCGGCGTCGTAGAAACGCCACTCGATGCGGTTGCCGCGGGCGTCGTACTTGTAGAGGTAGTGCTGCATCAGCTCGCCGTCGCGGTTGTAGAACTCCATCTCGGTGCAGTTGCCCTTTTGATCGTACTTGTAAGTGCGCTTCTCGGTCATCTCGCCGTCCTGATCAAAGCTCTGCTCCTCAACCTTGAGGCCATTGGCAAACTTGCTGCTTTCTTTTTTTGTCATCTGGTTGCCGAGGAAGACGGTGCGCTCGATGCGGTTGCCGTCGCGGTCGTTGAGGTAGGCCGTGCGGCCGGTGAGCATCTTCTCGCGGTTGTACTCGTTCCAGCCGAGGCTGTAGCCGTTGACGTCGAAGTAGTAGGAGTACCACGTATAGTCGTTGGCTTTGGTGCGGAATTTGTCGGCGAAGTTGCCACGGTTGTCGAAGGTGATGCTGTCGATGCAAATGAGCTGACGGCCCCCGTCGCGGCCTCCGCGGAGGTTGTAGGTGTACTCAATCACATAGATTGCGTTGCCGTGGATGCCCATTTCGGTACGCGAATTCTTGCGGGGCTTGGGACCTGCAAATGCCGTGCCCACAACGAGCAAGGCGAGGATGAGTGCGATATTTTTCTTCATGTTAATCATTGTTTTTCAAAGTGCAAAGATACAACTTTTTCTAAAAATACAACGGACTTTTTTCTTTTTTATTGTTTCGGTACAAAAGAACGGGGCTTTTTTGAATCCGCTACGTAGCGTGGTTTATCGGTGGTGAACCGTATGTTTTCTGTCTGTTTCATCATTGTGTCGCGGTTCCATATGGCGGGCTTACTATCGTCATGGTACATCCAAGGAAATCCTGCGGCAATCCATGCCGTGCGCCACTCTTCATAGCTCCATCCTCCGTCTTCATCATCGTATCCAAATTCAAATCCACAGCAGGGACATATTTCGAAACTGGTGCATCCGTAACTGTCGTGAGGCTCCTCCATTAACCCGTCGAATCCACACACGGGGCAGATATGTTTATCGCTGTGCATTCTCTATCATGCTGCAAATAACGTTGATATACTCTTCGGTCTGAGAAACCAATGGAAGTACTTGTTCTTCCGTCAGACCAAACATGTCACCGTAGTTGCCCGTCTGACGGTTGGTAAACAATCGACTGTATATATTGCCCCATCTTTTGTCCAGCTTTCCAGTTTTAATAAAGTGCATGCCCAGCATTTGGATGATTCCATTGTGGGTTTGAACCGAATAGCCGTTCTGCAGCAGCAATGCTGATGTGGCATAATAGGCCGCATAGTACAATCGGTTGGCAATTAAATCCCAATATCCATTTGCTACGTTGGCTTTGGCTTGCTCAAACGTTGCATGGGCTTTCTTAACTCGATATGACACCAATGCGTATCTTTCTTCTTCGCTCAGGCTCATAGTCTTATTCTTTCATTCATGACATTCTTGAAAAAGGGGGAGAACCAATTTCTTGACCATTCCTTCTTCGTGAAAATAAGAGGATTGATGCAAGCATCGAAATCCCAACCTACTTCTCGGAACGGATAGGCAATATTGTCGTGGTCCTCGTTGGAAATCATTTCCTTATCAAGCAAAATGAGTATGTCCCAATCCGAGTTGCGACCGGCATCGCCACGGGCTTGTGAGCCGAAGAGCCATGCTTCGCCGCCTTCTGGTAACACCCGTCGTGCGGTGCTGGTGATTATCTGTAACTTTTCTCCTTTCGTCATGTTGACAATAACGTCGAACTAGTTGATTTATTGTTCTGTCTTCTTTCTTTTGACGAAAAACAGCACGCCGAGGGCTGCGGTGATGACGGCGGCGATGCAGTAGCCGGCGGTGCGGGGCAGGACGCTGCCGAGGCCCTCCTTCTCGGCCACCAGAAGGAAGCTGATGGTCACCATGCTCATGAAGAGGGCGGGGATGAGTGTAATCCAGTACCATGCCTTGCCGGGCAGGTGACGGCTGAGGAAGACGGTGATTGCCCACAGCGTGACCATCGACAGGAACTGGTTGGCCCACGAAAAGTAGCGCCAGATGACCTGGAAGCCCTCGGCGTCGGCCAGCGAGAAGATGAGCAGTGCGGCGGCCAGCACGAAGACCGGCAGGGCCACGAGCAGACGCTTGGGTATGGGCTTCTGGTCCACATGCATGAAGTCGGCCACAATGAGGCGTGCCGATCGCAGGGCGGTGTCGCCGCTGGTGACGGCGGCGCTGATGACACCCAGGATGCAGATGACGGCGATGACCTTGGGGAACCACTCGTTGGCGATGACGCCCACCATGTCGTTGCCACTCTTGCCGATGCAGAGCTCAGGCTTGTCGTGGAAGAAGTAGGTGGCGGCGGCAGCCCAGATGAGGGCTACGACGCCTTCGGTAATCATGGCACCGTAGAAGATGGGGCGGGCCTGCTTCTCGTTGACCATGCAGCGGGCCATGAGGGGGCTCTGTGTGGCGTGGAAGCCGCTGATGGCGCCGCAGGCGATGCTGATGAACATCATGGGGAAGATGGGGTTGCTGGCGGCCTTGGGGTGGCGGTTCTCCAGGCCGTCCCACACCTCGGGCACAGGCACCCGGTAGACCACAAAGGCCACCACGATAGCCACAGCCATAGCCAGCAGCAGGATGCCGAAGATGGGATATATCTTGCCAATCACCTTGTCGATAGGCAGCAGGGTGGCCAGCAGGTAGTAGGCGAAGATGATGCCCACCCAGATGTAGATGTTCCATCCGGGGGTGAAGTTCTGGTTGAGCAGCACGGCGGGGGTGTTCACAAACACGGCGCCCACAAGTATCATCAGCAGCACCGTGAAGCCGCGCATGAACTGCTTCATGCCGTTGCCCAGGTACTTGCCGTGTATCTCGGGCAGCGAGGCGCCGTCCTGCCGCAGGCTGATGAAGCCGCTGATGAAGTCGTGCACCGCACCGGCGAAGATGCAGCCGAACACGATCCACAGGAACGAGGCGGTGCCGAACTGTGCACCCATGATGGCGCCGCAGATGGGGCCCACGCCTGCAATGTTGAGGAACTGGATAAGGAACACGCGCCACGGCTTCATGGGCACATAGTCCACACCGTCGGGATGCGCCACGGCGGGTGTGGTACGAGCCGGGTCGACACCAATGATGCGCTCGATGACCTTGGAATAGAGCCAGTAGCCCAGTACCAGCAATACGATGGCAATGATGAATGATATCATAGTATAATGTGTTTGTGTTTGGGAATGCTATAAAATCTCGTGCAGTTCTATCTCGTAAATGAACGGAGTATAGCCCGGTATATCGCCCGAGCCCTGTGTGCCGAAGGCCAGCTGGTAGGGGAAGTAGAAGCGGTAGATGCTGCCGGCGTTCATCAGCTGCATGGCTTCAATCAGACCCTCGAACATGGGACGCCCCACTACGTGGGTGATTGGGTCTCGTTTGCCATAGGTCTGGTCGTAGGGCTCGCCGCTGAACATCAGGTAACTGCGGTAGTCGAATCTGATTCTGTCGCCCACGACGGCGGTGCGCCCGATGCCCTTTTTTACCTCTTCATAGTAGAAGCCCGCCGGGTGTTTCCTGACGTCGGGGTTCTCTTTGGCCAGTTTTTCGAAATAGTCTTGCTGCTGCTTGTCCACTGTTTCGGTGTTTTTCACGGCTGGCCGAGGTGTGCTGCTCTGTTGGGCGGCGAATAACTGGCGTATGGCTTCTTCCATCTGTTGGTCGGTGAGGGTCGAGCTTCCGGACGACAGGGCATGTTGAAAAGCCTGACGGACAATGTCGTTGTCGATGGGCAGGTGGTTGTTGAGCTCAAGGACCGAGAGGGCCATATTCTCACCCAGAGCCCAAGCCAGGGTGTCTTCGTGGGTGTCCAGCTGCGGTGCTTTGTCGGCATGGCAGGCCGTCAGCGTCAGCGTGGCGGCCAAGATTGGCAGAATCAATAGTTTTATTCTCATAATGTTTGTCTTTTTCTCGTTTATTTACCGCGACCTTGCAGGATGATGATTACGGTGTAGAGCAGTATCTTAAGGTCGGTGGTGAGCGACATATTGTCCAGATAGAGCAGGTCGTAGCGCAGGCGTTCCAGCATCTCGTCGACGGTGGAGGCATAGCCATATTTCACCTGCCCCCACGAGGTGATGCCCGGTTTGACCCGTTGCAGCAGCAGGTATTCGGGCGCCCGCTTCACTATCTGGTCTATGTAGAACTGGCGCTCGGGCCGGGGACCGACGACACTCATGGTGCCTTTCAGTACATTGTAGAACTGCGGTATCTCGTCCAGCCGCACCTTGCGCATGAATCGTCCGAAGGGGGTGATGCGCGGGTCGTCGTCCTTGCTCAGGGCGGGACCGGCCTGTTCGGCATCGACATACATCGAACGGAACTTGTGCATCTTGAATGGCTTGCCGCGATAGCCTATGCGCTCCTGGGCGTAGAAGACAGGGCCGGGCGAGGTGCATTTGACAATGATGGCCGTCACCAGATAGACCGGCGAGAGGATGACCATTGCCAGCACCGAGATGATGATATCGAAGATGCGTTTCAGCGAGTATTGCCATTCGGCCATCAGACGGTTGTTGATGACTATCAGGGGCGAATGGAAGATGCTGCCCTGCTTGATGGAACCCACAATCAGGTCGCGTGCATCGGGCGTAATCTTGATGATGAAGTCGCCGCAAAGGTTCAGCTTGCGCAATATCTCGTCTATCTGCTTGTTGTCCTCGACGGCTATGATGACCTCTTCCACGTGATGTTCGTCGACCAGATGCCGCAGGTCGTCGAGCGAACCCAGCAGCGGCATCACTTTCGACAGCTCGGAAGAGCTGTTGTCGTCGGTGGCGACGCAGCCCACGAAGAGGTTGCCCGAATAGGTCTCCTGGTTCTCCAGGTCCAGATAGGTCTGGAATGCCTTGTTGCCGGTGCCAATCATGAGGGTGGGGAACCCGATGCGGCGCGAGTGTACGCGGCGCACGGTCTGCGAGGTGATGAGCATGCGCGGCACATAGGTCAGCACGAAGTGCACCACCAGCAGAAAGAGCGTCGAGTGATAGTAGTCGCGATAGCTGGGCATCTCGTCGTCGATGAGCAGGGCGAAGAATATCACCACACCTCCGATGAGGGTGGCCAGCAGGGTCTGCAGCAACTCGTTCAGGCGTGCCTTGCGCAGCACATTGCGGTAGGTGCCCTGTATGGTGTAGAGCACCAGCCATCCGGCAGGCACCAGCAGGATGCCCAGCCAATAGTTGGTGTCGAGGAACACTTGCCCCAGGCTCTCCAGGCCGCTCGCCTCAAGCACCAGCTTGCGGTATAGGAACTGCGCTGTCCATGCCAACATGGCCGACAGCGTGTCGCTGACGATATATTTGATTGTCTGTCTTTTCTTCATGTTACAATACGACGCTGGTGGTCAGCAGTCTCACATTGTCCATCCGCACTTCGCCGCCAGTCTGGCCGGTCTTGATAGCGGTGAACGAGATGCGGAAGTCGGGATTGTAGTTGAAATAGGCCCATGTGCGGCCCAGATTGACGTAGAGGTGCACCCAATCCTCCGAGCCGCGGATGGCCATCACGTCGGCACGCTCGGTGTTGGCACCGCGTATGCGGCTCGATTCCATGTAGACGCGGTATTCCAGATTGGGGTCGCAACGCGAGTCCAACTCCAGGTATATGAGCTTGGTAGCGTCTATCACCTGGAAGTCGCGGTCGATGCTGAAGTCGAGTGCATAGACCGAGTCGGGCACCGTCACATAGCCATAGCCGAGGCCCGTGCAGGCTTCGTCGGGCGACTGGGGCCGCCACTGCATCACCGAGTCGAAGAGCAGGCTGCCCTCGGTGGGTTCGAACATCTCGTACATCAGCACGTCGCTGCGCGTGATATTGTAGGTGGTGGTCAGCGCGCCCAGGTCCAGTGTGTCGCCGGAGGTCAGCGTGGTGTCGCTGATATGGATGCGGTTGTAGAAGGTGTAGAAGGGGAGTGCGTTGGATGAGCCGCTTTGCTGCACGGCGGGATAGATGTCTATGTAGTCCACCTCGCCGCTGTGGAGCACAGGGATGGTGAAGGGCAGCTCGAAGAGGCCCAGCGTGTCCACAGCCGATGCGCCCGGATAGTGGGCCGCCACGTAGGCCGCCACGATATCGCTCGTGTAGAAACCGGGCTCGAGGGTGATGGCGTTCTGTTCGGGAGGCACCAGGCCGATGGACTCCACGTGCAGGAACGACGGCGCCACAAACTCGTCCGGCCCCTCGCAACCCGTCGTCAGGACCACCAGCGCCCCCAGCAGTGCCATATGTCGTAGTTTCATTGTCGCTTTCCTTTATTTATATTAATGCCCTATTAACGCGCCTCGTTGAAAAATATTATTTGTGCAATGAAAAAATATGCGTATTTTTGCAGCCCAAATCACTCGATTATGAAAGAACTGGCAATGCACGTCTACGACCTGATGGAAAACTCCACGGCCGCCAATGCAAAGGATGTCAAGCTGACCATTGTGGACAGCTTGAAGAATAACGACTTCCACTTCACTATCGAAGACAACGGCAAGGGCATGTCGCCCGAATTCCTGGCCCGCGTCACCGACCCCTATACCACCAGCCGCACCACCCGCAAGGTGGGCCTCGGGCTGCCGCTGATCAAGATGAATACCGAGAAGTGCGGCGGCGGCATGAAGCTCACCAGCGAGCTCGGCAAGGGTACGAGGCTCGAATTCTGGTTCGAGCACAACAACTGGGACCGCCCGCCGATGGGCGACCTGCCGGGCACCTTGGTGATGTTGCTCGCCGCACACGAGGATATCCACTTCGTCATCACCTACCGCACCGACGTGGACGAGTTTGTGCTCGACACCGACGAGCTGAAGGAGGCGCTCGGCGGCATGTCGATGAACGATATCAATATCATCAACTATCTCAAGGAGATGATTGCCGAGAACCTGAAGGAGATACAGGCCAACGAATAGGGCTCGGTTTAAACTGTGAGTTTTTTGGTTTTAAGCTGTAAGTGATTGCGACAGCAACTTAAAACTCAAAACTCAAAACTTAAAACTCACATCTAAAAATGAAACGTATCGGTGTGTTGAGCGACACCCACGGCAGCGTGCCGCCGCAGGTGTTCACCTTCTTCAAAGACTGCGACGAGCTGTGGCATGCGGGCGACATAGGCCCCGGTGTGCTCGACGAGTTGCGCGCCTGGAAGCCGGTGCGGGCCGTGTGGGGCAACTGCGACAGTTTCAGCCTGCACTACGAGCTCGACGAGAGCGCTTTCTTCGTCGCGGAGGGCCAGCGTGTGCTGATGACGCATATCGGCGGCTGGCCCGGACACTACCCCCGCGAGCTGCAGCGCACGCTGCGGCTCGCGCGGCCCGACATTTTCGTATGCGGCCACAGCCATATTCTGCGTGTGATGTACGACAGCGAATACCGTTTTCTGCATATCAATCCCGGCGCCGCCGGCCGCTCGGGCTTCCACCGGAAGTGCACGCTGGTGCGTTTCGTCCTCGACCCACAGCCCTCGCAGCTGGAGATACTGGAGTTCGACAAGTACTGAACGAGCCCCGAAAGCCACGGCTTCCGCTGCCTAACTCCTTATCAACTACTACTGTAGTAGGTGTTGGTAAGGTGTTGGTAAGGCGTTGGTAAGGCGTTGGTAAGGAGATGGTAGGTTGGAAGCCTGACGTTCAGTGGGTTACAAAGGCGTTTTTTCGCGTCACAACAGGTGAGGGCAAGTTACCTTTTTTCCTTCTCGGGCAGTTGCGCCAGCACCACGCCTCCGATGACCACGGCCATGCCGGCCACCTTGACCCAGCTGAAGCTTTCCTGTCCGATGAGCACAGCGGCGATGAGCGAGAAGACGGGTATGGCATTGTTGAAGATGCAAGCCTTGGATGCACCGAGCACGTGCACGCCCTGGTTGTATCCGGCATAGGCCAGCGAGGAGCAGCAGATGCCGAGTATCAGCAGCAGGCCGAGCATGCGGGGGCTCCAGCTGAGCAGCGGCAGGTTGGCGCCGTCGAGTCCCAGCATGAGGGGCAGGAAGTAGATGAGTCCGATGAGGTTCTGCCAGGTGGTGACGACCAGTGGGTGATAGTGGTCTACCACCTTGACCAGCAGCAGCGTGTAGACGATGGCTATGAGCACGGCACCGGCCAGGAAGAGCAGTCCGCGCGGGTTGCCGGCCAGCTGTCCGTCGCCCAGTATCATCACGCCGATGCCGGCCAGCGAGAGCATGACGCCCACGATGAGGGCCAGTCCGATGCGCTTGCGGTAGGCCACCCACATGCCGAAGGGGACGAAGAGCGGGATGGTGGCTATGACGACCGAGGCCAGCGAGCCGCTGACGAGCTGCACGCCCGAGGTCTCGCAGAGGTGGTAGATGAAGGGTTCGCAGAAGGTGAGCAGCAGGAACCACTTCAGGTCGCCGCCCAGCAGGCTGCGCAGGCCGCGCCCCGGCCCGCGCCGGATGGGCTGCAGCCGCCCCGTCAGCGCCAGCATGGGCAGCATCACGGCGGTGGCCACGGCCAGACGCAGCGTGATGAGGATGGTGACGGTCATGTGCGCCTCGGTCAGGAAGAGCTCTTTGGTCATGATGAAGCTGACGCCCCAGAAGACGGTGCTGACGATGAGAACGATGTAGGTGAGGAGTTTCGATTGCCGGTTGTGGGATGCGGGTTGGCTCATGGGTGTGTCTCGTTGGTTGCTGTATGTGGGTCGCGGATTTGTGGCTCAGAAGGGATAGTTGATACCGAAATTGGTGACTATCTGGTTGAATGTCCAGTGCTGCGGGCGCCAGCGGAGGTCGGTGCTGAAGCCCGGGTCGTAGAGCGGCAGGGCAAAGTCGACGCGCAGGGTGGCTATGCTCACGTTCAGCCGCAGCCCGAGGCCCACGCCGACAGCCACCTCGGAGGGGATGCTGTTCCACTTGAGCTCGCCGCCGACATATTGGTCCGACGCGTTGAGCAGCCACACGTTGCCCATGTCGGAGAAGATGGCGCCCTCCAGGATGCCCGCAATGGGGAATCGGCCCTCGAGATTGAGCACCAGCTGCATGTCGCCCACGCGCTCCAGCATGTCGCCGTCGCCCAGATAGCTGCCGGGGCCCAGCCGCCGCAGTTGCCAGGCACGCATGGTGGTGGGACCGCCGCCGAAGAAGCTCTTCTCGTAGGGCATGGACATGGAATTGCCGTACGGCACGCCGATGCCCACCAGCAGGCGGGCCACGAAGGTGCCGTCCTTGCCGATATAGTGGTAGCGTGTCCATTCGGCTCCCAGCCGCACATACTGCGAGAAGGGTACGCCGAAGAGCTGCACGATGCCGTTGCTGTCCGTGGGTGCATGGGCCAATTGGCCCGCCAGCGCCAGCGCCAGGCCGGCGCTCTCGGCGCTCAGATGCACGGCGCTGAAGTTGCGCCGCGTGCCGTATTGCTGGTTGGTGTAGGTGTAGTCGTAGCGGCCGTCCAGGATGAAGTGGCTGCTGTATTTGTATTTCAGGCGCAGGTCGTTGGCGGCGTTGAGCCTCTGGGTGAAGGCATCGTCGAGATTGAGCATGCGGACGAAGGTGAGTTCGAAGGGCAGCAGCTGGTGGCTGGCGCGCTGCGAGTGGCTCCAGCTGTAGCCGAACGAGGTGTTGGCCAGTACCCGCTCGAAGTAGTAGCGGTACTGATAGCTGCCGCCGAGGCTGAGCAGCGTGTGCGGCTTCACGCGTTGCCAGGCCAGCGAGGCGGTGAAGGGCAGTAGCAGTATGGGCATGTCGAGCGAGGCGTCGAGGCCGGCTTCGAATGCCGAGAAGTGGTCGTAGAAGCCGCCTCCGCTGCTGCGGAAGATGTTTTTGGGCAGCTCGAAGAGGAAGGTGCCTTTGACGCGCAGCAGCTCCGCTCCGCCAAAGAGGTTCTTGTGCTGGTATTCCAGGGCCGTCTCGATGCCGAGATTGCCTCCGGCCAGGAAGCCCACACTGTCGCCGCTGCCCAGGGGCGAGGCGTTGGTGAGCTCGAGCGAGAGGGTGAGCCGCTGCTGCGTGGCGCTAATCAGGCGCACATGGGCGTCGACCAGTGGCAGCGTGTCGGTCGAGGAGGGCGATTCGCTGAAGTCGATATTGATGTATTTGAAGTTGCGCAGGTTGAGCAGCGAGTTGTAGGTGCTGGTGATATACACCGGGCGATAGGTCATGCCGGGGAAGAGCATCATGGTGCGGCTGATGGTGCGCGGGCTGAGCGTCATGGGGGTGGAGTAGACGAAATGGAAGTCTACGTTGCGCCACGGGGTGGGGTAGTTGTAGATGACGGTGTCGAATTCGGCCACGGCGCTGCCGCTGCGGTCGCGCAGGCCCGCGGTGCTGTTGGGGTAGATGTAGATGTTGTTGATGTGGTACACCTGCAGCTGGCGGCTGTCGACCCGCACGTCGATGCTCAGTCGGCGCGACGAGTAGGTGGTGTCTACCTCGAAGGTGACGATGTCGTTGCTGGCACGGAAGTAGCCTGCATCGCGCAGATTGTTCACCAGGCGGGTCCGCTCGGCGGCTATCAGGTCTTGGTCGTAGGGCGTGTCGACGCGCAGCAGCGATTCGGCACTCCATTTGTCGAGCAGCTTGCGCACCGTCGCGTTGTCGGTGTGGTAGGTAACCTCGTCGACCAGATAGCGCTGCGTGGCGCGCACATGGTATCCGATGGTGATGTTGTGGCGTGTGAGCCGCAGGGTGTCGAAGGTCACCGTGCTGCCGAAGCATCCTTTGCTTTGCAGCAGCGAGCGCAACTGGGTGGCCGTGCGGGCTGCGCGCGAGGCATCGTAGACTACCGGTGCCTGGCCCAGTTGGCGGAAGTATTTGCCGATGAAGGTCTTGTTGTCTGGATGGGCTATGCCGTAGATGTTCATGCCCATCCGCAGCCAGTCGATGCCGAGCACCTTGGTGTTGGGCTTCTGAAGGTAGTAGGTGCGTATGTTGCGCAGGGCGTCGTTCACGTCGTCGGTCACCTCCGAGCTGTCGGCCATCGTCACTTCCAGCTGGTTTTTGTAGAGCACATATTCGCCTTCCGGCACGTAGCGGTAGGTGTAGCACGAGGCGAAAAGCAGCGTGCCGACCAGCAGGAGGATGATATGTGGCGCTCTATTTTTCAATGGTATTCAGTATGATGTCGGTGCTGCCAAGGTTTTGCTGCATGTATCGCCGACAGGCTTCGCTGGCTTGGGCCAACGCAGTGGGGTCGGAAAGCAGCGGCTCGATGTTGGCCTCGAGGGTGGTGGCGTCGTGGTGGCTCCAGCCGCCTCCGCAGGCCAGCAGGTCGTGGGCTTCCTGGAATTTGCCGTAGTTGGGGCCGAAAAGTACCGGTTTGCCGTGGGCCACAGCTTCCAGCGTGTTGTGTATTCCTGCTCCGAAGCCTCCGCCGATATAGGCCACCGTGGCGTAGTGGTAGAGTTTCGAGAGCAGTCCGATATTGTCGATGACTAAGACTTGGAGTCCTTGTGGGACTTCCGCTTCCTTGAGCTTCGAATAGCGCTGGCTGCCGGGGAAGAGTTTTTCTATCTGCTGTAGGTGCTCTTCGCCAATCATATGTGGTGCCAGAACGATTTTCAACTCCTTGTGCCGACCCGTCAGTTTGGCAATCAATGACTCGTCGGGCGGCCAGGTGCTGCCGGCCACCAGTACTGGACCGGTGTGGCCCGCCAGGAATTGTTCGGCCACAGGGTCGCGTTCGGCCGCGAGGGCTATCTGGTGCACTCGGTCGAAGCGTGTGTCGCCAGCCAGGGAACTGTGTGTTATGCCGTGGTGCCGGAGCAGTTGCAGGCTCTCGTCGTTCTGCACAAAGAGGTGTCGGAAGCTTGTGCCGAGTTGCTTGCAGAACCAGCCGCCATACCAGCGGAAGAAGTATTGGCTGGGTCGGAAGATGGCCGAGAAGATATAGGTGTCGGTGCCGCGCTGGCGTAGGGCGTTCAGGTAGTTGTACCAGAACTCGTATTTGACGAAGAAGACCTTGTCGGGATGTGCTGCGTCCAGAAAGCGGCGTACGTTGCCGGGGGTGTCCATAGGCAGGTAGCAGACGGCCTCGGCATGTGCATAGTTCTTGCGCACCTCGTAGCCCGAGGGAGAGAAGAAGGTGAGCAGCACCTGATGGTCGGGGTGCAGCTCGCGGTAGCGCTCCAGCACGGGACGCGCCTGTTCGAATTCGCCAAGGCTGGCGGCATGGAACCATACGGTCGTTTTGCCCTTTGCCAGGCGGTGTATCGCGGCGGGCACCTCTTTCCATCCGGCCACCATCTGGCGCGCCTTCTCGTGGCCGAACAGGGATGCCAGCCGGATGCCTAGCGTGTAGCAATATATTCCAATGGTATAGATGATTCGCATTGCTATTGTCTTAACTGCTAAAACTGCTGCCTGCTTGACGGTTAATAATAGTAATAGTCGTAGGTCGTCTTGCCGGTGAAGGGGAAGAGCCATGTGAGGCGCACGCCATACAGCAGGTCGAAGTAGCGGCTGTTGTCTTTCCCGTTCAGCCCCATCAGGTTGTCTATCTGGTAGGGGCGGCTCGACCAACTCCAGCACTGGCTCACCTCGAAGGCTATCTTCACGTTGACATAGGTCAAGTAGTTGCTCATATAGATGAATCCGACGCTTTCGGTCAGCATGATGCCGTTGCGCAGGTGGTCGTAGAGTTTCTCGTAAGCGCCGTGCAACTGTGGGACGGGACTCTGGGTGAAGTCCTGATTGAATACCGTCTTCTGCATCCACCAGCCGGCGCTGGCCTTCAGCAGGATGCCCGAATTGGGATTCTTGGGTAGCACAGGTATGGTGTATCCGAGGCTGGGCCGGATGGCGAAGCTGCGGTTGTAGGCTGTCACCACTCCGTCGTAGCCGCCCCAGCTCATCGCCAGGCCCCCTTCGGTGTAGACGCTCCCCATTCGCACCTCGCGTTGTTGCAGGTTGTCGTCGCTCAGGCCGAACCACATGTCGGCATCCAGTCCGATTGAAAGTCCGTTCTGGTAGCGGTAGTCCCATTCCAGGGCGAAGTCCAGATAGGGGGCCTTGTACATCTCGCCCATATTGCCTCCGGTCATGCCCAGACTATTGCTTCCGCCGCCGGGCGTCACCATGCCCACGGTGAAGCCCACCATGTGGCATTCCAGCGTGTCTACACTCAGCTTCACCTGCGCCTGCAGTGTCCCGCTCAGGGCTGTCAGCAGCGCCACTACGACTGCTGTCTTGCTTTTTTTAAGAAAAGATTTCACTATGCGCAATATTTTCTTTTATTCTCCGTTTTATCCTCAATTAACGCACAGCACTGTGCTTTATTGCCTCGCTATGCAAAAAAAACATTCAAGTAACAGATAAATACACAATAAAGAAACATGGCAAAAGACTTTCCCAAACGCAGTGAGAACTACTCCGAATGGTATAACGAACTCGTAGTGCGCGCCGACCTCGCCGAGCAGAGTGCCGTCCGCGGCTGCATGGTCATAAAACCCTATGGCTACGCCATCTGGGAGAAGATGCAGCACCAGCTCGACAGCATGTTCAAGGCCACCGGCCACCAGAACGCCTATTTCCCCCTCTTCATCCCCAAGAGCTTCCTCAGCCGCGAGGCCGAACACGTCGAAGGCTTCGCCAAAGAGTGCGCCGTCGTCACCCACCACCGCCTCATGAACGCCCCCGACGGTAGCGGCGTCGTCGTCGACCCCAGCGCCAAGCTCGAAGAGGAGCTCATCGTGCGCCCCACCTCCGAGACCATCATCTGGAGCACCTATAAGAACTGGATCAAGTCCTACCGCGACCTGCCCATCCTCTGCAACCAGTGGGCCAACGTCGTGCGTTGGGAGATGCGTACCCGCATGTTCCTCCGCACCGCCGAGTACCTGTGGCAGGAAGGCCACACCGCCCACGCCACCCGCGAGGAGGCCGAAGAGGAGGCACGCCGCATGCTCGAGGTCTACGCCGAGTTTGTGGAGAAATACATGGCCGTGCCCGTGCTCAAGGGTCACAAGAGCCCCAACGAGCGATTCGCTGGAGCCCTCGACACCCTCTGCATCGAGGCTATGATGCAGGACGGCAAGGCCCTGCAGGCCGGCACCAGCCACTTCCTGGGCCAGAACTTCGCCAAGGCCTTCGAGGTGCAGTTCCTCAACAAGGAGAACAAGCTCGAATACGTATGGGCCACCTCGTGGGGTGTCAGCACCCGCCTGATGGGTGCCCTCATCATGACCCACTCCGACGACAACGGCCTCGTCCTACCTCCGCACCTGGCTCCCATCCACGTGGCCATCGTCCCCATCTGCAAGAGCGACGAACAGCAGCGCCAGCTCGACGAGCACATCGCCCCCATCGTCAAGGCCCTCGAAGCCAAAGGCTTGGTGGTGAAATACGACAATCGCCCCGAGTACAAACCCGGCTGGAAGTTCAACGAGTACGAGTTCAAAGGTGTCCCCGTGCGCCTCGCCATCGGCCCCCGCGACCTAGAGAACGGCACCTGCGAGGTCTGCCGCCGCGACACGCTCGAGAAGATCACCATGCCCATCGAAGGCATCGCCGACCACGTCTACGACCTCATGGAGCAGATTCAGCAGAACCTTTTCAAGAAAGCCGCCGACTTCCGCGCCAGCATGACCCGCAAGGTCGACACCTGGGACGACTTCAAGGTCGAGATCGAGAAGAACGGCTTCCTCCTCTGCCATTGGGACGGCACCCAGGAGACCGAGGAGCGCATCAAGGAAGAGACCAAGGCCACCATCCGCTGCATCCCCTTCGACGCCCCCGAAGAGGAAGGCAAGTGCATCTACAGCGGCAAACCCAGCCACCGCCGCGTTGTCTTCGCCCGCAGCTACTGATAGTAAGCCATTGCTTATGAATACAAAAGGAGCCTCTATACGGCTCCTTTTTTTTATATCTCAATCATGTTTGAAGAGTGAAAGACCGGCAAAAGGAGACGGAGAAAGTGCATAGATGGGAATGTTGTTGAATTGTTAAAATAGTATTTTAAAGTGGTGTTACACCACCTTTTGCTTGTATAATTAATATTTATTAGCTAATGTTATTAAGAATTATTAACGTTTTTGGTCATAATATTGAGTGTTAAAATGCGTTTTTAAGGTGGTGCTACACCACTTTTATTTGTTGTATTAACAAAAAAGCAATGAACTTACAGGAAACATACAGAAGATGGCTTTCACTCCAGCCGCTCACCAAGGAACAGGAGTATTTGATGAACAAAAAGTTCACCATCGAGTATAACTACAACAGTAATCATATTGAAGGTAACACGCTTACCTACGGACAGACAGAACTGTTGTTGCTGTTTGGCATCACAAGCAAGGAGGGACACGTGAAAGACTTTGCTGACATGAAAGCCAGCCAAGTGGGAGTGGAGATGGTTAAGGATGCGATACAAGACAGGTCGATGCCAATGACGCAGAACTTTATACGCCAGTTGCACAAAATCATACTCAGGGAGGACTATACCGAATACCGCAGCATGCCAGGAGGAGAAAACATCAGTTTCACAATCCACGCTGGGCAGTACAAGACACGTCCCAACAGCGTCATCACGCGCTATGGCGACCGATTCGAGTATGCTTCACCCGAAGAGACTCCTGCCCTGATGACTGACTTGGTGGATTGGTATAACCGTGCCGAGCGGGAAGGCAAACTCTCGCCGGTGGAGCTGGCAGCCTTGTTCCACTACCGCTACATACGTATACACCCCTTCGAGGACGGAAACGGACGCATAGCCCGCCTAATGTCGAACTATATATTGGCCCGCCACGGATGGCCGATGGTGGTGGTGCGTAGCCGTTGCAAAACCGAGTACCTTGAAGCGTTGCACAAGAGCGACATGGCTGTTGGGCCGGAGCCGGCACGTGGAGCCAATGCCAGCATTCTGCAGATAAAACACTTCCTAAGATATTTCACCAAAATGGTTAAGGAGGAGATTGAATGCAATGTTGCTATCGTAGAACGCTATGGCGAAGATGTGTGGTGGTTTGACGGACAAGAGTTGAAGTTCCGCAGCCCCAATAGCGGGAAGATGCTCTACCTTATGAGAGACAATCCAAGTATAACCTACAAACAGATGTCGACAGCACTTGGCATCAACAGCTCTGCTATGCAAAAACTGCTCGAAGGGCTGAAAAAGAGAGGCTTGGTAGAACGCTATGACGACAGTTGGCGAGTCTATGCCATAACAACCAAAGAGACCGGATTTTAATAGAATGCGTAACGCCGTGTATGAGCATAAGGCTCGGCTGGTGCAGCTGCTGGGCAGCGATGAACAGCGGCAGCGGATGTTGATAGAGGTCCCCACGGACAGCGGCAAGCCCAGCTACCGCCGCGTTGTCTTCGCCCGCAGCTACTGATAACGCCTTGTACTATACAGAATTAAGCGGCAAGTGGCAGACGCCACTTGTCGCTTGTTTTTACGCTGTCCCAACGACTTGGTTTATAGGTATAAGTAAGTCTATAGGTTTTACTCACCTTTTACTCATCTTTTACTCATCTTTTACTCAAACTTTGCCTGCCTCCGTAGTAACACTGTAGTAGCTCCCATGTTCCTCCGCTGTACGTCCGACCACCATCAGCCGCAGCGGCTGCCAGCTGACAACAGATTATTACCCCGTCAACGCAACCCAGTCGTAGGACATAAAAGTGACAACCTAAATCAGCGCATTATATCCCGTGTTTAGCTCCCGCGCGAAACAAAATTTGGTCAATTCAGATAATCTTCGTATCTTTGCATTTTATAAAAAGGTGCATTTGGATGGTAGACAAGTTATATAAATATTATGATACAAGTGGTGGTTTGGCGACGTTGTACAACAAGACGTTGCAATTCACCAATGCCACTCAAATGACAGAAAGGAGGATACTTTATGAAAAATATTAAGGACATCCTTCAAGAATATAATCAACTCGGTATAGGAGAACAGATAGATTACGCCAAGTTCTATCTCTATTCCATCATCACCCACTCTACCGCTATCGAGGGCTCGACAGTGACGGAGATAGAGAACCGCCTGCTGTTCGACGAAGGCATCGGGGCACAGAAACCCCTTATTGAGCAGATGATGAACATCGACCTGAAAGCCGCCTACGAACAGGGCATTGTCTATGCCCGCGAACATAACGACTATACGGTGGAACTGCTACGTAGCCTTTCGGCATTGGTAATGAAAAACACGGGGTCGGAATACAACACCATGTTGGGCAGTTTTTCAGCAGCCAAGGGTGAGTTGAGACTTTTGAATGTGAGTGCCGGAATAGGAGGAAGGTCATATCTGTCGTATCAGAAGGTTCCCGGTCGGCTACAGGAATTCTGTCAATGGCTCAATGCCGAGCGGAAACACCTGCACGAAGCAGACATTGAAGCGGTATATGACTTGAGTTTCGAAGCCCACTACAGGCTTGTGAATATTCATCCTTGGGCCGACGGTAATGGTCGTATGAGCCGACTGGTGATGAATATGATACAGTACGAGTTTGGCGTGGTGCCGTCGATAGTGAAAAAGGAGAAACGTAAGCAATACATCAGCTCTCTTGAACAAAGCGAAGAAGCAGAAGACTCAAAGAATTTCAAGACCTTCATGCTCCAGCATCATTGCGATAACCTGCTGAAGCAGATTGAGGAGTACAAACATAGCATGGGCGATGAATTCCATAGTGCCAAATCCGACAGCGCCTTGGGTGGCACTATGGCACTAAGGATTATAGGCGCCTTACGCGCCAAGCCGTCAGCCACGATGGACAATCTGTCCAATACTCTAGGAATAGCCAGAAGGACGCTGGTACGATATATGAACAAGTTACAGGAAGACAACAAGATAAAACGAATGGGTGGCAGACGATACGGACATTGGGAAATCATAAATGGGGACAATGAATGATCCATTCGCAAGAACGTAGGAAACTTGTCTATTCCAGGTCTCTGCATAGTGCCATGAATCGGAAGAAAAGAGGCCGGTTATGCAAAGACTATTGGCAATCCTTGTCAGCCAAGCCGACGGCAAACCACGGTGACCTCTCGGCAATCCATCGGTAGTTTTCTTTCTTCGTCCCTTCTTCGTGGGTTCTTTATGCCTTCTTTGCCGCAATAACGTATGACCTGAAAATCAGCGCATTTGCGCAAATTACCCACAAACAGCTGAAACATCTTGATTTTCACCCAATAGCCCAACCATCCTTTCGGCGGTCCCTCGGCGATCTTTCGGTGACCATATTATAACAGCATTACATTTTTAAGAGCCGTTGAAAAATACTTTTTGCCAATTCGAAAAGATTGTGTATCTTTGCAGTTTGAAAATAATTATACCAACCATATATGAACGCGGTAGTAATAACCATCATATCAATAATTGCGAGTGCAGTCATCTCTTTTCTCATTGCCAGGTGGCAAATGAGAAGGAAAAAAATTGTTCATTTCTTTGTAAATTCGTACGAAATAGGGAAAGGGTTGAGTATTGAATTCCCCGAATTCCAACTTACATATAAAGGAGAAGGTTTGTCCGATAATGTATGTGTGATTAAAGGGGGAATAATGAATATTGGAAAGAAAGATATTGATGGACTGAAGGGTGAATCTGACATAATAATGAATTTACCCCAAGGTTGTAATGTTAGAGCATTAAAAGTGCACCCATCAAATGAGAATCTGTGGATTCAATCTGGTTTCAGCGGAAATACAATAGACTTTGGAATAAAAGAGCTATTTGTCTCAGATGAATATTTTGATTATACAGCTATTGTGGAGAATATTGACAATCCACAAAACATCAAGTTTAGTCATAGAATCAAGGACACGAAGAAAGAGATAGAAAATATTGTTGTGGGGCCCGACTTCATAAAAAAAGATTCTGGTATTTGGAGTAGTATCTTTGCAGCATTATTTATTTTTGGCATTCCAGCAGGAATTAATCTGTGGAGATATTTTGAAGAAGGAAGAATAGCATATATAATATTGTCTGTTTTTTTCTTTGTCATTTTTGTGTTATCATTATATGCTGTTATTTTTAAGGAAAAAGACAAAAGACATGTTTTATATATTCTAAAAAGAGCCAAGAAGGAATCAAAGAGAAAATAATAGAAATGGCAATAATATGGCAAACAAAGAACCTGGATATGTTTACATACTGACCAATCCCAGCTTTCGTGAGGATTGGGTGAAGATTGGCAAGAGCAGCCGCCCTGTGGATGTGCGGAGCAAGGAACTGGACAATACGGCTGTGCCACTGCCTTTCGAGATATTCGCCACATTAAAAACGGTAAAGTTCAACGAGGTGGAAAAACTGGTGCACAAGACTATCGACCGTCTGACCGATTTGCGCATCAGACAGAACCGAGAGTTCTTCAACGTACCTCCACAGATGGCACTAGACATTTTCCGCGATATTGCACAGACAATTGACGATGCAGAAGTCACCCTTTACGAAGACAACAAGCCAATAGTAGAAAGTGAGCGCAAAGAACCGACCAAGCGTGAAGTGAAACGACCCCGCTTCAAGTTCTCCATGTGTGGTATCAAGATTGGCGAACATGTCACCTTCGACCCGACGGGAATAATTGTAAAGGTAGCTTCTGACGACAGCATTGAGTACGAAGGCCGTATTTACAAGCTCTCACCTTTTGTTGGCACGTTTATGCCAGAAGAACTCCGCAACGCCTCCGGCGCCTATCAAGGCGCAAAGTATTTCTCCTATCACGGGAAAGTACTGGATGAGATAAGAAAAGAAAATGAAAAAGAAAACTAGATTAGAACATTCGAGAATACAACAAAGCGATTTGAAATGGTATTTGATAAAAACAGATACCTCAGCAGTAAAAAAATCTCTTTTATACCAACGATAATATACACTTAAGAAAACCAATCTGTCACCATGGCAAATGAACGTATTACTGAAGATATTGTAAGACAGCATTTCAAAGAAGATGCATTATATAAATCCATTCGCTTCGATGAACAAAAAACCACAAATATTCGTATAAGCAGTTTATTAAAGGGTTATTCGAAAACAGGTGGAAATGGTATGGGAAAACCAGAATTCATCATTTCATTTCCTAGCAATAGCAATTATATAATTGTTGTCGAGTGCAAGGCATCAATAGATTTTCACGAAAGTAGTAAACGCGATAAATTTAAGGATTATGCTGTTGATGGAGTTCTTCACTATGCTGAAGCACTGAAAGAGGAGTTCAATGTTCTTGCAATTGCCGTCAGTGGAGAATCCGAATACGAACTCATAGTGTCTCATTTTTATTGGAAAAAAGGGCAACAAAAGTACACTGATTTAACCGACAAGAAACTACTCACAATTGATGACTATTTACAAGTTTTTGAAGATCAATTTTTTATATCGGACTTTTACACGCGAGATATTGCGCTAAAAGCCAGATTCTTAAACGAGGAGTTTCAAGCATATACAATCCCTGAATATAAAAGATGCACAATAGTAAGTGCCATGCTTCTTGCTTTGATTGACGAAAACTTCAAAACAACTTATACCTCAATACCAGACATTAAAGAACTGGGAACAAGAATGCTCGCCGCCATAGATAAAGTTTTTGATTCAGAAAATGATATTGTCAGGAGCAAGACTGTAATCTTAAGAGAATTTGAAAATATATTAAATGAGCCATTATTTGTTCAAAAAACGATTAAACACAAAGAACACAAAATACAAGAAACAACACTTGAAGTCGCAAAACGTTTTATAATATATCTTCAAAAATATGTTTATCCATTAGTAGAACATTCAAATATTGGTTATGATGTTTTAGGACGTTTTTATATCGAGTTTATTAGATATGCAGGAAGTGAGCAGAAATCGGGACTGGTCTTAACGCCTGCGCATATTACCGAGCTATTTTGTGATTTGGTTGATTTACGTTTGGCAGATGTTGTCTATGATCCATGCTGTGGAACAGGTGGCTTTCTTGTGGCTGCCATGCAAAGGTTATTTAAACTGGCTGGTAACAATAAAAAGAGACGAGAAAATATAAGGAAAAAACAACTTTGCGGATGCGAACTTCGCTCGGACATGTTTACCTACGCGTGCTCAAGTATGAGATTTCGCGGAGATGGGAAATCGAATATATATAATGGTAATTGTTTTAATAATGCAAATCTAATAGCAGAAAACCACAAACCAACTGTTGCAATGCTTAATCCACCTTATGATGTGGGGAATACCGGACAGATGGAGTTTATTGAACATGCTTTAAATGTCATAAACCCTCAGGCAGAAGGACGTGTTGTAGCTATTGTCCAAATGAGCTGTGGAATTAAAGAAAAAAAGGACTTAAAAGCAATCAAAAAGAGGATTCTTGCAAAGCACCATTTAAAAGCTGTTTTGAGCATGCCAGAAGATTTGTTCTACCCTATTGGTGTTGTAACCTGTATCATGGTCTTTGAGGCAAACAAACCAAATTCAGGCAGGAAAACATGGTTCGGATACTTTAAAGATGATGGGTATGAAAAGCGGAAACATTTAGGTCGTATTGATGTTCGGAACAGATATTCCTCAATTAAAAAAAAGTGGCTGAATGCATATAAAAATGGAGACGAGGTCCCTGGGTTATCCATTCGTCAAGAGGTGACAGAAAACATGGAATGGTGTGCAGAAGCCTATATGAAAACAGACTATAGTACATTAAGCGAAAAAGATTTTGTAAAAAAAATGCGGGATTATACAGCATTTATCATACGTTATGGTGACGAAGAAATATGGAAAAAAATATGGAAAGACGAGTATTCGATTTCTTCTATCAAAAAAGACACATGTCTCAAAATATCACCAGAGACATGGAAAGAATTTAAATATAAAAAAATATTTGAAATAAGAAAAGGGTTCTACAACAAAAAACCTGAACATAATCCTTATGGCAACATTCCGTTTATTGGAGCAACTGATAGCAATAATGGAATAACTTCATTGTGCGATTATGAAACAATTGAACAAACCACAAAAACAGGTGATGGAAGAAACTCCCCTATTACAGACAAAATATTTGACCCAGATTGTATTACAGTATCCAATAATGGATCTGTAGGATACGCTTTTTATCAACCGACAAAGTTTACATGTACACATGATGTCAATCCATTGTATTTAATTGGAAGAAAGATGAATGTCTATATTGGATTGTTCTTGTGTACCGTTATGGAAAAGGACCGTTTCCGTTGGGCCTATGGAAGAAAATGGCGTCCTAAAAGAATGCCTTCGTCAATCATAAAACTCCCAGTAAATGAATTGGGAGAACCAGACTGGCAATTTATGGAAGATTATATAAAATCATTACCTTATAGTAAAAACATTTAAAATGATTATGGAGCAATTTAATTCACAGGATAGTTATCCAGAAGACATCGAAAATGTTCAGTTAGCAGAAAATAGCACTGTCGATGAGGACAATGAACAGCAAAGCCCTACCTCTGAAGACAAACGGAAATTGCTAGAGAAAACAAAAATCGTCAAACAGACTTGGTCTATACAAGAAATATATCAGAAGATAAAATCTAAGCGATTAGATCTTTCACCAGACTATCAAAGGAATGATATATGGAAGAACGATAAACAAACAGCATTTATCGAATCCTTGTTTATGGGAATAATAGTTCCCCCAATATATGTTGTGGAGATTCCTGGTGTTGATCCGCTGGAAGATAGCAAATATGAGGTTGTTGATGGGAAACAAAGATTAACGACAATTAATAAATTCTTGACAAACCAATTGGTATTAGACAAAAAATCATTGGAATATTATAAAGATTGGTTCTCCACAAAAACATACAATGACATACGAGAAAGCCATCCCGAACGTACTTCAGAAATGCTGTCATCCGTGCTTGATATTTATGTAATCACAGCCAACTCTCCTGAGTTTACCAAATATGATATTTTCTCCCGTCTTAACAAAGGTGCAGAAAAGTTAAAGGTAAATGAAATAAGAAAAGCTATTTATCGATCCCCATTATTGGATAAAATTGATGACTATGTAAAATCTTATTTTAAAGCTGGAAACGAAGAAAAAATGGCCATTTATAAGAGTATTTTTACCGATAATGATATTAAACGATATGAGGATTATGGGCGCTTCTATACTAGCATAGCCTTCTATTATAGGTCCAATTTTGAACAAGAAGAGGTTTTGGGATATAACTCTAGGCCACGAGATATGATAAACAACGTTCTTCAAGACATTCAAAATCGGGAAATAATAATTTCCGACGAAGAAGTATCGATAGTTCTGGAGAAAACGATGTCCCTATTGCAATCCATATCAAAAAATGAAGATGGCCGCGATTATATTGTGAATGCATGTATTCCATTTGTAAAAGATCATTGGGATACTCTGATGGATAAATTAAACACCATAAAAGAAGATGAAGCAATACAACAGACATTAACCAAATCGCCAGCTACAACCAGTAATGTCAATGCTCGTTTTAAAAGAGTAAAAGAAATTGTTATGTCCGATGGAAACTAAAGAAAAGGTTAATTTCCAAATAAAATCCATTCTCATTGTTCGTTATATTACGGAATTTGCAATTCTTGAAAAAAAAGTACTCTCTGTTTTTAGGAAAGAAATATTAAGCGTTGAACACGCAAAAAAGAATAAGATATTTTTCTATTATGGCGCACTCCTTGGCCATGATATTTCTTATGATTTTGACGCAAATAAAATAGCCCTAGCAAGCAACCATGGGTATGATGAAAACGATGCATTTAACTCGCTTAATTTTAACAAAATAATAAAGCTTGACAGTAGAGAGCACTTGATTAAAGCATTTGATTTCTCCATTGATTCTGTTATCCGAGAATCGCTAACATTTCCATTTCATTCTTGTTGTCAAAAACTTATTTGTATGCGAAATAAACTTGCGCATGAAATGGATAAAATAACTTTCAACGACCGTGACATAATAGAGACTCTATCTATGGAGTATTTCCTCAAGAATACATATAGTTATTTGGAAGAATATGACATTAGTAATATGGATGATATATCAACCGGGATTTTAAGTAATATAGTTTATATAAAAAACTTGCAAGAAAATTTAGAAACGCATAATACTATAGAACTATCTATTTAAACATAAGTCAAAATAAGGTAAGAAAATAATAGAAAACGGAAATAATCAATTGATAAATGAACAGACTTGTTCTTATAGGTAACGGCTTCGATTTGGCACACGGACTTAAGACCAGTTATGCGGACTTCATTAACTGGTATTGGGAGCAAAGGGTTAATGGGTTTCGGGGAAATCTTACTAATGTATCCGACGACCCTTTATGTATGTTTGAAATAAATGATAACGATATACGATGCTGGAATGTGTTCGCATTTTATCTCCCGCGATTTATTAATAAACCCTTAGGCAAAGATGTTGTCCAATCGATAATGGAAGATACTTCACGATTTAAAGTGACACTTTCTCCCTTCTTTGAAAGGGTTATTAATAGCATTGAAACAAAAGGTTGGGTGGATATTGAGAATGAATATTATTCAATGTTAGTAAATGCAGAAAAGCAATACGTATATTGGGATGGCCAGAATCAATATCAAATCTTGAATAAGCAACTGGATCTTTTACGCGAAAAATTAGTGGAGTATTTGAAGACAGAGAATAAAAAAGATGTTGTTATAATCGAGGGGATTAAGGGTAAAATATACTGCCCAATCAAAAAGAATGATTTATCTGTAACTAATCGAAATGCTTTTTTTGACGGTATTTCATGGGGGAAGGATGTGTTTGAACCCTCAAATATCATGTTACTCAACTTTAACTATACAAATACCGCACAGCGTTATATTGAAGGATCCTCAAATACGACAATCAATTACATACATGGATGCTTAGAAAACCCTAAGAGTGTAATATTCGGCTATGGGGATGAATTGGATGAAGATTTTCACCGACTGAAGAAATTGAACGACAACGAATGTTTGCGACATGTAAAATCAATTAATTATTTGGAGTTTGATAACTATAAGAAGATGTTGGAATTTATAGAATCCGATTCTTTTCAAATTGTCATCATGGGACACTCATGTGGCAACTCTGACCGCACTTTGCTTAATACAATATTTGAGCATCCGAATTGCATCTCCATAAAGCCATATTATTACATCAATGAAAAGCAAGAAGACAACTACCTCGAACTAGTCCAAAACATCTATCGCAACTTTACTGACCTAAAACTTATGCGCGATAGGGTGGTCAACAAAACATATACAGAAGCACTTACGAACCCCATGAAACAATAACGTTTAAAATAATCAGGTATGGAAACGGGTAGCACAAACATCAAGAGATTGATAGAGAGTATAATTGAGGACTTATCCAATAATATTGCAATAACAAATATCTTCAATAAAGTTCAGATATTAGCTAGCTATCTAAACAATGAAGCATTTTCATTATGGGTCAGAAATGAAAGAATGGGTTATCGCGATGTTAACCAATTGCCAGAATATAGGAAAACAAAGGTGGAAATAGTTGTTGATGGTGTCAGCGGACGTTATTCTCTTAAAAATTTTCCAATTCCTAATGGAGCGTTGGGAGAAGATAAAATTGAAGAAATGATGCGCACCTATTATTGCTATGACAAAATATCGAACCTTGAACCCTTTAAAAGTAACTTGGAAGGATCCAACACCATAGTATTGCCTGAAATAGCATATTCACGATTAAGAAAGTTGTTTCCTATGGGAGATGTTCATGTCGCATACCATCGGATTCCCAATTTGTTTTTTGCGGGAGTTGTCGATGCTGTCAATTCAAAGTTATTGGATTTCCTATTAGAGATTAACAAAGAAATGGAAATTGACGCTGATTTTAATACAATAAACAAGAAACAATACATTGATAACGTGGCTAATCAAACAATTAATGCGGGTGTTGTGAATATGGGGAGTGGAAATATTACAATTGAAAGTAGCCAAGTAGTGGGCGGTAACGGTAACACTATGCCAATTTCATCTGACATAAAAGCGAAAATACAAGAAATCATTGCTGAAATTGAGAAAATCAAGATTGAAGATGATGCAGATAGGAATGATATAGCTGAAGAAATATTTGCAATAAAAGAAGAGTTACACAAAGAATCCCCATCAAAGACCTTATTGAAGCGTTCTCTCAGAGCTTTAAAAACGATAGGCAGCATTGCTCAAGAGAAAGTAATTGAACTTGGCATCGACCAATTATTAAATTCCCTACCGCTATAAAACACATCTTTGCACACAAAACAGAGTATATGTGAATATGGAAATCCTAGATTGCGGTAATAAATCTGCAAATGCTGGAATGTGTAAATCATAGAACGTGTAAATGTGATTTAAGAATGTGCTAATGTGTAAACGTGTGAGCCGTAGGCCGCGTGGTGTGCCGTCGGCTCGGCCGACAATACTGTAGAAAAAAATATAATGAACAATGCGCTATTATAAATGACTGGCATTTGAAATAAAACCCGTATCTTTGCACCCTAAACACGCCCTGTCTAGAGATGTGTGAGGCAATAACGAAAACGAATAAAGATATAAATATGACTAAAAGGCAAGCAATACAATTGTTTGAAGAGAAGAAGGTCCGCACCGTATGGGATGACGAGCATGAGAAATGGTATTTCTCTATTGTAGATGTGGTGGAGGTTCTGACCCAAAGCGCCAACCCTCAGACCTACTGGAGAGTCTTGAAAAACCGTTTAAAGAAAGAGGGCAACGAAACCGTTACAAATTGTAACGCTTTCAAACTTCAGGCTCCCGACGGGAAAATGCGACTGACAGACGTGGCCGATACCGAACAACTTTTCCGACTAATTCAATCCATCCCTTCTCCCAAAGCAGAACCGTTCAAACAATGGATGGCACAGGTGGCCAGTCAGCGCCTCGATCAGATGCAAGACCCAGAACTAAACTTTGAACAAGCCTATGCTGACTATCGTCGTTTAGGTTATTCCGACAAGTGGATTAATCAACGATTGAAAAGTATCGAGGTGCGCAAGGAATTGACAGACGAATGGAATCGCGCCGGAGTGACAGAAAAACAACAGTATGCCTCGCTTACAGATATCATCACTCAAGCTTGGAGCGGAAAGACCACACGGCAGTACAAACAATTTAAAGGTCTAAAGAAAGAAAACTTGCGCGACAATATGACAAACATCGAGCTTGCATTGAATATTCTGGCAGAGGCTTCTACCACAGAAATCAGCAAAGCCCAGAATCCAAAAGGCTTTAAACAAAGCGCAGCTGTGGCGCGTAAGGGCGGACAGATTGCCGGTGATGCCCGTATAAAACTGGAGGCCCAAACAGGTCGTTCTGTCATATCTTCGGAGAAGGCCAGTGACTATATGCTCCCAGAAAACATGGACGACGAAAACAACAAGTAAATCCTGGTCTAAACGGAAGATGAAAATAAAGGAATAACAGAATGTGTAAATGCGTTAGTCTGTAATTTTGACATTTGAAATAAAACCCGTATCTTTGCACCCGGAAAAAATAAATACAAGATAAAATGACAAAAGATGACATAAGAAAACTTATAGGACGGGATGAATGTACTGAATTAGAGTACAAGTCTGCAAAGGGTGGCTTCCCGGAGAGTTTTTGGGAGACATTATCGGCTTTTGCAAATACGCATGGCGGCATCATCGTGTTTGGCATCAAGGAGAAGGATGGAAATCTTACCCCAGACAATCTCGATGACAACCAAATTGCTAAATTCAAGAAGATGTTCTGGGATAACGCCCACAATAAAAACAAAGTGAGTGCAACTATGCTGGCCGATCATGACCTGAACATTGATGTATTTGAAGGAAGTAAGATTATGGTATTTCGTGTACCGAAGGCCGCATACGAACTGAAACCGGTATATCTGAACGGAAATCCTTTTGGAAACACCTATCGCCGCAACCATGAAGGAGACTATCGCTGTACGGACTCTGAGGTCAGACTTATGATAGCCGACGCGGAAAGCCAGCGACAACCGTTTGACAGCAAGATTCTTTCAAATTATACGATTGATGACATTGACGCAGTTACGCTGCGGGCCTATCGCCAACGTTTCATGCTGCGTCACGAGAATCATCCGTGGAACGAGCTGGACGATATGGCTTTTCTGTCAAAAATCGGAGCCTATCGCGTGAACAGAGACAATGGCAGTGAAGGTTTCACCCGTGCTGGAATACTGATGCTGGGAAAAACGGAAAGTATCACTGACCAATGCTGCGCTCCTCAATTCTTCGTTGACTACCAAGAGAAGTTATCTGATGATCCCATGATGCGATGGACGGACCGTCTGTATCCTGATGGCACATGGGAGGCCAACCTGTTCCAGTTCTTCTACAGGACGTATGGCAAACTGTCGCAGTTGCTGCCCACACCATTTATGTTGAAGGGCATTGACAGGCAGGAGGAATCGACAGCCCATATTGCGTTGAGAGAAAGCTTAGCGAACTGCCTAATCCACTGTAACTATGCACAGCAGGGGAGCATACTAGTAGTAGGGCGGCGTGAGAGTATCACTATGAGGAACCCCGGCTGTATGCTAATTTCTTTGGCAGACTTCTATGCTGGCAGTCACAGCATCTGTAGAAATCCTACATTGCAAAAGTTATTTATGTTTTTGGGCAATGGTGAAAAAGCTGGGAGTGGCGCTGACATCATCAAGAAAGGCTGGAATGATAATCAGTGGCCCACCCCAGAGCTGACCGAGAGAACTCAGCCTGACGAAACCACAATGACATTGAAGCTGATGGTTGACACAGGTGGCAAAGAAAGAATGCATAATGTCGGAGAGATTGTCGGAGAGGCAGTATTGTCAAAACTATCAAATAGACAGAATCTTATAGTGGATTTTTTGCGTAAGTCTCCGTCAGCGTCAGCCAAGACCATGTCGGTGAGTCTGTCGGTGAGTCCACGCACAATAGAAAGGGATTTACAGAAACTGACAGCTATGGGAGTTGTCGCTCATAGGGGAAGTGACTTCGGGGGAGAGTGGATGGTGTTGATATAGTGGTATGTGTGATAGCAGAATGCGTTAGTCTGTAATTTTGACATTTGAAATAAAACCCGTATTTTTGCACCCGGAAACACTTCCTGTTTAGGTATGCAATAAGAGGAATGCGTTAGTGTGGGAATGCGTTAGTGTGAGAATATGATGTTGGGTGGGGTGGAAACTTATGTCCAGGTCTGCTCTAACTCTGGTCTAACTCCGCTCCAGGTCCGTTCGAAAACTGCTCCGTTCGGAGGGCGAAAGTATAGGTGACGTGAAGTCGGGTGTCGCTGTATGCCGGGTGGGGGAGATGCTATAGTTTCATCAGGCGGTAGCGGCTGCTGCCGAGGCCGAGGTGCTCGGCGTGGGTGATGATGTGGGTGCCCTGCAGTTGACAATGACAAAACCAAACAGGAACCTCGGCTGAGGTTCCTGTTTTTTGATGTCTACTTGTATGGGATATGCCGACACGGTCTGTGGGCGAGTCGGCAGGGCTGGCTATTTCGCGGGCTCCCACTTGCAGCGGACGGGCGACACGATGGCGCCCTCTTTCTTCAGCTCGGCGAAGGCTTTGTCGACCTCTTTGCGGTCGGCGCCAAGAGCCTTGGTGATGTCACCAGCGGATACGGGTTTGCCCGCCTCGCGCATGGCCTGGAGAACTTGTTCTTTCATAATTGTAATTTATTATTATTATAGGTTGTACAATGATTCACTACCTGCTCTACATCATTTCGATGAGGAAGTTCTCGTAGCCCAGCTTGTCGATATAGTTCAGGTACTGAGCCTCCCAAGCCATGTGCTCGGTCTCGCCGTCGATCCACTTGTGGATGAGCTTCTGGGTGGGGTAGTCGTCGGCGAAGGCGGCGGCCATCTCGCTCATGGCCTTCACAGCCTCGGGGTTGTAGTCGCTCTCGATCTGCTGCTTGGGATCGTCGTAGAAGGGGAATTCGATGGTCTTCATGGCCTCCTGCAGCATCTCGGGCTTGCAGCCGAGCTCCACCAGGCGGTTCAGGACCTCTTCGGCCTCGTCCCACTCCTCTTCGGCTTCCTCTTTCCACTTGTCGGCCAGCTTGTTCCAGCCGTTCAGGCGGCAGTAGGCCGAGAAGGCGAAATGCTGTTTGCTGTTGCCAAACCAACCAGCCCCATACTGGGCAAACATCTTCAGTGCTTCTTCTTTTGTCATAATATGCGGTTTTTAAGTTGTTGATAATTAGTTGTTCGTATCTGTATTACAGTCTGTTTCCACCTGCAAATGTACGAAAAAAAGTCAATAAAACTTAGAAAATTTAGGTCGGAGGTTGGAATTAGGTCGGAGGTTGGAACCTCATACCTCTGACCTCTGACCTCCGACTTCCGACCTAAAACCTCAAAGCTCCAACCTGATCAGGCGGTAGCGGCTGCTGCCGAGGCCGAGGCGCTCGGCGTGGGTGATGATATGGGTGCCGTGCTTCTTGTTGACGCGCTCCTGCAGGGGGCCGGCGTCGTCGCCCTCGGTGTTCTCATGGCCGAAGACGAGGTCGAGGCAGGCCTTGTCGAGCGCCACTGGGTCGGTGGAGGCCAGGATGCCCACGTCCTTCATGCGCGGCGCCGCCGGGTGCCCATCGCAGTCGCAGTCGACAGAGAGGTTGTTCATCACGTTGATGTATACGATATTGCGCCCCTCCTGCTTGAAGTGGCGGTGCACCGCCTCGGCGGCGGTGGCCATGCATTCGAGAAAGGCGTCCTGCTCGGCGGTCTTCCAGCGGCTGTCGGTGGCACCGGCCGAGTGGATGTAGAACTTGCCGCTGCGCGACGCCACGCCGATGGAGAGGTTTTTCAGCGCCCCGCCGAAGCCACCCATGGCGTGCCCCTTGAAGTGCGACAGGTCTATCATGAAGTCGTAGTTGGCCAGGTGGCTGCCCACCTCGTCGTACTTGATATAGGTGGTGTCCCGTACCGGCAGGCGCATGGTGCCCTCGGCGTCCATGATGTCCACGTGGCCGTAGCCGCGCCGCTGCACCTCCTTCTCGTGGCTCTTGGTCTTGGCGCGCGTAGAGAAGGGGTAGGCGGTGTTGCACTCCACCAGCGTGCCGTGCACGCACTCCACCAGCGGCATGATGAGCTCCGGCGCCAACTGGTGGCTCTGCTGCGACTCGCCGGTGCTGATCTTCACCGCCACACGCCCCTGCGGCTCGACGCCGAGGGCCTCGAAGATGCGCACCAGCGACTCTGCGCTGATATCGCTCGTGAAGTAGACCGCCGGCCCCTCGGTGCCCGCTGTGGGCTGGTAGGGGAGGGTGGTGGTGGTGTTTTGTGCGCAGGCCATCATGTTGGCCGTCAGGGCAATGAATGCCACTAGGTATAGGATTCGGTGTCTCATAATGGCGGCAAAAATACATTTTTTTGTCCGATAAATGTCGATTTGTGGCAATAAATTTTCTAAATATTCGTTAAAGGGGCGATAATTTCAATGTTTAACCTAAAAGTAACAACATTATGAAAATCTGTAACAAAATGTTTGCCGAATGTCTGGGTACATTCGTGCTGGTGCTCGGCGGTTGCGGTACTGCGCTGTTCGGACACGTCGGTTTCCTCGGTGTGGCCATCGCCTTTGGTCTCACCGTGATTGCTATGGCCTACGGCGTGGGCCACATCAGCGGTGCTCACCTCAACCCCGCTGTCTCGTTCGGTGTGTGGGTCAACGGCCGCATGAGCCTGAAAGACATGCTCCTCTATTGGCTCAGCCAGTGCGTGGGTGCCATCATTGCCGGCGCTCTGCTGCTCGTCATCTGGAATTCCGCCGGCCTGGGCTCGACGGGTGTCTTCGCCGCCAACGGCTTCGGCGCCGACTTTGCCGCCGCCACGGGCAACCCCGACTATCTGAAAGTCACGATGGGCGGTGCCTTCCTTGTCGAGGCTCTGCTGACCTTCATCTTCCTGATGGTCATCCTCGGTGTCACCGACGACCGCCATGCCAACGGCAAGTTCGGCGGCCTGGCCATCGGCCTCACCCTGGTGCTCATCCACCTCATCAGCATCCCGCTGACCAACACCAGCGTCAACCCCGCCCGCTCGCTGAGCCAGGCCCTCTTCAGCGACTGCGCCACCTGGAGCGCCTGCTCGCAGCTCTGGCTCTTCATCGTGGCCCCGCTCGTGGGTGCCGGTCTGGCCGGTCTGGCCTACAAGTGCCTCGGCGGCTGCTGCAAGAAGTGCGAGAAGTAACGCCACTGCCGGCAGTCTATAATCCTAGAGGTCGCCTCCGCGTGGGGCGGCCTCTTCTTTTTTCGCCGCGGCACCCCGTGGCCGCCAACCGCCTACGACGCCCCGCACGCCGCCGCCGGGCGCCCCCGGCTACCCACCGCACAAGGCACAACAACAGGTATTTGCGCTACCATCTCTTACTCATCTCTTAGCATTCCCTTATTATAATACTTGTTAAAACTTACCACAGTAGGCAATAATAAGTCGTATGTAACGTTTTGGTAAGTGGAATGGCAGTGGAATATACCTCGGATGGGGGTGGTTGACTGCAGGTGTAACCCTAAAAAACAGATACTTATGGCAAAGATAACGGAAGGCATACTGGGCGGCTTCAGCGGACGGCTGGGGCCTGTGGTGGGCTATCGGTGGAACGGGCGCTGGTGTATGCGCAGCCGTCCGGTGGAGGTGCGCAATCCGCGCACGGCGGCGCAGCAGGCGCACCGCATGCTGTTTCGCGACGAGGTGCGGCTGGCGGCGCGCATGGCATGGCCCGTGCGGCAGGCGCTGCGCGGCGCGGCGCGCGACTGCGGCATGACGGCCGACAATCTGTTCGTGCGGATGAACCAGCCTGCGTTCGCCCAGGTGGACGGCGTGCTGCAGGTGGACTGGCAGCAGCTGCGGCTGAGCACCGGCCCTATGGCACCGGTGGCGCCCACGGAGGGACGTGTGGACGAGGGTAATGTGCTGACGGTGAGTTTCGAGCGCAATCCGCTGCGTATGCGTGCGCGGTCCGACGACCAGGTGTGGCTCTACGTCTACTGCCCCGAGCTGGAGGCCGGCACGCTGGCCTCGGCGGTGCTGCGCCGCAGCGGTCGGGTGCGGCTGCTGCTGCCCGACGGATTTGCGGAGCGCACGCTGTGGGTCTACGCCTACGCGGCCGACGGGCAGGGCCGCTACTCCGAGTCGTGTGCCATGCAGGTGCGGCCCGAGGCTGAGGCTGAGGCGGTTGCGACGGCACTAGTCGCGGACGATGATGCCGGGGCTGAGGGTGACGGATTGGACCGTGTTGACCAGTGCGGGGTCGTAGGGGCGGCTTACACGGATGTAATTGTCGGTCCACCCGTGTAGTTGGCAGTGGGCAGTTCGCTCGTCAAGCTCGCGGGGCATACCAGGCAGTTGGTAGTTGGCAGTTGGCAGTTGGCAGTTGGCAGTGGGTAGTTGGCAGTGGGCAGTTGGCAGTGGGCAGTTGGCAGTTGGCAGTTGCTCTCCGTTCTCCGCTCTCCGCTCTCCGTTCTCCACTCTCCGCTCTCCGCTCTCCACTCTCCGCTCTCCGCTCTCCACTCTCCGCTCTCCGCTCTCCACTCTCCGCTCTCCGCTCTCCACTTTCTTGCTTTCCCACAGGACGGGGCGTGTCTTGCCCAGCTGGCTCTGGATGAAGGCGTGGTGTTTGCGTTCGCTGAGTTGGAGCAGGCGTGCGGTGTGTTCGTGGCGCACCGGCACGGGCACCTTCTCCGGCAGGCGCAGGGCGGCGGTGCCGGGGCGGTCGCTGTAGGTGAATACGTGCAGATAGGAGATGGGCAGCGCGTCGATGAAGTCGAGCGTCTTGCGGAACTCTTCTTCGTTCTCGCCGTTGAAGCCGGCCATGACGTCGGCGGCTATGCAGGCGTCGGGCATCGCGGCCTTGATGCGTTGCAGCTTGGCGGCGTAGAGGGCGGTGTCGTAGCGGCGGTGCATGAGTTGCAGCACGTGGTCGGAGCCGCCCTGCAGCGGGATGTGGAAGTGCGGCAGGAAAGCGCGGCTGTGGGCCACGAAGTCTATTATCTCGTCGGTGAGCAGGTTGGGTTCGATGCTGGATATGCGGTAGCGGAGTATGCCCTCGATGCCGTCCAGCCCGCGCAGCAGGTCCAGGAACGACTGGCCCTGGTGCAGACCGAAGGTACCGGTGTTGACGCCGGTGAGGACCACCTCGCGGGCCCCTCCGTCGGCAATGCGGCGGGCTGTGTCGAGGGTCTCCTCGATTGTGGCCGAGCGCGAGCGGCCGCGGGCGAAGGGTATGGCGCAATAGGTACAGAAGTAGTCGCAGCCATCCTGTATTTTGAAGAAGACGCGCGTGCGGTCGGGTCCTCCCGCGGAGGAATATTGCAGGGGGAAAGTTGGCAGTGGGTAGTTGGCAGTTGGCAGTTGGCAGTTGACAGTTGGCAGTGGGCAGTTGGTAGTTGCTTTCCACTGTCCACTGCCTACTATCTCTGGCAGGAGGTGCTTGCGGTCGTTGCCGAGCACGAGGGTGACGCCGGGTATGGCTGCTATCTCGGCGGCGGCCACCTGGGCGAAGCAACCGACGACGACAATCTGTGCGTCGGGGTTCTGGCGGTGGGCCTGGTGGATGGCGGTGCGGCATTTCTTCTCGGCCACGGCGGTCACGGTGCAGGTGTTGACCAGATAGAGGTCGGCGCGGCTGCCCCAGTCGACCACGGTGTGGCCGTTGGCGGCGAGCCGGCGCAGCAGGTCGGAGGTCTCGGCATAGTTCAGTTTGCAGCCCAGGGTGTGTGCGGCGATGGTCATATGGGGGCGTTTTGCGGGACTGAAGGTGTGGGTAGAAAAGTCGGACAGGATAACTTTTTTTTGCCGTGTCGATTTATTTTTGTATCTTTGCATCGGTTATGCACAAGCCGGAATGTCTTTTCCGCACTGACAATTAACGAACAAAGGTTGCCCGGGTACCTTCTAAATTCGGGGTTTTGCAATAGTGTTTAATGGAAGTGATGGGGCCTTGTCTTGGGCCCCATATCTTTTTCCCGAGGTTTGTGTCAGCGTCCGAGAGCGGGCTCGTCGTCGAAGTGGCGGCTGCGCACCATCTTGATGCCGTCCTCGTCGGGGAAGATGGCGAAGTCGGGTTGGGGCTCGAGGAGCAGTATGTCGCGTCCGTCGGCGTCCTTGCCGAGGCCCTGTATGGCGCGGCGTGCCACGGTGACGCGGCTCTTGCGGTTGGCGCAGTCGAAGAGTTCGTCGCCCACGCGGTCCAGCACCAGCTCGGGGTCTTCGCGGGTCACCTTCTTGGTGCCGTCGGTCATGACAACGACCACCTTGCTCTTGCCCTGCGGGGCCAGGCAGGCGATATTGTGGATGGAGACGAATTCCTCCTGCGGGGTGAGCAACCGCACGCGGCGGTCGGCCATCATGCCGTGCTCCCAGAGTTCGTCGATCACCAGTACGCCGCCCTCGTAGTAGCGGTAGGTGCCGTGCTTGAGGCCGTCCTTGTAGTAGCCTTCGCGGCAGAGGTGTCCCTGCTCGTCGTATTCCACCAGGCGTCCTTCAAGGCCGCCGTTGACATAGTGTCCGGTGATGTATCCCTTGAGTCCGATGCGTTTCCACCAGCGGCCGTTGCGGTGATTGTCGCGCCAGTGGGTCACCTCGGCGGTGTCGCCGCGCTGGGTGTAGATGACGTGCATGCCGTCCTTGACGCCCATGCGGTAGTCGGCCTCCTTGACCAGTCGTCCGTCCTCGGCATAGAAGCTCCAGCGGCCGTCGCGGTTGCGCCGGTCGTATTCGCCGCGGGCCACCAGCCGGCCCTGCTCGTCGTAGGCTTCGTGGCTGCATCGCGTGCCGGGTACACTGTAGACATTGCGCATGCGCACCGTCCCGTTGGGGTAGTAGTAAGTGAAAGTGCCTGTCTCCTGTCCGTCGACAAAATCGCCTTCATAGATTTTTGCGCCGTCCTTGTCGGTGCGCACCCAGTGGCCTTGGCGGCGGCCCTGGCGGTCGATTTGGTTCTGCGCGCTGGCGTCTACCGAGGCCAGCAGCATCGCGGCGGCGAGGAAAAGTAGGGGTTTTCTCATCATTTCGTTGTGTGCTAGGTGTTATTGCTTTTATTTTTGCGTTCTTATATTTGGCTGAATAACGCGCTTTTATATATTTTATTTTGGAGGATGGAAAAAAAGATGTATTTTTGCATCCAAAATAAATGGATACAATAATAAAAGGAAAGTGAACGAAATGACCAACAAAACCCGTACCTTGGGCCGTGTGGCAGCACTGGATGCAGTGCTGCTGACGGTGGCTTGTCTGGTGCCGGCGGCGTCTCATCTGCTGGCGGTGCCGCTCTATATGCTCAATCCGATGCTGGCGCTGCTGCTGGCTGCCCTGCTCCTGGGCCGTGACTGGCGCAACGGGCTGGCGATGGCTGTGCTGCTGCCCGCCGTGTCGTGTCTGCTGACGGGGATGCCCACAGCACCCAAAATGCTCTGCATGATGGCCGAGCTGGCCACCGTGGCAGCCCTCTTCAGCTGGCTCAAGAGCAAATGGAGTGTCCTGCCCGCCGTGCTTGTCGCTATCGTGTCCGGCAAGGTGGTCTACTATGGCCTGAAGGCTGCCGTGCTGGCTCCTGCCGTGCTGATTGGCACTGCCTGGTGGATGCAGCTGGGCGCCGTGATTGTGTGGGGCGGATTGTTTGCTCTGCTGTATAAGAGGTTGTAGGTTATTGGTTATGGAGGGTAAGATGAAGAATATAGCGGTTGTGCTGGCTGGCGGCGTGGGCAAGCGCCTGGGAGCCGAGAAGCCCAAGCAGTTCCTGCCGCTGGGTGGACGCACGCTGATAGAATGGTCGGTCGATGTGTTCGACCGCCATCCCGCTATCGATGAGGTGGCGGTGGTGGTTCACCCCGATTGGCGCGCCGAGATGGAAACCCTCCGGACCCGCAACGAGTGGCGCAAACTGACCCGCCTGATCGACGGTGGATCCGAGCGCTATATGTCGTCGCTGAATGCCGTCATGGCCTATCTGGATTATCCCGACGAGACCAATTTGCTGCTGCACGACGCTGCTCGTCCGCTGCTGCCGGCAGCGGTGGTGGACCGTGTGGTGGCAGCCCTGCAGCATCACGAGGCTGTGGGCGTGGCTGTGCCGAGCACGGACACCGTGTGGGAGGTGAGGCCGGATTTGAGTGGAGAGTGGAGAGTGGAGAGTGGAGAGTGGAGAGTGGAGAGCGGAGAGCGGAGAGTGGAGAGTGGAGAGTGGAGAGTGGAGAGCGGAGAGTTTGAGGTGCCGCGCTTTGTGGCACGTATTCCTGAGCGCCGCACCATGTGGCTGGCCCAGACGCCGCAGGCATTCCGCCTGCCGCTGATACGCGATGCCTACCAGCGTGCGCTGCAGGATCCGCAGTTTGCCGCCACCGACGACTGCGGCGTGGTGCGCCGCTACATGCCCGAAGTGAAAGTGACTGTAGTGGAAGGCGACACCCGGAACTTCAAGATAACTACTTTATACGATTTGCAGTTGGCTCAAAATGTGATTTGATGGTAGTATCTTTTGTAACTATAAGGATGAACAGCACCAGGCTGCCAGGCAAGAATATATTGCCGTTGGGCGGGCATCCACTTGTGGAACGCATATGTGACACCCTGCTTGCCTGCCGTCGGGTGGACCGGATTTATATCTATTGCAGCGACGAACATATCATGGACTACGTACCACGTTCGCAACGAATCGAATTCCTTCAGCGTCCCAAGTGGCTCGATGGGGATATGGTGACAATGCATGATGTTTATAGTTCCTTTATCTCCGAAGTTGATGCTGATATTTATGTGGCAGCGTTGGCCACTGCGCCATTCATCACCGCCGAGACTATAGACCGCGGCATTGAGGCCATCACTGATTTCGGCTACGACTCGTCGCTCTCTGTCAAGCGGCTTCAGACATATGTGTGGTATGATGGACATCCTGTCAATTTTTGCCCGGACAACGTGTTGCGTACGCAAGACCTCAAGCCTGCCTTTATCGAGACGTGCGGGTTTTATGCTTTTCGCCGAGAGGTATGGCAGCAGAACCAGAGTCGTGTCGGTACTAATCCATTCTTCGTAGAAGTTCTCCACCAAGAGGCAATTGATATAGACAATCGTGATGATTACGATTTTGCTCGCGTCATTGCCGAAACCGAACAGAAAAGATAGTAAAAGATGAAACAATTCATATTTATAGCTGGCCCGTGTGCCATTGAATCAGAGGATAATGTCATGTTTTTGGCCTCGGCATTGAAAGATATAACGTCGCGATTCGACGTTGACTTCTACTTCAAGGCTTCATGGGACAAGGCAAACCGTACTAAGGCTACAAACTATCGTGGCCCTGGATTGGAAGAGGGATTGCGTATTTTGGAGCGAGCTCGCCGTGAGGTTGGCGTCAAGGTAGTTACCGATTTTCACGAGTCATGGCAAGCCAAGCCTATAGCGGAGGTCGTCGATATGCTGCAGGTTCCGGCTTTCTTGAGTCGGCAGACCGACATGCTGCAGGCCGCCGCTGCTACAGGCAAGATTGTCAATATCAAAAAACCACAGTTTTCCAGTCCAGAGGAGATGAAAAATATGGTGGGCAAAATGGAATACTACGGCTGTCGCAACTTTATGCTGTGTGAGCGTGGAAACTGTTTTGGCTATAATAATTTGGTTGTTGATATGGCCGGATTGGTGCGGATGCATAAATTGGGTTATCCTGTCGTGTTTGACGCCACGCACAGTGTTCAAATCAGCGGCGGTGGTTTCAACTATGGCAATAGTGGCAAAAGTGAATATGTGCCCTATTTGGCCAAGGCTGCCATGGCTACCGGCGTACTTTCGGGCCTTTTTATGGAGGTGCACAATAAACCAGAAGAAGCCCTTTGCGACGGCAGCTGTATGTTGCGACTAGAAGACCTGGAACCGTTGCTCGCCCAGTTGATGCAGATACGTGAAGTGTGTAATGAAATAGATTAGCCATGTTGTTGCTCAAATCTATACGACATGATACAATCTGGGGTGGTCCCAAGATTGAACGTTACACCGGTGTTGCTGGCGACAAGATTGGACACCTCTATTCACTCTATTGTCGCAATGGTATATCGAATGAGATTGTTGGCGGAGAGTGGAGCGGACGCACCCTCAATGACGTCTTCTCCCTCTTTCGTGACCGGTTTGGAATGAGTCATTGTGAATATTTCCCGCTGACGTTGGCCCTCACCGAGGCAGACCAGAATCTTAGCATCCAGGTACATCCGGACGACAGAATGGCTGCTGGTTACGCTCCCGGCACCCGCGGCAAACGTGAGTCGTGGTACTTCATCGAGGCTCCAAAATCGGGTTCCATTATAGCCGGATGCACATGCAGCGACGACGCGGAGATGCATCGCATGATAGCAGAACGTCGTTTCTTGGCAATGGCAGATAGTCTTAATGTTGCTGAAGGCGACTATGTCTTTGTTGAACCCGGTACACTGCATGCTATCACCGCGGGCAGCTTGGTATATGAAATCGAAGAAGGCTCGGACCATACCTATCGTTTCTATGATTATGACCGACGCGACGCAGATGGTAACCTCCGCGAGCTACATTTGCCGCAGGCAACACAGGCGTTGAACATTGCACTCAAACCCGTCACGCGCCGTTACGTTGGTAGTGAGGAAATTGTGGAGCGCACATATGCCACGCGCCGCATCGTCAATACCGAACAGTACACCAATCACAGCGGGAGTCTCGAGTGTTTCACTCTTGTCGTCGGACATCTCACTGCCTGTGGCCTTGCGGTGCAGCCCGGCTCAACCGTGATATTGTGGCCCGGCGAGACATTGAGCACAACCAACGTGGCGCTAGCGTTCACAGCAAGATATATTTGTTAACCAGCCAAAAGAATTAATCCATCGCCTTATGATATACTCACCTTCATTGATGTGCATTGAACTCGACAATATCAAGCAGTCGGTCGCGGAGTTAGAAGCGGCCGGTGCCAATCGCCTGCACCTCGACGTTATGGATGGCCGCTATGTTTCCAACTTCGCTATGGGGCTCGGTGACATACGTTCGGTGTGCCGTAATGCTCATGTCGAAACCGAGTTGCATCTGATGATTCTTGAGCCGAGCAAATATGTAGACCTCTTTGCTGAGACAGGTGCCGACATTATCTACTTCCATCCCGATGCCGACAGACACCCGACAATAGTTATACAAAAAATTCTCGAAGCAGGCAAGCAGCCCGGCATAGTGCTAAATCCGGGTACTTCAATCGAGAGTGTCCGCGAGTTGTTGTATATTGTCGACAAAGTGCTCGTGATGGGTGTTAACCCCGGCCATGCAGGCCAGATTTACCTTTCCTACGTTGACCAGAAAATACGCCGCCTGCTTGAGGTGAAGGATAAGATGTCCACTGATGGCACCTCCCGACACAAACTTGAAGTTGTCATCGACGGAGCCTGCTCCCTAGAGCGTATGCGTCGCTGGAGTGCCGACGGCGTCGATGGTTTCGTGCTGGGTACGGCAGCCCTCTTCGGACTCGGCCGACCCTATCGCGAGATAATCGACGAAATAAAAACCGCTTGTGGCGACCGGATATGAAAAAGATACGACTATTGGTAATGGATGTCGACGGCACACTGACCGACGGCAAGATAAATATGGGTCCCGAAGGTGAGGTGTACAAATCGTTCAATATAAAAGACGGTTATGCCATCAACGAGATGCTACCTGCCGCAGGTATTGTCCCCGCTATCATCACGGGCCGCACATCGACTATTGTAGAACGGCGAGCAGCTGAGTTGCATATCGCCGAGGTCCACCAGGGACAACACGACAAACTTGGCACCCTGCAAGCTTTGATGAGTAAATATAATTGTACCAAGGATGAGGTGGCATATATCGGCGACGATGTACTCGACCTCGTATGCATGCACCAGTGCGGTATAGTGGGTTGTCCCGCCGACTCGTGTCGACAAGTCCTAGATGTGGCCGATTACGTCGCGCCTCATCGTGGGGGCGATGGCGCCGTCCGCGATTTCATCGAGTGGCTGCTCGGCAAAGGCTGACAGCTTTGCTAAGTGCCTTGCTCTATTGGGTATGATGTCAATATTTTACACAAGGATATGACCGATCAGGAAATCGTGGATGTTGGGCGAGATTGCATGCTGGATGAAGCTTATGCTGTTCAAAATACGGCATCTGGCTTAGGCGAAAGTTTTGTCCAAGCGGTAAAAAGTATCTTTGCTTGTAAAGGGAAAACCGTCGTCACTGGTGTGGGAAAATCGGGCCATATAGGCCGTAAAATAGCAGCTACTCTTGCATCAACAGGTACTCCGGCTTTCTTTGTAAATCCGTTGGATGCATTTCACGGTGATCTTGGAATGATACAATCGGACGATATAGTCATGGCCATCTCGTATAGCGGGTCAACCAAAGAACTGCTCAGGTTATTGCCCCTATTACGCGAACGAGGTATCCATATAATCGGAATTAGTAGAGATGACCAGTCCTCATTAGCAAAGTACAGCTCTTGTCACATATCCATACCTGTCGACCACGAAGGAGATCCATTGGGACTTGCACCAACATCGTCAACCACAGCCACGCTTGCCCTTGGTGATGCTATCGCATGTGCCCTGGTTCGGCTCAGAGGATTTACCAGAGATGACTTTGCAAAATACCACCCTGGCGGAACCTTGGGGTATATGCTGAATAGCAGCCTATCCTCCTAATCCCTTATAGTCATTTTGACCGTTCTCTCTCATCGTACCAGCACTGCTCGTCGCTGTTTACGGTCGGCCAGATACCGATTGTAGAAATAATCAACAATACCACTCCTATCGGGATGCGTGTCATCTTTGAGGACATTTTGTAGACGCTCCAATACATCGTATTCGTCTACATAGCATGTTAGGTCGTCATACGACGATTGGAAGGAGAACTCGTTGTCTGTCATATAATAGAGGTTGATGAGATAGCCAAAGGCACGTGTCAGCTCCCAATCAAGTGCCTCGGATAGGTCTTGTTTCATCAATGCCTTGCGGCGCAGCCATTTGGCACTATTGTTGGCATTGCGTAGGTTGACTTTTAGGCGGGCGAAGTCATCGACTTTGGTACGTGGTATGTATTGTAGCATCTCGTCGGAGAAAAGTTGTGATGATTCTGGCCATGCCATATTGCCAAAATGAACCTCGTCAATGACGTGTCTGCCTTGCGCCAACTCTTCTCTCAACTGTAGCATTATTTTGATATTGGCTTCGAAATGCCGCATAAGGTCTTTGAACTCGGAGCAATAGAGCTTGATGGTGGACTTCTCCTGCTCAACCACAAGTTTCATTTTGCCCCTCTCGTTGAAGAAGAATGTTATAACTGCGACTGATACAGCAGAAATAGTAGAAGTGATGGCTTGAACAGCACTATGTTCAGATTTAAAGACGAGTATCGCAATCGTAATTAGAAAAATAGCGATTGCAATGACGATATAATTAATAAGGTTCCGATAGTAAGTCTCATGAGGTAATTTCGAACCTGCCATCAGGTCTTCCACCAGTCTGTCTACCTCGTCCTTGTTGAAATTGTTCGACATTATTGACCGACGCTTGGCTTCATGACTGGCAGCCTTGAGCAGAACTCGTCTTGGCAGGTCGTGATTCACACTGCCGTCATATTGCACCACCCTGCGATAGTTGGCCATGCTTAGCAGGTCATCGAAAACACCCTTAAGCCTTTCCCCTTTCCTGCACAAGCTGTTTACAAATAATATTTCGGCTGACGACACCCCGAATGGCTTATACATGTCTTCTCGACCATCCTTATAATTCTGGTGATACTTGTACAGAATCGCCCTGATCTGTGCAGTCTTGGATGCCACATATCTCAACAGCAGGGGCTTGAAGTCGTCGCGCAGGACACCTGTGTCATGGTAACACATCCCTATCAGCGCCAGCATCATCTCGGGACGGTCCTCAGTGAAATTAGCCCTCTGTGGGTTTGATGTGATAGCGGTAGCGTTCTTGCGATAGACATGAGTCTTCCTTCTGACTCCGGAAACATGTATGTTTTTGAGCAGCAATACGTAATAGTCGATAAAATCTTCATAGGCCCGATTTGTGCTGAAGAAAGTGCCGCTATCGCCGTGGTTGGCATGCATATACGCATCGAGGCCGTACATATATCTTTTCAAAGCCCCCTTGCTATAGGACTTCGTCCAGCCGATACTGCTGAGGTCGCAGATGCTGTGCCTGCGTCGCTCCCGGACATTCCTCCTTAAATTGCATGACCGAAGCAAATTGTCCACCTTCCGGTACTGCACTTTGTTGGCAACAAACGCTTTGGCATAGCGCCTGCAGCTAAGTCGTCGTGCAATCTTGTTGTGTAACCGGCCGCCGTCGTCGGTGATATCCTGCCCCTTGTAGTCTTGCAATTCAAAGGGGGTGATGACAACATCAACATCTCTTGCACTGCGAGCGATGCGGCGCGCAGCGTCCTTGCAGAGCAGGTCGTCTTGGTCAAGGGTGATGGCTATATCGCTATCGTTTTGGGCTACCTCGATAAATTTCCTGCGCAGGCGATACATGGCATATGCCGATCCCATGCCCGGTTCGTCATCGAAGAGCATCCAGTCCGTGCCCCTCTCGCCGACGGTGCCAAGCAGTTCGTCGCGTAAGGCGGCATAATCAGCATATCCCGGCCTGTCCTTGGGCGAGTCGTCGTTGACCAGTAGCACCAGCCGGTGAAAGTTGTTGCGCCTGTTGGCTATGACCGAGTCAATAGTGTCTTTTCTTGCTTTTACAAAGTCGTTGGCCCCGACACCGTCGAGCCAATAGAGCCGCATAAGTACATAAACAGTTGGACGACGGTCTGCTCGGCAAAAACACTTGCTTAAATTCATAATTTATAGCATAAAAAATTCGATGCAAAAATACACATTTTTATCGACATCGCGGATTTTTTTCGCAGATAGTGTTCTGTGTTCGGTGGAGAAGGTTAGCCGCGTGCATACCTCCATCTGAACACTAAACACTAAACACTGAACACTGCACACACCCGGAGGGGGTCATCCTACCACCATCCTACCATCATCCTACCATCATCCTACCACCATCCTACCATTTTAACACTTTTTGTGCGGTGATGCAGGGTGCTGAAATGGGAGAATGCACTCCCGTTTTCGTTGAGGGGCAGTGGCACCCCTGGGCTCGGCAGGCAGCTTGCGGTAGGCTTCCCCGTTTTGGGGATAGATGAACTACAATCGGTTATGGGTTATAGAAACTTGCGTGACGACATAATGCAGCGGCACGCTAAAGGGTTATGTTTTATGGCTATAGAGGACGGAAAGAAACTTTTTTTTGTGGTACCGATTTTTTGGTGTATCTTTGCACTTTGAATCAATTGCCATGCAGGACGGCAAAGGTTGTTTGTTAGAATATCTTATATAAAAACGGTTGATATGAAAGTGGTAGCAATGGTGCCCATCAAGCTGAATAGCGAAAGGGTGAAGGAAAAGAATCTAAGGCAGTTTCCTGACGGGAAACCTTTAATCAAGTTTATATTGGAAGCGCTCGTGAAGAGCAGCCGCGTGGACGAGGTGTATGTGTACTGCAGCAGCGAACGTATCAAGGACTATCTGATTGACGGCGTCAAGTTTTTGAAACGCCCCGAATATCTGGATGGCAACGGATGCAACTGCAACGACATTATCAGGGAGTTCATGAAGGTGGTCGACGCCGACTACTATGTTGTCTCCCATGCCACGGCTCCGTTCACCAAGCCAGAGAGCATCGACAGGTGCATCGACAGTGTGACCAAGGGCGACCAATACGACTCGGCGTTCACGGTGGAACGCATCCAGACCTTTATGTGGAAGAACGGCGCGCCGATGAACTTCGACGTGGACCACTTCCCCAGAACCCAGGATCTGGACCCCATCTATATGGAGACCTCGGGTGCGTTTGTCTTCCCGCGCGAGGTGTTCCAGCAGTACAACCGCAGGGTGGGGGTGAAGCCCTGCCTGGTGGAGGTGGAACCAGTGGAAAGCATTGATATCGATACTGAGTATGACATGATGGTGGCGCAAGCCATATACAGTCATCTGAAAGAAAAAGAATAGAGGATATGGGAAAGGTACACATAGTGGACTGCACGATTAGGGACGGTGGTTATCTTCTTGATAAGAACTCGTCCCCGGAGTTTGTAAGAGGAATACTGCAGGGACTTGTGGATGCAGGAATTGATTACACGGAAACAGGTTTTCTGCAGAGCAAACATAACGGAGAGTCTATCGTATATCACGATTCGAAGGATGTGGTCAAGTATCTGCCGTTGGATGCCAAACGCACCACGTATCTTGGATTTTGCGATAACAGCCGTTACACACCGGAGGAGTTGGATGTCTGTGACGGAAAGTCTTTCAAATGGTTGCGTATATCATTTGCAAAACATGAAATCGAGTCATCATTGAGATTCTGCAAGGCGGCAATGGAGAAGGGCTATAGTGTCCAGTTCAACCCGATGGACAGCATCAGCTATTCGGAAAAAGAGAGAGAGGCATTGATAAACCGGGTGAATGAGATTAAACCTGCTGTCTTTTCCATAGTGGACACTTTCGGTGCAATGTACATGACGGATCTCGAAAAGATTTTCCGGCAATTTGACAAACTGCTTGACGAAGGAATAATGATAGGTCTCCATTCGCACGACAATCTTGGCCTTTCGTGCGCCCTGGCGGAGAGGATGGTGGATTTGGCGGGAGAAACCGGTAGGGAGGTGTGCATCGATGGCTCGCTATATGGTATGGGAAGAGGTGCCGGTAATGCCAAGACGGAATTACTTGCAGACTATCTGAACAAGCATTGCGGAACGGAATACAATGTCGAAATGCTGCTTGAAACGATAGAAAAGTATATCTTGCCAATCCTGGGCACAGTCCATTGGGGCTACGACCTCCCCATGTACGTATGCGGAACGAAACATTCACATGTTGATAATGTGAATCACCTGAAGGAGAAACACAACAGCTCCATTAGCGACATATTCAATGTCATAGAGATGCTGACCCCGCAGCAGCGAACAAGATATGGCACGGGATATTCGAAAACGGATTTCTCCCATTTAGACGAGTGCTATAACGAGTATAAATATAAAAAGAAAAACCAAACGATATGAATTGTTCGGAATATTTGGTAGACTTTCTGGTCAAGAAAGGAGTGACCGACGTCTTTGGATATGCAGGCGGATACATCGTGCCCTTTATGGACGCCCTCTACGACCGGCACGAAATCACGGTACATGTCTGCTACAACGAGCAGGGCTGTTCGTTCGCCGCCAACGGCTATGCCCGTGCCAGCGGGAAGCTCGGCGTCTTCTTCACCACGTCGGGCCCCGGTGCGGTGAACGCCTTCGGCGGCTTGGCGGATGCCTGGTTCGACAGCGTCCCCGTCATGGGCATCTGTGGCAATGTGCCCACCAACGAGAAGCGGGGCTTCTCAGGTATCCGGCAGAACGGTTTTCAGGAAATGGACATCGTCTCCATGACGCGCCATATCACCAAGTATTCCGTAACCCCCCTCAGCCCCATCGGATTCGCCGACGTCGTCTCGCGGGCCTACAACATGGCCCTGCTGGGCCGCAAAGGCGGCGTGATAATTGATTTTCCGTACGACATACAAAAACAGCCTGTAGAATGAAATACCTCAGACCAGTGCTTTTGGTGGGCAGTGGCGCACGCACAGCCGATGCACCCGCCCTCATCATCGAGTTCGCCCGCAAGACCCAAATCCCCGTGCTGACCACCATGAATGCCGTCGACCTCGCTCAGGACGACCTTCATATCGGTTTCATCGGAACATACGGAAACCGCATCTCCAACATGATCCTCGAAGAGGCGGACCTCGTCATATCTGTTGGCGCCCGCCTCGGATTGAGGCAGATAGGCCACAAACAGGAATGGTTCGCCCCCAAAGCCCATCTCATTCGTGCCGACGTGGACCAGTACGAACTCAGCCGAAACGTCAAAGAAGACGAGGAAAAGCACCTCATGGATGCTGCTGACTTCATGCGCTGGCTCCTCGCACAGGACTACCCGTGCTACGACGAATGGCATGCCCATTGCATGAAAGCCAAAAGGCAGCTCGACGGCGTCGACAACACCGAAGGCAACAACGTCATCGAGAAAATATCAACCCTCCTCCCCCCCAATCCCATCGTCACCGTCGACGTCGGCCAGCATGAATGCTGGTGCGCCCAGTCCCTCACCCTCAAAGGCCACCAGGGCCGCATACTCATCGGCGGCGGCTACGGCTCCATGGGCTGCGGACTCCCCTACGCCATCGGCGCCGCCATCGTCATGGGCAAATGCTTCTGCATCACCGGCGACGGCGGCCTCCAGATGAACATCCAGGAACTCGAAGTCGTCGTCCGCGAACACCTGCCCGTGAAAATTCTGGTGATCAACAACATGGTGCTCGGTAAAATCAGCGAAATCCAGCATGGCTCCTACAACGACCGTTACGCCCAAACCACTGCCGCAAGCGGATACACCGTGCCCGACTTCAGCCGCATCGCCCACGCCTATGGCCTGCGCGCCGCCAACCTTGAACACTACTCGCAGCTCGACCAATTCGCCTCCTGGTTCACCGACGACGACCCCTGCCTGCTCAACATTTTCATCCCGGCCGACACGCTCCTGATTCCCAAAATAAAGTGGGAGACCGGAAAAATAATGCCTGCCCTCGACAACGAACTTCTCGCAAAGGTAAAGAACGAACTGCAATGACACGTTTTCTCGTCATGGATGTCGACGGCACCCTCACCGACGGCAAAGTCTACATGGGCACCCAAGGGGAACTCATGAAAGCCTTCAATATCAAAGACGGCTACGGCATCAAAGAACTCCTGCCCCGACACGGCATCATCCCCGTCATCATCACCGCGCGAAGTAATGACGCCCTCCTTCATCGTTGCAAGGAACTCGGCATCACCGAAGTGCATCAGAACGTCAGGGACAAAATCCATTGCCTCCAAGAAGTGCTTGCGCGGCACAACGGCACCATGTCTGAAGTCGCATACATTGGAGACGACCTCCTCGACCTCCAGTGCATGAACCCCGTCCGTGCGCAGGGCGGCCTCGTCGCCGCACCCGCTGACGCCGCTCCCCCCGTCCTCGCCGTCTGCGACTACATCGCCCCCCACAAAGCCGGCGAAGGCGCCGTCCGCGACCTCATCGACCATCTCGTAGCCAACTGCCAACTGCCAACTGCCAACTGCCAACTGCCAACTCGTCTCCGCGAATCCGTAGCCTACATCGAACAGCTCCCCCACGACACCCTCACCTTGGGCACCCATCGTGTATCGGACGACTTCTACTTCAACGTCATCGAATACCTCCCCTCCGACGACGAAAACCTCCCCTACGAATCCCATCGCCTGAATATCGACATCCAGTACCTCGTCAGTGGCGAAGAGCACCTCATGGTAACCGACATATCGCACCTCCAGCCCGCCACCGACTACAGCCCCGAACAGGACTGTGTGCTCTACAACGACCACACCAACCTGTCATACATCAAAATGCAACCCGGCACCTGCGTCGTCCTCTTCCCCAAAGACGCCCACAGGGCCCTCCGTTGCCCTGGATCCACAGGAACCGTACGGAAAATCGTAGGCAAACTCCGCCTGACCGACATCCCCCAACAATGAAACGAAAAGAAATCCACTCCGCCGACGGCCTCCTCTCGGTACCCTTCGACCACGTCACACATGCTTGCATGACCGGCTCCATCCATGCCCTCCTGCAGTATCTCCTGCTGTTCGACTACGACACCGTCGCCCGCCACACATGCTACTTCCTCGGCTACGGCGTCAGCCCCGAACTCAGCGCCCATCTCCCCGCATACTACTTCAAAACAAAACAAACCGGCACCGTCCTCACCCCCTCCCGTTGGCTCGACAAAATCTCCATCCGCCTCCGCCGCAACAGCAACTACCCCTTTCTCAAGCACAGCAAAATCTTCGCCATGGACGTCGGATTCGTCCCACCCCTCATCGGCAGCCAGCCCTACGCACTCCTCTCCGACGGCCCACTCGGAATCTCCCAGAATATGCAGCCCTCCAGCGCCGAATACCAGCGCCAGATAAAAAAGAAACACACCCTCCAGGGACGCCTCGAAGAACTCCTCTATGGCCCCGTCGCCGTCTTCGGATGGGGCAACAACCCACAGTGCCGCGAATTCTACCTCACCGAAGAAAACCCCAACGCCGTCGTCCTCCAAGGCAAACCCGTCCACATCCGCTCCCTCCGCCACATGTGGGAATCGGCCTCCGACGAAACCCGACAACTCGTATTGAACGTCTATGGCATCGACGACAGCGATATAGCCCTATTGAACAGCAAACGCTACATCTTCCTCACACAGCCCTTCACCCGCGACCGCACCCTCACCGACGACGAATACCATCATCTCCTGCAGCGCATCTTCTCCCACTACGACACCTCCCAGATGCTCCTCAAACTCCATCCCCGCGACAAATTCGACTATCAGAAACATTTCCCCGGCATCGCCGTCTACGACAAAAAAGTCAACATGCAGCTCCTCGTCCTCCTCGGTGCCACCGTCGAACGCGCCATCACCATCTGCTCCTCCTCCGTCAACTCCTTCCCCGAAAATGTCACCGTCGACTGGTTCGGCCCCGACATCCATCCCAAACTCAAAGCCTTCTTTGGCCAGATGGTGCCCCCCTACCGGTCCTACAACCAGGTCAGCCTCTAGAATGATTGCTCAATCTTCCACCGCCCCGCGGAACTTGTCCACCATCCGGTCGGCGGAGTATTTCTCTAGGAACACCCGACGGCTGTAGGCATTGAAGCGGGCAAGGGGTGTGGTGCAGCGCGCCTTGATTGCCGCAATGAATTCCTCGGCTGTCTCGCAGCAGGCACCCGCCTGGGAATAGTCCAGGTCGTAGCCGGCCCACGCCTCGGGGGTGCCGATGATATTCTTGCCGTACATCAAGCTCTCGCATGTCTTCACTTTCATGCCGCTGCCCTTGAAGATGGGCAGCACCATGAAGTCGGCGGCTTCGAAGAGGGGCTCCAGGTCGGGAACGTTGGAAAGCACCTCGATGTCGGGTCGCAGCCAATCGGCATCCTTCAGTTTCTCCATGCCCTTGCCGGCAATCTGCATCCGGATGTCGACGTGGGGCAGCACGTTCCGGACAAACCACTCGATGCCCTCCACGTTGGCAGGGAAATACGACCCGAGGAAGAGGCATAGTGGACGCTTGTCGGTCAGAGCGGAGCTGTTGGTCTCGCGACGGTAGCGGTCTTCGAAGGCGATGGGAATCAGCTGGTCGGCCCGACGGCCATAGCGACGGCACAGCTCGTTGTCGTCGCGTTCGCTGAGCGCAATGGTGCGGTCGGCGTAGCGGCAACTCCACCGGTCGTTGCGGTCGGCACACGGCACCACAAGCCAACGCATTGGGTTCCACCAACGAGAGTATTTGGCTGCGAAGTAGACCACCTCCACATTGTGGAAGAAGCAGACGATGCGGCCCTTGTAGTTGTTGGACTTGAGCGCTTTGGCGATGATTCCGAATACCGAACGGTCCACAAAGACCACGTCGTAGGCCGAGGCCATTTGTACAATAGTGTGGACGCGTTGGGGCGTCAGGCCGAAGTAGTAGCCCAGCGGCATCCATAGCACCCCTTGCAGATACTCCCACGCCGAACGGCGATGGGTTTCGTCGTGGATATAATAGGTGTCCACGTTTTCCTCGCCAGCTATGCGGCAGAGCACGCTGCGGTTCAGCTCGCTGGCTTTCTCGCCTCCCTCGGCCACCCCGGCCGTCTTCTTGTATCGGACAATCAGAATCTTCATGCCTCTTTGCGCTTGCGATAGATTAGTATCGCTCCACCTGCAGCCAGCAGCACCAGCAGGATGGAGCTGGCCACGGTCACGATGTTCATCTTGTGGAACAGCGGAGCTTCGTTCTTGAATTCCACCACGTGGTCGCCTGCCGGGATAATCATGGCGCGCAGCAGGTAGTTGGCCCGGATGTAGTGGGCCGGCTTGCCGTCTATGTAGGCGCGCCAGTCGGGTTCATAGTATATCTCGCTGAAGACCGCCAGTTGGTCACTCGAGGTGTGGGTGGTATATTTCAGATAGTCTGGATTGTACGGGCGTTGGTGCTCCATGACAATTGTGGCCGTGCTGTCGACCTGTGGAACAAAACCATTCAGGACCTGTCCCGACTCGTTCGTGTTGACCACTGCCGTAGTGGCGGTGTTGATATCGTTCAGTGCCAATATCTCGCCGTTGGCATCTGCCACTTCCTTAACCTCGCTCACAAACCAGGCGTTGCCCAGTGCTTCCGGATTGCGCTGCACTTGGCCGCCCTGCACCACGATGTATCGTGTGTTGAGCATGTTGAGCACATCCATGTTGATATGGCGCGAGAGGTAGAAGTCGATAAGGTCTTGGTAGCGGCGCATCTTGACGGCGCTGTAGCCACCCACCTGATGGTGGAAGGCCGAGGGTTTGCTGTCGTTGAATGTGTTGACTGCCAGATTCAGCACACGGTAGTCTTCATCGCCCGCTTGTGCAGCCATCTGGTCGATGGTGGTGTCCCATGCGTCGGGGCGCAGACGTGCCTGCTGGGTGGTGATGTAGTTCTTGTCGTTCAGGTAGCGGCGGTCAATGCCCCACAGGTCAACCACCGTAAGCACCATCAGCACCAGTGTGATGGCAACGGTCCAGGTGCGTCTGGCTTTGTCGGCGCGGCTCGTCTGGCGGATATAGAGCCACAGCGCGGCGAAGGCCAATGCCACGAAGAGCAGCGAACGCCAACTGTCGCTCTGGAAGAGCGCCTTGCGGTCCTGGATGAAGATGCTCTGAATCAGACCCCATTGGTTGCCGTATTGCGGAGCCATCTGCGTGTCGGCGCTGCCGCTGAATGGAAGCGACGAGCTGACTGCCAGTCCGACGAGCAGAATGGCCGCCGTAGCACCGCCGCCGATATACAGGGCCAGGCGCTTGCGCTTGGCTTCCACTTCGGGCGAGAAGAGTTCTTTCAGGCCCAGCACACCGAGCATCACCATGCACACGTTGGCCAGCACCAGGCTCATGCTGGGGGTGCGGAACTTGTTATAGAGGGGCAGATTGTTGAAAAGCCATTCGTTGACCGGCATCAGATTGCGACCCCACGACATGAGTATGGCTACCACCGAGGCGGCCAGCAGCCACCAGCGTTCGGGCCCACGCACGACAATCAGACCCACCAGGAAGAGGAATATCACGATAGCACCAAAGTAGACAGGGCCGCTGGTGAAGGGTTGGTCGCCCCAGTAGAGCGGTGCCTGCTCCTGGCGGAAGTTCTTGTAGCAGGCGCTTTCGCGGCCCACAGGCTCGCCGCTGCCGCCGCCCATAGCACCGGGCACCAGCAGGGTGTAGGTCTCGCCGATGCCATAGCTCCACGAGAAGGCGTAGTCTATATCCAGACCGCTGCTCTTGCCGCTAATCGACTTGGGCTCGCCGTCGTGGTAGAGGTCTTCGGGTGTGACGGTGATGGCGTTGCCGCCGCGCATGGTCTGCTTGGCATATTGCTGGCTGACCATCAGTGCGCGGGCGTTGCAGGCGAAGGCCAGCGCGCAGCCAACCAGCAGCACACCCACCCCGGCGGCAAAGCGTGGCAGATAGCGCTGCCGCAGCGAATGGACAAGGTAGACAAGGCCCAGTATCACGGCACCGATGATGGTGTAGTAGGTAATCTGGATATGGTTGAAGTTCAGTTGCAGACCTAGCGCGAGGGTGAAGAGCAGACCGCCCCACAGCCAGTCGGTCCAGCGCTTGCGTCCCTCGCGCGGCCGCCGCAGGCAGAGCACCATGCCGGCCAGGATGGGGGCCATCATGGCCATAGCCCAAGCCTTGCTGATATGGCCGGCCTCGACGATAATGATATTGTAGCTGCCCAGACCGAACGCCAGCGCGCCGAACAGCGAGAGCCACGGCGAGCAGCCCAGCACCACCAGTGCCACATAGAAGCCCAGCAGATAGAGGAAGAGCACGCCGATGCTGCGGTCCACACCCAGGAAGGCAAGGTCGACTACGTCGCGCAGCGGCGCAAAGATGGTCTTCATCGGCGGGTTGCCACCCACCTGATAGATGGGCATGCCACCGAACATAGAGCTGTTCCACAGGGCATAGTCGCCCGTCTTGGCGTGGTAGTCTTTGGTCTCTTTGACCATTGCCTCGAACTTCTGCGTGTCGCCTTGGTAGACCACTTTCCCGTCGAGCACCGGCGAGAAGTATATGCAGGCCACTGCCAGCATGGCCACAACGATTGCCAAGTGTATCCAAATGTTTTTCTTCATGATGCGGATTTGTTACTTTCTTAATTGCTTTTCACCGTGGGGTATTCCACCCGCACGTGGTATATGCTCATCATTTTGTCCTTCAGGAATTTGCGTATGCGCGCTATCTCGCCGTACGACAGCGGGCAGTTGTCCAGCTGTCCGGCCTGCACCTTGCCGTCTATCAGGCGGTCTATCATCTGGTCGGTATTCTCCTTCGTGTGCTGCTTCAGGCTGCGGCAGGCGGCTTCCACCGTGTCCACAATCATCACCACGGCCGTCTCGCGGCTGTAGGGCCGCGGGCCGGGATAGCGGAAGAGCGACACATCGAAGTCGCCGTCGGGGTGGCGTTCCAGCTCTTTGGCATAGAAGTAGCCGGTATAGGTGGTGCCGTGGTGCGTGCGGATGAAGTCCTGCACCTCGGCCGGCAGGTGGTAGCGTCCGGCCAGCGCCAGGCCGTCGGTCACGTGGGCCGTAATCAGCTGGGCGCTCTCGGCATAGTCCAGTTCGTCGTGCGGGTTGAAGCCCGAGTTCTGATTCTCGGTGAAATAGAGCGGGTTCTCCACCTTGCCGATGTCATGGTAGAGGGCTCCCACCTTGGCCAGCAGCGCGTTGCCGCCCAGTTCGCTCACCAGGTCCTCGGCTATATTGGCCACCTGCACCGAGTGCTGGAAGGTGCCGGGGGCGCGCCGGCTCAGTTCGCGCAGGGCCGGATGGCTGGTGCTGCTCAACTCCAGCAGCGTCAGGTTGGTGGTCATGCCGAAGAGCTTCTCGAAGAGGAATATCAGCGGGTAGGCCAGCAGGGTGAGCAGCGAGTTGAAGAAGAAGATGAGGTAGCGCTGCGGCGACAGCGAGAGCAGGTTGGTGTCCTGGCTCAGCACGCCGGCCGTGTAGATGAACGAATAGCAGCCGAAGATGACCAGCGCCAGGGTGAAGAACTGGCTGCGGCGCTCCAGGTTGCGCACCGTGATGATGCTCATCATGCCGGTCACCAGCTGGTAGAAGATGAACTCGAACGAGTCCGGCACCAGGTTGGCCAGCACGATGACGATGGTCAGGTGGATATAGAGGGCCACGCGCATGTCGAAGAACACGCGCACCAGGATGGGCACGATGCAGAAGGGCACGATGAGCACCAGGCTGGGCGACATGCGCACCACCAGCGCCTCGGTGGCCGAGATGAGCAGTATCAGCACCATCACGAAGAGCACCTTGCGGTCGTCCTCGAGTATGGGGTGGTCTGTGTTGCGAAGGAACATGAAGAGCGCCAGGAAGGCGATGGCTGCCAGCAGTAGCTGTCCGGCCATCTGCCCCCAGAGGCTGTAGCGGTCGGAGAAGCGGCGGTCGTTCTCGGCCTCGAGGCTGGAGATGACGAGGGCCTTCTCCTCGCTCACTTCCTCGCCTTTGGCCACTATGCGGTCGCCCGCCATCACCAGCTGGCTCGTGTGGCTCACCTGCGAGAGGCGGCTGTCCAGCTCCAGCGCCGTGCGGGTGCGGTCCAGCACCAGGCTGGGCGCCAGCAGGCTGTCGCGCAGCAGGCCGGGCGCCAGGTCGGCCGGGGTGATGAATTCGCGGCTGCGGTGCATGCTGCCCACGTTGCCGTCCAGCAGCACTATCTGGTGGCTCGTGATACCCTCCGCCTCGTCGGGCTGCTCCAGATAGCCTATGCGGTACACGCTGTCTATCTGCTGCCGCAGGGCTTTGCGCTGCGCACCCGTGAGGGGGTGCGACAGCCGCTCGAGCCGCAGCAGCGCCCTCTCGCGCGCCGTCGAGTCGGCACGGTAGTAGAGGATGGCCTTCTGCCGTTCGGCGTCCTGCTCCTGCGCCAGCTCGTCGGGCGAGAGCATCACCGCAAAGTCGTAGGGCGCCACCAGGTCGGCCCCGCGCCACACTGCCCCCACCTTGTAGTCATAGTGGGTGCCGTGGTGCGTGTGGGGGAAAAGCACCACGATGAGCGCCGCTGTGGCCAACACGAGCAGTACTCTGTAAATCAGTGATAAACGCTTCATTATCGTTGTCAGAACACTCTTCATACGAAATGCAAAAATACAAAAAAATATTAAAACGCGCCGATAGATTCATTGGGAGCGCAGGCATTCCGCCTGCAAAGTGGGCAGTGGGCAGTGGGCAGTGGGAGCGCAGGCGTCTCGCCTGCAAAGTGTTCAGTGTATGGTGTTCAGTGGTCTGTTGATGGTCGCATCCATTCATCATTCCAAATTCATCATTCCACATTCCCCCATTCATCATTCATCATTCATCATTCATCATTTTCCCATTCATCATTCATCCCCCCTCCTGTTGTGACGCGAAAAAACGCCCTTGTAACCCACTGAACGCCAGGTTCCCAACCTATCATCTCCTTACCAACGCCTTACCAACGCCTTACCAACACCTTACCAACACCTACTACAGTAGTAGTTGATAGGTAGTTAGGCAGTGTCTGGGCACCTGATGCCGAGGCCGTCGGCGGGTCGCGCCCCGAGGGTGCCCCCGGCATGCCGCCGGCGAGGGGCGGCCGCCGGCGGGAAAAATATTTTTTCTACGCCATACAATAAATAAAATGCTTTCAAGTTATACTAAAAATTTGGAACAAACAAAAAACAGAGATAACGATGAAAAAAATCTTCACACTGGCCGCCGCCCTGCTTCTGACCGTGGGTGGTATGATGGCCCAGAACAGCTTCAAGGGTATCGTGAAATACAAAGTGGAGTCGACCGGCGAGGTGGCAGTCGATCTGCCGGAGGAGGTGCGCCTGGCCGAAATCAAGGTCTCCGGCGACGATATGTTCACCAAGAGCCCCATTTTCTGCAGCGGCATGACCGAGGCCGTGCTGGTGCAGAACCTCACCTCCACCAGCTGCCAGAATCTGGGCATGCTGCTCAACTATCTGCGCGGTCAGGATTTTGAGTTCACCTACCAGGGCACCGGCAAGATTCTGGTGAAGAGTGTCTCCAAGGCCAGTGATTTCGACAGCGTCGACATCGAGGACAAGGAGCCCGGACACTTCTACTACGAGTATGTCGCCGGCGAGACCAAGCAGATTGCCGGCTACACGGCCAAGAAGATGATTCGCCACAGCTATGACGAGGAGGGCGTGGACCACCCGATGACCATGTGGTACAGCGACGAGATTGGCCCGAAAATCAACATCCTCTTCGGCGGCATCAAGGGTATGCCCCTCGAGTGCACGATGGATGCCGGCGAGGGCCGCGCCATCACCTACACCGCCACCGAAATCGTCAAAGGCAAGGTGAAAGAGGTCGATTTCCTGCTGCCCGACGGCTACGAGACCCTCAGCGAAGAGGACATGGAAACCCTCGGCACCGAGCTCAACGACGCTATGGAGCTCCTGAAGGAAGAATAGTAAACACAGTTAAGCAGACAGTAGACAGGCGGATAACGCGACACCGGGAGCGATGCACAGGTCATGGCTTCCGGCGTGCGCAGCCAAAGGCAACTGCTTGACCGCTGTCTCGTCTCCCTAGAATATTGATATTGCAAGGTGGCCACTGCTAAAAAGAAACAATCTACCGCCAAACCGAAAGGCCGCACCGCCCGTCGCAAGGGTGGGGGCGGCTTGGCTGCGTTCCTCCGCAGCAAGCGCTTCGCCCATATCCGCGGCGCTCTCTATGTGCTCTTCTCCATCTTCCTGGTCATATCCATGCTGGGCTACTACTCCACCGCCGGCAGCGGAGGATGGCTGGGTGCCGCCGGACGTGGCGTGGCCGAATTCTTCACCACCAACCTCTTCGGCATCGGCTCTCTCGGTTTCGCACTGCTGTTCTTCGTCTACGGCATGCGTCTGTGGGATGTCGTCGTCATGCCCTGGTGGAAGACCTTCGGCAGCACCCTCTTCTGGATGCTCTGGCTGTCGCTCACGCTGGGCTATATTGGCGGTGCCTGGGTGCACCGCGCCGGATTTGAAAGCTACGCCGGCATCGGCGTGCGGCTGGCCGAACCGCTCCATGTGTGGCTCAGCTGGTGGACGCTCGTGCTGCTGGTCTTTGTGGCCGTGCTGTTCCTTGTGCTGGTACACAAGATGGAGCTCCCCGAAGTGAAACTGCCCAAAATGGACCTCAAAAAGACCGTCCGCGACCTGGAACGTGAGATTGCCGATGCCGCCACCGACCACTCCGACGACCTGAAGCAAAAGAAGAAAGTGGAAGAAAAGCCCGCAGAGGTAGAGTCAACCGCAGCCACCGCCCCGGCGCAGCCCGCTCAGGACGAGGACACCGACTTCGACGAGGAGGCCCTCAAGCTCTTCCACCGCCCCGCGCCGGACGACAGCAAGCCGCCCGTCGACGAGGAGCCTGCCTTCGACATAGACGACGAATTCGAGCGCATCAACGCCCGCGCCCGTGGTGAACAGACGGTCACCGAGGAAACGCCCGCTGCCGCCGACGGTATCACCTTCACTATCAACGACACTCCCGCCACGGCCGATGCGGCGGCTCCCGCTGACGCGGCGGCTTCCGCCGACGCGTCTGCCGACGACGAAGTGACCGACGAGTCCGACCCCGACGACTACCGCCGCCACTACGGTATCGACGAGCCCTACGACCCGCACCTGGACCTGAGCGACTATGTGATGCCCGACACCGGCCTCCTGGAGGACTGGGAGGTGGCCAACGTCAAGGTGACCAAAGAGGAACTTGTGGCCAACAAGGACCGCATCGTACAGACCCTGAAGGACTACGGCATAGAGATAACCGACATCACCGCCACTCCCGGACCCACGGTGACGCTCTATAAGATTAAGCCCGCCCCCGGCGTGCGCATCAGCAAGATTAAGAGCCTGGAGGACGATATAGCTCTCTCGCTGGCGGCCCTCGGTATCCGTATCATAGCACCTATACCCGGCGAGAGCAATGTGGGTATAGAAGTGCCTAACGCCAAGCCGCAGATTGTGGCTATGAAGAATATGCTGGAGAGCGACGCCTTCCGCAATGCCAAGATGGAACTGCCCATCGCCTTCGGAAAGACTATCAGCAACGAGGTGTTGGTGACCGACCTGGCCAAGATGCCCCACCTGCTGATGGCCGGTGCCACCGGTACGGGTAAGTCGGTGGGCCTGAACGCTGTGCTGGCTTCGCTGCTCTACAAGAAGCATCCTTCCGAGCTGAAGCTGGTGCTGGTGGACCCGAAGAAGGTGGAGTTCTCGCTCTATTCGGCCCTTGAGCGGCACTATCTGGCCAAGATGCCCGACGAGGAAGAGGCTGTCATCACCGACGTCAAGAAGGTGGTACGCACTCTCAATTCGCTCTGCATCGAGATGGACAGCCGCTACGATTTGCTCAAGAGCGCCAAGGTGCGCAAGATTACGGAGTACAATGAGAAGTTCTGCAAGCGTATGCTCAACCCCGAGCATGGCCATCGCTACCTGCCGTACATTGTGGTGGTAATCGACGAGTTCGGCGATTTGATTATGACGGCCGGCAAGGAAGTGGAGCTGCCGATCGCGCGTCTGGCCCAGCTGGCGCGCGCCGTGGGTATCCATCTGATTATAGCCACCCAGCGCCCGACGACCAATATCATCACCGGTACCATCAAGGCCAACTTCCCGGCCCGCGTGGCATTCCGCGTCACCAGCGGTATCGACAGCAAGACCATCCTCGACACCGGCGGCGCGCAGCAGCTCATAGGCCGGGGCGATATGCTCATTTCGCTGGCGGGCAAGGACATGATACGCCTGCAGTGCGCCCTGATAGACACGCCCGAAATCGAGAAGCTGGTGCGCTTTATCGGCGACCAGCGCGGCTATCCCGACGGGTTCACCCTGCCGGAATACCTGGACGAGAACGAGGAGCCGAACAAGGAGTTCGACGCCAAGAGCAAGGACGAGTACTTCAACGATGCCGCCCGACTGGTGGTGGCGTCGCAGTTCGGGTCCACCTCGCTCCTGCAGCGCAAGCTGCAGCTGGGCTACAACAGGGCAGGCCGCATCATAGACCAGCTGGAGGCCGCCGGCATCGTGGGCCCCAGCAACGGCTCGAAACCGCGCGACGTGCTGATACACGACGAGGTGAGTCTGGAGGAATTATTGAAATCATTATAATAAGCCGATATGAAGAAGAAAGCTATCCTTTGCCTTGCAGCCGTGGCCCTGTTGGCCGCCGGATGCTCCAAGCAGAAGACCTGCCGCTGCTCGGTGCTGGGCGAGTCGACTGTGCGCATCGTCAAAATAGAGCGCGGCGAGTGCAACCAGCTGCACACCTACAATTACCACAACGACTTGGATACGTTGATTGTGGACTCGCTGGTGTGTACCGACTTTGAATTTGAAATAGACAGCATCTATAACGAACAGTCACTATGAAGAAGAAAGTCCTGACTCTGACGGCTGTGGCGCTGGTGGCCCTGATGGCTACGGCCTGCCACAAGGAGCGCCGCTGCTCCTGCGTGATAGAAGATGTGGCCACCACTTACAACCCGGTGCTGGTGATTGACGACGGTCTGCACTGCGACGATATCACCGAGATGGCCCTCGAGGAGAAGTACGTCACGGAGGATGGCGTGCATTCGCTGCAGCGCACCGAGGTGCACAAAGTGACCTGCAGTGACCAGCGATAGCTCCTGTGCGCGTCCCGGGGCGGCGCCTCGGCCGACGGGGCCGGCCCCACGGTGGCTGGCGCTGGCGCTGAGGGTGCTGCTGTCGGCCTTCTTCCTCGTCTCGGCGGTGGCCAAGTTTATGGCCATCGACGACTTCGAGCTGTATATCTTCTCCTATGGTTTCCTTTCGCTGAATGTCAGCTTCCTGGCTGCACGCTTGTGCATCGCCGCCGAGTTGCTCCTGGCACTCTTCATCGCCGTAGGGTGGTGGCGGCGGTGGGTCGACCTGGCGGCCCTGCTGATGGTGGTCTTTTTCACCCTTTTTCTGGGCTATGCTGCCCTGATAGGCCGCACCGACTCCTGCCAGTGCATGGGCCGGCTGGCCGACATGCCGCCCGTATGGTCGATGGTGAAGAACGCCGTGCTGATAGTTCTGATATTGCTTTACGATAAATGCTGCGGCGGCAGCGTGACCGCGCGGCCCGGACGGCTGCAGCTGCTGCTTGCGCCGCTGGCTGTGGTGGCTGTGGTGGCGGCCGTGTTCTGCATCTCGGTGCCTGACAATTGGATGTTCGGTCCCGAGGAGTCGCGCTACGACCGCGAGCTGTTGCAGCACACCGTCGGCCCCGACGGAGCGCTGGCCGATGCCGGTCTGGACCGCGGGCATCAGCTGGTGGCCTTCGTCACCCGCGGTTGTCCCTACTGCCGCATGACCCGCGAGAAGCTGACTTCGATATCGCGCCGAAACCATCTGGACACCACGCGGATACATTACTATGAGCCCGCCGACCTGCCCGACGGTCTTTTCCTGCGCATCACCTATGGCCAGCGGCCGTTTGTCGTGCTGCTCGACGAGGGGGTGCCTACCGTGACCTACCACTATCGCAACATCAGCGAACGCCAGCTGAGCCGCTTCCTGAAGCAGTAGATTCTGCCCTGCCAGCCTAGACGTCGCCTCCCGCCGCCGATGCCTCGCGTCGGCGTGGGCGGGTGCATTGCATCATGCCAAGCCGACGCCGCAGGCTTAGGCATCAGCTTTCGCTCCCGTACCCTCGGACCATCCTTGCGTCCGAAATGTTAAATAGGTAGGATGATGGTAGGATGGTGGTAGGATGATGGTAGGTTGGTGGTAGGATGACCCCCTCCGGGGAGAGTGTTCAGTGGTCAGTGTTCAGTGTTCAGTGGTTAGTGTTTAAATGGTTGGGAGTCAAAGAAATGAGGAATGTTCTCTTTTCTTTGACTCTCCGATTTTTCGACTTTCCACTGAACACTGCTCACTGAACACTGAACACAGACAAAGCCCCCCCTCAGCGTGCAGTTGGGTTTTGCAAGTGGAATATTGTTAAATAATCTTAATACTTAATGGTTGAGGTCGGAGGTTTGAGGTCGGAGGTCGGAGGTTAGACTCTCAGCTCCGCCCTCCGCGTTCCGCCCTCCGAGTTCCGCCCTCCGAGTTCCGCCCTCCGCCCTCGTGTGGTGTTGGTAAATATTTTTATATATGTGTCGATTATTTTGTATATTTGCACTTCAACATTGTTTGGAAAAACGGGTATAAAATATTACTAACCAATATAATAACCTATAATTTAATATTTAGAAAATGAGCGGTTTCTTTGGTGTGGTATCCACACAACCCTGTATCACCGATTTGTTCTACGGAACAGATTATCATTCGCATTTGGGCACCAAGCGTGCCGGCATGGCCACGTTCGACGGCGAGCAGCCGCATCAGAACATCCACAACATCCAGAACTCGCACTTCCGTCCCAAGTTTGGCAAAGACCTGGCCGAGATGACGGGCAATGTGGGCATCGGCGTGATTAGCGACACGGAGGCTCAGCCTGTGATGGTGAATTCGCACCTGGGCCGCTTCGCCATCGCCACGGTGTCGAAGATAAACAATATCAACGAGCTGGAGCAGGACTGCCTGCAGAAGCATCAGCAGTTCACCGACCTCAGCATGGGCCGCACCAATCCCACCGAACTGGTGGCACTGCTCATCTCGCAGGGCAAAGACTTTGTGGACGGCATCGAGAATGTCTACAACCGGGTGAAGGGCAGCTGCTCGATGATTATCCTGACGCCCGACGGCATCATCGCCGCGCGCGACCGTTACGGCCGCACCCCCATCGTGGTGGGCCGCCGCGGAAACGACTATGCGCTGGCCAGCGAAAGCCACAGCTACGTCAACCTGGGCTATGAGACCTGCCGCTTCGTCGGACCGGGCGAGGTGGTGCGCGTCAGCGTCGAAGGGGGCATACAGGTGCTGCGTCCCGCCGAGGAACGCAACCAGATCTGCTCCTTCCTCTGGATATACTACGGCTATCCCTGCACCGAATACGAAGGAATCAACACCGAGGAGGTGCGCTACAACCTGGGTCGCCTCATGGGCGAGCGCGACGATGTGCACGCCGACTTCGTGAGCCCCATCCCCGACAGCGGTATCGGCATGGCCCTGGGCTACAGCAACGGGCGCCAGATACCCTACAAGCGCGGCCTGCTGAAGTACACGCCCACCTGGAGCCGCTCCTTCATGCCGGTCAGCCAGGCCGACCGTCAGCTGGTGGCCAAGATGAAACTCATCCCCAGCCGCGCCGTGCTGCAGGGCAAGGATGTCGTCTTCTGCGACGACTCCATCGTCCGCGGCACCCAGCTGCGCGACAATGTGAAGATGCTCTACGACTTCGGCGCCAAGAGCGTCCATGTGCGTATCAGCTGCCCGCCGCTGGTGCATGGCTGCACGTTCCTCAACTTCAGCGAGTCGAAGACCGACCGCGAACTCATCACCCGCCGCGTCATCGAGGAGCTGGAGGGCGGCCGTATCGGCGAGGACATACCCGCCGCCAAGCTGCAAGCCTACCACGACCACACCACGCCCGAGTATGCGCGCATGGTGGAGGTGATACGCCAGCATGTGGGTGTCGACACACTCCGCTTCAACACCGTCGACGATGTGTGTCAGGCCATCGGCATGCCCAAGGAGCGCATCTGCACCCACTGCTTCGACGCCAGCAGCTATGGCGATTGAGCGGGGCCCCGTGTGTATTGAACAAATGCAACAACAATGATAAAGACTATCAAGTTATCAAGGCTATGGACATGGGTGGCGATGCTTTGCTTCGGCCACCTGTGCCCCTTTGTCCAGCAGGCGCAGGCCCAGACGCCCGGTGTGCCTACCATACTCAGCGTCGGCCACCTGATGGGCAACTACGGCATCGACACCGCCTGGTTGGCCGACAGCGCAGCCCTGCAGCGCCATCTGGACGAGCAGCCGCAGAACTATGTGGAGCTCACCAACCTCTGCGTCGCCATCCGTACGCGTGCCCAGCGGGCGCTCCAGTCGATAGAACACGACTACGAGTTCCGCGACAGCCTTATCTGGCTCGACTCCAATACGATTCTGGCCGACTATCCAATCTTCGAATACCGCCTGCGCAACCTGGCCGACCAGGCCGGACGCCTCAGCATCAGGTACAGCCGTCTGGAGCAGCAGCGCATCGAGGCCGAGAAGGAAGCCGCCCGCCAGCGCGCCATCGAGGAGGCCCGCCGCCAGCAAGAGGAGCGCAACCGGCAGGCCGCCGACCTGCGTGCCAACATCGAGGTGCACGACCGTGCCATCAAGACAGCCTGCGATGCCGTCGGCGTTACGGACAAGAACCAGATCAAGCAGCTCAAGGACCTCTACTATAGCTACCTGATGGTCTACAACAAATTCGACCTATCCGAGGGCAATGCCACCGACGAAAGCATCGCCCACCTCGACCAGCTCAACTCGTTCCAGAACGACCTGTTGGAGAATGTGCTGGGCAACAACTCGCTCCCCTACCAGATAGAGAACTTCAAGAACGTGCTCAAGGTGCGCTGCGAGAAGGAGAACGGCGACGTGTATCGCAGCTATTCCAAGGTCTTCAAGCACACCAAGGTGCCCATCTCCTTTGCCGACATACGCGAATACGAGGAGTATGTCAACCGTCTGCGCACTATCATCAACGTGCAGCAGCGCTACCTCCACACCCTCGAGCTGCGCGCCACCATCGCCAGCGGCACCGAAAGCATAGTGGGCCTCTACGGCAAGAAGTATCGTGACCAGGCGTCGGCCTACCGCGATGTGCTGAAGTCTGTGGACCAGCTGCCCAGCTTCACTACCCATGCCGAGAGCATACTCTTCATCCAGCACCTCGACGACTTCATCGCAGCCCAGCAGCTCTACCTGGATTTCTATCCTACGCTGGAGAATATCACCCTGCGCGGCGACACCATTCTTTCGCACAAAGAGTTCCCCGATGTGGTCAGTGCCTACCGCGATGCGCAGCCCCAACTGCGTCCCATGCCCGGCTTCCGCGACCCCGAGGGCGCGGCTCTATACGAGCAGCAGCTGACCGAAGTGCTCGATGTGCAGCAGTGTTACCTCGATGTACTGGAGATGCGAGCCCATATCGCCACCTGCGACGACAGCCTCATAGCCGCCAAGAAGACGGACCGTCTGCTGTCCAACGGCTACAAGTTGCTCCGCAAGCAGACCGACCTGCGCCCCGCCTTCGCCACCGTCGAGCGTGGCCGCAGCTTCATCGACATACTGCAGGGGTATATAGAGATGCAGCATCTCTGCCTGCAGACGCTCCACAAGATGGAGAAAATCAACGACAACGACAAGAGAATCAAGGATAAGGACTTCCCGTACAACAATATCCGCAAGGCGTATGGCCGCATGTATAAAGCCTATCAGGGTATCGAGACCATCACCAATACGGAGGACCTGCGCCGCTATGGCCGCCAGTGCGACTATATACTGGAGATGCAGGATGCCTTCCTTGAGACGCAGCGAGGCAGCGATGCCGCCGAGAGCGACGCCCGTCTGAAGCGCGAAACCAATATTGAAAATATCAAACTCGTTATAGGACTTTGACTATGAAACGTATCCTCACCCCATTGCTGTGGCTCGGCATGTGTGCCGCTGCCACGGCGGCGCCCGTATCGGCCGACCGTGCATCCCGTGTGGCCTCGGCTCTGCTCCAGGCTCGCGTGCAGCAAGCATCACTGCCAGCCTCGGTGTCGAACCTCTATCTCTTTGTCGCCGACGGCCGTTTTGCTGTGGTGGCTGCCGACGATTGTGTGCGTCCGGTGCTGGCCTATGGCGACCTTTGGACCACCGACAGCAGTCTGCCCGCGCACATCGAGGACTGGCTGAAAGCCTATGGCGAGGAGATTGCACTGCTCAGCAGTCAGAAGACAGTGGCCAGTGAGTCCACTGCTGCCGAGTGGCAACAGCTGGAAGGGGGCGAGCCTCTGTACAGTGTAGTCGTCAGTCCCTTGCTCACCACCACCTGGAACCAGTCGCCTCGCTACAATAATCTGTGCCCTGCCAACTGCGTCACCGGCTGTGTGGCCACCGCCACGGCCCAGTTGATGAAGTATTGGAACCACCCGCAGCAGGGCACCGGCTCGCATAGTTATTCCGACGGCAACCACGGTCTGCTCAGTGCCAACTTCGGCGCCACCACCTATCAGTGGAGTTCTATGCCCAATGCCCTGACCGCCAGCAGTAGCTCGACAGCAATCAATGCGGTGGCTACCCTGATGTACCATGTCGGTGTGGCTGTGGAGATGACCTATGGCTCCTCCAGCAGCGCTTCCACCGGTAGCTATGGCAACCCCGCATCGGCATGTGCCGAGAATGCGCTGAAGACATATTTCGGCTACTCCCACTCCGCCAGCCATGTGTTCAAGGACGCCCTCAGCGACTCGGTCTGGTGTGCGCTGCTCGATGCCGAGCTCGCGGCAGCACGTCCCATACTCTATTCGGGTCGTGACCCGGGCGGCGGACATGCCTTTGTGCTCGACGGCAGCAACAACGCAGGCCACTACCACGTCAACTGGGGCTGGGGCGGCTACTGCGACGGCTACTACCTGATGGGCCAGCTCAACCCCACGCCGGGCGGCACCGGCGGCAGCGCCAGTTCGACCTACAATCTGGCCAATACGGCTGTGTTGGGCCTGCGCCCGGCCTCGGCCACCATGCCGGCCAACTGCCCCGTGCAGGTCAGCATCAACGACCCCTCCAATGCCTATGTCACCGGCGCGTCCGGCAGCCATGCGCCGCTCGACACCGTCAGCCTGCGTGTCAACACCAGCGACGGCTACCGCTTCGTGCGTTGGTCCGACGGCATCATCTTCAATCCGCGCCGCCAGGTGCTCGATACCGCCCTCTCGCTCGCGGCTGTTGTCGAACCCATCTCGCTGACCGACACTGTCTACTATGCCGGCAACGCCCATTTCTCCTCCTATGGCTACCCGAGCGGTAACGGATGCCACTGGGGTATGAAGCTGTTCCCGGCCGACCTGCAGCGCTTCCGCACGCTGGATGCCGTGCAGTTCTATGCCAGCAGCAGCGGCACCTACGTCGTCCGCATTGCCAGCGGCGGCGGCAACACGCCCTCCTATTTCTTCCATATACAGACGGTCAACGTGGCCGACGGCGACAGGTGGGTCACCGTGCAGCTCGACAGCGCACTGACCATCGACGCCACACTGCCCCTGTGGGTAACCATGTTCAGCGGCAGCGTCACCTATCCGGCGGCTTCCACCCACTATGCAGGCAACGGCAACGGCAGCTGGATGGCCAGCGGCAGCGGCAACGGCAGCAACTGGCATATGTTCACCGACGTCAGCTTTATGGTGAGGGCCATCTTCAGCCCAGCCGTGCAGTGCACGCTGACCGCCGATGGCGGCGAGCATGGTACAGTGAGCGGCAGCGGCATCTACAACGCCGGCACCACCGTCAGCCTCCTGGCCGAGCCCGCGACTTGCTACGCCTTTGTCGGTTGGAGCGACGGCAACACCGACAATCCGCGCTCCGTCAGCGTCCTGTCCGACACCGCCTTCCACGCCCTCTTCCAGGAGTCCACCCTGCGCCAGACGCTTGAAGTCCAGGCGTGCGACAGCTTCTATTGGAATGGCAGCACCTATCGCGCCAGCGCCGTCGACAGCCTGAGCACCACCTCGGTCGAGGGGTGCGACAGCGTCTGCGTGCTGCAGCTCACCGTGAATGCGACGGCCCACACCGAAGTGCACGACACCGCCACCGGCAGCTACAGCTGGCATGGACACAACTACACCGAGAGTGGCGACTACCAGTATGTCGGAACCACCGGAGCCGGCTGCGACAGCATCGTCACCCTCCACCTGGTCGTCCTCGGAGGTCAGCAGGGCATCGGCGAGGTCGACGCCGCGACCGTGAGCCTCTATCCCAACCCCGCCGCCAGCGCGCTCACCGTCGACGGCGTGCCCCTCGGGACCCAAGTGACGGTATGCGACCTCAGCGGCCGCGAGCACCTGCGCCTGACGGCCCGTGCCGAGCGCCTGACGCTGCAGGTGGCAACGCTGCCCGCCGGCACCTATCTGCTCTCGGTGGGCGGGCACACCTACCGCTTCCTGAAACAGTAGCCGGCCCCCGGTCGGCACAACCCCATCCCGCGGCCGGAGCGTTGTCTCCCGACCGCGGGATTTTTTCCTCCGGCCAGCGTGCCCAAAATCACTTGCAATCGACCAGCAATCGACTGCCTAACACCTTATCAACTACTACCGTAGAAGGTGTTGGTAAGTCGTTGGTAAGTCGATGGTAAGTCGATGGTAAGTCGATGATAGGTTGGGGGGCTGAGGTTCAGTGGGTTACAAAGGCGTTTTTTCGCGTCGCAACAGGCAGGTGCAATTTTGCCGCACGGCACCTGCGGGCGACAGAAAAGGGGCACCGAATCCGGTGCCCCTCCTGTGGTAGCGGTTGCCGCGAGCCTTACTTCTTGACGGGAATGGCCTCCAGTGTGGCCAGAAGGTAGTCGTAGAAGCGCTTGGCGCTGGGGATATAGCAGCGCTCGTCGGGGCTGTGGGGGCTCTGCAGCGTGGGACCGAAGGAAATCATCTCCATCTCCGGATACTTGCCGCCGAGCAGACCGCACTCCAGGCCGGCGTGGATGGCCATCACGGCGGGCTCCTTCTTGTAGAGCTTCTTGTAGGTCTGCTTCATGGTCTTCAGCAGCTGGCTCTCCATATTGGGCTTCCAGCCGGGATAGGCGCCGGAGAGTTGGCAGCGGCCGCCGCAGAGCTCGGCCAGGCACACCAGGCGCTCGCCGAGGGCTTCCTTGGCGCTGTCGACGCTGCTGCGCAGCAGGGCCTTCACGGTGAAGCTCTTGTTGGTCGTCGTCTTGGCGATGGCTATATTGAGCGAAGTCTCCACCAGACCCTCCATATCCTTGCTCATGCGGATGACGCCGTTGGGGACCACCATCATCAGATTGATGATCTTCTGCGTCGAGGCGTCGGTCATGACGGTGGGGTTCAGGCGCACGCGCTCGTACTTCATAAAGAAGTCGGGCTCCACGGAGGCCAGCTCCTTCTTGACCCATCCGGCCACTTTGTCGAACTCTTTCAGAATGCAAGCCTCATGCTCCTTGGGGAAGGCGACGACGGCTTCGGCGTCGCGGGGGATGGCATTGCGCATGTTGCCGCCCTCGACACTGATCAGGCGCAGGCCGCACTCGGCCACCCAGCGCAGGTGGCGGAAGAGCAGCTTGTTGGCATTGGCGCGGCCGGTGTTGATTTCCATACCGCTGTGTCCGCCCTTGAGGCCGCCGATGGTGATGCGGTAGGCCATCATGCCCTTGGGGGCGCGCTCGGTCTCGTAGGGGATGGTGATGTTGGCGTCCAGTCCGCCGGCGCAGCCCACATAGAGCTCGCCCTCGGTCTCGCTGTCCAGATTGAGGAGGTAGTCGCCCTTCAGCTCGCCCTTCTTCAGGCCGAAAGCACCGGTCATACCGGTCTCCTCGTCGGTGGTGATGAGGGCCTCGAGCGGACCGTGCTTCACGGTCTTGCTGGCGAATACGGCCATGATGGCGGCCACACCCATGCCGTCGTCGGCGCCCAGGGTGGTATCGCATGCGTACACCCAGTCGTCGACAATCTTGGTCTCGATGGGGTCTTTCAGGAAGTCATGCTTCTTGCCGGCGCGGGCCTGGGGCACCATGTCCATATGGGCCTGCAGCACTACGGGGTGGCGGTCCTCCATGCCTTTGGTGGCAGGCTTGCTCAGAATCACGTTGCCAACGCCGTCCACGCGGCAGGCAATCTTGTTCTTTTTGGCCCAATCGACGAGGAAAGCGCGCACTTTCTCTTCGTGTTTCGAGGGACGCGGCTGGCGTGTGAGGGAGTAGAAGTTGCTCCACAACTCTTTGGGTTCGAGGTCTTTGATTGTCATAATGCTGTTATTTAATATTTGTAAGTATTCGTTCGATATGTGGGTGCAAATATACATAAAAATATTGGCATAGGCGCAGATACTTATTATTTTTTTTCGACAATCGGTCAACCGCTCCTGTCCGGCGGGCGTTTTCTGCCGTCGGGCGGGGCACGGGAGTGGAGAGTACGGTTGTTGGGTGGGTGCGGGTGGCGCCGGGCGCGTGTCGCACATGTACTATTTCCGGCGCAGCTGCTTCATCTCCAGCCGCATGAGGTCCTCGCGTGTGAGGTCCAGATGGTTCTGTTCGATATGGGTCAGGATGAGGTCACAGAGCAGCATGGCCTGTGCGCGCTCCTTCTCCGCCTTGCGGGTGGGCAGGGGCGAGTCGAAATCGAGGCGGCTGGCCACGGTGAATCCGGCCAGCAGGTCGGCCATAATGTCGGCATGCTCGCGGGCCAGCAGGTCGGCCTCGTCTATGGCTGTGCTGTCGGCAAAGTCGGCACAGATATGTTCGGCCATGCTGGGGGCATTCTCGCCGCGCACGATGAGCAGCTTGTCGCCGCCCTCCCACGGCATGTCGCCGGCTGTGGCCGGCCGCTCCACCAGGAAGTAGATAAGGTGGCGCACATTGTCCTCGTGGCGGTAGAGGGGCCAGGGGGTGCCCTCGATGGGCATGTCGCCGACGCGCACCAGACGGTAGTTGTAGAGGCGGTTCAGGCTGTCGGCAAAGGTGTGGCCGGGTGTGACGGTGTGGAAATGCACAAAGGCCCATCCGTCGAAGTCGAATTCCAGCTCTTCGGGGTCTATCTTGTATTTCATGGTTCGAAAGGATTGCCGTTACGTGAGAAGTCGGGTCTGTAGTTGGACTGGGCGTCCAACTCCTGTATCCAGCCGTCGGTGAGGCCCAGCTGGCGGGCGTGGTCGACCACGGCGGTGTATTCCTCGGGCGTGATGACGCGGTCGAGCGGGGCGGGCAGGCCGGTACGGGGCGGGAAATACTGGGCCATGAGCGAGAGGTGGAGGCCGAAGGGGAATTCGTCGGCCAGCCAGTCGAGGCAGCGGATAGAGTTGCCGACGGCGCCGGGCAGGACGAGGTGGCGGACTATGAGGCCGCGGTAGGCGTGCCCGTCGGCATCGGTCTTGAGTCCGGAGCCCACCTGGCGCCGCATCTCGCGCAGGGCGGCCTGCGCCACCTCGGGGTAGTCGGTGGCCTGGCTGTAGTCGCGTGCCAGGGTGGGGTCCATGTATTTGAAGTCGGGCAGATAGATGTCCACCAGCCCCTCGAGGGCGCGAAGGGTCTGTACGCTCTCGTAGCCACCGCTGTTGTAGACCACGGTGGGTTCTACGCCGCGGCGGTGCAGCGTGTCGAGCAGGGCGGGTATATGGTGGGCATAGTGGGCGGCGGTGACCAGTCCGAGCATGGGCGTGGCGCCGGGGTCCGCGAGTGCGGCGAACTGGGTGCAGATGCTGTCGGCCAGGTCCTCGATGCTGATGGTGGGCCATTCTCCGCTGCCGGTGCTGATTTGGTGGTTCTGGCAGTAGATGCACTGCAGGTTGCAGTGGGCGAAAAAGACGTTGACTATGGGGCAGAGCGGGGGCTCCTCGCCGCGGTGGATGCATACGGTGGCCACCTGCAGGGGTGCGCCGGCGCCGCAATATCCGGTGGCCGACTGGCGGTCGACGCCGCAGGCACGCGGGCAGAGGCGGCAGGGCGAGGCGGTCAGTCCCAGTTGCATACGGAGTATTGGTTGGGTACGGGGAAGTTGCGCATGTCTGTGCAGTCGCCGCCGGCGTGGGTGCGCACTTCGTCGGCGGTGAAGGTGTGGGGCAGTGCGTCGTAGCCGCTGCAGGTGCAGGTCTTGTGGCAGGCGGCGAGCGTAAGGCTGAGGGCGGCGATGGTCAGGAGGGTGTATGTGCGGCGTTTCATCGTTTGAGGTGTTTGATACGGTTGAATGCGGAGGAGAGCAGCGAGCGCTCGCGCCAGGCCACGACGGCCACATAGACGAGCAGCAGCAGGGTGTTCAGCGCCAGGCGCCAGCCGAGGGCGTCGGGGCGCAGCGCCACGGTGAGGGCATAGAGTGCCAGTGCGAGGGCGAAATAGCCCAGGATGGTGCCTACGGGGTAGGGCACGGGGTTCTTCCGCTGGCCTATGAAGTAGCTCAGCAGGACGCAGGTGCCGTAGCCCGCCAGTCCGCCCCAGGCGCAGGCCATGTAGCCGATGCGGGGCACGAAGACGACATTGACGGCTACCAGCACGGCGCATCCGATGGTGCTCATGACGGCGCCCCACCAGGTCTGGCCGCTCAGTTTGTACCAGAACGAGAGGTTGAAGTATATGCCCATCAGTATTTCGGCCATCATGACGATGGGCACGGCGGGCAGCGCCTCGCGGTAGTCGGCGCCGACGAAGTGCTGGAACACGTCGATGTAGCACATCACGGCCAGGAAGGCCAGCAGGGTGAAGATGACGAAATACTTGGTGGCCTGGGCCTGGGTGGCCTTGCTGTTCTTGTCTTTCTGTCCGCCGAAGACGAAGGGTTCGTAGGCATAGCGGAATGCCTGGGTGATGAGTGCCATGAGCATGGCTATCTTGACGCAGGCGCCATAGATGCCCAGCTGCACCAGTCCTTCGGGGCCGGGGATGAGCCGCGGCAGGAGTATCTTGTCGGCCACCTGGTTGAAGATGCCCACTATGCCGAAAAGCAGCAGGGGCCAGGCGTAGCCGAGCATGTGGCCCAGCAGCGGGAGGCGGAAGGCCGCGGGGCGGAAGTCGCGCAGCTCGCGGACGAATCCGAGGGTGACCGTGGCGGTGCAGATGAGGTTGATGTAGAAGATGTAGCCCACCTGGTCGGCGGCGTTGTACCAGTGCATCCAGGGCAGGTGGCTCCAATGCGGGGCCACGAGGAAGACGAAGAGCGTAAGCAGCACGCTGAGCACGATGAAGGCGGTCTTCAGGGTGAAGAATTTCCACGCCTTGCCCTCCTGCCGCAGACGGGCGAAGAGGATGGCCTGCACTGCGTCCAGCGCCACCACGCAGGCCATGACGCGCAGGTATTCGGGGTGGTCGGCGAAGCCCATTGCGGTGCTCAGGGGGCCGATGAAGAGCATCACCAGCGCCACGAAGAGCGCCGCCACCGCGCCCACCGCCCCGAGGGCTGTGCTGAACACCTGGCGCCGGTTCATGCCCTCGCGGTTGGAATAGTAGAAGTAGGTGGTCTCCATGCCGAAGGTGAGGATGACCAGCAGCAGGGCCGTGTAGGCGTAGACCTTGGTCACCACGCCGTAGCCGCCCGAGGCGGCGCTGATGTGGTAGGTGTAGACCGGGACGAGCAGGTAGTTGAGGAACCTGCCCACGATGCTGCTCAGGCCGTAGATGACCGAGTCCGAGAATAGTTTCTTTAACGATGCCATATCCGTCATAACGCTCGCTGGGCGCTTTTATTGTGGGGCGGGCGAATTGTTGTTAACGTTTTTTAATGTTTTTCGTTTGCAAAATCCAAATGCACGCTGAGAGGAGTTGAGTTGGCAGTTGACAGTTGACAGTTGACAGTTGGCAGTTGGCAGTTGATGGTGGACAATGGGCAGTGGATAGTGGGTAGTTACCTGGAATTCATCATTTTTCATTCATCATTCATCATTATGTCGACCTCCGATCCCAAAGGGGTCATCCTACCACCAACCTACCATCATCCTACCACCATCCTACCACCATCCTACCTATTTAACATTTCGGACGCCTCGGCGGCGGGGTGTCGGAGCCCCCCTGTCCGGTGCATGCCGGGCGTCCGTTCCGGTGCGGTGGGTAAAAAAGATTTATACGTTATATAATAAATGCCGTCGAATGCCGTTACAATACTTGTTATGCGAAAAGGAGTATATATTCTGTGGCTGGCGGCGACGCTGCTGCTGGCCGGATGCGGCCACAAGGCTGTGGTCGGCGAGCTGAGCGTGGTGCCCGAGCCAGTGTTCATGGTGCAGCGCGAGGGCAATTTCACGCTGCGCCGCAATCCCAAGCTGAGCGTGGTGGGACTGGGCCAGAATTCCGGCACGGTGAAGTATATCATGCAGTCGCTCCGTCACGCGCGTATGCACCCCAAGCTGGTGACGGCCAACCAGGCCAGCGACATAGCCCTGCTGCTCTACGACACGGTCAACCCCGAGCTGGGCGACGAGGGCTATCTGATAGAGGTGCGCTCGTCGGGCATCAAGCTGCGGGCCAACACCGAGGCGGGCCTCTTCTACGCCTACCAGACGCTGGCGCAGATGTTGCCGCACGACGTCACGGAGGTGCACTACACCTCCATCCTGCTGCCCGAATGCACGGTGCTGGACTATCCGCGCTTCGCGTGGCGCGGCGCCCACCTCGACGTGAGCCGCCATTTCTTCCCCGTGAAGTTTATCAAGAAGTATCTGGACGTGATGGCCGCCTACAAGATGAACCGCTTCCACTTCCACCTGACCGACGACCACGGCTGGCGGTTGCCCAGCGAGCATTGGCCGCGCCTCAATTCGGTGGGCTCGTGGCGGGTGGACCGCGACGACCAGCCCTGGGGCCAGGCCGACCCGCCGCGCGACGGCGAGCGCGCCACCTACGGCGGCTACTACTCGCGCGACGACCTGCGCGAGATAGTGGCCTATGCCGCCGAACGCGGTATCGAGGTCATTCCCGAAGTCGACATACCCGGCCATGCCAGCGCCGTGCTGGCCGCCTATCCCCAGCTGGCCTGCGACGACTACCCCTACCAGGTGGCCATCGGTCCCTATTGGCCCCCGAAGGCCATCCTCTGCGCCGGCAACGACTCCACGCTGGCCTTCCTGCGCGACGTCTTCGACGAGGTGTGCGACATCTTCCCGTCGCGCTATATCCATATCGGCGGCGACGAGGCGTTCAAGGACAACTGGCGCCAGTGCCCGCGCTGCCAGCAGCGCATACGCCAGGAGCACCTGGACGGCGAAGAGCAGCTGCAGAGCTGGCTTGTGGGCTATCTGCAGCGGTACCTGGCCGGCAAGGGGCGCACCATCATCGGATGGGACGAAATCATGGGCCTGCGCGACAGCGAGTGGAGCCCGTCGGCCGCCACGGTGGACAACAACCCCTACCTGGACAACGACGCCGTCGTCATGTCGTGGCGCGGACTGAAGCCCGGCATGGATGCCGCCCGCCGCGGCCACAAAGTCATCATGTGCCCCACCGACTACTGCTATCTGGACTACTACCAGGCCGACGCGCGCTACCAGCCTGCCGCCATCGGTGGCATGGTCACCCTGCGCAAAGCCTACGAGTTCGACCCCGCCCCGATGGGCACCAACCTGCATCTGGAGGCCAACATACTGGGTGGGCAGTGCAACCTGTGGTCTGAATACATCAACACACCCCAGCATGCCGAGTACATGCTGCTGCCGCGCCTGCTGGCCATCAGCGAATGCCTCTGGTCGCCCCGCGACCGCAAGGACTGGAACCACTTCCGGCGCAAGGTGGAGCTGCAGAAGGAGCGCCTGGACGAGAAGGGCTACCGCTACTGCGAGGGCTCCTTCACTCCGCAGTTCTCCGCCCGCCGTGTGGATGACAATACGATGAATATAGCCATCAGCACCGAGGTGCCCAACACCTATATCTTCTACACCACCGACATGTCCACCCCCACCCGCGAGAGCAACATATACCTGGGCCCCATCAATCTGGCCCGCGGCACACATATCAAAATACTCCCGGTCTACAAGGACATCGAACGCGACTCGGTATATGAATTTATCATCAAGTGACATACGCCGACTGCTGACCACGTCGGACCCCGCAGCTATAGACCAGTTGATGGCGGCTGCCAGCCGCGAGCGAGACCGCGTCTATGGGCGGCGTGTCTTCATGCGCGGCCTCATCGAAATCAGCAACCACTGCAAGAACGACTGCCGCTACTGCGGTATCCGCCGCAGCGCCGCCTGCCGCCGCTACCGGCTCTCGCCCGCCCAGATACTCGAGTGCTGCCGCATAGGCCACCGGCTGGGCTTCCGCACCTTCGTGCTGCAGGGCGGCGAGGACGCCTGGTTCACCGACGAGGTGCTCTGCTCCCTCGTGTCCGACATCAAGCGCACCTATCCCGACTGCGCCGTCACCCTCTCGCTCGGCGAGCGCGGTGCCCTCAGCTTCGAGCGGCTGCGCCAGGCCGGCGCCGACCGCTACCTGCTGCGCCACGAGACCGCCGACCGCGACCACTATGCCTACCTGCATCCCGCCGAGATGAGCTTCGACCACCGCATGCAGTGCCTGGCCGACCTGCGGCGGCTGGGCTATCAGGTCGGCGCTGGCTTTATGGTGGGTTCACCCGGCCAGACCCTCGATTCGCTGATGAAAGACCTGCAGTTCATAGCCGATTTCCGGCCCGAGATGGTGGGCATCGGCCCCTTCATTCCCGCTGCGGGCACCCCCTTCGAGAGCGAGCCTGCCGGCAGCGTCGAGCTCACGTTGCGCCTGCTGGCCATCATCCGGCTCATCAATCCCCGCGTGCTGCTGCCCGCCACCACCGCCCTCGGCACCCTCCACTCCACGGGTCGCGAGCGCGCTGTGGCCGCCGGCGCCAATGTGGTGATGCCCAACCTGTCGCCGCAGGACACCCGAGCGCTGTACAGCATCTACAACAACAAGCTTGCCACCGGCAGCGAGGCCGCCGAGAGTGTGGCCGACCTGCGGCTCCGCATGCAGGCCATCGGCATGGAAGTGCCCGTGGACCGGGGCGACTTCATGGATTCTTGAATTTACAAAAAGACAAGTGCATATAACAAAATGGAACTGATAGATACTATAAAACAACTAGCCCACGAGCAGCGAGAGCAGGTGATAGAGTGGCGCCGCTGGATGCATCGCCATCCGGAGCTGAGCCAGGAGGAGTACGGCACGATGGCCTTCGTGGCCGAGCGGCTGACGGAGATGGGCCTAGAACCCCGCACGGGTATCGGCAAGACGGGTGTGATGGCCATGCTGCGTGGCGCCCACGAGCCGGACAGCTACTGTGTGGCCCTGCGCGCCGACTACGACGCGTTGCCCATTGTCGAGGCTACGGGGCTGGACTTTGCCAGCGAGAACCCCGGCGTGATGCACGCGTGCGGACACGATATGCATACCTGTTCGCTGCTGGGTGCCGTGAAGATACTGGTGCAGCTGCGCCAGCAGATGCACGGCAGCCTGATGTTCATCTTCGAGCCCTCGGAGGAGAAGTACCCCGGCGGTGCACGCATGATGATGGAGGACGGCCTCTTCGACGAGGTGTTGCCCAACGAGATATATTCTTTCCACTGCCTGCCCGAGATGGACTGCGGCCGTGTGGGTATGAAAAAGGGGCGCTATATGGCCTCGACCGATGAGCTCTATTGGACCATCCAGGGGCGCGGAGGCCACGGCGCTACGCCCCACCTCAGTGTGGACCCCATCGTTGTGGCCAGCCATATCGTGGTTGCGCTGCAGCAGATAGTCTCGCGCAATGCGGCTCCGATGATGCCCACCGTGCTCACCATAGGCAAGATAGAGGATGTGGGGGGCCGCACCAATATCATTCCCGAGGTGGTGAAGATGCAGGGCATCATACGCACCTTCGACCCGCAGTGGCGTCTCGACGCGCACGAGCGGATACGCAAAATCAGCTGCGGCGTGGCCGAGGCGATGGGTGCGGACTGCGACCTCTTCATCGACTATGGCTATCCGCCGGTGATCAACGACGATGCCTGCACCCAGCAGGTGCACGACAACGCCTGCGCCTTCCTCGGCAAGGAGAATGTGGAGTGGCTCGACCTGCGCATGACGGCCGAGGACTTTGCCTTCTTCCAGCAGAAGATACCCTCCTGCTATTTTCGTATCGGCATCCACGAACCTGGCACCCCCTTCAGCAATCTGCACCGTCCCAACCTCATTGTCGACGAGCGCAGCCTGGAACTGGCCAACGGACTTGTGGCCTACAACGCCCTCATGGCATTGCAAAACCAACTGATGCGGTCATGAAACGTACACTCCTGTTCCTCGCCTTGATGGCATCGGCCGCCATGATTACCCCAGCATGGGGTCAGGTTGCGGCACAGACCAAACGGGTCCTCTTTGTGGGCAACAGCTACACCAGTGTCAACGACCTGCCCCAGATGACGACTCAGGTGGCCTTGAGTATGGGCGACACGCTCCAGGCCACCAGCAACACCCCCGGCGGCTGCACCTTTCAGCAGCATTGCCAGAACCAGTCGATGGACCTCATTCGCCAGGGAGGATGGGATGCTGTTGTGCTGCAGGAGCAAAGCCAGTATCCCTCGTTCCCCGACTGGCAGGTGCAGCAAGATGTCTTCCCCTATGCCGCCCGGCTGGTCGACAGCATCTATTCCTGCTCGCCTTGCGCCGAGCCTGTGTTCTATATGACCTGGGGCCGCAAAAACGGCGACCGCCACAATGCGGATGCTTTCCCGCCGCTGGGCACCTATGAGGGTATGGACAGCCTCCTGGCCCTCCGCTACGGTCAGATGGCACGTCTCAACGACGCCTCGCTCTGCCCCGTGGGACGCGTCTGGCACCGCCTGCGCGACGAGCATCCCGACATCGAACTCTATCAGGCCGACGAGAGCCACCCCTCCGTGGCCGGCACCTATGCCGCCGCCTGTGCCTTCTACGTCATGCTCTTCCACCGCGATCCCTCTGCCATCGCCTATGCCGCCTCGCTGTCCGCCTCCCAGGCCGCTGCCATCAGACAGGTGGTCCGCTCGGTCGTCTTCGACAGCCTCGACCGCTGGCAACGCCCCCAGCCATCCTTCCGGCTCCTCTCCGTCGACACCGTCGACCACGGCAATGCCGCCGCCTTCTCGCTCGTCGACGTCCTGGCTGACACGCTCTTCTGTTTCTGGGGCGACGGCTCGGCCGACACGCTGACCGCCATCTCCGATTCGGAGACGGACCCCGGCCGCTGCGACTTGCAGCACCTCTACCTTCAGGGCGGCACCTACGACATCACTCTCCTGGCCAAGAAGCATTGCATGACCCACACCTACACCTTCAGCTACACCGCCCGCACTTCGGGCATCGCTCCCTTTGCATCCTCCTCGTCGCTCCGCCTCTGGCCCAATCCTGCCTCGACCGTCCTGCATGTTGCGCTGCCGTACGACGGCACACGGCTGACGCTCACCGACGCCGCCGGGCGCATTCTCATGCGCCGCCACGTGGCCGCCGGTTCCGGCGAGGGGACGGTAACCCTCCACATCGGACACCTCCCTACCGGTGTCTACCTCCTCTGTATCGACGCCCCTTCCGGTACCGATACCTCGTCTCAAGCCGGAAGACGGGCCGCGGTGTGTTTCATCAAGCAATAACAAATCTTTCCTTTAAACTGCATGGACAACATACAACAACTGGAAACCCGCCCTATCGGCCGACTGCTGTGGCAGTATGCTCTGCCGGCGGTCATCACCCAGGTGGTGGCTTCGGTCTATAATATCGTCGACCGTGTCTTCTTGGGGCAGTATGTGGGCGCGCTGGCTATCGCCGGACTGGCCATCACGATGCCCATTATGAATATCATCCACGCCTTCGGTTCGCTGGTGGGTGTGGGCGCCAGCAGCCGCATGAGTATCGTGCTGGGCCGTAAAGACATACGCTGGGCCGAGAAGATTCTGGGCAACAGCATGCTGCTGACGTTCTTCTTCGGACTGCTGTTCGTCGCTGGGGGCTACCTGTTCATGGACCGCATATTGGAACTTTTCGGCGCGTCGCAGGACACTATCGGCTATGCGCGCCAGTATATGCAGATTGTGCTGCCGGGCATGTTCTTCACCACGGTAACCTTCAACCTGACGGGCCTCATCCGCGCCAGCGGCTATCCTACCAAGAGCATGTGGATTATGGCCGGCGGCGCTATACTCAATATTTTCCTCGATGCACTGTTTATCATGGTGCTGGATTGGGGCATTGCGGGAGCCGCGTCGGCCACCACCATCTCTATGTTCACCACCGCGGTGGTGGCTGTGGCCCATTTCGTCGGGCCGCGCCACTTCATCCGCTTCCGTAGCCACGCCTGGGTCCCCAAGTTGTATATATTCCGCAACGTGCTGCTCATCGGCATGAGTCCCTTCCTGATGAACTTCGCCGCCTCGTTTGTGGTGGCGTTGCTCAACCGGCAGCTTATCCGCTATGGCGGCGACCTGGCCGTCGGCGCCTATGGCATCGTGAACACATGGTGCTCCTTCCTCGTGATGTTCATCCTCGGCCTCTGCCAGGGTATGCAGCCCATAGCGGGCTACAACTATGGCGCCGGCCACAACCGTCGCCTGCGCGACGTCTTCGTGCTCACACAGAAGTGGGCCATCGGCGTGGGCGCCGTGGGGGCGGTGCTGGCTATGGTGGTGCCGCGGCTGATACTGCGGGCCTTCACCGACAGCGACGAGTTGCTGGATATCGGCGTGCCAGCCATGCGCTACTTGAATGTCATGATGCCGCTGATAGCTTTCACCATCGCCAACTCGCAGTTCTTCCAGAGCATCGACAAGCCGTGGGTGGCCATCACAACAAGCCTCTCGCGCCAGGTGCTGTTCCTCATACCGCTGATGTACGTCATACCCAGCCTTATGGTCGGCGCTGGTGGCAACGGACTTACTGGCGTGTGGTTCACCTGTACCGTGTGCGACGTGCTGGGTGCCGTGCTGGGTGCCGTGCTGCTGATGACACAGTTGCAGGTGTTCCGTCCCGGCTATGTGCCTCCGGTGCGCAAGCCGCGCAAGGAGGCTGGCCCGAAAAACGAGTGACACACCGCCCGGCCAGACCCGTGTTTTGGCCCCGTCATCACCATTCGATTCTTGCCCCTGAAATGTTAAAATGCAAGGATGGTGCAAGGATGGTGCATGGTTGATGCATGGATGGTGCAAGGATGACCCCCTTTTTTTGGAGAGGAGAGTGGAGAGTGCTCTTCGGCTTTTCGATTCCCCAACTCCCCAAATGTTTTTCTGTCTGGAACAATATTCCGGGAGCAATCTACGTTATTGTGGCATGAAGATATATGACGACTATTCACTCCGCGGACACAATACCTTCGGCATTGACGTGCGGGCACGCCGGGTGGTGGTGCTCGACGCTGACGAGCCTGTCCCCGCCATCGAGGGGGAAGTTCTCATACTTGGTGCAGGAAGCGATGTGGTCTTCACGCGCGACTACCCCGGCACGGTGCTTCTGCTCAACCCAGACGCCGCCGATGCGGTGCTGCAGGCCGACGGTACCGTAGTGGCCCCTGCCGGTATGGTGCTCGACCAGCTTATCCAGTGGACGCTCGGGAAGGGTGTCTATGGCCTGGAGAACCTCAGTGCCATCCCCGGCACCGTTGGCGCCTCGGTGGTGCAGAATGTCGGTGCCTATGGTGTGGAGGCCAAGGATGTGGTGTCGTGGGTCGAGGCTTACGACATGCAGGAACAGCATCCCGTCGTCTTCAGTGCCGCCGAGTGCCGCTTCGGCTACCGCACATCGCTATTCAAGACACAGCCGGGTCGTTGGCTTATCCGCCGCGTGCACTATCGTTTGTCGCACACCTACAGCCCCAACCTCAGCTACCGCGCCCTCGAGGGATTGCCCCATGCCACCGCCGTCGAGTTGCGGCAGTCCATCACCGACCTGCGTTGGGGCAAGCTGCCGCGGCCCGAGGAGTACGGTTCGGCGGGCTCGTTCTTCAAGAATCCAGTGGTTGACGAGACCACCTACCTGCGTATAAAGTCGGTGCATCCCGACATGCCCGAGGCGCATGCCACGGCGGAGGGCTACAAGCTCTCGGCCGGGTGGCTCATAGACCGCGCCGGGTGGAAAGGACGCACGGTGGGCCGCGCCGGTGTGTGGCCCAAGAACGCCCTGGTGCTCTACAACACCGGCGGCTGTACAGGCCCCGAGGTGGTGGCCCTGGCCGAAGCCATACAGCGCGATGTGCAGCAGAAGTTCGGCATCTCCCTCGCCCCCGAAGCAATAATTGTATGATGATTTAAGTGGGTAGTGGGTAGTGGATAGTGGGTAGCACTCTTCGACCTTTAGACTCTTCGACCTTTAGACTCTTCGACTTAAAGTAAATTAGCCGTTAAATAAAACTGAGAATTAAGAATTATGGAGAAGATAGATAGATTTTGGCAGTGGTTCCAAGACCACAACGAGCAGTTGATAGCTCTGGGCGACCTGGCCGACAAGGAGCGCGACGAGCTGCTGAACGCCCTGCAGTACCAGCTGACCAAGTATTGCGACGGCCTCACCTACGAGTTGGGCGACCCCACCGCCGAGGGCCGCACCCTGACCTTTACCGCCGAGGGCGACACAGACCTCTTCCGCTATGTGGTGGAGCTGGTCGACGCAGCCCCCGACCTCGACTGGTGGCAGTTCACGGCCTTCAAGCAGCCGCTGGGTACCGACCTGCGGGTTCGGTTCGACAGGTTGCTCTTCGAGACCAAGAAGATGTACTTCCAGCAGCTGGAGTGCGAGGAGGAGCCCGAGATGCTGGGCTTGCGCATCGCGGTGGAGGGCGGCGAACGGCAAGACGAGGACTTCCAGGTGGGCGTCTACGTCACCCTCGAAGCCCTGCTGGGCGAGTTCGACTGCGCCACGCTGATTGGATACATGGAGACCGTTCCCGTGCCTGCCGAGCCTTTCAAGGCTGGATTCCAGCCGCTGGACGACCTGCCTCGCTTTGTAGAGTGGTTCAAGCGTAAGCGCGACGAGTAGATGTCTCCCCGCCGCGACAACCGCTACCGGGGCCGCCGCACGTCGGCTCAACGCCGCCCCGGGCACCTGCGCACCAACTATGTGGAGGAGGACATGGCGGCCTTTGCCAACGATTTGGTGCGTCTGCAGAGCGTGTGGTCGCCCGAAGTGATAGAGGCAGACCGCAAGGCGGCCCTGCGCAAGGCCATGAAGACCAACGTCATCATCTGCGCGGTGGTGATGGTCTTCTTCACGGCGGCGCTGGTCTATGTGGTGGTCAGCGACGGCGCCCCGTGGTGGAGCATCCTCGTGGGACAGACCATCGTGCTGGCATCCCTCTTCCTGCGGTTGCTCATGGTGCGCAGCGATGCCAACGACACCGTGTTCCTCATCTACCGCGAAGCCGACCGCCGCGGCATCAAGTACAGCAAGGATGCCCCACTCTATCACCTGATGAACCGCCTCAATGCCGACTATAACAACCACCTCTGGAATAGGTCTTTCAAATGGTCATGAAGAAGATAGCATTATTGATGACGCTAATGGCAGCAGTGGCTGTCTATGGACAATCGGTCAGAGTGTTAGATAGCATATGCCTGTACCGACCCGGCGACTATGGTTCGGCCAACTGGCGCATTCCCGCGCTCCTCTGCCTCGACGACGGCACGTTGCTGGCTGTCAACGATCGCCGCAAGTACAACGAGACAGACTTGCCGGAGGATATCGACATAGTGCTGCGCTGCAGCATTGATACCGGCCGTACCTGGAGCGAGCCGCAGAAGCTCATAGCAGGGCAGGGGAGAGGTCGCGGCTACGGCGACCCGGCCTTGGTGCAGTGCCATAACGGCGACGTGCTCTGCCTCTTCGCTGGTCACAACGGCTATTTCCAGTCCTCCGACAGCCTGCCGATACGGGTCTTCATGATGCGCAGCCGCGACCGTGGACAGACGTGGGGCGATGCCGTCGACCTCAAGCGTGTGCTGTGGGATGCCCGGTCGCCATACCGTGGCGCCTTTGTTGCCTCGGGCAACGGACTGCGCCTGAAGCATGGCCCTCATGCCGGAAGGCTGCTCTTCGCGGCCTCGCTATTGCGCCGTAGCGCATGGGTAAGTGACAATTATGTACTCTATAGCGACGACAATGGCCACACATGGCACCGCTCGCAGATGGCCTTCGAAGGGGGCGACGAGTCGAAGCTGGTGGAACTTTCCGACGGCCGCATACTGCTCAGTGTGCGCCGCCAGGGAGCCCGCGGATGGAATGTCAGCGCCGACGGTGGACAGACTTGGGGAGAGCAGGGCCTATGGCATGAGATGACGGTCAACGCCTGTAACGGCGACATGCTGCGGCTGAACGACAGCACGCTTCTGCACAGTATTCCCAACTCGATGCAACGCGAAGATGTGAGTATTTACCTCTCCTCCGACGAGGGCCGCTCGTGGAGAACGCCGCAGTTGGTCACTGCCGGCCCGTCGGTCTACTCCTCGATGACCCTGCTGCCCGACGGAACGGTGGGCTTCTATGTAGAGCGCAACTCCAGCGGCGCATGCGAACTGTGGTTCTACCGACTCGCAGTTGGCCGATGACCAGTATCGGCAAACATGTGCAGCCAAACTGCCAACGGCCAACGATTAACTTTTTTTTATTACATTGAAAAAAAGTTGTATCTTTGCAGCGTGAAAAAAGCAGTCAGTGACCAATGGTCAGTGACGCTTTGTGATTGATAACTAATACGAAATGACAAAGATAGACGTACTATTAGGACTTCAGTGGGGCGACGAGGGCAAGGGCAAGATAGTGGATGTGCTCACGCCTCGCTACGACGTCATCGCCCGTTTCCAGGGCGGACCCAATGCAGGTCACACACTTGAATTTGGCGGCATGAAGCATGTGCTGCATATCATCCCCAGCGGTATCTTCCATCAGGACAAGTTGAATCTCATCGGCAACGGTGTGCTCATCGAGCCCTGCATCTTCCGGCAGGAGATAGCCGCACTGGCCGACAAGGGGGTGGACGCCACGAAGAATCTCTTCATCAGCAAGAAGGCTCACCTCATATTGCCTACCCATCGTATGATGGACGCGGCCAACGAACAGGCCAAGGGCAGCGCCAAGATTGGCTCCACGCTGAAAGGTATCGGCCCCGCCTATACCGACAAGGTGGCCCGCACGGGTCTGCGCGTGGGCGACATTCTGTCTCCTGATTTCCGCGAGCGCTATCTGGCTCTAAAGATACAACATCTGCGCATGGCCCAGGCTATGGGCTACGACACGTCGCTCTTCGTGGTCGACGGCATGTCGCTTGACTGCTACGAGCAGCGCTGGATGGAGAGCCTGGCAACGCTGAAGCGTTTCCGTTTCGTCAACAGCGAGTACTTTATCAACCAGTGTCTGCGCGACGGCAAGCGCGTGTTGGCCGAAGGGGCCCAGGCTATGATGCTCGATATCGACTTCGGCACCTATCCCTTCGTGACCAGCAGCAACACCATCACCGCCGGCGTATGCACAGGTCTCGGAGTGGCTCCGAGCACCATCGGCAAGGTGATGGGCATCACCAAGGCGTATTGCACCCGTGTCGGTGCCGGTCCGTTCCCCACACAGCTTGACGACGAGACCGGCAAGCGTCTCTGCGAGGTGGGACATGAGTACGGTGCCACCACCGGTCGTCCGCGCCGCTGCGGATGGATCGACCTGCCGGCCCTCCGCTATGCCTGTATGATCAACGGCGTCACCGAGCTGTATGTCACCAAGCCCGACGTGATGAATGACTTTGATACCGTCAAGATGTGCACCGCCTACGATATCGACGGTGCGGTGACGGACGAGATACCCTACGAGTACAATACAGCCCACATCGTGCCGGTGCTGACGCCTTTCGAGGGATGGAAGCAGAGCCTGCAGGGAATGACGGCCTATGACCAGCTGCCCCAGCGGCTGCAGGACTACCTGGCTGCCATCGAGCGCGAGACGGGTGTGCCCATTGCCGCCGTCAGCATCAGCCCCGACCGCAAGGATGTGCTCTTCAAACAGCAGGCTGAATGAATGACGATGCGGGAGCCGATAGCCGGACTGTCCGCCAGCCACAGAACAATTGAAACAGCCTGCACGCAATAAAACGAAAGGTCAAGATACTAAAACAGAAAACCCACAGATATGAAAAAGATAGTTTTGCTCGTCCTCATGGCCCTGCCACTGCTGGCCGGTGCACAGACCAAGATCAAGGAGACCGCCGTGCCGCGGAGTGTACTGCTGGCGCTGGAGAAGACATACGACAGCTACAAGGTGCGCACTTGGTACCAGGCCCCCGGACAGTATATCGCCGAGGTGGTCATTGACGGACAGAACGGCCGTGCCTACTTCACCGCCGGCGGCGATTGGCAGTACAGCACCTTCCCCGTCAAGGCCGAAGAGTGCCCCACGCTGATGAATACCTATTTCGTCAACAACTATCCCGGTTACCGCATCAAGAGCCTCGACTATGTGGAGGAGATGAACGGTGACAACTACTACCGCATGATCATTGTCAAGAAGGGCATCGCCGAGGCAGACTGCGAGATGATATTCGACACCCGCGGCAAGCTGATGAAGAGCAACGCCCCCGACCCCGATGCCGTGAAGCGCGACTACTACACGCGCCACAGTCCCGACATGACCGAGGAGAAGATCAGCGAGCAGAGTGGCACGCAGAGTAGCCGCCAGCGCCAGCGTCCGGCCCCGGTGGTCGACGAACCGCAGGTGGTGATTTTCACCCCCAGCGACGAAGTGGTGGCTGCCTTCCAGAAGCAGATGGGCAAGCGCATCACCGCCGGTCCCGAATGGGTGAACCGCAACGACGAGTATGCTGTGGCCTATTTCAGCAACGCCCAGAAGGTGAAGATGGAGGCCGTCTACAGTCTGGACGACAACCGCCCCATCATGACCGGCAAGGTGCTTGCCAAGGACCGCTACAACAGCGGTATCCTCAAGTATCTGGCCGAGAAGTTCGCCGGCGAGAAGTACAAGATTGAAAAGATGGTGGTCTACGAGTTCAACTCCAAGTACCGCGACCCCGTCACCGGCAAGAAACCCAAACCCTACACCTACGTCGTCGTTAGCCAGCGGGTGAAGGGGACCCGCGAGACCAAGTACATCCGCATGGAGTTCAACAACAGCGGCCAGTTCACCAACCTCTTGGCCCAGCCACTGGACTCGAAGGATGTGCAATAACAGATGAAGACAGCCAACCCTCCGCGCAAAGTATATATTATCGCCGCCGTGATCACAGTGGCGATAATGGCTTCTATCCCTCTGCGGGCTTGGAACGAGAAGCAGTGGCAGAAAAAGATGAATACGATAGGCGGCAAGGTGGGGATAGTCAACATGTCGGACCACAGGGTAGCGATGCAGCTGTATGGACATGACAGCGCCGGTGTTGTCATCCGTGACTATGAAATGGAACCAGACAGCGAGTTGGTGCTGCGAGACAGCATCAGTGAGACTGAGGTGCTGGCCTTCCCGCCCGAGGGTTTTGTCGACTCGGCCATCCTGGTCTTCGACGACACGGTGAAAGTCAAACACTGTCCTCGCGAGTTTGCTCATATTTACCCATTTAATCCCGATTACCGCGACCATTGCATCCAGGAGCGTTCACACTGGCAGTATGAGACCGTCACGGTGCGCCGGTGGGTGCCGCGCGGCGGGGTGTATATCTATCGTCCGGTGAGGCGCTATATCTTCACCAATGAGGATTACGACCGCGCCCGGGCCGCTACTCCGTCAAGGAGCGCATCTGTGCGATTGCTGCAGTGATCGAGGGCACGTTGTCGATACCGAGACTCAGCCGTTCGGGTGTCTCTTTCAGATGCACGCGGCGCGGATTGTCCTGGGCATAGCGTATCAGTTTGGCAAATCCTTCGCTTCGGTAGAATGGACTTTCGGGGTTCGACACCAGGTGGCACACCATGCGGTTCTGTTTCAGTATCAGTTTCTCGATGCCGAATTCCTTGGCCATGCGGCGCAGGGTGATGGTGTTGATGAGTTCGTCGACGCAGGGCGGCACGGGGCCGAAACGGTCTTCCAGCCGGCTGCGGTAGGCCGCCAGCTCCTCGTCGGTGGTGAGGTCGTTGAGCTCCTTGTAGAGCACCAGGCGCTCGGTGCCGGAGGTGATGTAGTCGTCCGGCAGCAGCACCTCGAGGTCGGTCTCGATGGTGCATTCGCGCACGTACTCTTTCTTCTCCTCGGCCTCGGCGGCGAAGAGGTCGGCGAAGTCGCTCTCCTTCAGCTCTTCTATGGCCTCGTTCAGTATCTTGTGGTACATGTCGTAGCCCACCTCGCTGATGAATCCGCTCTGCTCGGCGCCGAGTATGTTGCCCGCCCCGCGGATGTCGAGGTCGCGCATGGCGATGTTGAAGCCGCTGCCGATGGTGGAAAACTCCTCGATGGCCCGCAGGCGCCGCTGAGCGTCGTCGGTCAGGGTGAGGTAGGAGGGGATGAGCAGGTAGCAGAAAGCCTTGCGGTTCGACCGTCCCACACGGCCGCGCATCTGGTGTAGGTCGGAGAGGCCGAACTGGTGGGCATTGTTGATAATCATTGTGTTGGCGTTCGGGATGTCCAGTCCGTTCTCCACAATGGAGGTTGCCACCAGCACGTCTATCTCGCCTTCGAGGAACTGCATCAGCGTCTCCTCGGCCTCCTTGCCCTCCATGCGCCCGTGGGCCATCGCCACGCGTGCGTCGGGCACCAGGCGTTGCACCAGACCTGCCATCTCCGGCAGGTTCTCCACGCGGTTGCTGATGAAGAAGGTCTGCCCTCCGCGGCTCATCTCGAACATGATGGCGTCGCGTATCAGTTCTTCGCTGAAGTCGGCCAGCTCGGTCTCAATGGGTTGGCGGTTGGGCGGCGGCGTCTGTATGATGCTCAGGTCGCGGGCACCCATCAGCGAGAACTGCAGCGTGCGGGGGATGGGGGTGGCGGTGAGGGTCAGGCAGTCCACGCCCACCTTCATCTGCTTCAGCTTCTCCTTGACGCTGACGCCGAACTTCTGCTCTTCGTCGATAATCAGCAGGCCCAGGTCTTTGAATTTGAGCTCCTTGTTGGTGATGGCGTGGGTGCCGATGAGTATGTCTATCTTGCCGTCGGCCACATCTTTGTATATTTGATTCTTCTCTTTGGTAGTGCGGAAGCGGTTCAGGTAGTCTACCCGCACGGGCATGTCTTTCAGGCGTTCGCGGAAGGTGTTGTAGTGCTGGAATGCCAGCACGGTGGAGGGCACGAGGACGGCCACCTGCTTCGAGTCGCAGCAGGCTTTGAAGGCGGCACGGATGGCCACCTCGGTCTTGCCGAAACCCACGTCGCCGCAGACCAGGCGGTCCATCGGCGCCTGCTCCTCCATGTCGTGTTTCACGGCTAGCGTGGCCTTCAGCTGGTCGGGCGTGTCCTCGTAGAGGAAGCTGGCTTCCAGCTGCTCCTGCATCTGGCCATCGGCGCTGAAGGCAAAACCGCGGCTGGCCTTGCGCTTGGCATAGAGGGCTATCAGGTCGCGCGCTATGTCCTTCACCTGCCGTTTGGTCTTCTGTTTCAGCACCTGCCAGGTGTTGCTCCCCAGGCGGTTCAGTGTCGGCGCCTCACCCTCGCGCCCCACATAGCGGCTGATTTTGTGCAGTCCGTGGATGCTGATGTAGAGTACATCGTTGTTCTTGTATATCAGTCGTATCAGCTCCTGGCTCTTGCCATTGGTGGTCACCTTCTCCAGGCCGCTGAACCGCCCCACGCCATAGTCGATGTGGGTCACGTAGTCGCCGGGCTTCAGTTCGAACAACTCTTTCAGCGTCAGCGCCTCGTGGTTGGCCCGCAGGTCGCGTACGGTGTATTTGTGGTAGCGACCGAATATCTCATGGTCTGTGAAACAGAGTAGTTTCTGGTCGTGGTCGATGAATCCGTGCGAGAGGTTGAACGTGCGTAGTTGCGGCTGTATCGTGTGTTGCGTGTCGGTCAGAATCTTTTTCAGGCGCTTCTCCTGGCTCTCGTTGCTTACCGTGATAATCTCGGTATAGCCCAATTCGGCATATTGCTGTAGCTTTTCTTGCAGCATGTCCATCTGCTTGCCGAGCGACGGCTGTGGTTCGCTGTGCACTTCCAGCCGCTCTTCTTGATTGAAATAATGGTTGTTGCCGTATTCCACTGTCTTCTTCTGCAGCATGGCGCGCAGCATCTCCTGTCCGCCCGAAACCAGTTCCTCGGCCTGTGGCAGCGTGCCGGCGATGGGGTGGGCGGTGTCGGCCATCCGGGCCTCACGCGCCTTGCGTGTCTCTTCCAGCTGGGCGTCCATCCGTTGCAGCGTCAGCATCATGCTCGGCATCCATACCACATCGGTCGAGGCGAAATAGGCCAGCAGCGGCACCATCGTGCTGTTCTGCCCTGATTCCGGTGCCATCTCCGACATCTTCGGCACAATGTCCACCGTGTCCAGCTGCTTCACACTCAGCTGGCTCACCACATCGTAGGTGCGTAGCGAATCTACAGTGTCGTCGAAAAACTCCAAGCGAAACGGCAGCTCGGAGGCAAAGCTGAATACATCCACGATGCCACCGCGGACGGCATACTGGCCGGGTTCCACTACAAAGTCCTCGCGTTCGAACCCCAACTCCTGCAGCCGCTCTACGAGGTCCCACATGTCTGCCTTCTGTCCGCGGGCCACACGTACGGTATGGCTGAGCAGGGTCTTGCTGGCCACCACCTTTTCCGACAGCGCTTCGGGCCATGTCACCACCACCGTGCCGCCGGCGCCGCTGCTCAGTGTCTTCAGCACCTCCGAGCGCATCAGCACGTTGGCGTTCTCTGTCTGCTCGTCGGCGTAGTGGTAGGCTTTGCGGTAGCTGGAAGGAAACAGCATTACTCGGAGGTTGGCGGTCTGTGGTTGGCGGTCGGAGCCTTTGTTGTCAGACACCTCCGACCTCTCACCTCCGCCCTGCGGCATGAGTAGGGCTTCCAGGTCGTTGGACAGATAGAAAGCCTCTTCTTTGTCCGGCGCCACCATCAGGTGGCACACCGTCGGGTCGGCCACACAGCAGGCGGCCACCATCACGGCTGGCAGCGACCCCGTCATTCCGTCCACGTGCACGCGTGCATCCTCTTTCTCCAGCGCTTTCCTGAGCCGTGCCACGGCTGCGCTGCCTTCGTAGTATTCCAGCATTGTGTCTGTCGTAGGTAGTTGTATATGGTTAGTTCACAAAGTTTTTCGGCACCAGTGTCACCCACGGCACCAGCGTCTCCTCCATCGAGATGCCGCCATGCTGGAAGGTGTCGGTGTACAGTTGTACGTATTGGTTGTAGTTGTTGGGGTAGGCGAAGAAGTCGCTGGCGCGTGCGAAGATGTAGGGCGACGTCACATGCCGGCGCGGCAGGAAGATGCGTGCCGGGTCCTTCACCTCGTACACGTCGCGTGGGTTGTAGTCCAGAAGTCGCCCTTGTTTGTAGCGCAGGTTGACACTTACCTCGCGGTCGCCGCGTACACGTATCGGCCGTTCCACACGCGTGGAGCCGTGGTCGGTGGTGAGCACCACGCGCACGTCGCGCTCAGCCAGCGCCCGCAGCAGGTCCATCAGCGGCGAATGTTCCATCCAGCTTCGCGTCAGCGAGCGGTAGGCGCGGTCGCTGTCCACCAGCTCGCGCACCACGTTGCTGTCCGTCGAGGCGTGGGAGAGCATGTCCACGAAGTTGTACACCACCACGTTCAGCCCGGCCTGCATCAGTTCCGGCACCCGCTCCACCAGCCGGCGGCCGTATTGCGCGTTCAGCACCTTGTTGTAGGTCACCTTCGGATTCAACCCGTGGCGCCGCAGGTTCTCCACCAGCAGTTCGGACTCGTATTGGTTCTTGTAGCCCTCTTCGTCCTCGTTCACCCAATACTGCGGATATTTGCGCTCTATCTCGCTCGGCATCAGTCCGGCAAACATGGCGTTGCGGGCAAACTGTGTGGTCGTGGGCAGTATGGTGCAGTACATCTCGTCGTGTTCCACATGCCATTGCGGCTCTACCAGCGGGGCCACATAGCGCCACTGGTCGTAGCGGAAGTTGTCTATCACAATCAGGAATGTCGACTTCGGCTCCGCGCTCCGCCCGCCGACCTCCGCCCGCCGCCCAGCGCCTTCCGGCCTCTTCAGCAGTGGCATCAGGCGCTCTTTCAGCACCGTCTGGCTCATCAGCGGTTTCTCTTCGCGGCCGGCAAGCCAGTTTTCATAGTGCTTTTCGTAGAAGCGGCAGTATTGTGCGTTGGCCTCGCGCCGCTGGGTGAGGAAGATGTCGTGTATGTTCTCGTCGTCTACCGAAGCCAGCTCCAGGTCCCAATAGACGAGGCGCCGGTACATCTCCATCCACTCCTCGGCCGTGCGGCAGTCGGCCAGCTGCATGCCTATCTCGCGGAATTGCTGCTGGTAGCCCATCGTGCTGTGCTCGCTCTGCAGGCGCCGCCGCTCGGTATGCTTCTTCACCGTCAGCAGCAGCTGGCTCAGGCCCACGGGCTTGATCAGATAGTCGCTGATTTTGCCGCCCAGGGCGTCGTCCATGATATGTTCCTCTTCGCTCTTGGTAATCATCACTACCGGCAGCTGCGGCTGGCGCTCCTTGATGGCCTTCAGGGTGTCCAGGCCGCTCAATCCCGGCATCTGCTCGTCGAGAAACACCAGATCCACCGGCCGTCCTTCCAGCTCGTCCAGCGCGTCGCGGCCCGACGTTACGGGCACCACCTCGTAGCCTCGCTCCTCCAGGAAGAGTATGTGCGGCCGCAGCAGCTCTATCTCGTCGTCGGCCCACAGGATGGTTGTCTTTGTCATGATGGCTCCTTTTCTGTTGTGTAAATCAATGGTTTGGTGCGGTATGTGCCGCCTCAGTCCTCGAACATGATGCCCACGCCGAGCATGATGGCCAGGTCGCTGGTGAAGGGTGCCGCGACGCGGGTGCTGTAGAAGGCGCCTTCGAAGTCGAAGATGCCGTCGGTGCCGCCGTCGTTCAGGCCGTAGGCATAGCGTGCCGAGAGGCTGACGAAGAAGTCGTCGGCGAAGGTCATCTTCAGGCCCAGCAGGCCGTAGGCGCCCAGCAGGGTGGAGCTGAGGCCCTCGAGGACACTGCCGCTGGCGGCATCGTCGGTATATGAGGCGCACTGGGCCTCGCCGCCCATGTTCCAATAGTGCACGGCGGCCAGGCCGAGGCCGGCGTAGACTTCGAACGTGCCGGACAGGTGCAGCGAGCCGTAGGCTCCGCCTTCGCCCCACAGGCCCGTGAGCGGGATGCGGAGCGTCCAGTCCTCGTCGGGCACCAGTCCCGTGTTGCCCACACCGGGCGTCAGGGCCGGCACGGTGGCCGTCCATCCGGTGCGGCGCAGACCCAGCCCGAGGCTCCAGCCCCAGCCCAGGCGGTCCGTGGCCATACGCTCGCGCTCGCAGCGCACTCCGGCGGTCCACGGCATCAGGGCCGACGGGTCGGCTCCCTCGATCGGCTGGCGGTCCAGATTGAGGAATGTGGCTTCCGGCACGCTCATCGTGCCCGCATTCAGACTCCACTGGTGGTTGTTGAACCGCTCTTGCGCGTGTGCTGCACCTGCGGCCAGCAGCATCACGGTTGCCAAAACAATGCTTCTCTTTGTCATATCTGTTCCTTTTTTGTATTCAACTATTGCCTAAACGAAGAAGGGCTGCAATTATTGTGTGCGGTGGCAAAAAGTCCGCCGTGCGGTGGGCAGACCCGTTCCCGACCGCCGCGTCGCCTCCGACCGTGGGCCCCACTGCCGGCCCTTCCGGTGGACGGCTGCCGGCCGCCGGACTCGCGTTGCCTTGCTTTCCAGTAGGTTGACGCTTGGCAAAACCTTACCAACACCTACCGCGGTAGGTGTTCATAAGGTGTTGGTAAGGCGTTGGTAAGGCGTTGGTAAGGAGATGATAGGTTGGGAGCCTGACGTTCAGTGGGTTACAAGGGCGTTTTTTCGCGTCACAACAGGCGGGGGTGTTTTTCAGCCGATGCGCGGAATGGCCGACAGCAGGGTGCGGGTGTAGTCGGTCTGCGGGTGCCGGAAGATGTCGTCCGGTGTGCCTTGTTCGACGATTTGGCCCTGCTGCATTACCATGATGCGGTCGGCCATGTAGTGCACCACGCTCAGGTCGTGGGTGATGAAGAGGTAGGTGTAGTGGTAGCGCTCCTTGAGCTCGTTGAGCAGGTTGAGCACCTGGGCCTGCACGCTCACGTCCAGAGCCGACACGCTCTCGTCGCATACCACCAGCTCGGGCTGCAGTATGAGCGCTCGGGCTATGCATACGCGCTGCCGCTGTCCGCCGCTGAGCTGGTGCGGATAGCGCGTGTACCAGTCGGGCTCCAGCCCCACCTGCCGCATGAGTGCGCATACGCGCTCTTTGGGTGGAGAGTGGAGCGTGGAGAGTGGAGCGTGGAGAGCGCTCTTCGACTCTTCGTCTTTTCGACTCTTCGACTCTTCGACTCTATGCACCCGCAGGGGTTCGGCAATGGCTTCGCCTATGGTGAGGCGCGGATTGAGCGAGGAATAGGGGTCTTGGAAGATGATTTGCAGCCGGGGCCGCAGGGCGCGCATCTCGCGGTCCGAGAGCTTGTCCAGGCTGCGGCCGCGGTAGCTGATGCTGCCGCTGGAGCTGTCGATGAGGCGCAGCAGGGCCCGGCCGAGGGTCGTCTTGCCGCAGCCGCTCTCGCCCACGAGTCCGAGGGTCTCGCCCTCGCGGATGTCGAAGCTCACCCCGTCCACACCCTTCAGCGTCTGCAGCGGCCGTCCGAACAGGCTGCGCTTCAGCGTGTAGGTGACCGAGAGGTCGCGCACCGAGATGAGTGGAGAGTGGGGAGTGGAGAGTGGAGAGTGGGGAGTGGAGAGTGGAGAGTCGTTGGGTGCGTCAGCCAATTCTTCATTCTTCATTCTTAATTCTTCATTCGAAAGAAACTCCTCCACCGTCGGCAATCTGCGGGGCTTGTCGTCCAGCGGCGGGCGGCAGGCCAGCAGGCCCTGGGTGTAGGGTTGTTGGGGGTGGTGCAGTATTTGGCAGGCTGGCCCCTGTTCCACCACCTTGCCGCGGTACATGACCATGATGTCGTCGGCTATCTGCGCTATCACACCCAGGTCGTGGGTGATGAAGATGATGCTGATGCCGTGAGTCTGCTGCAGCGAGCGTAGCAGCTCGAGGATGGTCTTCTGCACCGTCACGTCGAGGGCCGTGGTGGGCTCGTCAGCAATGAGTATGTCGGGATTGTTGGCCAGCGCCATAGCTATCATCACGCGCTGCTTCTGTCCACCGCTGATTTCGTGGGGGTAGGCGTCGAAAATCTTCTCCGGACGCGGCAGCAGCACCTCCTTGAAGAGTTCGATGACGCGCTGCCTGGGGTCTTGGTGGGAAGATGTATTGTGCTGGTGTGCGTTGAGCATTTCCATGACCTGCTCGCCGCATCGCTGCACCGGATTCAGACTGGTCATAGGCTCTTGGAATATCATGCTGATGCGGCGGCCGCGGATGTTGCGGAACTCCTCCTCGCCGAGGGTCAGCAGGTCGGTGTTCTCCGGCCCCAGCAGGGCTTTGCCGCCGACGGTGGCGCTGTCGGGCAGCAGCCCCATCAGGGCCAGCGAGCTCACGCTCTTGCCGCTGCCGCTCTCGCCCACGATGCCCAGCGTCCGGCCCCGCCGCAGCGTGTAGCCTACCTTCTCCACCACCTTCCGTCCGCCGAAAGCAACCGTCAGGTCCTTCACTTCAAGTATATTGTCGTTCATTGTCTTGTTACTTTTTCGTCTGCTATGCTATTGGCGGTCTCTTGCTTCAACCCCCTGTCGTATAATCAAGTGTGAGTCGAATTATTCCGCGACCGCCAAAATATTGGTTGTTGCAAAGGTATGTCTTTTTCTTCACATGGCAAAATATTTTTTATCATTCGGTGGTGTGGGACAGATTTGTGATTGTGATTTTCCTGGATGTTCATAAATAATTTATGCATATTTGAAAATAATGTGTATATTTGCACTCGTGTTTCGCTAACATAATATAACAACATAAAACATTGTAACTATGACAAAATCAGAACAATTCATGGAGATGGAAGCCCGCTATGGCGCCCATAACTATCATCCGCTGCCCGTCGTGCTCGCCAAGGGCGAGGGCGCTTTCGTGTGGGACTGCGAAGGCAAGAAGTATTATGACTTCCTCTCTGCCTACAGTGCCGTGAACCAGGGCCACTGCCATCCGAAGATTGTAAAGGCCATGTGCGACCAGGCCCACGAGCTGACGCTCAGCAGCCGTGCGTTCTACAACAACTGCCTCGGCGAGTGGGAGAAGTACGTCACCGAGTATTTCGGCTACGACAAGGTGCTTCCCATGAACACCGGTGCCGAGGCCGACGAGACGGCCCTGAAGCTGGCCCGCCGCTGGGGTGTGGTGAAGAAAGGCATCCCGAACGACGAGGTGATGATTGTCTGCTGCGAGGGCAACTTCCACGGCCGCACCATCACCATCATCACCATGAGCAACGACCCCGAGAGCTACGCCAACTACGGCCCCATGACTCCCGGCTTCCTGCGCATCCCCTATAACGATTCCGACGCCCTTGAGAAATGCCTGGCCGAGCACGGCAAGAAGGTGGCCGGCTTCCTGGTCGAGCCTATCCAGGGCGAGGCTGGTGTCTATGTGCCGGACGAGGGCTACCTGAAGAAATGCTATGATATCTGCAAGAAATACAACGTGCTGTTCATGGCCGACGAGGTGCAGTGCGGTATTGCCCGTACGGGCAAGATGCTGGCCTGCGACCACGAGGGCGTGCGCCCCGACCTGCTCATCCTCGGCAAGGCCCTCGGTGGCGGCGTGATGCCCGTCAGCGCCGTGCTGGCCGACGACGACATCATGCTCAATATCAAACCGGGCGAGCATGGCTCCACCTTCGGTGGCAACCCCATCGCTGCCAAGGTCTCTATCGCCGCCCTGCAGGTGATCAAAGATGAGCACCTGATGGAGAACGCCGAGCGCCTCGGCAAGATCTTCCGCGAGGAGATGTCGGCCTTCAAGAGCCCGATGATTGAGAAGGTGCGCGGCAAGGGTCTGCTGAATGCTATCATCATCAAGCCCCACAACGGCAAGGAGGCTTGGGATGTGTGCCTGAAGATGCGCGACCTGGGTGTGCTGGCCAAACCCACCCACCAGCACATCATCCGCTTCGCCCCTCCGCTGGTCATCACCGAGGAGCAGCTCCGCGCCGCTATGGAACTCATCAAGGAGGCCATCAAGTCGTTTGAATAAACAGACCGTGTAAACCTGAGGGGCGGCACGATACCGCCCCTCTTCATTAAACAAATAATGCTATGGAGGAAGCTTTCAATCCCAATGCTCCGGCTGCTATGCCGTCGAACCGCGAAATCCGAACCGCTGCGCGTCAGAAGCTAAGTGGACAATGGGGGCAGCCAGTACTGACTACATTGGTCTACAGCCTTATTAGTGCCGCCTCGGGGTCCATCCCGTTCGCAGGTCTGCTGGTGCTCTGTCCGCTTGAATTCGGCTACAAGCAGACTTTTCTGCGTTTGGTGCGTGGCGAGGACAGCAGCGAGATGGTAGGCGACCAGTTCAATGTCTTCAACCGCTTTGGTCGATACCTTGGTGTGTCGTTGCTGGTGCTGCTCTACACCTTGCTGTGGACGCTATTGTTTATTATCCCCGGTATCATCAAAGGCTATGCGTATTCTATGACGCCCTACATTGCCCACGACCGGGAAGATCTGGATGCCGAAGGATGTATTCAAGAAAGCCGTATGATGATGAAAGGCTACAAATGGAAGCTCTTCTGCCTCGACCTGAGCTTCATCGGTTGGGCATTGCTGTGTTGCCTGACGTTCGGCATCGGTTTCCTGTGGCTGCAGCCCTATATCGAGGCTTCGCACGCCAAGTTCTATGACGAACTGAGAGAGCGCCGGAAACAACCTCTGGAGTAATCGGCTGACGCATGAATGGTAGAGGCCCGCCGTAACACGGCGAGCCTCTATTGTTTATTGCAGGTCGCTCGCCTCCAGGGTAAAGGTGTGCGAGTATTGCGTCGGGTGGATGCCGTTGCAGTTGGTTGTCTCCAATAGGGTGGTATCGGAAACCCATCGGGCGTTGTTGGACATGGGCAGGCTGTCGGTCGGCCAGCTGGCGCGCAGTGTCATCTCGGCATTTACAACCAGAAGGTACTCGCCACCGACATGGTGCCTGAATTGTTCGCCCGCCGATGTGCTTTCACTATAGTATAGGTAAACCGAGTCGGGGAGACGCTGCCAGCGGCAGTCGGCATTGGCCCAGGGCTGCGCTGAGCGGCTCCAGTAGAGCTCTTCGCCGGTGGCATTCTCCAGTCGCAGGAGGGTGATCGTATCGGGCTCGTCGCATCCGCACTGGAAGCACATCAGCAGCGGGGCGGCCAGGGCAGTGAATAATATCAGTCGTTTCATAGTATGCTGTCGGTTATGTAATATGTGTACACATAGGTGGTCTCGTAGTCGTGGCAAGCCTCAACTCTGTCGAGCCGGGTCTCGGTGCTGTCGGCATTGGTCGAGAACCAGGGGTAGTCGGCACTGGCCAGGGCAGCGCGGCTGACGTCGTAGCAGGCCACGACGCTGTTGTCGTAACGCAGCAGGAGCATGTAGGGATAGTAACCATACTCCTCGCCGCTGCCACGGTGTCCGTTGGGGGTATAGGTGGGGTCGGTCATCACCTGAGTGGGACTGAACTGCTTGAAGTCGAGGATATTGGCCAGCATCACCGGCAGTTGTCTCACCGAGCACTCCGGTGTCAGATACGGGGTGTCGGAGAAGGTGTAGTACAGCGGTTCCGACGTGCCGTTGGCTATCCACACTTCGCTGGTGACGTACAGATTGTCGCACGCGTCGTGGATGCAGCCTGTCAGCAGCAGGCAGCCCAGCGCGACGGCGGTCAAAAGGTGTCGTTTTCGCATAGGTTATGTTATTTTTGGATTGTCCAAGTGAGGTCGGTGACGTTGCCCACGGCGTCGGTCACCTCGACGCGCAGTTTGTTTGCTCCGCTCTGTAGCTTGCCGCTGGCGTCGATGGAGAGTGTGGCCGTCTTGCCATCGTATTCGGCCAGTATCCAGCTGCCGTTGAGGTAGCAGTGGTAGGTCTCTATGCCACTCAGGTTGTCGCTGGCTTTCAGTCTTATGGTGCTTGACTTGAGAGGTTTGCCTTCGCTGAAGTTGACCGGTCGCACAACGGGCGCCGTGGTGTCGGCGGCCAGGGTGAACTCGCCCCAGTCGCGGACCTGTGCCTTGTGCCAGCCGTCGGCATGGTCGGTCTTGCAGGCCGTGTGCTTGACGCTGCCTGGCATACGCGTTACACGCACCACCACCGTCTTCTGCTGCGGTACGCCGGGCAGCGTTCCTTTGATGCCCAGCGTGTAGGCCAGGTGGGGTGGTATCTGGTTCACCGTCGGGTTGACCTGCACGGTGGTCCCGCTGGCAGAGCAGTCAAGCCGGTCGTCGGCATAGAGTGTGAATGCCGGTAGTTGAATGCTGAATGTGGATTGCTGAATGCTGAATGGACGGTCGTACTTGGCTGTACGTGCAGGGGTGTCGGCAACCTGACGGCCTTGGGAATTCTGGCTGGTGACGACCGTGATGGTGCGCTCGGCTACGTTGCCCTTGATGTCCAGCACGCGGATGCCGATATGGTGAGTCGAGCCGGGGCGCAGGCGGAAGATGCCGTCGCCCACACGCTGCTGTATCCAGGGACCTTCGGCACCCGGCAGGGCACGTGTGAGGAGATGGGGCTGGCGGGTGCGGGCGAAGAGCGGGTAATCGAGCAGTGCGTTGACCATGCGGCTACTGTCGAGCGGGAAGCGCTCGGTGGTGTAGACGAAGAAGGGGGTGCCGTCGAGCAGCACCTCCACGCGGTCGGGGCCGTTCTTGGCCGTGCTGCCCTCGGCGGCGTCGGTGGCGTAGACACCCAGGTAGAACGGGCCGCTGACAGTGACGGTATTGTCCTTGTCCACCTCGACAGGCTCGCCGCCTTCGGGGTAGACGCGCACGCCGCGGATGGTGGGGTCGATGCCGTCGCGGTAGGGGAGGCCGAAGAGCAGCGGGTTGATGGTGGTGGCGTGGGTGTGGAGGTCGGCCATGCCACCCTGCCGCAACTCGAAATGCAGGTGCGGGCCGCCGCTGCTGCCGGTGTTGCCGCTGTGGGCTACCAGCTGCCCTTTCTTCACCGGCAACTCGCCGGGGGCGAAGAGTTTGGTGATGCTGTAGCTGCGTTGCGCATACTGCTCCTTGATGACAGCCTTGCCGATGGCGCCGACATAGCTGTTGAGGTGCATGTAGACCGAGGTGTATCCGTTAGAATGCGTGATATATAGTATCTTGCCGCCGCCCCAGGGCGAGATGCTCACCTTGGCCACGTAGCCGTCGGCCGCGGCGTAGACGGGCTGGTCGACGGCACCGCCGGTGCGTATGTCGATGCCGGCGTGGAAGTGGCCCGTGCGGAACTCGGCGAAGGTGGCGCTCAGTCCAATATCAGACCCCAGCGGATTGCGGAAGTAGCCCTGCGGCAGCTCCTGCGAGTGGAGAGCGGGGAGTGGAGAGTGGAGAGCGAGGCTGATGCAGGCCAGTATTTTGAGTATTCTATTCATTTAGCTGAATTGTAGAGTGCTATGCGGTTGATGACAGGTGGAGCTAGGGCGTGGAAGTGTAGCTCCAGGTGGTCGGTGCGCCAATGCTCGCCGTTGTCGCAGCGGATAAGACGCTTGTAGCCCACGGTGGTGCAGAGCGGATGGTCCGGTGTGGTCTGCGGATACACGCCATCGCCTTCGTCGAGGGAGAGGCCCACGGATGTCACTCGCTGGCCGAGGGGTATGTATTCCTGTATCTCGATGATGTCGAATTCGGCCACGGAGTCGAGCTCGATGGTCAAGGTGGCGTCGTTGGAGGTGGCTGCCCAGTAGGTGTGATAGGCGGTGTCGAGCACGTTGGCTGCCCGGTAGCCAGTGCGATGGCGGGCGCGAACGCGTGCTCCCTGCGCCAGGTCTTTGGAAAAGATGCGGTCGCGTTCGGCGCGGAAGGCCACCAGCACGGCGCTGTCCTCGGCACTGATGCGTCCGTTTGTATCCGGAGGCACGTTGAGCAGCAGCAGGCCGTTGCGGCCCACGCTGTTGTAGTATATCTCCATCAGCTCGTCCACCGACTTGGGGTGCTCCTGTGGGTGCCAGAACCAGCCGGGGCGGATGGAGACATCAACCTCGGCGGGCACCCAATGGGCTCCGCCCTTGTGGCCGGTCTCCAGCTCGGAAGGGGCGGGTTTGTTGTCAGATGGTGTTGCCCCTTCGGTATTGAGTGTGCTCCAGCAGGGGTCGCCGCAGTGGCCCTGTTCGTTGCCCACCCAGCGGCAGCCGGGCCCGATGTCGCTGAAGATGACAGCCTGGGGATTGAGAGAGTGCATGGTCTGCATGAAACGGGGCCAGTCGTAGCGCTGCTTCTTGCCGTTGGGCCCTTCCCCGCAGGCACCGTCGAACCACTGCTCGAAGAATGGACCGTAGTTGGTATGCACTTCCTTCAGTGTGTTGACAAATACCTCGTTGTAGGCATCGGTGCCATAGGTCGGGTGGTTTCGGTCCCAAGGAGAGATGTATACGCCTGCTTTCACTTTGCCCCGGCAGGCATCGACAAATTGGCGCAGCACGTCGAGCGAATCCGGGACGGTATGTGTGCTGAAGTGGCTGGGCCAGAGGCAGAAGCCGTCGTGGTGCTTGGCGGTGAGGATGATGCCGCCCATGCCGGCCTGCGCGGCCACGTCGACCCACTGGGCGCAGTCCAGACGCCTCGGGGCGAAGACTTCGCCGCGTTCGCGTCCCGACCCCCATTCGGCACCCGTGAAGGTGTTGGGTCCGAAATGACAGAACATGTTGATTTCCATGCGTTGCCAGGCCAGTTGTGCATCGGTGGGCACGGGACCGAAAGGCTTGGGGGCGGGGGCCGTGCAGCCGAGGGCCGTCAGCAGGGCCAGGGCTGCCAGCGGCAGTTGCAGAGGGCGATGTCGGAGTGTGGTTTTCATGGTGCAAAGATACGACTTTTTCCCAACATGCGGATAAAAAATGATAAAAAGCAGAGGATTCAGTGTGTTTCAATAAATCAATAAACGCCTAGCCCTGCGGGCAGAAATCCATAAATCTTATAGATTATTGCGCTTCGCGTAACCGCCGCAGGCGGAATAATCTACAAGATCCACAAGATCTCGCGACGCCGCAGGCGAGCAGGCGAATATCTATACATCAACAGACACCCTAGCCCTGCGGGCAGAAATCCATAAATCTTAATAGATTATTGCGCTTCGCGTAACCGCCGCAGGCGGAATAATCTACAAGATCCACAAGATCTCGCGACGCCGCAGGCGAGCAGGAGAATATCTATACATCAACAGACACCCTAGCCCTGCGGGTAGAAATCCATAAATCTTATAGATTATTGCGCTCCGCGTAACCGCAGGCGAGCAGGAGAATATTTGATTCATGGCGGTCGCATTTATATATTTTTAAGAAAAAAGATTTGCAAAATCCAACCGCACACTGAGAGGGATTTATTCAGTGTTCAGTGTGCAGTGTTCAGTGAGCAACGTACAATGTGTGGTGTTCGGTGAGCAGTGTTCTGTGTTTAGTGTGTCGTGTCGGTGTAAGGTGCTTAGTCTTAGGTGTGTATGATGCATGCGGCAGTCTCTTCTCCGCAGACCGCTGAAGACTGAACACTGCACACTGGACACATACCCGAAGGGTGTCATCCTACCACCATCCTACCATCAACCTACCACCATCCTACCACCATCCTTGCATTTTAACATTTCGGAAGCCTCGACGGACGGTCGGTGGAGGAGGGAAGGATGGAGGTTGGGTGGCCGCCGACGGGGTGCTTTGCCGATGGAAAACAGGTGTCGTGCGAAGGGCCAAAAATGCGAAAACGGGCCTTCGCAGGCCACTTTTTGTGCGGCGGCGGGACGTTCGAGGTGGAAAATTATAGTGTTGAAATACAGTGTGATATAAATTATTTTTGTAGAAAATTTTTCCATATCGAAAAAACTTCGTAATATTGCGTTTTGATAATTGGCCAATAATATGCTGAAGAAACAGATAAAACAAGGACTGAAAACCGTGCTCCTGGGTGCGTTGCTGCTGACAGCGGGCCACGCCGGTGCACAGGATATTGGATTCTCGCAGTTCTATGCCAATCCGCTCTATCTGAACCCCGCTTTTGCCGGTTCGGCGGTGGCCCCCCGCATTTCGCTGAGCTACCGTGCGCAGTGGCCCGGTTTGGTGAGTGCCTTCACCACCGTCTCTGCCTCGTATGACCAGTACATCGACGCCCTGCACGGCGGTGTGGGCGCCATCGTGCTGACGGACCGTCAGGGTGACCACGGCGCACTGACTTCCAGCATGTTGGGTATCATGTATGCCTTCCATTTCCAGCTCACCCGCGACATCCGCATGAGCGCCGGTCTGCAGGCTTCGCTGGTCAACCATTCGCTCAACTGGAACTCCTATCTGCGCTTCCCCGGCCAGATAGACCCCAATCTGGGTTTCACCTACGGTCTGGACGGTGTGCAGCAGCCCGATGCCTTCAGCCTGTATGCTCTTGACTTCGATGCCGGTATGCTCGTCAGTGGCACGAACTGGTATGCCGGATTGGCAGCCGCCCACCTGACGCAGCCCAACCAGGGCTTCTATTCCGAAGACCGCGTGCCGATGAAGCTCACCGTGCATGGCGGCGCCATGTTCAATGTGGCCGAGGAGAGCCGCCGCCAGTCGTCGCTGGGTTTCGGCTCGCCCATCATCTCGCCCAATCTGGTCTATCAGTATCAGGGTGGCCTGCATTACTTCAACTATGGCCTCTATCTGGACTGGGTGCCCTTCCTGGTGGGCGTGTGGTTCCGCCACGGCACGCAGAATATCGACGCCTTCATCTTCCAGGTGGGCGTGCAGCAGGACTATTTCAAAGTGGGCTACAGCTACGACGTCACGGTGTCGAAACTGGCCAACAGCACGGCCGGCAGCCACGAGCTGACGGTGGGACTGATGCTGCCGGTGCCCGAGCAAAAGAAGAAGGTGAAAGCCATCCGCTGCCCGTCGTTCTAAGAAGCAAAGTGAAACAAAAAGCGCAGAATTGCGTTATATAGTAAAATAGTAATAGGAATAACACAAAAGACAACAATATGAAGATTAGCAGATTTTCATTCATGCTGCTGGCAGCGGGCCTGCTGCTGGCCGGATGCTCCAACAACGCAGGCCAGTCGGCCACCACGGGTTGGAACTACAACGACCCCGAGTGGGGCGGCTACGACGTGTCGGGCTATCCCGAGCAGGACGCGGCGCCCGGCCTGGTATTCATCGAAGGCGGCTCGTTCGTGATGGGCCACGTCAGCGAAGATCCGCGCTACAGCTGGAACAACACCCCCCACACCGTCACCGTCAGCTCGTTCTACATGGACGAATGCGAGGTGAGCAACCTCGACTACGGCGAGTTCGTCTACTGGATGGAGCGCGCCTACGGTGAGGAATATCCCGAGAAGGTGGCCGCCATCATGCCCGACACCGCCTGCTGGCGCGACAAGCTGGCCTGGCGTGAAGGCTTTGTCGACTACTACTTCCGCAGCCCCAACTATGCCGACTATCCCGTGGTGGGCGTCAGCTGGGAGCAGGCACAGCAGTACTGCGTGTGGCGTACCGACCGTGTCAACGAGATGGTCCTCGTCTATGAGGGCATCATCATGCTCGACCAAGAGAATCTGGGTACCAACGCCTTCCAGACCGACGTCTATCTGGCCGGCCGCTACGAGGGCGAGACCCGCCGCGGCCTGACCGACTACAACCCCGCCGCCGGCGGCGAGGAGCGCCAGGTGCGCAAGGCCGACGGTATCCTCTACCCCTACTACCGACTGCCTACCGAGGCCGAGTGGGAGTTTGCCGCTCTGGGTATGATTGGCAACACCTACGACGAGCGCGTCACCGAGCACAAGACCTATCCTTGGGCTGGCCACAGCCTGCGCTCGGCCAACAAGAAATACTACGGTCAGTTCCTGGCCAACTTCAAGCGCACCCGCGGCGACGCTATGGGTGTGGCTGGCAACCTGAACGACGGTTGGGACTACACCTGCCCCGTGAAATGGTACTTCCCCAACGACTACGGTCTGTACAACATGGCCGGCAACGTCAGCGAATGGTGCATGGATGTCTATCGTAAGACCGTCCAGCCCGTCGGCGCCGACGATATGGACCCCTTCCGTGGCAACATCTACCGCACTCCCGAGCTGGACGAGGACAATGAAGTCTTCATTGGCGACGACGGTATGATTAAGTACAAAGAGGTCGACTTCCAGGCCAACCGCCGCAACTACCGCCAGGCCAACAACGTGAACTACCTCGATGGCGACCGCGCCTCTAACCTCGACGACTGGCAGGATGCCGTAGACGAAGAGGAAGAAGAGTACGGCGACGAGGAAGAGGTGGTCGAGGAAGAAGAGGTTGAAGAGGACGAAGACGCCATGAGCCCCGACGACGAGTCTACCAACCGCATGTACCGCCGCATCACCGACAACCAGAAGGAGAACCCCACCTCCAGCCTGGTGAACAACAAGGTGCGCGTGGTGAAGGGCGGCAGCTGGAAGGACCGCGCCTACTACCTGCAGGCCGGCACCCGCCGCTACTACGACCAGAACCGTTCGACCTCCTGGATTGGCTTCCGCTGCGCTATGGACCGCCTCGGTTCGCGCGTCGAATAGTGATGTGAACAAACGTAATCAATGACAGAATAGTGCAGACAGAGACGCGGCATGCCACGTCTCTGTCGCATTGAAAGACCATCCCTCTCTTGAAAAGAAAACTGCTCCTACTCTTGACGCTGGTCAGTGTGGCTGTCGGCGCCCAGGCACAGAAACTCATCGAGTACACCGCCGGTATGGGATCGCGCGACCCGGAGAATGCCGACGTGTGGATTCTCTACCGCTCGGTCCATGCCACCCACGAGGGCATGATACTCGAGTCCGACTCGGCCCACTACAACACGCGCGAGAACAGCTTCACGGCGTTCCGCAACGTGGCCATCCAGCTCACCGACACCACCTTCATCTACGGCGACCGCCTCTTCTACGACGGCAATACCCGTGTGGTGGACATCTGGGCCGACACAGTGGTGCTTATTGACGGTGGCACGCAGCTCCTGGCCAACCATCTCACCTACGAGCGCAACCGCTCCACCGCCTATTACACCCAGTGGGGCTACGGCACCAGCGAGGACCGCACCCTCTTCAGCCGTCAGGGACAATACAATTCCGACCTCAAGCAATTCTATATCTACGACGACGTGGTGCTCACCGACAGCACTATGCGGCTGGTCACCGACACGCTGCTGTACAATACAGAGACCGCGGTGGCCCATTTCGAGAGCCCCACCACTATCTATAGTGACTCATCGACCATATACAGCGAGCTGGGCGACTACAATACCGAAACGCGCTATTCCATTTCCTATCGCCGTTCGCATGTGGACAACCAAGGGCGCACCATCGACAGCGACACGCTCTATTATGATGAGCATCTGGAGTATGGCAAAGCGTGGGGCCATGTAGTGATAGTCGACTCGGTCAACGAATTGACCTGTACCGGCCGCTATGGAGAGACGTCGCAGGCCGACCGCTTCTCTTTTGTCACCGATAGCGCCCATGTGCTGTTTGTCGACAACGGCGATTCGCTTTTCCTCCATGCCGACACCGTCTATGTCACCAACGATACAGCCAACCAGCTGCAGACCGTGCGTGCCAACCACCATGTCAAGCTCTATCGCCGCGATGCCCAAGCTATGTGCGACTCGGCCTTCTACAGGGCCGGTGATTCCACGCTGTTGCTCTACAAGGAGCCGGTGCTGTGGTACGAGCACTACCAGTGTGTGGCCGACACCATAGAGCTGCTGCACGATTCTAATGGTGTGCGCCGCGCCTGGCTGCGCAGCAGTTGTTTCGCCCTGCAGCAGGTGGATAAAGAAAAGTTCAACCAGCTGAAGGGGCACCAGGGTACCGTCTATTTCCGCAAGGGCGAACCCGACTATGCCGATGTGGAGGGCAACGCCCAGATGGTCTACTACATTACCGAGGAGGATAGCACCGGCCGCACACTGCTGGTGGGCGTCAACGCCGGGGTGGGGTCCGCCATCCGTATCTATTTTGACAGCACCCGCGCCCCTGTCAGGGTGGTCACGCTCGACAATCCTGACATGAAGACCTATCCGGTGGGCCTGCTGCCCGACGACATGAAACGGCTGCCCGATTTCCGGTGGTTGCCGCAGCGTCGCCCGCGTAAACCGGAGGATGTGTTTGTGTGGTGACAAAATGTCAGTCACGACTGCCATTGGCAGTTTTTTTGCTATATAGATTGCTGTAAAAACTACTAAGACATGAGCAAGAAAGAACAGAATAGACTAGAGACGGAAGAGACCGTCAATCAGATGAATGTGGATGAGAATACCACCGAGCAAACCGAGGCGGCAGCCGCCGAGGAAACTCCTGCCGAACCCGCAGAGACTGACAAGGTGCAGGAACTGGGGGAGAAGTTGGCAGCACTGAACGACAAGTATCTTCGTCTCTATTCCGAATATGAAAACTATCGCAAGCGTACCAATTTGGAGAAAGCCGACCTGCTGCTCAACGGCAGTCGTGAGATGATGAAGGCAATACTTCCCGTGGTCGACGATTTCGAGCGTGCTTTGGTTGCTACCGGCGACGACGAGGGAGTGAAGCTTATCTACAGCAAACTGATGAAGATACTGGAGCAGAAGGGGCTGAAAGCAATGGAGTCGCAGGGCGTCAAGTTCGACGAGTCCATGCATGAGGCAGTCACTCAGATTCCCGCGCCTACACCCGAACAGAAAGGTATGGTAGTCGACGTGGTGGAGAAAGGCTACTACCTCAACGACAAGGTGCTGCGCTATGCCAAAGTGGTCGTCGCTTGCTGAAAGGAGGAATAATAGAACATTATGGCAAAGAGAGATTATTATGAAGTGCTAGGCGTCGACAAGAATGCTTCTGCCGACGAGCTGAAGAAAGCCTACCGCAAGTTGGCTTTGAAATATCACCCCGACCGTAATCCCGGCGACAAGGATGCCGAAGAGAAGTTCAAGGAGGCTGCCGAGGCTTATGATGTACTGAGCAACCCTGAGAAGAAGGCCCGCTATGACCAGTTTGGCCATGCCGGCGTCGACGGTGCCTATGGTCAGGGCGGTATGGATATGAACGATATCTTCTCGCAGTTCGGAAGCATCTTTGGCGATTTGTTCGGAGGCGGCGGGTTCCGCACTGGTTTCACTGGTTTCGGTGGCGGCGGCGCTGCCCGTCGTGTGCTGCGCGGCACCAATCTGCGTATCAAGGTTAAGCTCACTTTGGAGGAGATAGACCGTGGTTGTGAGAAGAAAATCAAGGTCAGCAAATATGTCCCCTGCAAGACTTGTGGCGGCAGTGGCGCACGCGACGGCAAGACCGAGACCTGTCCGCATTGCCACGGCAGCGGTGTGGTGACCGAGACCAAGCGTACCATATTGGGCATGATGCAGACCCAGAGCGCCTGCCCGCATTGCGGCGGAGAAGGAACGGTCGTCAAAGATAAGTGCCACGACTGCCACGGTGACGGCATTGTCAAGAGCGACGAGATTATTACCATCAACATCCCAGCCGGTGTGCAGGACGGCATGCAGTTGGCTATGCAGGGCCAGGGCAATGCAGCACCCCACAATGGTATTGCGGGCGACCTGATAGTCCTCATCGAGGAGCAGGAGCACGAGCTCTTTGAGCGCCAGGAGGCCAACCTCTACTACAACGCATTCATTACTTTCAGTGAGGCGGCTCTTGGGGCCTCGGTCGAGATACCTACACTCTCTGGCAAGGTGAAGATAAAGATAGAGCCCGGTACGCCGTCGGGCAAGGTAGTGCGCCTGCGTGGCAAGGGATTGCCTGTAGTCAATGGCTATGGCCGCGGCGATTTGCTGGTGTGCCTCAACGTGTGGGTGCCCAAATCGCTCAATAAAGACGAAAAGAAAACGCTCGAGGAATTGCAGAAACATGATAATTTCAAACCGAATCCGACTAAGCAGGAACGGGGCTTCTTCGACAAAATGAAAGAAATGTTCAACTGATGACTGAGGCGTTCCTGCATTACGTTTGGGAGCATCAGATGCTCAACCACGGGCTGACCACTACCGATGGCCAGCCTGTGGTCGTCTTGCGTCCCGGTGTGCCCAACCACGATGCGGGGCCCGATTTCTCCGACGCCCGTCTGCGTATTTCCGATATGGAGTGGGCTGGCAACGTGGAATTGCATATACACTCCTCCGATTGGAACAGTCACCACCATCAAAACGATGCTGCCTATAACAATATCGTGCTGCATGTGGTCTACGAACACGATGCCGATGTGGCGATGCAGAACGGGAAGAAGCCGCTCACATTGGAACTGAAGCCATTCATGCATCCCTCACTGGTGGCTAATTACGAGTCGCTGGTAGTACCTACACCAGTAAATGCAATACCCTGTGGCCGCAGGGTAGGGGAGGTGCCCGGCATGGTGCTCTCGTCGTCTTTGGACCGTCTGACCGTAGAACGCATCGAGGCCAAGTCGGTCACGGTGCGCCGTCTGCTGGATGAGAGCCACGGCGGCTGGGATCAGGTATGCTACTGGCTGATGGCTCACTACTTTGGCGGCAAGGTCAACGCCCTGCCATTCGAGCTCATGGCCAAAGCCACAGACCAGCGCCTGCTGGCCCGATGGTGCGACAACAGGCAGCGTCTCGAAGCCCTGCTGATGGGACAGGCCGGTCTGCTCGACGGGTTCTATACCGACGACTATCCGCGCCAGCTTCAATCCGATTACGAAGCCCTGCGTGCAGGTGCCCGATTGGAACCGATAGGAGCTCATCTATGGAAGTTTTTCTGTCTGCGCCCCTCGGCATTCCCCACCATACGTATCAGCCAGTTTGCCGACCTGCTTTCCCGGACCAAGAACCTTTTCTCCACACTGCTGGAGATGGAAGACGTCCGCCAGATAGAGCTACTCTTCAACCGACAGGCCTCTCCATACTGGAACGACCACTATCGTTTCGACATTCCCGCCGCCCGCTCCAGCGTCAAGCATGTGGGCAAAATGCAGGCCGACCTGTTGATAATCAACGCATGGGTGCCACTGCTCTTTGTCTATGGGGAGGAACACGGTCAGCAACACTACAAGGACCAGGCATTAAACCTGCTCTCGCAACTGCCTGCCGAGAATAATTCTGTGATACGCCGCTGGCAATCCGCGGGTGTGCATCCCGCCAATGCGGCCGAAAGTCAGGCATTGCTACAACTCACTGACAACTATTGTAACCGACGCCGATGCCTCGATTGTCGCATCGGCTATTATCTACTGAAACACCAATGAAAGCTAATGAAATAAGCGCCATCGTCAAGGCCACCGACGCACGTCTGGCCACTCCCGACGTTGATATCATCCATCTGCTGACAGACAGCCGCCGCTTAGTGGACCCTCAAGGTACACTCTTCTTCGCTATCCCCACCAAGCGCAATAGCGGATGCCGCTATATCGCCGAACTTTACCAGGCTGGTGTGCGCTCGTTCGTGGTACCTGCCGGCTGCAATGTCGACTATACCGATGTTAACCTCTGGCAAGTCGCCGATGTTGTGGAGGCATTACAGCGGTTGGCTGCCCATCATCGCAGTCTTTTCCACATCCCAGTCGTGGGTGTCACGGGCAGCAATGGCAAGACCATTGTCAAAGACTGGCTCGTGCAATTGCTCAGCGCTGACCGTCATGTTGTGGCAAGCCCCAAAAGCTACAACTCGCAGATTGGTGTCCCACTGTCGGTATGGCAGATGGAAAGCGAGCATGAATTTGCGGTCTTTGAGGCTGGAATCTCCGAGTCGGGCGAGATGACGGCTCTGCGCAATGTCATAGACCCCACCATTGGCATCTTCACCAATATCGGACAGGCCCACGACGAGAATTTCCTCACCCGCGGACAGAAGATTGCCGAGAAGCTGCAGCTCTTCACCCAATGCGACACGCTCATCTACTGCGCCGACCATAAGGATATCCATTCTATGGTGGCCGATATCGAGAGTTTCCACCATCTGCATCGTTTTGTATGGGGCAGCACAGCCGACTGCGACCTGCAATTGCTCGCCACTACCCCCGCGGCCAACCGCACCACACTCACCTGCATTTTCCTCCACGACGGGCAGTCGACGCAGTTCGATGTGGTTATACCCTTTGTCGACCGGGCTTCGCAGGAGAATGTCATGCACTGTGTCGCCCTGATGCTCCATCTTGGCTACGACCCGGCGGTCATCGCCGAGCGCTGTGCACGCCTTATGCCGGTCGAGATGCGCCTGGAGTTGAACGAGGGTATCGACAATTGTCTGCTTATCAACGATAGTTATTCCCTCGACCTCAATTCCCTCACTATAGCCCTCGACTATCTGGGCCACCAGCAACAGCACCACCGTCGTACACTCATCATGAGCGATATCCTGCAGGCGGGCATCTCAGACAGCGAACTCTATGCCCAGGTGGCACAGTTGCTTCGCCAGCGTGGCGTCTCCCGTTTTGTGGGTATCGGACCGGCGCTGATGCGACAGCAGGAGCAGTTCGACGGCATCGAAAGCCTTTTCTTCTCCGACACCGACGACTTCCTCACCCATGCCGACACCTCGATGTTCCGCAACGAGACCATACTGCTTAAAGGGGCACGTGTCTTCGGTTTCGAACGTGTGGCTAAACTTTTGCAGCGCAAGACCCACGAGACGGTCATGGAAGTAAACCTCGACGCTCTGGTGCACAACCTCAATCATTTCCGTTCGCGCCTCCAACCCGGTACACGTCTGATGGCAATGGTGAAAGCCTCCAGCTACGGCGCCGGCACGGTCGAGGTGGCCAGCGCTCTGCAATTCAACCATGTGGACTACCTCACGGTGGCATATGTTGACGAGGGTGTCGAGCTGCGTCGCAATGGTATCACCCTTCCCATCATGGTGATGAACCCCGAAGAGGCAGGTTTCGACGATATCATCCGACACCGTCTGGAGCCCGACATTTATAGTTTCCGTATCATGGAACGCTTTGCCGATCGTCTGCGGGTCACACAGACGGAGCCATATCCGATACATATCGAATTTGACACGGGCATGCACCGCCTGGGATTCTCGGGCAACGATGTCGAGCAACTGGAGCGTCGTCTGGCCGAGCTCTCGGAAGTGCTCGAGGTACGCAGCGTATTCTCCCACCTTGCCTGCAGCGAAGACCCCGCAATGGACGACTTCACCCGAAGCCAGATAGAGCGTCTGCGCCAGTGGAGTCGCCAGCTGCCTGGCATAAAGCATATCCTCAACTCCAGCGGCATCTCGCGTTTCCCCGACGCCCAGATGGATATGGTTCGTCTCGGCATCGGTCTCTACGGGGTGGCGCCCGAGCCCGAGGTGCAGGCCGACCTGCGCCAGGTGAGCCGCCTGGTGAGCCGTATCTCGCAAATCAAGGAGATTCCCACTGGCGACACTGTGGGCTACAACCGCCGTTGGCAGGCCACGCGCCCGTCGCGTATCGCCATACTCACCATCGGCTATGCCGACGGACTGCACCGTGGTCTAGGCAATGGCCACGGCCGCGTTTTGGTCAACGGACGTGAGGCACCCATCATCGGCAGCATATGCATGGACATGTGTTTCGTCGATGTGACCGATGTGCCCTGCGTCGAGGGCGACCGCGCCATCATCTTCGGCGAGGGCGATTTGCTGCAACGCAACGCCGCCGCTGCGGGCACCATTCCCTACGAACTCCTCACCGCCGTCGCTCCACGGGTCAAGCGCGTCTATTATCACGAGGAATGAAACATTTTGCCACCCGAGTGCGTTATATATAGTCATAATCATTAGTGTAAAGGAAAAGAACTGTGTCTAGCTTCAAGAAAATAATGAGCAGCCTGGACGAACTGGGCGAACTTCTGGCCAACGGCATGAATGTCAAGGCCAATATCATACCCGTAATCGACACTGACAGCGAAGAGTTCCTCCTCCACGAGGATGTGGCCGACGACGAGATGCCGGTGCTCCCGCTGATGGACCAGGTGTTGCTCCCCGGTGTGCTTATCCCCATCGCCGCCCGCCGCGACAAATCGCGCCGCCTGCTGAGCGATGTCAAGTCGCCCAACCAGCATATCCTCGTCTTCCCGCAGAAGAACGACAACGACAATCCCGACGAGAACGACCTCTATCCCGTCGGCGTGGTGGCCAAGGTGCTCAAGGTGTTCGACTTCCACGACGACACCACAGTGGCCATACTCCAGGGTATAGTGCGCTGCGATTCGCTGGTCGTCATGCGCCGCTCGCCCTATATGTCCGGAGTGGTCAATCTGGCGCCCGAGTCCGACGAGGGCATGGACACCCCTGCCTTCCGCCGCCGCATGAAGCTGCTCCGCAAGAGCTACAGCGAGATTATGCGGTCGCGCCTTCAGGACGAGGATATTTCCACCATGCTCAAGGGTATCGGCAGCGACAAGATTTTCATCAATTTCGCCTCCACGCATATCGACGTGGAGAACGACCAGAAGTATGAACTCCTGGCCTGCAGCAGCTATGTGGCCCGGGCGGAGAAGCTCTTGGAGCAGCTGGGCACCCTCCGTGGTCTCGACGAGTTGCGCCGCGAGATAGACAACAAGACGCAGGAACTGATAGGCAAGCAGCAGCGCGAGTACTACCTGCGCCACCAGATGGACGTCATACAGAAGGAACTCGGCGAGGAGGATTCCTACGCCAACACCGCGCAGAACGACATGGCCGAGCTACGCCGCCGTGCCGACACCGAGCACATGAGCAAGGAGCTGGCCGACACTTTCGAGGCCAATATCAAGAAACTCTCCCATATCCACCCGGCATCGCCCGACTATGCCACCCTCTATACCTACCTCGAGACGCTGACCAGCCTGCCGCTCACCTTCCGTTCCTACGGGCAAAGCTCTGTCGAGCAGGTGCGTCAGGTGCTGGACCAAGACCATTTCGGTATCCAGAAGGTCAAGGACCGTGTGGTGGAGTATCTGGCCGTACTGCTCCGTCAGGAGCGGCATCAGCTGAGTCCCAAGGCCCAGGTGCTCTGCTTGGTGGGACCTCCGGGCACGGGCAAGACCTCTATCTGCCGCTCCATAGCCTCCGCGCTGGACCGCCCCTACTGCCGCATGGCCCTCGGTGGACTGCACGACGAGGCCGAAATCCGCGGCCATCGCCGCACCTATATCGGCTCTATGCCCGGCCGCATCATGCAGGAGGTAATCAAAAGCAAGGTCACCAACCCCGTCTTTGTGCTCGACGAGATAGACAAGGTGCAGTCCAACAATATACAAGGCGACCCCGCCTCGGCACTGCTCGAAGTGCTCGACCCCGAACAGAACTGCCATTTCCACGACAATTATCTCGACGTGGACTACGACCTCTCCCGCGTGCTCTTCATCGCCACGGCCAACAGCCTGGCCGGCATCCACCCCGCCTTGCTGGACCGTATGGAGGTGATAGACTTCAGCGGTTACGTCATCGAGGAGAAAACCGAGATAGCCATGCGCCACCTGCTGCCCCGCATTATGAAGGATTGCGTCGTCGACCGGCGCAAGCTGAAGTTCACTCCCGAGGTGATTCACCAGGTGGTGTCGGACTATACCCGTGAGGCCGGCGTGCGCCAGTTGCAGAAGCAGCTCTCCAAGCTGGTGCGTCACCGTGTGGTGCTTGCCGACAGCGGCCAGCGCATGCCCGCCCGCATCAGCGCCGACGAGGTGCGCCAGGTGCTCGGCCTGCCCATCCACAACAGCGAGCGCGCCCGCCGCGAAGCCTGCGAGGGCGTGGTCACCGGCCTGGCCTGGACCCCCGTCGGAGGCGAGATTCTGTTCATCGAGTCGTCCCTCAGCCAGGGCAAGGGCACTATCACCATGACCGGCAACCTGGGCGACGTGATGAAGGAGTCGGCCACCCTGGCCTTCGAATATATCAAGAGCAATGCCGCCAGCTTCGGCATCGACCCCGCGGTGCTCGCTGCCAGCAATGTGCATATCCATGTGCCCGAGGGCGCTACGCCCAAGGACGGCCCCTCGGCCGGCATCACCATGTTTGTCTCGATGGTCTCTTCGTTCACCCATCGGCGGGTGCTCCCCACCGTGGCCATGACCGGCGAGATTACCCTGCGCGGCGATGTCACCCCCGTGGGCGGCATCCGCGAGAAGCTGCTTGCAGCACGCCGTGCCGGCATCACCGATATCATCGTCTGCCACGACAACCGTCGCGACGTGGAGGACATAGAGCCCGACTACCTCAGTGGCCTCACGTTCCACTATATAGGCCATATGGCCGAGGCGCTGCCCCTGGCCCTGGAGCCCCAGCGCAAGCCCTCGGGTCGGAAGCCGAAGGCCGCACGTCGCAAATAAACCGAACCCCACACTAATCTAATCCGAGCGAACATGAAACAGAATCAGGAGGCAAAGAAAACCAACGGCATACGCACACTGCTCCGGGCTGTCGCACTGGGGTGCGTCCTGGGCCTGGCACCCGCGGTCCCGCTGCTGCAGCCCGCGCCCCTCTGCGCCCAGCCGGTGCCCTTTGCCTCGGTGGGTCAGCCGCTGGCCCAGCTGGCCGAGGCGCCGCAGTCGCTCTTCCTCCTCGACAGCCATCTCTATGTCGCATCCTCGGGCGTGCTCCTACAGGGGCGCCGCCAGGGGGCCGATATCGTCGGTTTCGTGCCCGACACGCTGCTCGCTTCTATCGACGACGGTATCGACTACGTGGTGCGTCACCCTGGCAGCGGCGAGCTCTACTACACCTGCACCGACCGTCGCGGCCGCCGCTCGCTGCATGCCGCCACCGTCACCCCCGGCCGCAAGACGCGCACGCGTCGCATCCGCCTCGGCGACCACGACGTGCTGCAGCCCACCTTCTCGGCCGACGGGCGCATCATGGTCTTCGCCTCGGCCGAGCGCCGCCGCTCCTATGGCGGCACCGACCTCTGGTATGCCACCCTCGACGCCGACGGCCGCTGGTCAGAACCCGTCAACATGGGGGCGCGCGTCAACTCGGAGGGCGACGAGCTTTCGCCCCGCATCCAGGGCCCCTACCTCTTCTTCTCCTCCAACGGGCGCCCGCCCGCCACCACCCACCATCGCGTCTATGCCACGCGCCTGTTGGCCGACCGTGTGGTGGGCGACACGGTGTCTATGCTACCCATCGGCCGCAGTCCCGTGTTGGCCCTGCCGATGGGTATCAACAGCGCCGGCGCCGACTGCCAGCAGTTCGTCTACGACAGCGCACTGCGCACCGCCTATTGGCACAATTCAGCCAGCGGCCTGCGCCGCTATAGCGGCACCCTGGCGGCGCTCACCCTCTGGGGCCACCTCTACGACCCCGCAGGCCGGCCCCTGGCAGGCGCCACCATAAGCAGCGACGACCCCGTGGCACGCACCCTCAGCGCACCCGACGGCCTCTTCCGACTTACCCTGCCCGCCGATGTGGCCGACGTGAACATCCACGTATCGCTGCCGGGCTACTTTTCGTTCGACACCGTGGTGCGCAATCCGCAGCGCGACCCGTCGCTCGCCCTCGGCACCGATGTGCAGTGCGACGTGGTGCTGCCCAGCCTCCCCATCGGGCGTCCCTTCACCGTGGCCGACCTCTTCGGACCCGACGCGGTGACCACCCTCAGCGCCGCCGGCATCGAGCGCCTGCAGCCCCTGGTGCGCTTCCTGGCCGACAATCCGCAGCTGCGGGCCGAGCTCACGCTCTTCTGTCCGCTCACCGACGACCCCACCTTCAACACTCTGCTGGCTACCCGTCGGTTGCAGCGCATAGCCGACCATCTGGCCGCCGCCGGCATCGACAGCAAGCGTCTGCAGCTCAACCCCTCGGGCACCGCCACCGGCAGCGAGACCGACCGGCTCGACACGCTGGCCATCCTGCTCAAATAACCGCATCTCACCGTCGTTTTATTCCCCATTCATCATCCCATCATGGTGGCATCCGAAATGTTAAAATGGTAGGATGGTGGTAGGATGGTGGTAGGATGGTGGTACGTTGGTGGTAGGATGACCCTTATTAGGTCGGAGGTCGGAGGTTGGAGGTTTGAGTGATGAGTGATGAATGATAAATGATGAATATCAGACTACTATCCACTGTCAACCGCCAACCGCCCGCTTCCAACTTCCTGGTGTGCCCCGCGAGCTTGACGAGCGAACCCACCCCCATCTCAGTGTGCAGCCGGATTATGCAAATTTTTTTTCCTAAACTTTGTTAATCGGCCAGGGTGGGGAGTGGGGAGTGGAGAGCGGAGAGTGGGGAGTGGAGAGTGGAGAGTGGAGAGTGGAGAGTGGAGAGTGGAGAACGTGCTCCCGCCTCTTGGTACGCAGGCGGCCCGCCTGCGGGATGAGAGTGTAGAGTGTAGAGCGGAGAGTGTAGAGTGGAGCGTGGAGAGTGGAGCGTGGAGAGTGTAGAGTGTAGAACGTGCTGCCGCCTCTTGGTACGCAGGCGGACCGCCTGCGGGATGAGAGTGTAGAGTGTAGGGCGGAGAGTGTAGAGTGGAGAGGGGAGAGTGGAGAGCGGAGGCGCAGGCGTCCCGCCTGCAAAGTGTGTAGTGGGTAGCACTCTTCGACTCTTTGACCCTTAGTCTTTTCGGCTCTTTCACTTTGGTTTTTTGAAAAAAAAGTTGTGTGAATGGAAATTTTATTTTATTTTTGCCATTTGTTTCCGCAAAGGAAATAATGAGCCAAAATGAACTAAATGAATGATACTATGCCTGTTGGTAGGTTTGAGGTAGAAGTCTGGAGGTCGGAGTTTACACTTCGACGCTCCGCCTTTTCGCTTTTTTGCATCTCCGACTTTTTTGTAAAAACATTTAATATTAACCAAACACATTAACATTATGAAACGATCTTTACGATTATGGGCCCTGTTGGCGCTGCTGGCGCTACCGTGGGCAGTCGGCGCGCAAACAGACTCGCTGACAATCTGTAATGGAACGGCAAGTCATGAGTATGTGCCCTTCTACGGCTACTATGCCGACGACGACCAGCACAACCAGTTGATTTATCCGTCCGACAGCCTGACGGCGATGAACGGGAGCGCCATCACGAGGATGGTGTTCTACATCGACCCGACGGGCGACAACGGCAGCAATACGGCTGCGGACCGTATGGGTACGTGGACGGTGTCGCTGGGCGAGACTGCGTCGACGACGCTGAGCGGCCTGGACAACAGTACGGCGCTGACGGAGGTGTACGAGGGCTATTTTGACTGCTCTACGGGTACGCTGACGTTGGAGTTCTCGAGTCCCTACATATATGGAGGGGGCAATCTGCTGGTGGACCTGCAGCACAGCGCGGCGAGCTGGAACCGCTGGTATTTCCTGGGCGTGACGGCTACGGGTGCTTCCTACTGCTATGACAGCCAGCGCGACTTCCTGCCCAAGGTGCAGTTCACCTACGGTGCCGCTCCTTCGTGTCTGCGTGTGCAGCAGCTGACGGCTACCGACATTCTGAGCGATGGTATGACCATCAACTGGGTGGATACGATGAACACGACGACCACCTATACGCTGCGCTACTGGCCCGCCAATGCGACGGCTTCCGACACCAACGAGGTGACCAACCTCACGGGTTCGAGCTATGTGGTGACGAATCTGGAGGCCAATACGTACTACTATTTCTCCATTCTGCCCGACTGCACGGACGGCACGGTGATGCCCCGTACGGCGAGTTTCAAGACGGACTGCGAGAACGGTTCGTGCTTGATTACTGTGAATGCGGTGGATACTTACGGTGACGGCTGGAACGGCAACGCTATCAATGTCTACCAGGCTGGTGCGCTGGCCGGTTCGGCCACTATTGCTTCGGGTAACAGCGCCACGGTGCAGATTCCGGTCTGCAAGGGCGACAGTGTACAGATTACTTTCACGTTGGGCAGTTTTGCCAGCGAGATGTCCGGCACGGTGGTCGACGGTGGCGGTGCGACTATTTTCGCTATCGAGGGGATGAACTACCTCGCTGACGGTGCGGTGTTGGCCGAGGTGGCCAATGCCTGCCCCGACTGCATTGCTCCGACGAACTTGGCCGCCGCTGTCGACGAGGACGGCGATTTCGTGTTCAGCTGGACGGGTTCGGCTTCGGCCTATATGGTCTATGTGAACGACTCGCTGTACAGCGAGGAGGTGAGCGACAATAGTTATGTCCTCAATGGTTTGGCCGGCAGCAGCAGCTACCGCCTGGGTGTTGCCTCTCTGTGCGACGACGATACGAGTGCTGTCTCGTGGGTCAATATTTTCACTCCCTGCGCTGCCATCACGGAGTTGCCCTGGACTGAGAATTTCAATACGCTGCCCACTGGCTACGATGTTGCCTTCCACCCATGCATGACCAAGGGAAACAACGCGGGTGTGAACTATCCCTACGTGTATAACAGTTCTACGTTTGGTATTCCCTCCAATTTCCTGTATTTCTATTCCAGTATCTATAGCGGCCCCAGTATGGGTGATGAGGTCCGTGAGTGGGTGGTGCTGCCTACGCTGGGCGAGGATGTGGATATGAATACGCTTGAGCTTTCCTTTACGGGCTATCCTTGCTATACCGGCAGCAGCTACGGTCATTCGCTCTTGGTGGGTGTCATAGATTCTGCTGCCCATGCCGACTCTATGGTCATCGACACTATCGCCACTTTTGTGATCAGCGAGACTGAGACGAAGTATGTGAGCTTCGCCAACTATACGGGTACCGGCAAGAATATTATTCTTATGCATTGGCTCGACGACGAGCACGCCTACGCATACGTGGGTGTCGACGACCTGGACCTGCATCTGCTTCCGCAGTGCGACCGTCCCGACAGTCTGACGCTGACGGCTGCCAGCAGCACGTCGCTCACTTTGGGCTGGTGGTCTTCGGAGGACGTGACGGACTTCCTTGTGGAGTACCGTCCCGCGGGCGCAGTCACTTATAGCAGTGCGACTGCCTCGGCCAACAGCATCACTCTCGACAACCTCACCCCCAACACGGTCTATGATGTCCGTCTGCGCTCCGTCTGCGGCAGCGACTACAGCACGGCCATCACTGGCCAGTTCCGTACCTCCTGCTCCAATGTCACCACCTACCCCTACACCGAGGATGTGGAGACGAATAGCCGCATCTGCTGGACGGCCTATAGTTACGACAATTCATCGAACAGTGACTGGACTCTGACCACCTACACTGTGCATTCGCCCAGCAACGCTTTCTACAGTAGCTACAGCAGCGGTTCGGGTACCGACTGGCTCATCTCGCCCGCCTTTGAGATTCCCGCTGATATGGACGCCGCGCGTCTCTCTTGGTATATCTCCGGCGGTGTTTATAATGATGAAGTACCCCGCTATGCCGTGAAGGTGAGCACGACGTCCAGTGTGGACACCACCGCGTTCACCACACTGCTGGAGGAGAACCGCGACGATTACGACGACAATACCTACAGTTATGTCTTCGAGAAACGCAGCGTGAGCCTGGCCCAGTATGCCGGACAGACCATCTATGTGGCTTTCGTGCGCCATGCCCGTGACGACAATGGTCTTTATCTGGACGATATCACCATAGAGCAGGCGCAGGAGCCCGAGGCTGCAATCGTGGGCAGCGCTACGCCGCTTATCGGTGTTGCCCAGACCTATGCCGCCCGTCTGGACGGTGGTTTGGATGCCGGCCTCACCTGGAGCTGGTATTCGGCCCGTGCCAATGCCAACACCGCAACGATGACCACTGTCTCGGCCGACACTATCACTATGCTTTATGCCACTCCCGGTGTCGACACCCTGCGCCTCATCGCCACCAATACCTTCGGTGCCGATACGGTATGGATGGTGGTCGAGCCCTTGGATATCACCTATGCTTCGCTGCCCTACAGCACTGGGTTCGAGCCTGCCGACGACCGCAGCTGGACCATCAGCAACGGCCCCAACGGTTGGTATATCGACTCTGTCGTCAGCGCCAGCGGCAACTATAGCCTCTATGTCAGTGCCGACAGCGGTGCCACCAACGGCTATAACAGCGGCTCTGCATCCAACTCTTATGCCTACAAGGCTTTCAACTTCGACACACCTGGTCAGTATGGCATCAGCCTGGATTGGAAGGGTGTCGGCGAGTCGTGCTGCGACTATGTCCAGGTCTATCTGGTTCCGGTCAACGACAGCAGCATGGTGGGCTCTTCTGACTATTTCAGCGCTCCTTCCAGCTGGCGTTCTATCGTCAGCCGGATGAACCAGAGTGCCGACTGGCAGAATGCTTCCGCCACGTTTAATGTCAACAACCCCGGTGTCTATTATGTCTGCATCTTCTGGCGCAATGACGGCTCTGTCGGCAGCAATCCCGCGGGTGCAGTGGACAATTTCATGCTGATGCCGATTACCTGCCCGGCCCCTGTGGCTCTGACCTTCGACTCGATTAGCTCAGTTGGTGCCACGTTCCACTGGACTGCCACCGGTACAGAGACGTCTTGGCAGGTGCGTGTGGGCAATCTGGCCCCGGTCACCGTGACCGACACCTTCTACACCGTCAGCGGCCTCACTCCCGCTACCAACTATAGTGTCTCGGTGCGCGGCATCTGCGGTGCCGGCGACACGAGCCTTGTCCTTGGCGGCAGTTTCTGGACCGAGTGCGTCGCCTTCAGCGTGCCCTACTACTTCCACCATGTAGCCGGCAACGGTCTCAATGTATGCTGGAGCGATGTGACGACAGGCTCTACCCAGCCCAGCACCACCTGGCAGCAGAGTGCCAATTATATCGGTGAGTACATCTATTCCTACGCTACCTATGGTAACAATATTGCCAACGACTATCTGATTAGCCCCGCCATCCAGATTCCCGCCACCGGCGACCTGTCGTCGCTGCGGCTGGTGCTGCAGATGGCCGGTGTCCCCTCGAGCGGCTACGCCAACTCGTTGGCTGCCTGCCAGGTGCTGGTGTCGCCCACGGGTGCCGACAGTGTGGCTGCTTTCACCGATACTCTGGCCACCGACACGCTCAACAGCAACAGCTTTGCCTACTATCGCTATCCGCTGGCCAGCTATGCCGGTCAGACTATCCGCTTCGCTGTGCGCAATATGAGCAAGATGTACGGCCAGGTGGCCCTCTACGATGCCGCCGTGCGCTTCGTCAGCCATCCGATGTACACTGTCTATGGCAGTACCATTGCCCTGACTGGCGATACCAACAGCTATACCGCCATGTATGAGGAGGGCGACACCGCCACGATGACCCTGAGCTGGACCTCCGCTATGGCGGCGGCTGGCCAGGCTACCATCCTCAACGAAAACACCGACTCGATGAGCATCATCTACAACGAGGCCGGTGTGGACAGCATCACCTTCATCGCCACCAACAGCTACGGCGCCGACACCACGGCCTTCCATGTGACGGTCTACAACTGCGGCACCATCAACCAGTTCCCCTACGTCGAGAACTTCAACGTGGAGAATCCCTGCTGGACCAAGGTGTATGGCGATAACGACCCCTCCGTCAACACGATGGGTGTGACTACGGAATTCACTTCCTCGCTGGGCACGGCTCACGAAGGTACCGGTGCCTTCCGCTTCAGCTCCTACAGTTATAGCTCCGACTACCACCAGTACCTCATCTCGCCGCAGATTGACGGCAGCAACATGGTGATGAGCTATGCCGCCGCAGTCTATGGTGCCTCCGACTCCCTCTGGGTTGGATATTCCACTACCGGCAACGACACGGCCGACTTCACCTGGACCAAGCTCTCGCTCTCCAGTACCGCCTGGACCGAGTTCACCGACACTCTGCCCGACGGTACCCGCTATGTGGCCTTCCACTATTGGGGCAGCTATGCCTTCTATGCCTACCTCGACAATCTCGTCATCGAGGGCGTCGGCGCCAACTGCCCCGACCCGGTGATCAGCCTGGCCAACACGGTGGTGGGCGAAAACGAGATTACCCTCAGCTATAGCGGCGAAGCCAGCTCGTACGAGGTTGCCTATGTAGAAGGCAGCCAGTGGAATGCTCCCGCCAGCGGCACCGCGGTGACCGACACGTTCTACACCTTCACCGGCCTCGCCGCCAACACGCAGTACACCGTCGGCGTGCGCGCCGTCTGCAACGGTGGCATGGTCAGTGCCTGGAGCTACGTGACCCTCACCACCGACATGCACCCCTGCTTCGTCCCGACGAATGTGACCATGAGCAATGTGACCTACTCCGGCGCCACCCTCAGCTGGAGGCCCGGCGAGAACGAGACCGCCTGGGAGGTGCGCCTCTACTGCGCCTCGCCGCTCGACTCGGCGCTCTATCAGGTCAGCGACACGACCCTGGCCGTCGACGGTCTCCTCGTGGGTGCCTCCTACGCTGTCAGCGTCCGCGCCCTCTGCTCCGACGACTACTATAGCGACTGGAGCGAGCCCGTCATGCTGAACACCCTGGTCTGCGCTGTGCCTACCAGCGTGTCGGCCGGCAACGTCACCGCCACCGGCGCCACCATCACCTGGCAGGGTACTGCTGCCACCTATGTGGTCAACTATGGTACGCAGGGTATCAACCAGGGCGAGGGCCATCTGGATACCGTCCAGGGTACCAGCTACGCCATCAGCGGCCTGGCCCCGCAGACCCCCTACGACGTCTATGTGCGTAGCATCTGCGCCGACGGCGTCAGCAGCGACTGGAGCATCGTGGCCCAGTTCACCACCAGCCAGGTGGGCATCGACGACGTGAACGCCAATGCCAACATCAGCCTCTACCCGAACCCCGCCAGCCACATGGTGACCATCAGCGGCATCGAGGGCACGGCCACCGTGACGGTGATCGACCTCAACGGC
>JAZNHG010000030.1:0-34792 GCA_045576855.1 Bacteroidales bacterium | reverse complement strand
CCTCCCTGTTTTTGTGTCGTGGTTGGTGTAGTTGCCGTGGGGCGGTTACTTCTTGACGAATTCGACGCGGCGGTTCTTGGCGCGGCCTTCGTCGGTGGTGTTGGGGGCGATGGGGGAGTGGGAGCCTTTGCCCACGGCGGTGAGGCGCGAGGGGTCGATGCCCTGTTTCACGAGGGCCGCCACGATGGCGTCGGCACGCCGCTGGCTCAGCGGGTCGTTGACGGCATCGGAGCCTGTGTTGTCGCAGTGGCCCTGCACCTCGAACTGCAGGTCGGCGTGTTCCTTCATCAGTTTGGCCACGCGGTTGATTTCGACCTCGGACTCCGGCTTGAGGTCGGCCTTGCCGGTCTCGAAGGTGATGGCGTAGGTCACAATCTTGCCGTCGGTGGCGAGGCGGTCGTAGAGCGGCACGGCGCCCTGGGCGATACGCACGTTGCTCAAACCCGTGTGGCGATAGAATGCTCCACTGGTGAAGAAGAGGTAGCCGGGTGCTTTCATGGCCGGTACGTTGATCATGCGCACACCGTTCACATAGCCCTTGAAGGCCCTCTTGTTGAACGAGAAGGCGAAGTGGTTCCACTGGCCGGCGACTACTGGGTTGTCCTTCTCCAGATAGTCGTTGTTGCCTGGATTCAACCCCAGCATCTTTTCACCGCTTGCCTGGGTGTTTCCGTCTGGTTTCAGCAGGCGCCAAGTCAAGTTGCACGACCCGTCGTCGCGGAACCAGAACTTCACGTAACTCGATGCGTTATAATAGCTCTCGTCACCACGGTCGCCGAAATAGATGCTCATATCGAGTGTAGACTCCTCTTCGGTTTCACCAGGCTTGGCCACATATAGGTCGAACTCCACGGTGAACACCTCCGGCAGCCAATCCCACTTCTGCTTCATCAGCGGCATCACCTGTCCCAGGCCGTTGTCGGTGAATGCAATCACATTGCGCCCTTGCTGCAGTGCAGTTTCCGCATAGCCGTCCAGCAGGTCCCACCGCAGCGGGAACTCGCCGAGTCTCTCGCGTTCGAAGTTGTCGTCGAAGATGATCTCGTCGCCGGGGACGAAATCGCTCTTGGAGTAGTTGGTCTCCTGCGCGCCGGCTGCCATTCCGAGCAGCAGTAGCGATGCTGCAAACAATACTTTCTTCATGATTTATATACTTTTAAAGGGTGTGTTAGTCGAGGTTGTCTTCTTTCTCCAGGGTGATGATGTTCTCCACAATAGAGACGTAGGCGTTGCTGGTGCAGACGGCGGAGCCGGTGGCTACGTACATCGATCCGTTGTGGGTGTAGTTGTCGGCCCAGTTGGCGTTGACGCTGGCGTGTACCTCCAGTGCGCGCAGCGCGGTGGCGAAGTCATCGAAAGCCGCGTGCCCGGGATAGTAGTTTTGGTCGCCAGTGCCCGTAAGTTCGTTCCACGTGATGATGCCGCCGCAATCCTCTGAATTGATAGACATGTCGGAGAGCACGCGCCGCTCGTCGTTGGCAAAGCGGATCAGGTTCTCCACGCACACGGCCTGGTTGGAGGAGCCCATGTGGTGCTCGTGCATCACCACGCTGCCCACGAGGTTGCCCTCGTCGGGATTGTCGCAGCGCAGGTAGCAGGCGTAGTAGTCGCCCATCGGCGACCCCTTCATGAAGGCGCGTACATTGTCTTCCTCGTCATCTTCGAATCTGGTGAATCCCATCGCCATGACGCGGCTGCAGGCCTCGTCCCAGTCGATGTCGACCAGCGAGCGCATCAGGGTGTAGTTCATCAGGGTGGTGTCCGTCTCTGCGGTGGTGCCGCCGCCCGGATTCTCGCCACCGGGAGTGTCGCCGCCGGGGGTTGAGGGTGTTATCGGTTCATCGCCGCAGGCAATCATCGCCGTCATCGCGAGGGCGACCATCAGGATTGAAAATATCTTCTTCATAACGTTCGTTGTTTAAGTTATCAATATTCCACTTTTCTCATACTAAAAGTCTCGCCGTTGAAGGAGAACTCCATTTCCTCGCCATTGACGGTGAAGGTGGCTGCCCCCAACGTGTGGTCGTCGTCTTGGTCTTTCAGGGTGGCGGTGCCCGTGCCAGTGGCCTCGTCGTAGGTGTAGGTGCCGTAGGCGGAAACGCGCACAGCCGGCTCGCTCAGGTGGTTGTTGTCGCCATAGACAATGCTGTGGTGCTTTCCGAATATCACATCCACGTATCTGTAGGGGTCGAGCATCAGCTCGTCGCCTTCGAAGTAGCTCCACTCTGTCTCGGCAAGAGCGTCGGTCTGCTCGGTGCCGGGGTCGGGGGTGTCGCCACCATTGTTGTTACCGCCACCGTTGCCGGTGCCTTCGGTTTTGGCGCCGCAGGCCACCATTGCTGTCATCGCGAATGCAACCATCAGAATTGAAAATACTTTTTTCATAATCGATAAAGTTTTAATGGATTAATAGATTGAAAAGATGTGCAAACCGAAAGCCCCGGACGGATGCCGCGGGCATCGCTCCGCGCAGGGGTCTCGTCCGGCGTCTATCTTACTCGGACAAGATGGACCTCCACGTCCCCGGGGATGTCTGTCATCGGCACGATGATGCCGCTGAAGGTACACTCGTTCTCAGTCAGGCTGGTGACGGTGTAGACGAAGTGGGTTCCGCTGATTGGCGTGATGGTCAGTTGGTCGCCTTCCACGCTCCAGGTGAAGCCGTTGTTCTCGGTCACGCCGTTGTCGTCGGCCAGTCCTGTACCGTCTTCATCCATAGTGAAGAGCATGTTCTGCGGGGTCATATCCTGACCATCCACGGTCATGCGCTCCACCTGCCAGGTGCCGACAAACATCTGGGCATTGTAGTTGTTGTTGCCGCCACCACCAGGGGTGTCGGTGCCTTCGTCTTTGTCGCCGCAGGCGACCATTGCTGTCATCGCGAATGCGACCATCAGAATTGAAAATACTTTTTTCATGTTTGGGAAATGTTTAAAGGATTAATAAATAAATGAATTAAAAAGGTTTGCAAACAAAAAGCCCCGGACGGATGCCGTGGGCATCGTCCGAGGCCGTGTGGGTCCCGCATGAAAATGTCTGTCCTCCCAGTCCTAATGTCTTGTGGGGGGAGATAGAAATCAGCGTGCTGTGTGCTGAACGGGATATATGCATGTTTTCATCGGTTGTTGTCGTGCAATCGTCGTCGAGCGGTAACTATCCTGGGGGAAGTAAGGGTAGTGGTTTAGTGCTGTTTAGATGGTTTTGTGATCCCTGATTGGGATCGTTTACGACTGCAAAGGTAAGAAGAATATTTGGACCGGCCAAAAGTTTTTTCTCTCACCTGTCCGAATGGGTGCTTACTGTTATCGGCATCTCTTTCTCGTTTATTGTGATGAATTCTTTCAACTTCTCGTTAAACATCTCCGCCTGCTCCATGTGGATGAAATGGCCGCAGGTGGTGAGCTCGGTATAGTCGAGCTGTGGGTAGAGAGCCTGCATCTTCTGTTCGTTGTCGGGTTCCAGTCCGCTGTTCTGCGTACAAATGATCAAAGTGGGAATGGAAAGCTGGTTGTTTGGCCACCACTTCCTTTCCACAAGATGCTGCATGGTGCTGGATGCAACATGTTGCGGGGTTTGGGGCATCACCGACATCGCATAGTCCGTCACCCATTGCGGTGTGTCCTTCCCAGCCAACGACAAGACGAAACCCTCGATAACCTCACGGCAGTCAGGACCGTCGAAGGAGTGCCCAAACTGCTCGACAGCTTCCACATACTCTGGTGTTTCCGTGCCGTCGTAGAAGCAATAGACACCGTCGATATCCACCAAAGCGCCTCGGTGGGCGGTATTCATCAAGGTATGGCGGCACACCGGTGTTCCGAGGCTGTGGCCGACAAAGACCGCATCATTGATTCCGTTGGCGTTCAGCACACCATCAATGGCTCGGGCGAAGAAGTCGAAGGTGTAGTCTGTCACCGGCTTGTCGCTCATTCCGTAGCCGGGCAGGTCGATAAACAGGAGCTGCACATCCTCGTCGCGGAAAGCCTCGAACTGCTTCTCCCAAGTGTTCATGTCGCACCCGAATCCGTGAACGAAGCATAGGGTCTTAACCTCCTTGTTGGCTGATTTGTTCCATATCTTGTAGTGTATCTTGACCCCGTCGTCAACAGCAATATACTCCGACTTGACGTCGCCAAGCGTCTGTGGCCGGTGGCTACAACCGACCATCAGTATGGTGAGCAGCAATATAATAATGTTCCTGTTCATAGTTGTTTATCCGATGATGCGTTAAAAGATCTCAGGGTGTTGTATGGACAAAAGCATATCCTTCTGCGAGAGGTAGAACATGTAGAGGACGGCGGGCTTCGCACCCCGGTTCTCGCCGTGGTGGACGGTGCCGACCATCTCGACCACCGTCTCGCCCTCGTGAATGGTCTTCTCGGTGCCGTCCTGCGCCACAATGGTCAGCTCGCCCTGCGTGAGCACGCCGAAGTTCATCACCTCGTGGTGGTGCCACCCCAGCGTGCAGCCCGCGGGGAAGACATACTTCATGGCCACCAGCTCCGGGCGCCCTTGCAGGTAGTCGGGCAGCGGTGCGCCGTCCCAGCTCTGGCTGGTGCGGAAGAGTTCGGTTGTTGCTATGTTTTCCATTTGTTAATCTATGCTGCGGTCTGCTGGCGTTTCCGGTAGCGGGCGTCGGCGGAGACGAAGAGGCCCACGATGGGGATGAAGAGGTAGATGTAGCCCTCGATGCACTCGATGGCGAGCATGGTGATGGCCTCGAAGGCCACCAGGAAGCAGAGGGCGGAGAAGAGGCAGCGGTGGAAGAGGTGCGTGCGGCAGGTGTCGACGATGAGCTTCGCCACCACCATCAGGAAGGCCACCACATGGTAGGCTATCATGATCCACACGCCGGTGATGGGCACGAAGTGGTCGGCGATGCCGGCGGCCGAGGCGCCGAGGAGCATGACGGCGATGATCCACTGCCACTCGCGCCACTGCCTTTCCTGCAGCCCCATGCGGTCGCTCTGGTGGGCGATGACGTGGAGCAGGACGCCCATCATATTATATACGACGAAGCTGAGCAGTACCACGCCGAGCAGCGACCATCCGATGCCCACCACCTGGCGCTGGCAGAACCAGCCGATGCAGACCTCCTGCCGGCCCAGGTCGTCGTCGGTGAAGAGCGGCAGGTCGGCCGAGAAGCAGTAGTAGTAGGTGGCCGCCAGCGCGACCCACCACAGCCCGTAGAGCACAGGGTAGGCGAAAGTTGAAAATTGAAAGTTGAAAATTGAAAATTTTGCGTTGCGATATATCAGGCGTTGCACCACCCGCATGGCCAGCGCCAGCACCACCAGCAGGATGGGAATCACGATGGGGTGCAGACCCAACGGGTTGCCGTGGTGCAGACCCAGCAGCTCCGGTATGTTGCTCATCGGCGCGTTGGCGTTGATATACTCGGACAGGGTGTTGAAATTGAGAATTGAAAGTTGAGAATTGAGAATTGTGATATGCATTTCATTCATCGTTCGATTATCAATAATCATATAAGCGGGTGCAAAAGTACGACTTTTTTTCTATACGGCCAAAATATTTTACGTTGGGCTCTCTGTCCGCTGGCCGGAAAGGGGTATGGGTGCAATCCGGTATGCCCCTCCTGTTGTGACGCGAAAAACCGCCTTTGTAACCCATTGAAACACAGGTTCCCAACCTATCATCGACTTACCATCGACTTACCAACGACTTACCAACGACTTACCAACACCTACTACAGTAGTGGTTGATAGGTGGTTAGGGTGTGGTTCGCACCTGCGTGATGCGACCGTCGGGGCGGGGTGCCCGGGGTGAGGTCGGGCGACGTGCGAGGGCAAAAAGTGGGAGCGATGGCGGGGTGGAGGTGCGCGATTTGAAAAAAAGTTGTATCTTTGCAGACGGCGGCGGCCGGTGTGTGCGCCTCTATTGTATTGGTACACATACGGTTTGGTTGCCCGAATGGAGATGAAAAAGATACTGCTGACAATGGTGATGGCCCTGACGGGGCTGTGCTGGACGGCCTGCGGACCGCAGACTCCGGAGGAGATGCTGGTGGGCCGCTGGCGGCTGTACCGTGTGGTGGAGACGGTGGCGTCGACGGCGGTCGACACCGTGGCCACCCGCGAGATGGAGGGCTACGACGCCACCCAGGTGGAGTTTATGGAAGGCGGCCTCTGCGTGTGGAAGCAGCGGACCGACACTACCCACTACCACTGGATGCTGGGCAGCGACATGACGCTGGTGCTCATGCGCGGGACACAGGTGGACGACTACCATGTGGACAAGCTGACGGAGAACCGGCTGGTGTACAGCCACGCCTACAGCCATCGCGACAGCGTCAGCGGAGTGCAGTACGACTACAGCTACAGTTTCGAATACAACAAGAAATAAGCCATATGGACAAATACAACCAACGCGGCGTCTCGGCCACGAAAGAGGATGTGCACAACGCCATCAAGAACATCGACAAGGGGCTATACCCGCGGGCATTCTGCAAGATAATCCCCGACCTGCTGGGTGGCGACGCCGACTACTGCAACATAATGCATGCCGACGGAGCGGGTACCAAGTCGAGTCTGGCCTACATGTACTGGAAGGAGACGGGCGACCTGAGCGTGTGGAAGGGTATAGCGGTGGACGCCATCGTGATGAACACCGACGACCTGCTCTGTGTGGGCGCGCTGGACCACATACTGCTCTCCAGCACCATCGGGCGCAACAAGCAGCTGGTGCCGGGCGAGGTCATCGCGGCCGTTATCAATGGTACCGAGGAGTTCTGCCAGACCATGCGCGACATGGGTATAGACATGGTGCTCACGGGCGGCGAGACGGCCGACGTGGGCGACCTGGTGCGCACCATCATCGTGGACAGCACGGTGACGGCCCGCATGCGGCGCGCCGATGTGGTGGACAATGCCCGCATCAAGGCCGGCAACGTCATCGTGGGCCTGGCCAGCTACGGCCAGGCCACCTACGAGACAGCCTACAACGGCGGCATGGGAAGCAACGGCCTCACCTCGGCACGCCACGATGTCTTCTCGCACGTCTATGCCGAGCGCTACCCCATGTGCTACGACCGCGACCTGCCGCAGGAGGTGGTCTTCTGCGGTAGCAAACTGCTGACCGACCCCACCGAGGTGCCGGGCGTCGACGCCGGCCACATGGTGCTTTCGCCCACCCGCACCTACGCTCCCATCATACGCCGCGTGCTGGACGAGTACCGCCCCAAGATTGACGGCATGATACACTGCTCCGGCGGTGCGCAGACCAAGGTGCTGCACTTCATCGAGAACCTGCATGTCGTCAAGGACAACCTCTTCCCCGTGCCGCCGCTGTTCCGCATGATACACGACGAGAGCGGCACCGACTGGCAGGAGATGTACAAGGTGTTCAATATGGGCCACCGTATGGAGATATACACCGACGAGGCCACGGCCCGCGGCATTATCGACATCGCGCGCTCGTTCAACGTCGACGCCCGTGTGGTGGGCCGCGTAGAGGCCGCCGAGCGGGCGCAGGTGACCGTGCGCAGCGAGAACGGTGTGTTCGAATACTTCAACTAAAGCCCCCTTAAACCTTAAACCATAAAGCTAAAACCCACCCTCAAAACATGGCTGAGACCTCACTATCCACCGTCTTTGCAAACCGCAAAGCCGAGCGCCTGGAATCGGGCCTGCCCGACTCGCTGTCGGCGCGCAACTACAATCTGGCCCTCTGCGGCACGCTGACCTACGGCTTGGTGGTCAACGCGCTGATGGTCTATTTCCTCTATGGGCCGCTGCAGCAGATGGCCTCCATGCTGGGATGGCTGGGCATGCTGCTCGTCTATCTGGTACCCACCATTGCGGGCATCGTCATCGCCAACCGCTCCACCCGGCCGCTGGTGAGCTTTCTGGGCTACAACCTGGTGGTGCTGCCCATCGGCTTGATGCTGGCGCTGGTGGTGCCGGGCCTGTCGGCGGGCATCGTGCTCAAGGCTATGGGTCTGACGGCTATGGTGACGCTGACGATGACGCTGCTGGCCGTCGTGCGGCCGCAGCTCTTCCTGGGTATAGGCCGCACGCTGTTCATCGCGCTGCTGGTCGGCCTGCTGGCCGAGGTGGTGGCTACCTTCTTGCTTGGCTACCGCGGCACTATGTTCGACTGGTTATTCGTGCTCCTTTTTTCTGGCTATATCGGCTACGACGTGGCCCGCTCGCAGGTCTACCCCAAGACCCTGGACAACGCCATCGACTGCGCCCTGGATGTATATCTGGATGTTATCAATCTCTTTATCAGACTGCTGAGCATATTGGCGCGCAGGGATTGAAATTTTTTTCGCCAGGGACACAATAAAGACCGATGCCCCGCGTTAAAGTGGGGTCATTGCGGCAATAGCTCAGTTGGTAGAGCGGCGGCTTCCCAAGCCGCAGGTCGCGGGTTCGAGTCCCGTTTGCCGCTCCAAAAGGCCAAAATAATTTGGCCAATCAGCCCAAGTTTTGTATCTTTGCATTTTCATCCTCAAGGGGTGATTATGTATTGTATTCTAATTTATAATGTATTATGACAGAAGTGAAGATACAGAAAGACTGGAAAAAAGAGGTGCTGGCCTATGCAATGCTCATCCTGGGCAGTGCCCTGTTCGCCGTGGGCGACGTGATGTTTGTCAACCCCTACCACATGGCACCGGGCGGCACCTACGGTTTGAGCAACGTGTTCAGCACCCTCTGGGGTGGCAAAATTTCGGTGTGGGCCATCTGTATGGACGTGCCGCTGCTGATTATCGGCACCTGGATTCTCGGCCCCAAGTTCGGTGTGAAGACGATTATATCCACGTTCCTCATCTTTGGTTTCACCTATATCATCGAGACCTGGGTCTGGGGTTACAATCCTGTGATACACGACGGCCCGATTGTGGCCAATGCCATTGAGGGCATCTCGATGGTGCAGACGAACGACGGCATGTGGTTTGTGCCCGACTACTTCCTGAATACGATGGTGGCCGGCCTCATCTATGGTGTGGCTATCGGCCTCATCTTCCGCAGTGGCGCCACCAGTGGCGGTTCGGACATTATCTCCATGATTCTGCACAAGTACACCAAAATCAGCCTCGGCACGCTGGTGATGATTGTGGATGGCTGCATCACGCTGAGCACGCTGGTGGCCTTTGGCGATATCCGTCTGCCCATCTATTCCATCATCATCATCTTCATCGAAGGCAAGGTTATCGACCTGGTGGTGGACGGCATGAAGAGCTACAAGACCATGTTTATCGTTACCGACCACATGGAGGCGGTGCGCGAATACATCATCAACGACCTCAAGCGTGGCGGCACTTATATCGCCGGCAAGGGGCTCTACCAGGGTGCCGAGCGTCAGATGATATATGTCACCCTTGACCGTGCCGACATGGTGAAGCTGCGCAGCAATCTGCATCGCATCGACCCCGGTGCCTTTGTCAACATCATGGACAGCAGCGAGATTCTGGGTATGGGATTCAAGGCGTTGCCGAAGGAGTGACGGCCGGAAGAAATAAAGCCGACGGGTACAATAAATAGAGGCGAACTCCGTTATTCCATTGCTATGAAGGTACTCCAACTCTGCAACAAGCCCCCGTTTCCGCCGGTCGACGGCGGCACGATGGCTATGAACAGTATCACGCAGGGACTGCTCCGTGCGGGATGCGAGTTGCGGGTGCTTACCGTGGAAACCGACAAGCATCCCGTCAGGCGTGAGCAGATACCCGAGGAGTATCTGCGGCAGACCCGCTTTGATTCGGTGTTTATCGACCTTGGCGTCAAGCCGCTGCCTGCTGCGGTGGCTATGCTCTGTGGCGAGTCGTACCATGTGAAACGCTATATCAGCCGCGACTTCTCTCGTCGGCTGGTGGCCATTCTCCAAGAGCAGGAGTTCGATGTGGTGCATGTGGAGAGCATCTTCCTTACGCCTTATGTGCCTCTCATACGGCGCTATTCGCAGGCCAAGGTCATCCTCCGGGCCCATAATGTGGAGCACCTCATATGGAAGCGGGTGGCCCAAAGCACGCGAAGCCACGTCAAGCGCTGGTATCTCAACCATCTCTCGCTCACCCTCCGGGCCTACGAGTTGGAACATATGTCCGACTATGATGGCATCGTCTGCATCACGCAGGGCGATGCCGAATACTTCCGTGCAGCCGGTATCCGCAAGCCCATCGCCTCCGTACCCTTCGGTATCGAGCCTCGCGCTGCGGTTTCTGTTCCGGTGGAGCCCAATTCGCTCTTCCATATCGGCGCTATGGATTGGATGCCCAATCAGGAGAGTATCCAGTGGATGCTGCGGGATGTGTGGCCCGTGGTGCACCGACAGGTGCCGCAGGCGCACCTCTACCTGGCCGGACGCAAGATGCCCGAGGAACTCATGCAGACCCAGCTCGACGGTGTCACCGTCGTGGGCGAGGTTGAAGACGCCATGCGGTTTATTGCCGGCAAGCAGATAAATGTGGTGCCTCTGCTCAGCGGCAGCGGCATACGGGTGAAAATCATCGAGGCCATGTCGGTAGGCAAAGCCGTGGTTACCACCACCGTCGGTGCCCGTGGCATAGACTATACCGACGGCGAGAACCTTCTCATCGCCAATACTCCCAGCGAGTTTGCCAGCCAAATCAAGCGTCTGCTCGACGACCCCGGCTATTGTCGCAGGGTGGGGGAGGCGGCCTCGCGTCTGGTGGCCGAGCGCTATGATGTGGAACGTACAGCCAACAATTTGTTGCAATTCTATAAAGAAAGGATCGACGTATGAAACGAATTATGCAATGCCTTGTGCTGGCCGCCATGCTGATGCTTCCGGCCATAGCCAACGCACAGCTCACTATCCCCGGCACAGCCGTCACCTTCCAGCTTGACAAGGATTGGCGCTACCTGCGCACTTTCACCGAGCGCGACGGTGCCAATGTATATTATTATTGCTATGTTGGTGAGGTGCTCGTGGCCGACGATGGCGACACGGTGCTGCCTTTCCTCCGTATTTATGTCAACGAAGGCTATACTGGCGATGTCTACGAGCTGGCATATGCCCGCTACGAGCAGCAGCCCTACCAGTCGTTGCGCGAGTGGAGCAAAGGCGACGGTCTGCCCAAATCGGGTGGCCTGGGCTATGAAGCCATGTACACCAAGCCTTCCGACGGCAAGGACTACCATTTCTTGATGACCTATTTCAAGGACCGCCGCACGGCTGTGGAGTTCCGACTGGAGACCACCCGCGAGACGTATGAGGATATGGAGGTCAAGTTCAAGAAGATTCTCTCCTCGGTTAAATAGTACTGAATCATGCTTCGGCGACTCATACTCACGATATTCATACTGCTGCTCCTGGCCCCTGTGCAAGCGCAGGAACCAGTCGACAACTACGGCAGCAAGTTGGCGGAGCTGAGTCGAGCCTACCTTCGCGAGCCTCAGGGAGTGGAACCACTCTACAGTCTGGCGATGTTCTATTTCGACAATTCCAACCCCATGCGCAGCCTTCCGTTGGCAATGGACTTTGCCACCCGGGCTGAGCAGAGCCACATCGACCTGCTGCAGCGCAATCGTGTCAGCGACCTTGTCAAACTACAGCGCAACAGCGGTATCACAATCAATGTGCTGCACGACCTCCGGGTGGCTATATCCGAGGCGGCGCTCTCCTCGGTACGCACCCGCGACAATATGACGATGGCCGAGGTGGACCTCTATCTTGCCACCTTTGGACCCACCGACGCCGAGATAGCCAAACTGCTCCGAGCCCGGCGCTACCGCCTCATTGCCGACGATGTGCTCTCTACTGGTACGGCCGACGAGTGCTATGACTTCCTCAACACCTATCCAGGAACCGAAGAAGCTGCCGCCGCCGACCAGCGGTTGGGCGATATGGTAGCTGGATTGCTGGCCAGCTCGTACCGTTCGCAGACGGCCGATTCGCTCGTGCGTCTCTATCCCAAGAGCAAGGCTGTCGCCCGTCTTGCTGTGAGACGCAAAGCCCAGCTGGCCTTTGACAACGCTGAGCGCGACGGCTCCATCGAAGCTTATGGCGAATTCCTGGCCCTCTATCCCGCCAGCGACGAGAGTGACCAGGCCCGCCAGCGTATAGACAAACTGCTCGAAGAGGACCTCGCCAAGCGCCACACTGCAGTGGAATTGGCCCATTTTGCCGACTCCAACGCCGACCACGACATCTCCGACCAGGCGCTGGCCCGGCTGCGTCGACTCATCTATGTCAACCGTGACGCACAGGCTGCGCAGTACTACGTGGACCATTTCAAACTCGACCCCTTCGTCAGCGAGGTCTACAGCCGCTATTATTCCTGGCATGCATTCGAGGGCAATGGCGCCCCGCTGGAGCGCTTTGCCGCAGCCAATCCCGACTTTCCCTTTCCCCGTGCCTTGGAGGACGACCTGGAACGTGCTACCGAGGTGGATGGTGTGCCGCTGATGGAACCCTTCCAGGAGAAGGCTTACGACCGCTATGCCGCCTATATACATGACCTCTCGGGCAAGGCTATCGCCATAGTGCCCTTGCAGCGTATGTTGCAGCCGCTGGTGGCTCAGCGCCGCTGGGCCGACGCACAGTTCCGGCTCGAACAGTTCGAATTGGAATATGGCGAGCAGTGGCAATGGCAATACGATGCGCTGCGCCGCCTCGTCACTACGCCCACACCGGGCTATGTGTCGCGGGCCGAAGCCTTGGATGCCGACTCTGTCAGTATGCATCATCCGGTGGTTAATCCTGTCGACAATCGACTCTACTTCAGCGATGGCAGCCGTATATGCAGCGCTGTGCACACCGCCCGTGGGTGGCACCTGGCCGATACCCTGCGGATGGCGGGTGCCGAAGGCGTCAGTCTCACCCTCTTCAGCTTCTACGACGGGGGGCGCCGTATGCTGCTTGGCCACGGAGGCGATATCTGGATAGCCGAACGCGACGACGATGGCTGGCGCATCAGCGACATACCGCCTTATCCGGTCAACACCGATTATGTGGAGACCGATGCCTATATGCTGCCCGACGGCAGCGGATTGCTGCTGGCCTCCGACCGTCCCGGCGGACAGAACCTGCAGCCCTCGCGCGCTTACTTCCACGGCGATACGGCTCTGGCTACCGACCTTTGGTTCATTCCCTGTACCTCTGGCCGGTGGGGTACGCCGGTCAATCTGGGCGTGAAGGTAAACAGTCTCTACAGCGAGCGGTCGCCCATCCTCAGCCGCAATATGACCACTCTCTATTTTGTCAGCGACGGCAGTGTGGGACTGGGCTATGGCGACGTCTATATGGCCGAGCGCACCGACCCCGACGACTGGACCTCGTGGTCCACGCCGCAGAACCTGGGGCGCGAAGTGAATAGCGGCTTCCGCGAGCTGAGCGTCAGTTTCAGCCCCGACGAGCGCCGTATCTATCTCTCCACCGATGCCTCCGGACGTGCCACCGTACGCAGCTTCGCCACCGCACACAACACCACCTCGGCCACCGGCCGCTATGCCCTCGACGTGGCCGAATTGCAGCATTCGCTGCTGCGCCTGCAGGTGGCCGATATGGAACGCCAGACGGTGGTGCAGCAGCTCGACTGCGAGGACGACAGTACGCTGCATTTCAGCCTGCAGAAGGGCCGTCGCTATGCACTGCTGGCCGATGCCGGCACCCGCTTCGTCACCGCCACCGAGGTCGAGCCGTCGCGCATCGCCGACTATCGCCTGCCGGCCTACACCTTTGCCGAGCTGGTGGCTATGGACCGCCCGTTGCCGTTGCCGGTGGTGCAGTTTTCCGCCGACGGCGAGGAACTCTTGCCCGTGGCGCGCATGCAATTGACCCAGCTGGCCCGTTTTGTGCAACGCCACCCCGGCGCCGTGCTCGAGTTTGTGGTGGACGTGGCCGGGCCCGACGCGCGTCAATGCTATGCCCAGGCCGAGACACGCTGCCAGACGCTGCTCGATTTCCTCACACAGCGTGGTATAGCCGCCGGCCGCATTCTTCTCTCTCCCTACGGCAACGCCCGCGTCGGCCAGCGCATGCCCTCTGCCGTCGGCGTCAGATTCAGGGAATAGGACTTCAAGACTTCGAGACATCGAGACATCGAGACATCAAGACATCGAGACATTGAGACATCAAGACATCGAGACTTCAAGACATCGAGACTTCAAGACATCGAGACATCAAGACATCGAGACATCGAGACATCGAGACATCGAGACATCAAGACTTCGAGACATCGAGACATCAAGACTTCGAGACATCGAGACATCAAGACATCGAGACATCGAGACATCAAGACATCAAGACATCGAGACATCGAGACATCAAGACATCAAGACATCAAGACATCAAGACATCGAGACATCAAGACATCGAGATTACGAGTGCATGAAACCACCAGGCTCAATGACTCAATGAATCTATGTCATGGCGACTCGTCAACTTGAAGTCTCGAAGACTTATCAACAACAAGTTGGGTATTACTTTTTCCCGTCATGCTTTGTCATGTCGCGAAAAGGGTGTAATTTTGCAGCGGATTTATAACCAACAACCCCGACTATGGAACAACACCGCATCCTGACTGTCGACGGCCGCACCGTGCACTATCGCGACGAAGGCCGCAACAACGAGCCTACACTTGTGCTGCTGCACGGCTTCCTGCAAAATCTTGACGTGTGGACCTCCTATGTGCTCAGTTATATGAGTTCGCTGCGGGTTATCACCATCGACCTGCCGGGCCACGGACTGACCGATTCTTTCTGCGATGTGCACACCACCGACTTCATGGCCGGCATCGTCAAGGAGGTGCTCAATGCTGCGGGGGTGGACCAGTGTGTCATGGTGGGCCATTCTATGGGCGGCTATGTGGCGCTGGCCTTCGCCGAGCGCTATCCTTATTGCCTGAAGGGGTTGGGCTTGGTCAACTCGCACGCGCTGGCCGACACCGACGAGCAGCGCGACCGCCGCGAGGAGGTGTGCCGTATGGCGCAGGAGAATGTGGCTTCCTATATCGTGGGCTTTGTGGGGTCGCTCTTCGACGAGAGCCGCCGCGCCGCGCTTTCGGCCGACATCAACGACCTGCAGTCGCAGTGTCTGCACACCACGGCGGCCAGCGTCATCGCTGCCCAGCGCGGCATGAGCCACCGTCCTTCGCGTATAGCGGTGCTGCAGCAGCTGGATGTGCCGGTCTACTTCATCTTCGGCAAGAATGACCCACGGCTGCCCATCGAGCTGGCGGTGGCGCAGACTCTGGTGCCGCGCCGTTCCGAATCGCTCCTGCTCGAGAATGTGGGCCATATGGCTTTCCTCGAGGAGCGCGAATATGTGAAGCCGCGACTGCTTTCCTTCGTCCAGAATTGCTACTGATTGCGTGAAGTTTTAGTTAGAGGAGTTAAAGGAGTTAGAGGAGCTAGTAGTTAAAGTAGATAGAGTAGTTAAAGTAGTTAAAGACAATAGCGAAGGCTAGATGCTCTCCGCTCTCCACTCTCCACTCTCCGCTCTCCACTCTCCACTCTCCACTCTCCGCTCTCCACTCACCCGCCTGTTGTGACGCGAAAAATCGCCTTTGTAATGCACTGAAATACAGGTTCCCAACCTATCAACTCCTTACCAACTCCTTACCAACTCCTTATGAACACCTTACCAACACCTACCGCGGTAGGTGTTGGTATGCTTTTGGTATGCTGTAGTTGTGTGGATTGTGTGTGAGTTGTATTCCGTCGGGGCCGTGTGTACGGCGTGTCGGTGGGTGGGGTGTGGCACCTGTGGCGACAGGATGCATCCGGATGGGGCGAAATGTTAAATATGTTATAAAAATTTGCTTTGTTGAATAGTTTTACCTAATTTTGCAGCCGATTTTTCTGCGGGTGTGAATTGTGCTATTTTATATGTTTAGTCTTTAAAACCAAAATATTAACAATTTAAAACCAATCATCATGCACAAACAATTATCAGTTTTGATGCTCTTGGCGGCCATGTTGGTCCCCTGGGCGTCGCAAGCCCAAAGTGCAGCGGCGACGTTGCCGTACAGCACTGGGTTCGAGTCGACTGACGATAACTCCAACTGGGAGATTATCAACGGCTCGCAGGACAACAAGTGGTTTGTCGGGACGGCTGCCCACAATGGTGGCAGCCAGGGACTCTACGTCTCCGACAATGCCTCTGGCACGACGAACAACTACAGCGGCTCGCTCAGCGTGGTGTTTGCTGTGCGCACGGTGAACTTCAGCGCGGCAGGCCAGTATGCCATAGCCTTCGACTGGAGGTGCGCCGGCGAGAGCACGTACGACTATCTGCGCTGCTTCCTGGTGCCGGAGTCCACCGTGCTGACGGCGGGCTCGCTGCCGAGCGGGGTCACGGCTTCGGGCACCCCCGCGGGCTGGATCGACCTGGGCGGCAAGATGAACGTGGGCGGCTCCACCTGGCACAGCGAGCAGCATGCCTTCAATGTATCGGAGGCAGGCAATATGAAGCTCGTCTTTCTTTGGCGCAACGACGGTTCGGTGTACAACCAGACGCCTGCTGCGGTCGACAATCTGCAGATACAGCAGCTCACCTGTCCGACTCCCACCGACCTTGCGGTCAGCAATATCTCCGCCACCGGCGCCACCTTCAGCTGGACGGCCGGCGGCAGCGAGAGCCAGTGGGAATACCGTGTGGGCGACGGTGCCTGGACCTCGACCAGTACCCCCTCGGTCACTCTCACGGATCTCTCGGCCAGCACCAGCTACACGTTCAGCGTGCGCGCTGTCTGTGGGGCAGGCGACACCAGCTTCGCGGCCAGTATGAACTTCAGCACCTCGTGCGGCTCCATCTCGGCGTTGCCGTATGAGTATGGTTTCGACGATGCCACCGGAAACGGAGCCTCCTATGCCATCAACTCCTGCTGGACCAAGGGCACCAGCTACTCCACCGCATATCCCTACCCCAGCTCCACGCAGAATCACAGCGCGCCCTATGCACTCTATTTCTACAATTCTGCCACCACCTACAGCTATGTGGCGCTGCCTCCTATGTCGATGCCGCTCAATACGCTGCAGCTCACCTTCTGGGCCTACAAGACCTCGGCCAGCTATGGCCGCTATATAGTCGGCGTCATGACCAATCCGACCGACATCACCACCTTCGACACCGTGTATATCGGCCAGGTGGAGAACACCAGCACATGGGAGGAGGTAGAGGTGCCCCTGAACCAATACACCGGCACGGGCCAGTATATAGCCATCAAGTCGGAGTTCAGCAGTATCAACTATATCTATATCGACGATATCAAGGTGGACCTGATGCCCACCTGCCCCAAGGTGACGGAGCTCAGCGCCGCCCCCGGCTACGACATGGTCACCGTCAGCTGGACGGAGAACGGTACGGCCGCGATGTGGGAGGTGACCCTTGCCGACGCCACCGGCGTGGTGGATGTGGACTATGCCACCAGCAGCCCTTCGCTGACGCTTGACCAGCTGACGCCCAACACGGACTACACCGTGACCGTGCGTGCCCTCTGCGGCGCGGGCGATACCAGCGGTGCGCGCAGCTGCGCCTTCCATACCGCCTGCACCCCCATCGTGAGCGACTCGCTGCCGTTGGTCTACGGCTTCGAGGACGCCAGCGGCACGGGTGCCTCGGCCACCTTCAATACCTGCTTTGGCCGCCATACCAACAATTCCACCGCCTTTCCCTACGCTTCCTCGACGCAGAAGCACAGCGGCAACTATAGCCTCTACTTCTACAGCACGACCACCCTCTGGTCCTACCTTACCTTCCCGCTCTTCGAGGACAATCTGTCGTCGATGATGCTCAGCTTCTGGGCCTACAAGACGTCGGCCAACTATGGCCACTACATCGTTGGCGTGATGAGCAATCCCGACGACCTCAGCACTTTTGACACGCTGCTTGTCGGTCAGGTGAGCGATGTCTCGTCGTGGGAGTACGTCGAGCTGCCCCTGACCGCATACGACGGCGACGGCACCTATCTGGCCATCCTCTCGCCCAACAGCGGCACGTCGTACCTCTACCTGGACGATATCACGGTCGACTACGTGCCCGATTGCGCCCGTCCGTCGGACATAGTGGTCACCGACACGCTGCCCACCAGCCTCGGCCTCAGTTGGACCAACGAGGGATTTTCCACCACCGAGTATCTGGTGGAGTACGGTCCCGCGGGCTTCGAGTTGGGCAATGGTATCCAAACCACGGTGGCGACCAACTACGTCACCCTCACCGACCTGCAGATGGGCACCAGCTACGACGTGTATGTCTATGCCCTGTGTAGCGGCGACACCTCCAGCTTCATCAGCGCCACGGTCACCACCGCGTGCGACCTGCTGACGGAGGACTACCTGCCCTACTTCGAGAACTTCGAAGCCTACGGCACCGGCTCCACCTATGGCATCAGCCCTTGCTGGACCAAAGGCACCAGCAGCACCACCGCCTACCCCTATCCCTATTCCACCGCTGCCATCAATGGCGAGCGGGGACTCTACTTCTATGGCTACTGGCCCAGTTCGGCCACCACAACCAAGGTGTACAGTTGGGCCGCCATGCCGCAGCTCGACGAGTCGCTTGATGTCAGCGACCTGATGGTCGAATTCATGATGAAGCGCTACAGCACGGTCTCCAACTACTACACCTCGCTGCTCTATGTCGGTATAGCCGATTCGCTCACCAACTTCGATTCGGCCGACAGTCTGGAGAGCAGCGTCGTGTGGATGGACACCATCGACCTTGTTGACGAGCCTGCCAGCTCGGTCCACAGCATCGAGATTAGCTTCGAGAACTACACCGGCGATGGCCGCTATGTGGTGTTCTATGCTCCGATACCTTCCCTTGTGGGCTCGGCCACCTACCGTTATAACTATGTATATATAGACGACGTCAATCTCCGCACCATACCCACCTGCTTCCGCCCCGAGTCGCTGACGACTACCGCCATCAGCCACGACTCGATAGCCCTCGCCTGGCATCCCGACAGCCGCACTCCGTCGCCGTCGGGCTGGGTGCTGGAATATGGCCCTCATGGCTTTGTCCCCGGCAGCGAAAATGGCATCGTCGAGAATCTTACCGACACTGTCTATATTGTGACGGGCCTCAGCAGCGACACGGAGTACGACTTCTACGTCAGCGCCAACTGCGGCAGCGAGGTCTCGGATGCCCGCATGGCGAGCGAGCGCACCTTCTGCGTCCCGGTGGATACGCTGCCCTATGTCGAGGACTTTGAGCGTTATGCTTCCGGCTCGGCCAATCCCATCGACCCCTGCTGGAACAAGCAAGCCTTCGGCACCACCACGGCCTATCCCTATCCCAGCACCACAGCGGCATGCAACGGCAGCCTTGGACTCTACTTCTATTCCACGTCCGCCATCTCCTCTTATGCCGCAACACCGATATTCTCCAGCAGCCTGAACGACCTGATGCTCTCGTTCGACCTGAAGCGCTACTCCACCACTACCTCCACCTATCATTCCATCATGCAGGTAGGCGTGATGAGCAATCCGCGCGACACCAGCACCTTCGAGCTGCTACGCGAGATTGACCTTACGGCCGAACCTGCAAGCACGGTGCAGCACTACCTCATTTCCCTGGAGAACTACACCGGCGACGGTCGCTGCATCGCCTTCCGCGCCCCCTATCTTAATGTCAGTTCGCATTACAACCATGTGTATCTCGACGATGTGGAGATTGCCATGCTTCCCAGCTGCCGTTGGCCGCTCAGCGTGACTGTCGACAGTCTGGGCGCCTACGAGGCCCAGCTGTCGTGGACCGCTTCGGCCTCCAGCTTCGAGGTGCAGCTCTCGCAGAACGAGGGATTCACCGGCGCCACCACGACCAGCACCGTCGTCTCCGGCACCAGCTGTACTCTCAGCAACCTGCTGTCCTATACTAATTATTATGTACGCGTCCGTGCGCTGTGCGGCAACGACTCCAGCCTCTGGTCCGAGGTGTTGCCTTTCCGCACCCATATAGATTGTGGCCCCAACAGGATAAATATCTCCGACACCATCGGCGATGGAACCTCTAACGGCTATTACTACGCATTCGCCGCCTACAGTACCTATCCCACTGGCTACTCGCGCACCATCTACACTGCCGAGGAGATGGCGGAGCTAGGCGTGCTGGCCAACAATACTATCAATAGCATTTCGCTGCAGACCGGCACCGCTTCGGGTATGATACGCCAGGCCAAGGTCTATATGGTCGAGACCGACATGAGCGAGTTCTCGTCGACGCCTGCCACCGATACCGCTGCATTGCTGCGCAGTGACATGTCGTTGGTCTACAGTGGCGATATCGCCACTACTGCCAACAGCTGGATAGAGATACCGCTGGACACCGTCTTCCCGTACAGCGGCAGCCGCAACCTGATGGTTATGCTCGTCCACGACACCACGCCTACGGCTTCGCAGAACTTCTACTATACCGCCCAGAGCGGTGTGTACAGAAGCTGCTATGGCTACCGCTCTTCTGCTACCACGGTCAATAACACCTGTACCCGTACACTCAACCGTCCGAACATCATCTTCAATATCTGCACCGAGATTCCGACCTGCATGCGTCCTTCCGAGGTGACGCTTGTCGACATCATCGACACTGCGGTCACCTTCACTTGGGAGAATGTGGGTAGCCAGTATGAAGTGTTGCTCAGCACCACTCTGGTCGAGCCCGATTCGCTGGCCAGCTTTGCCGGCATGATTAACCAGACCACTGCCGCCAACAGCATCACCCTCACCGGTCTCACGGCCAGCACATCCTACTACTTCTATGTGCGCAACATCTGTGGCGCCGCCAACCAGTCCCTCTGGACTATTCCCTTCTCCTTCACCACGCCTTGCGCACCTCAGGCTTTGCCCTTCACCGAGGACTTCGAGAGCTACGGCTCGGGTTCGACGGTTGCGCTGGGTGCCTGCTGGAACAAGGGAACGAACAGCACCACGGCCTATCCTTATCCTTACTCGACCAATGCCGTCAACGGTAGCCGCAGTCTCTATTTCTATGCCTACCGTTCCTCGACCTCCGCAACCTACAGCTATGTGGCGCTGCCCGTCATGCAGGACAGTGTGAAGCATCTGTCGCTGAGCATGAATGTGCGCCGCTATTCCAGTACGACCGACTCCTACACTACGCGTCTGGTGGTGGGTGTGATGACCAACCCCGAAGATATCGCCACCTTTGAGCCGATGGATACCATCGACCTCCGGAACGATGCCGCTCTCTCGGTCCACGGCTACGAGTTCTATTTCAACAATTATAGCGGCAATGGTAGACACATAGCCATCTATGATGAGGCTCCGTCACTCTACGGCACCGCTACCACGTGCTACAGCTATGCCTACGTTGACGACATCATGGTCGACTATATCCCCACCTGCCCGCGTGTCGGCAATGTCACGGTGAGCAACATCACCGCCACTAGCGCCACCGTCAGATGGAATTCGGCCAACTATGCTGCCGGCACCACCTTCGTGGTTGAGTGTGTCGAGCGCGGCGCCAGCCACGGTTCAGGCGTCACGGTAACGGCCACGGCCGACAGTGCCGTCATCACGGGTCTCGAGGGCGGAATAGACTACGACGTGTATGTCCGCGCCAACTGCTCGGCCACCGACCAGAGCGAGTGGTCGTTCGTGAAGCAGTTCGCCACGCTGTGTGCTCCGCGTTCGCTGCCCATGTTCTTCGACCCCGAAGACTACGCCGCCGGTACCAATGCCGTCCTGCCCACCTGCTGGACTCGCGTCAACAACGGCTCGGGCACCTACACATACTACCCCTACATCTACTCCTCGTCGACCAACACCCACACCGGCACTAAGACGCTCTACTACTATTTCAGTACCACCAGTGGCTATCCCACCGACGCGATGATGGTCTTCCCCGAAATCGACACCATCAACTTCCCGATGAACACAGTGGAGGTGAGCTTCTGGGGCAAGCGCAGCACCAATGCGTCCTCGGTTATAGTCGGCGTAGTGTCTGACCCGACCTCTACCGCCACCTTCACCGTTGTCGACACTGTCGACCTCACCACCACCTCGGAAGAGCATATCGTGAGCTTCGCCAACTACACCGGCAGCGGCAGCTATGTGGCCCTGCGCGGCGTCCGTTCGGGCAGCAGTGCCACCTACATCTACCTGGACGACATCTCCATCCGCCAGCTGAGCCCCTGTCCGCGCGCCTACGACCTGACGGTCGAAGAGGTAACGGCCACCACGGCCTCCCTGGCGTGGACCGACACCATCGGCAGCACGCAGTGGGTCATTGAGTACAGCGCCGTCGGCGCCGCCACGCCCACCATACTCACGGTGAACAGCAACCCCTACACGCTGACCGGCCTCACGGCCAACACGCTCTACACCTATCGCGTGGCCCCCGTCTGCTACGACGGGCAGCAGGCCGACTGGAGCCTCTTCCCCCGCGCCTTCACCACCAGTCAGGTGCCCGCTGTGGCTCCCTACGCCTACGACTTCGAGGATGCCGCCGAGTGGAACAACTGGGTCACCGTCAGCAACGGCAACGCCCTCTGGTATCGCGGTGTCGTGGATGACAACAGCACCAACAATGTGATGTACCAGAGCACCGACGGCGGCACCACCCACTCCTGGGCTCCCGGCTCCATCGTCAACAGCTTTGCCTATCGCGACATCGACTTCGGCCCCACGCCCAGAAGCTACGACCTTTCCTTCTACTATCGTGGCGGCGGATGCAATGAGGGCAACTACGACGGTGTAAGCGTCCTCGTTGCCGACCCCTCGGTCCCCGTGACCGATATTGCCAGCACCGGCCTCTACTCGCCCTGGGGCAACATCACCACCGTCCATGCCCGCATGGACACCGTGGGTGACTACTACGTGGTGCACTTCGACAACATGAGCGGCGTCAAACGCTTGGTCTTCGACTTCTTCCAGAGCACCACCTCGCAGCACACATACAACATGATGCCTCCCGTGGTCGACGACATCCAGGTTGCCGTGCCTGCCTGCGAACGCCCCTTCGGGCTGACGGCCGACACCGCCTCGTTCTACTCCGTCGACATCCATTGGGCGGGTGACACTGCCGGTACCTATCTGGTCGACTATCGTCCCGCCGGCACCACCGGCACCGACCTCTTCGACACGGTCCTGCATGCCACCAGCCACACCATCGTCAACATGCTGCCCAGCACCACCTACAACATCTGGGTGCGCAAGCTCTGTTCCGACACCCTCCGCAGCTATTGGAGCACCCCCGTCACGGTGAAAACCATGTGCGCCCCCATAAGCGTCATGGACACCCTGCGCGAGGACTTCGAGAGCTACACCCCCGTGGCCTACAATAGTACTGAGGACGGCGAACTGCCCAACTGCTGGGAGAGCTACACTACCGGTCCCACCGGCAAGCTGCCTCACGTCACCGACAGCGGTACATACAGCTACTGCATCAGCGGTCGTCAGGCCATCACCATGACCTCTGGCCTGAACACCGGTTGGGGCAACGACACCTATGTGCGCCTGGCCGACATTGCCGAGCCCACCAACACGCTCACCCTTGCCTTCTGGATGTGCACCGAAAGCAGCACCAACGGTTTCCTCCAGGTGGGCTACCTGACGGGCGACAATTATGAGACCGATTTTGTCGCCGTGCACACCATCCAGGCCAGCAGCCTCACGGTGCACTCCGGCAACGGCATCCAGAGCGGACACGGCATCTACGACACCGTAAGCTTCGCCAATGTGCCCGCCGGCAACTATCCGCTGGCCTTCCGTTGGAACTATACTGCCTCCTTCTATTCGGTGTGTATCGACGATGTGGCCGTCTGGACCACCTTCTCCTGCTACCCGCCTTCGGTCGAGGTGACCGACACTGCCTACAACAGTGCCACCATTGTGGCCCAGAGCAACTCCAACTCCACCCAGGGCTACACCCTCGCCTACGGCACCCAGATGGGCGCCCTCGCCGACACGCTCTACAGCCAGAGCGGCACCTTCGACCTCACGGACCTCGAGTTCAACACGACCTACTACTATGCTGTGCGCCAGCAGTGCGAGGCCGATGCCTACAGCAGCTGGACCGGTGGAAGCTTCGCCACGCCCGACATGCCCTGCTTCGTGCCCGACACGCTGGTGGTGTCCAACCCCACCTACACCGGTGCCCAGGTCACCTGGACGCCCGGCAACGAGGAGACCCTCTGGGAGGTGCGCGCCTATAGCGCCTCGCCCCTCCATACGGCTCTCGTCCAGGTGAGTGGCACGCCTGCCGTCACCTTCGACACCCTCCTCAGCGGCGTTACCTATGAGGTCAGCGTCCGCGCCCTGTGCGTCGACGACTTCTACAGCGACTGGAGCGACACTGTCGCCCTCACCACCCTCGGCTGCGAGGCACCCACCGGCGTTGCGGCCGGCAATGTCACCGCCACCGGCGCCACTATCAGCTGGCAGGGCTCGGCGGCCGCCTACGTCATCAACTATGGCACGCAGGGTATCAACCAGGGCGAGGGCTATGTGGACACCGTCCAGGGCACCAGCTACACCATCAGCGGCCTGGCCCCGCAGACGCCCTACGACGTCTATGTGCGTAGCATCTGCGCCGACGGCGTCAACAGCGACTGGAGCCCGGTGACCCGCTTCACCACCGCCCAGGTGGGCATCGACGATGTGAACGCCAATGCCAACATCAGCCTCTACCCGAACCCCGCCAGCCATGCGGTGACCATCAGCGGCATCGAGGGCACGGCCACCGTGACCGTCATCGACCTCAACGGCCGCCAGGTCTACAGCACGCAGGCCAGCGGTAGCCTGACCATCGACGTCAGCACAATGGCCAAGGGCGCCTACTTCGTCCGCATCGCGGGCGAGCGCTCGGTGGTCATCCGCAAGCTTGTGGTCAAGTAGCGCACTGCCCCGGTGCGGGTCAATCCCCGCAGCGGCAACTTTCAAACCCGAAGGGGGACGCCATCCGGCGCCCCCCTCGCTTTTTTCTGTCCACCGCCATGCCGCTGCTAGGGTATCATCCTACCACCATCCTACCATCATCCTACCACCATCCTACCACCATCCTACCATTTTAACATTTCGGGAGCGCGGGTGCTGCATGCCATTTCGAACCCTTTTTCGTCGTTTTCGATAAAAAAAGTTTAGCCTTTTAACATTTAATTCAAAAAAAATGTATATCTTTGCACCCGCTTTCCACAGCCGACGCCTGTGGGAAAGCAGAGAGTAAAATAACGTTTAACTATATATAAAACAACATTATGACAACACTATTGATTGCATTGCAGGCGGTGGCCAACATGGCCACGGGTTATCTGGGTGCCGCTATCGGCGCCGGTCTGGCCACCATAGGTGCCGGATTGGGCATCGGTAAGATCGGTCAGGGCGCTATGGAGGGCATGGCCCGCCAGCCCGAGGCCGGTGGCGATATCCGCTCCACGATGATTATCGCCGCTGCTCTGGTGGAAGGCGTTGCCTTCTTCGCAGTCGTGTGCTGCCTGCTGGTGGTCCTCAAGTAGTTCCGCCGGATAGTTGCAGTCTGCACACTCACACACCTTTACGGGGCCGGCGATTGGCCGGTCCCGTTTGAAACGAAAGAGAGTAAACATCCGAATATATGAACAACCCCCTGATTAACCCCGGCCTGGGCACCTTTGTGTGGATGCTGGTATCGTTCGGCATCCTGGCCTTCATCCTGATCAAGTTTGGCTGGCCGATGATACTCAAGTCGCTCAAGAGCCGCGAGGAAGCCATCGCCGACTCGCTGAACGAGGCGGCCAAGGCCCGCGAGGAGATGAAGCATCTGGTGGCCCACAACGAAGAACTGCTGCGCCAAGCCAAGATGGAGCGCGACGAGATGCTGCGCAACGCACGCACCGCCAGCGACCAGATAGTGGAAGAGGCCCGCGCCAAGGCTTCGGCCGAGGCCGACCGCATTGTGGAAGCCGCCCGCGAGAATATCAACTACGAGAAGCTCAAGGCCATGACCGAGCTCAAAAACCAGATTGCCAACCTCAGCATCGAGATAGCCGAGAAGCTGATACGCGCCGAACTGGAGGACAAGAGCAAGGCCGACGCGCTGATACAGAAAGAACTTGAACGTGCCCAGCTCAATTAAGCGATGAATAATTACCGCATCAATACCAACTATGCCAAGGCCCTCTTCATGCTGGCCACCGACCGGCAGCAGGCCGAACGGGTGGCCGACGACATGAGGCTGGTGGCCGATGTGATGGCCGGCAACCGCGAGCTGGTGGCCCTCTTCGCCAATTCCACGGTGCGCTACGACCGCAAAGTCGCCGTGGTCGAAGCGCTGCTGGCCGGCCATGTGGGCGACGAGACGATGGCTTTCCTGCGCTTTGTGGTGAAGAAGAACCGCTCCGTCAACCTGCGCGGCATCGCCGAGGCTTATCTCGACCTCTACCGCCAGAGCCGCGGCATCGTGCTCGGCGAGCTGGTGACCCACCAGCCGGTCGAACAGAGTGCCCGCGACTATGTGCGCCGCCTCATCGAGGACTACACCGGCAAGCAGGTGGAGCTGCAAGCCTCTACCGACCCCAACATGCTGGGCGGATTCAAGATGGAGTTCGACCACAACATGTACGACGCTCGCTTGCGCACCAAAATCAAGAAGTTGCGCAAGGAGTTTGCCAAGAATGAATACGAAAGCAAATTGTAACAGAATATGTCTGATATTAAGCCTGCCGAAGTGTCGGCAATCTTGAAGAAACAACTGGCCGATGTCAATCTGGACGTCGAGCTGGAGGAGGTGGGCACCGTGCTCACCGTCGGCGACGGCATCGCCCGCATCTATGGCCTCAACAATGCCCAGAGCGGCGAGCTGGTGGAGTTCGACTCCGGCGACCAAGGCATTGTGCAGAACCTGGAAGAGGACAATGTGGGTGTGGTGATGCTGGGCGAGATGACCACCGTCAACGAAGGTGACACCGTGAAACGCACCAAGCGCATCGCCTCGCTGCCCGTCGGCGAGGGTCTGCTGGGCCGTGTCATCAACACCATTGGCCAGCCCATCGACGGCAAGGGCCCCATCGAGGGCGAGCTGTTCGAGATGCCCATCGAGCGCAAAGCCCCCGGCGTCATCTACCGTCAGCCGGTGGAACAGCCCTTGCAGACCGGCATCAAGGCCATCGACTCGATGATTCCCATCGGACGTGGCCAGCGCGAGCTCATCATCGGCGACCGCCAGACCGGTAAGACGGCCATCGCCATCGACACCATTATCAACCAGAAGAACAACTACGACGCCGGCGACCCTGTCTACTGCATCTATGTGGCTTGTGGTCAGAAGGGCTCCACCGTGGCCAACCTGGTGAAGAACCTGACGGAGAAGGGCGCTATGGAATACACCATCGTGGTGGCCGCTACGGCCTCCGACCCCGCCGCCATGCAGTTCTATGCCCCCTTTGCGGGTGCCGCCATAGGCGAATACTTTCGCGACACGGGCCGCAATGCCCTGGTGATATATGACGACCTGTCCAAGCAGGCTGTGGCCTACCGTGAGGTCTCGTTGCTCCTCCGTCGCCCGCCGGGACGCGAGGCTTATCCCGGTGATGTGTTCTATCTGCACAGCCGTCTGCTGGAGCGTGCCGCCCGCATTATCCAGAACGACGCCATCGCCGCCCAGATGAACGACCTGCCCGCCTCGTTGAAGGGCCGCGTCAAGGGTGGTGGCTCGCTGACGGCATTGCCCATCATCGAGACTCAGGCTGGCGACGTGTCGGCCTATATCCCCACCAACGTCATCTCCATTACCGACGGTCAGATCTTCCTGGAGACCAACCTCTTCAACAGTGGTGTGCGTCCGGCTATCAACGTGGGTATTTCGGTGTCGCGCGTGGGTGGCAAGGCCCAGATTAAGAGTATGAAGAAAATCGCCGGAACGCTGAAGATGGACCAGGCTCAGTACCGCGAGCTGGAGGCATTCTCCAAGTTCGGCTCCGACCTGGATGCCGCCACCAAGGCGGTGCTGGACAAGGGTGCCCGCAACGTGGAAATCCTCAAGCAGCCGCAGTACAGCCCCATGCCTGTCGAGGAACAGGTGGCTATCATCTTCTGCGGCACCAACGGACTGCTGCAGAAGGTGGCCGTCGACAAGGTGCGCGACTTCGAGAAAGCATTCCTCTTCCTCATGCGGCAGGACCATGCCGACATATTGGCCAATCTGCGCGCCGGCAAGCTGGTCGATGCCGACCTGGCCGCCATGAAGGCTCTGGCCCTCGACACCGCCGAACGTTACAAGTAGTATTGACCTATGGCTAATCTGAAAGAAGTACGCACCCGCATCGCATCGGTCAGCTCCACGCAGCAGATTACGTCGGCTATGAAGATGGTATCTGCCGCCAAGTTTCGTCGTGCGCAGAATGCCATCATAGGTATGCGCCCCTACACGGCCCAGTTGAACGAGATTATATCCGACATCGACACGGGCGACGGGGTGCAGACTCCCTATCACGGCGTGCGCCATCTCTCGTCGAACTCGACGGTGGTGCTGGTGGTGGTGACCTCCAACAAGGGGCTCTGTGGCGCGTTCAACAGCAATGTGCTGAAGCTGGCACAGCAGCGTATCGACCACTACCGCTCGCAGCAGGTCAATATCCGCGTGGTCAGCATCGGAAAGAAGGCATCCGAGTTGCTGGTTCGCCAGAAGGACCTCCAGTTGGAATGCCACGACGAGCTGCTGGATGCACCCACATTCGACGCTATAGCCGCCGTGGCCGACGGGTTGATGGACGACTTCGCCGAGAAGCGTGTGGACCGCGTGGAATTGGTCTACAACCAGTTCAAGAACTCTTTGTCGCAGGTGCTCAGTAATGAGCAGTTCCTGCCCATCGAGACGCGGGCGAGCCAGTCGGGTCGTTCACGGCAGTCCAACGACTATATCTATGAGCCGTCGAAAGAGGAAATCCTGCGCGAGATGATACCGCTGACGCTGCGGTCCACCTTCTACCGGATGGTGCTCGACTCGCTGGCCGCAGAACATGGCGCCCGTATGACGGCCATGCAGAAGGCCACCGACAACGCCACCGAGCTGCTCAAGGACCTGCGGCTCAGTTACAACAAGGCTCGACAAGCCTCTATTACGAACGAAATCATCGAGATAGTGAGCGGCTCGGAAGCCTTGAAAGGTTAAATAGAAACAACACACAGACACCGATACGGATGTTATCGGTGTCTTTTTTTTATTATATAGATAATGAAACGATACTTGACATTCATACTTTCAATGTATGCATTGGTGGCAATGGCCCGTCCGGTCGACGTGCAGCGTGCGCGTGCGCTTGTCGAGGCTCATTATTTCGCACCGGCGGTGTGTGTGTCGCCTGCCGATTGGGAAGAGTTTTATGTCTTTGCCCCTGTCGAGGGAGAAGGGTTCGTTATTGTGGCGGCCGACGACTGTGTGCGGCCGGTGTTGGCCTATTCTGCCACGGGGCGGTTTCCGGTGGAGCAGATGCCGGAACATGTGAAAGCGTGGATAGAAGGCTATCGCCATGACATAGCGGCACATATCAAATACCCAGGTTCGCCCAGTTCGGCCGTACGCGCCCTTTGGCAAAACCCCAAGAGCAGGAAAAGCGGCCAGGCTGGGCCGCTGATGACCACCATCTGGAATCAGAGCCCATACTACAATGCACTATGTCCGTATGACGAGGAGGAGCACCGGCGTACGGTAACGGGTTGTCCTGCCACGGCTGCGGCGCAGGTGATGAAATATTGGAATTACCCTCCGGTAGGGTGGGGAAGCCATTCCTATGTTCACCAATGGTATGGCAGCACCCTGGAAGCACGGTTCGACACCACGCACTACGCATGGGAACTGATGCCGGATTTCCTGGATGCCAACAGCGACAGCGCCGCTGTCATGGCAGTGGCGCAGCTGATGTATCATGCTGGAGTGGCGATGGATATGGGATATGGCACCACGGGGAGCGGTGCCGTCGTAGAAAACCGCGATTTCGGATTACCCCCTTCGGCGGAGTCTGCGCTGAAGACCTATTTCCGCTACAATCCCCTGCTTCATTCAATCCACAAAAACGAGTATTCGGATCGCGACTGGGATAGTTTGATGCGTCGTCAGATTGACCTCGGCCAGCCTGTGATTTATGCTGGGGGTGGGCATGCATTTGTCATCGATGGCTACGACTCGAACGGCCTGTTCCATGTCAACTGGGGTTGGGGTGGTGTATATGACGGCTATTACACCCTCAACAACCTCCGTCCTAGCGGTTATACGGACTATTCATCTTGGGCCAGTGCAATCATTGACATCCGGCCTGCTTCGGTAGCGCCCGACTCGGTGGCCCATATCCGGCTTTTCTCTGCCGATACCACGCAGGGGACTGTCAGTGGCAGTGGAGTGTACGCCTCGCTGCAAGATACCGTCATTCTTGAGGCCAAGGCCCGCGACGGATATGTGTTCGACCATTGGACATCGGGTAACACCAAGACACCGTTGGTGTTCATAGCATCCGATAACCATACCGATACCGCCTGTTTCAAACCTGTTCCCACCGACACTGTCGGTTATTGTCTTGATGCTTATTTCTGGACATGGTTTGGTGAACAGCAATACACTTCGGAGTGGGACTGGGAGTGGGGCATCCGTGTGCCTGCAGAAGTCCGTGACAACCCGTGTGAGTTGACGGCTGTACAGTATTATTGCCGTCTTGATTATTCGTCCTTTGTCTTGAACATCTATGTCGGCGATAGTTTGACGGATGCCACCTGTGTTTATTCCAAACCATTGGAGTACAATAGTATTGGATGGAACACACATACGCTCGATTCCTCTCTCCGTATCGATGATAAATCCACGTTGTGGATTACATTGTATAGCCAGAACGGTGAGGCAAATGTGTCCCGATACCTTGGAAACAGCAACGGCACTTGGTGCCGTCTTTCCAGCGGCTGGGCGCCGAACAGTCGGGAGGTGTATGGTGCATGGATGATACGAGGCATCTTCGGTCGGGGTACACATCCGAACGGGATAGTGCCTGTCATGGACAACCCTTCCCGGTCTGCCGTCAACTACCGTATTGACAATCATACACTCATTATTGACAATCCAACGGGCCTCAACGTCAACCTATATGACATCACCGGTCGTCGACTGCTTTCTGGTAAAAACAGCTTTTCAAGGTATCGTTTCCCTTCCGGGGGTGTCTATTTGCTCAAGGTGGAAAACGAACACGGTCGAAAATTGATTGTAGTAAAATAGATATTGAATAAGATATGAAGAAAACCATCCTGACCGCCGCTCTTGTACTCCTTTTCGGAGCGGTCAATGCCAGACCTGTCGAACCGGCGCTGGCACGCCAGGTGGCAGAACGCTTGCTTGGCAAACAGGTCGTCGATGTCACCCCCGACGCTTTAACCCACTGCTACCTTCTTGTCGGTGCCGACTCCGAAGGGTTCGTTATTGTGGCGGCCGACGATTGTGTGCGGCCGGTGCTGGCCTATTCTGCCACGGGGCAGTTCCCGGTGGAGCAGATGCCGGAGCATGTGAAAGCGTGGCTTGCGGGCTATCAGCGCGAGATTGCCGACCTTGTCAAGAACGGAGCCGTGCCGAGCGCCGAGGTGCAGGCCCTGTGGCAGCAGCCCAAGAGTGGTGGCCTCGTCCCGGTAGAGCCCCTGATGACCACCACCTGGAACCAGGCTCCGCTCTACAACAGCATGTGCCCCTACTCCTACAGCGACTCGGCCCATGCCGTCACCGGCTGTGTGGCCACGGCGCAGGCCCAGGTGATGAAGTACTGGAACCATCCGGCGGTGGGGCATGGCAGCCATACCTATGTCGACGATACCTTCGGACCGCAGTCGGTGACCTTCGACACTGCCTACCGCTGGGACCAGATGCCTGATGCCCTGACCTGGGAGAGCAGCGCCGCCGAGGTCGGCGCCGTGGCACAGCTGATGTATCATGTGGGTGTGGCAGTGGAGATGGGTTATGGAGTAGGCAGCAGCGGCGCCCAGGTGATCAGCTATGCCGACTACGGCTACAACCTGCCGTCCACCGAGCGCTCCCTGCGCGAACACTTCGGCTACAACCCCATGCTCTACGGCAAGATGAAGGCATTCTTCACCGACGCCGCCTGGGACGCCAAGGTGCGGAACGAAATCGTCCGCCGGCGCCCCGTCATCTACACGGGCTACGACGAGGCCGGAGGCCATGCTTTTGTGCTGGACGGCTATGATTCCACTGGCATGTTCCATGTCAACTGGGGGTGGGGTGGCTACTACGACGGCTATTACACCATTGACTCGCTCTCGCCCGGTGCCGGCGGCATCGGCGGCAACGCAACCTACACCTTCAACCGGAACAATTCGGCCATCTTCGGCGTCATGCCCTGCTATATCACCGATTCGCTGGCACACGTCGACCTCGTGAGTGCCGACAGCGCGATGGGCACCGTCGTCGGCAGCGGCTACTATGTGCCCTACCAGGACCAGGTCGCCGTGCGAGTGCAACCTGCCGAGGGCTACCGCTTCGCCGGATGGGCCAGCGGCCAGACCAACGCCAGCTTCACCTTCACGCCCAATGGCGACCTGACCGACACGGCGCTGTTCCTCCCCGTGATCTGTGGCGACACCGTCGGCTATTGCGACGACGTGCTCAGCAGTGCCTGGCGCGACGACTATGGCAGTGTCACCGAGTGGGGCATCCGCATCCCGCCCTCGCTGCGACAGCTGCAGCGCAGCCTCTCGGCCGTGCAGATTTATGTGCGCGATGGCGGCATCTACACGCTGCGGGTCTATGCCGGCGACAGCATCACCGGCGACAACATGCTGCGTGCCGTCGGCGTCGACCTGACCGCTGCCAGCGGATGGACTACCGTGAACCTCGACGAGCCCATTGGGTTGCCCAACGACGAGCCTGTCTGGATTACGTTCCACTTCGTCAGCTCCTCGGCCTATCCCGCCACCGGGTCGTTCTACACCGCCGTCGAAGACGGCAGCTGGTACAAGATGCCCGAGGGTTGGGTGCCTATCACCCGTACCGGGGCCAACTACAGCTGGATGATACGTGCCGTCTTCGCCGAGCGTCCCTGCCGTGTGGCGGTCGAGAATGCCGGCTACTGTGACCTGGACGCTCTCTACGGCGCCGGAGAATATGCCCTGGGCGACACCGTCACCGTCGGCTGCGACGACCCCCTCTTCACCCATTGGGAGGGGATTGGCTCGACTGCCCGCAGCCTTACCTTCGTCGTCGAGCGCGACACCGCCTTCTATGCCTACTGCCACGAAGTGGGCATCGACGAGGTGGCCATGCCGCCCCTCCGCGTCAGCCTGCAGGGGCGCCGCCTGACCGCCGAGTGCGACGCCGCCGACACGCCGTTGTTGCTCTACGACATGCAGGGTCGCTGCCTGGCTGCGGCGCAGGGCCGTCTGTGTGCTGCCCTCCCCGCGCGCGGGGTCTATCTGCTGCGGGCCGGTGCCGCCAGCCGCAAGATAACGCTGTTTTGATGATAGAAAATAAGTAACAATAAAAACTATTCAACTATGGAACAGAAAAAAGAACGACTGGCTATCGTGCCGGTAATCACCATGTTCTTCATGTTTGCCATGATTAGCTTCGTCACCAACATGGCGGCGCCCTTCGGCAACATCTGGAAGAACCAGTACGAATGGTCCGGCATGCTGGGCAACATGATGAACTTCCTGGCCTATCTCATCATGGGCATTCCTGCGGGCAAGATGATGCAGCGCATCGGCTACAAGCGCACGGCCCTCATCGCCCTCGGCGTGGGCTTCTGCGGCATGGTGGTGCAGTACCTCTCCAGCCTGCTCGGTGCCGACACGGCCACCTTCAGCGTCGGCGGACAGCCGGTGATGCTCAACTTCCTCATCTACCTGCTCGGCGCCTTCATCTGCGGCTTCTGTGTCTGCATGCTCAACACGGTGGTCAACCCGATGCTCAACCTGCTGGGCGGCGGCGGCAACCGCGGCAACCAGCTCATCCAGACCGGCGGCACCCTCAACTCGCTCACCGGCACCCTCACCCCGCTGCTCGTCGGCGCCCTCATCGGCACCGTCACCGACCGCACCGCCATGAGCGACGTCTCGCCCCTGCTCTTCATCGCTATGGGCGTCTTCGCCGTGGCCTTCGTCATCATCCTCTTTGTCAAGATTCCCGAGCCGCGCCGCGAGCGCATCATCCGCGGCGGTCGCGACCGCTACAGCGCCTGGAGCTTCCGCCATCTGGTGCTCGGCGTGGTGGCCATCTTCTTCTATGTCGGCATCGAGGTGGGCATCCCGGCCGAGCTCAATTTCTACCTCACCGACGACCCGCTCTGCGGAGCCGCCATCGGAGGCGCCGTAGCCGCCATCTACTGGCTGCTGATGATGGTGGGTCGTGCCGCCAGCGCCGCCATCAGCGGCAAGGTCAGCACCCGCACCCAGCTCTCCTTCGTCGCACTGCTCGCCATCGTGCTCATCGTCGTCGCCATACTCATGCCCGCCGACGTGCGCGTCTCCATGCCGGGCTACAGCGTGGCCGACGGGTTCCAGATGTTCCAGGTCCCCCTGAGCGCACTCTTCCTGGTCCTCTGCGGTCTCTGCACATCGCTCATGTGGGGCGGCATCTTCAACCTCTCGGTCGAGGGCCTCGGCAAGTACACCGAGCAGGCCAGCGGCATCTTCATGATGATGGTCGTCGGTGGCGGCGTCATGCCCCTCATCCAGAACGCCTTGGCCAAGGCTGTCGGCTATATGGGCTCCTACTGGCTCGTGGCCGCCATGCTGGCCTACATCCTCTTCTATGCCCTCGTCGGCTCGAAGAATGTGAACCGCGACATCCCCGTCGAATAGCCCTCTCGGCCACCCCGACGGCACCCTCGCTCTGCGGCCCGGCGGCATCCATGCCGCCGGGCCGCAGTCGTCGCCGCCCAGCC
>JAZNHG010000029.1:0-34234 GCA_045576855.1 Bacteroidales bacterium | reverse complement strand
AGGGAGTGAGGGGGGGTGAGGAAGGAGTGAGGAAGGAGTGAAGGGGAAGTGAGAGGGGAGTGAGGGGGACAAATGTTTTTGCTACACTTTTTATCTACTCCTTTTACTGCTCCTTTTACTATTCCTGTTGTCTATTCCTATTTTCTACTCCTGTTTACTATTTCTATTTACTATTCCTGTGTACTGCTTCTGTTTAATACTTCTTTATTTATTGTTTTTCATTTTAAATTAGGTCGTTTTTCATTGCGTTATTGTTTCTGATGCCTTCGCAGTAGGCATTGAGGAATTGGCTGGCCATCAAGAGCGAGACCCTTATCTGTTCGTATTCTTCTTCGTTGATATAGCCCAAGTCTTTGGCAAGGATATGGTAGTCGCGACATTCCTCGAGGCTCCCCTGCGCAATATTGAGGAAGCGCAGCTTGTCGGCTCGGCTTATCTTCCTGTATCCTTCTGCTATATTCGCTTCCACCGACACTGCCGCACGTCTCAACTATGACGTCAACCCAAACCTTTCATCGTCGGGGAAATGCTTGGATATCCTGTAAATCAGCAAAACGAACTCATGCGCTTTTTGCCATGCAATCACACGTTGAAACCCATATTCCATTGTCGCCTATTATATTTACACAAATAAGGTATTGTCCCTCTCACTCCTCCATCACTCCTCTCTCACTCCCCCAGCGTCTCCACTATCGCGTCGGCCAGGGCGGCGAGCTGCTGCTCCTGAGCGGGGGTGGCGGCGCTCTTCAGCGATACCATGTCGCCGACGATAGCGATGTCCTTCATCTGCTCCAACTCGGCGCGCATCAACTTACCGCTCTGCGCGGCCCAGCTGCCGTTCTCGATGAGGGCCACGGTGCGCTTCTGCCAGGCATGGGCCTTGAGGTCGGCCAGGAGGCTCTCCATGGGCGTGAAGATGCCGTTGTTGTAGGTGCTGGAGGCCAGGACCACGTGGCTGGCGCGGAAGCACTCGGCCACCAGCTTGCTGGCGTGCGTGTGGCTGGCGTCGTAGGCTTTGATATTCTTGACACCACGCTGTGCCAGCAGGGTGCCCAGACGCAGGGCGGCGGCTTCGGTGTGGCCGTAGATGCTGCCATAGATGATGACAACAGCCTTATCCTCAGGCTCGTAGCGGCTCCAAGTGTCGTGCTTTCCGATGAACCAACCGAGGTTCTCACGCCACACCGGGCCGTGCAGCGGGCAGATTATCTGGATGTCGAGCGCGGCGGCTTTCTTCAGCACGTTCTGCACCTGCAGGCCGTACTTGCCCACGATATTGATGTAGTAGCGACGGGCGTCGTTGAGCCACTCGTGCTCGAAGTTCACCTCGTCGGCGAAGAGGTTGCCGCTGAGGGCGCCGAAGGTGCCGAAGGCGTCGGCACTGAAGAGGGTCTTGCTGGTGCTGTCGTAGGTCATCATCACCTCGGGCCAGTGCACCATGGGGGCCATGGTGAAGGCGAGCGTGTGGGCGCCGGTGACGAGGGTGTCGCCCTCCTTGACCGTTTGCAGGCGGGACGCCTGCGCTCCCGGTGTTGCAGGCGAGACGCCTGCGCTCCCGAAGAACTGCTCGATCATCTGGGCGGCCTTGGCGGTGGTGACCACCGTGGCCTCGGGGTGACGCAGCAGGAGGTCCATCAGCGTGGCGGCGTGGTCGGGCTCCATGTGGTGCACCACCACATAGTCCAGCTTGCGGCCAGCGAGGGCGGCCTCGACGTTCTCGTAGAACTGCTGGGCCACCGAGGCGTCGACGGTGTCGAAGAGCACTGTCTTCTCGTCCAGCAGCACATAGCTGTTATAGCTCACCCCACGCGGAATGGGGTAGACATTCTCAAACAGGGCCAGGCGACGGTCGCTGGCGCCGACATAGATCAGGTTTTCGTGTATTTTCTGTATGTTTTGCATTTTCTTTAAGAATTGAAAGAAGGGAGAGAAGTGATTATCCACAACCAGCACATATCAGAGAGTGCGTCTCTTTGAGACGCCATTTTCAGACTGGCTATCAACCCCCAGACTGCACTTCGTTTGTCTGGGGTTATTGAGATTATGCCTCTCCGAGGCATTGTTGCGGCAATCGCGGATAATCATTTCATCTCACTACTAATTAATAACATCAAATCCAAGATACGGTCTCAGGCACTCGGGCATGACGATGCCGTCGGGCGTCTGGTTGTTCTCCAGCAGGGCGGCGACGATGCGCGGCAGGGCCAGGGCCGAGCCGTTCAGCGTGTGGCAGAGCTGCATCTTGCCGTTCTCGTCCTTGAAGCGCAGCTTCATGCGGTTGGCCTGGAAGGTCTCGAAGTTGGAGACCGAGCTCACCTCGAGCCAGCGTTTCTGCGCGGCGCTCCACACCTCGAAGTCGAAGGTCATGGCCGAGGTGAAGCTGATGTCGCCGCCGCAGAGCTTGAGAATGTGGTAGGGCAAGCCCAGCTTGTCGAGCAAGCCGCCCACATGGCGCTTCATCTCCTCCAGCATGTCGTAGGAGCGGTCGGGGTGCTCGATGACGACGATCTCGACCTTCGAGAACTCGTGCAGGCGGTTCAGGCCGCGGACGTCCTTGCCGTAGCTGCCGGCCTCGCGGCGGAAGCACTCGCTGTAGCCCACCCGCTTGATGGGGAACTGCTTGGCGTCGACCACCTCGCCACGGAAGATGTTGGTGATAGGCACCTCGGCGGTGGGGATCATATAGAAGCCGTCGAGCGGTATAGCATACATCTGGCCCTCCTTGTCGGGCAGCTGGCCGGTGCCGAGGCCCGATGCCTCGTTGACCATCAGCGGGGGCTGGATCTCCACGAAGCCTGCATCGGCGGCCTCGTTGAGGAAGAAGTTGATCAGGGCACGCTGCAGACGGGCACCCTTGCCCTTGTAGAAGGGGAAGCCGGCGCCGGTCACCTTGTTGCCCAGCTCGAAGTCGATGATATCATACTTGGCGCAGAGGTCCCAGTGGGGCAAGGCATCGGCGGGCAGGTCGGGCTTCACTCCGAACTCGCCCACCACCACGTTGTCGGCCTCGCTGGTGCCACAGGGCACCGAGGGATGCGGCGCGTTAGGCAGCGAGATGAGCTTCTCGTTGAGGGTTTTCTCGGTGGCGGCCTGCTCCTCGCTGAGGGCTTTCTCCTCGCCCTTCAGCTCGGCGGTGCGGGCCTTGGCGGCCTCGGCCTCCTCCTTCTTGCCCTGCTTCATCAGCATGCCGATTTCCTTGGCCATGCGGTTCTGCTCGGCCTTGACGGCGTCGGCCTTCACCTGCAGGGCGCGGCGCTGGGCGTCGAGCTCCAGGATTTCGGCCACGCGGGCCTCTACGTCTTTCACATTCTTGATTTTCAATCGGGAGATGCACTCCTCACGATGGTCTTTTATGTATTGTAGTTGTAACATCTTGTATGATATTTTAAGTTTAACAACGAATTCCGGAACAAAATATTGTTCCGTGTGAAATAAAAAGGTGAAAAACACGTTAGGTACCATCAGATGAAGCGGTATTTGGTCATATCAACCAGCGTGGATCTGGTCAGGGCGGCGGTCGACGAGATAGTGTTTGTCTCGTCCGACGGCAACTATTCCACCCTGGTCTTCACCTATGGCGAGAGCCGTGTGGTGACCATGCAGCTGGGACAAATCGAAGCGCTGATGCACAAGCAGCTGGCTCAGGCTGAGAACGATTTTGTGCGCATCGGCAAGAGCCTCATCGTCAATATCAATTTTATCAGTTACATTCATCCTGGCAATCAGAAACTGGTGCTGTCCGACGGCCATACCGCCAGCCACAGCCTCACCGCCTCGCGCGAGGCGCTGAAGAAATTGAAGGATTTTTTAGATAAGGAGGTCAAATGAGCAAACAGATAGGTGACGACGAAATCAGGCTCATCGGGCAGCCTGAGTCCCACGGCTGGCGGCCGCGGTGGTGGTTGTATGTGTCGTTGGCTGCGGTGGTGGTCGGGATTGCGATATGGGCACTGGCATCGCACGCCAGGGGCGGGATGGCGACCCGGGCCGAAGCGGCCGCGGAGCATACCCCCGATTGGCTGGCCGATGCCGACACTACGCAGCCGGGCATCTACCATACCTCCCTCACCGTAGATACCACAGTCCTGGATATCTACTACCCTGTCATGGCCACCGCCGAGCTCTGTCTCGGGGCTCCCGACACCGCCGACAAGGGTATTCTCATGGCCACTCTGGCGGCCGACCTGCGCCGCGACAACGGGCGCATCGTGGGGGCCTTCGTGCTGCACGGCGAACCGCTCTCGTGGGGGCTCTCCAAGCGTGGCTATTGCGCTATCATCGACGGGAATGTCACCGTCGGCGTGGCCGACAATTCGCCCCTCTTCGAGCAGGCTACCGAGACCGGCGGCGACTTCTTCCGCCAGTATCCGGCGGTCGATGGCAGCTGCGCGGTGAGGAACAATCCGGAAAACAGCGCTTTCCGCAGGGCGCTATGCTCTATAGACGGCCGCATCTGCATCGTGGCCAGTGCAGGCCGCATGACGATGGATGCCTTCGCTAGCACCTTGGTGCAGGCCGGCGTGCAGGATGCTGTCTTCCTGGTGGGCGGGTCGGCCGACGGCTGGTACCGCGAATACGACGGCTCGGTGCACCGATTGGGCTCCACCTATGTCCGCAACAACCGTTTTGTCAATTACATAGTCTTCCGCCAGCAGTAGCTTTACTGTACCAAACCACCGCCCGGCCGGCATTTGGTACACCCCGGCCGCTTTTCGTACATTGCCCGCTTCCGGCCCTTTCTGTGTCGGAAAAAGTGTCTATTTTTGCATCCGTAAAACCAATTAAAAATAGTAACACTTATGAGCAAGCAAAACACAAAAAAAGGCAGCCGTCGCTTTGTCAGATGGTGTCTCGGCCTCGGATGGGGCTGGCGTATCGCATTTATTGTATTTGCCCTGGTGGGCACCTGGGTCGCAGTCCGCTATGCGGTGGGGAAGGTGAGGTATGTGGCCGAGGAGATTGCAGGCGAGAATTATTATGTGGAAGAGTATATGGGCAACGGATACGAGCACCGCAAATACATTGGCAGATACTATGCCCTGGCCCGCAGCGGCAAGCTGTTTCCGCTGGTGAAGCATGTGGATTGGGTGGTGGGCAACGATGAGGACAGCCTGTGGGTGGTGAGCCGCGAGGGCCGCCGCAGCTACTTCAACACTGGCTCGGGTCGTCTGCTGTCGCCGTTCGTCTATCGCCATGCCTGGGTCTTCTCCGAGGGGGTGGCGGCTGTGGTGGACACTGTCGGCGAACTCTCCTTCATCACCCCCGACGGGCAGCCGGGCTGCCCCGTGCGGTTCCGCTACCGCGAGGGGCATTCGGCCGACTTTGTGTTCCATCGCGGCCTCTGCCCGATGTTCGACACCGCAGGCCGTGCCGGCCTCATCGACCGCGCAGGCCGCTGGGTGCTGGAGCCGCGGTACGACAGCATCTACTACACGGCCGGCTTCTGGGCGCTCCTGGCGACCGATTCGCTGGCGGCGGCCGACTCCACAGGGCGCCTGCTGGTGGGCATGACGCCGGGCCATCGGCTGCAGGTTACCGAGGCCGGCAACCTCGAATTCTGGCATCGCACCCGTCCGGCACGCCTCTATGCACCCGACGGCAGACTGATTGCCCGGCAGGTCTATTGGTCGATTTACAATCTCTGCTATTACGACGGCGACCCCAGTGGTTACAATACGACGAGCAAGTATTCGGGGCTGATGGTGTACTCCACCGACGAGTCGCACCGCGGACTTGTCGACCTGACGGGGCGTGTGCTCACGGATGCTGTCTTCGACGAAATCACGGCGCTGAGTACAGACGTCTTTTCGGCCCAGTTCCGCGACGATGCCGAGACGGGCTATTCCACCGCCTTCGTGCTACTCAACCGCAAGGGCGAAGTCATTCCCCAGCCGTAGTACGCCCAAGCCCTCCCTGATTGTAGCGCAGGCCGGCACCCCACGGGTGCCGACCTGCGCTGTTGGCGTCGTCTGGGGGCGCTAGATTCTCTTGAGATTAATCTCGTCCGAATAGGTGACAGTCACGCCATCCTCGGTTTCTGTCTCGGACATCACCAACACCAGCACCTTCTTGTCGAGGGTTTTGATGGTGAGCGTTTCGGTGTCGACCTCGCTGTGCCACTCGCCGTAGTCGTCCTGCCAGCTGGAGGTGACGGCAATGGCGACCTGGTCGCCGCTGATGCTGTAGGTGCCACGATGCGTTTCGCTGACGGTCTCGCCGTCCTCGGTCCACGTCATAGTGCCCACGAAACTGAGGTCCTTGTTGAAGGTGAGCACAATGCTCTCGCCCGCCTTCGGCGTCTCGGTGTCGGTGTGGGTGCGGGAACCTGCAGTCGTGGTGTAGACCTGGCTCTCCACCTGCCACGAGCCGATAATCAAGTCTTCGGGGTCTTTCTGGCATCCGGTGACGGCCAGCGTCATGACGGCCACAAAAGCCACCGTCAGGAATTTCACTGCTTTTTTCATGTCTATGATGTTTAACGGGTTAGTGTTTTCAGCGGAGAGAGAGGGATTCGAACCCCCGGACCCTCGCAGGTCAACGGTTTTCAAGACCGCCGCAATCGACCGCTCTGCCATCTCTCCTGTCCTTTTTTTCGGATTGCAAAGATACACTTTTTTTTCAAATCGGGCAAACTTTTCTTGCATTGGACACAGAGTCAGCGCGGTATAGGGTGTTTCGACACTCGTTTTTGCTGTCGGCACCCTGCCGCGAAGGTGGCTTTTGAAATGTTAAAATGCAAGGATGGTGCAAGGATGGTGCAAGGATGCCCCCCCCCCTTGGGGAGTGGAGAGTGGAGAGCGGAGAGTGGAGAGTGGAGAGCGGAGAGTGGAGAGTGGAGAGTGGAGAGCGGAGAGTGGAGAGTGGAGAGTGGAGAGTGGAGAGTGGAGAGTGGAGAGCGGAGAGCAGGCTGCCGCACCGGATACTGAACACTGAACACTAAACACTGAACACTGCACACTGCACACTGAACACTAAACACTGAACACTGAACACTGCCCTCAACCGGGCTTCCGAAATGTTAAAATGGTAGGATGGTGGTAGGATGGTGGTAGGATGGTGGTAGGATGATGGTAGGATGGTGGGTTGAGGGGGGCGGAATGTGTCTGTTGAAAAATTGTTTTGTGTATGTCGCGAATTATGTGTAATTTTGCAGTTTGATTATGAAGCGTATCTGGATAGCTATAGTGAAGCTCCTGGGCTGGCGGCTGCGGTTGCCCGCGCCGGGCGAACGGCCTGAATTGCAGCGCTGTGTGTTTGTCGTGGCGCCCCATACGGCTGTGGCCGATTTCCTGGTCGGAGCGGCCTATCTTTGGGCGCTCGGCGTGGACGGACACGTGTTTATCAAGAAAGAGTTCTTCCGTTGGCCCCTGGGCGGGCTGCTGCGTCGGCTGGGCTGTATAGCCATCGACCGCGGCAACCGCCACAACGACATGGTGGGTGCCGCCGTGCGCCGCTTCGCCACGGGACAACCTTTCGCCGTCGCCATCACCCCCGAGGGCACCCGCAAGCCGGTGCGCCGCTGGAAGCGCGGCTTCTGGGAAATCGCCCGCCAGGCCGGGGTGCCTATGGTGCCGGCCTATATCGACTTCGGCCGCCGCGAGATTGGACTCTTCGATTCCGTCATGCCGTCGGACGATTTCGAGGCCGATGTGCGCCGCCTGCGCAGCCTCTACCGTGCCGACATGGCCCGCCATCCCGAGGGGTTTGTGGAAGAGGCGGCTGTGCAAAGCAATCAAGTGTGAAAACGAAAAACATCATCAAAATATGGTTAGAAGAATCTACGTAGAAAAGAAAGCTCCCTACGCCGTGAGGGCCAAGGAACTGAAGGAAGAAATGAGCCAGTATCTCGGTATCGAGGCCGAGTCGGTGCGCGTGCTGGTGCGCTACGATGTGGAGAATGTGGGCGACGCCACCTTCCGCGCTGCGCTGACCACCGTCTTCAGCGAGCCGCCGGTCGACGATGTGTACGAGGAGGACTTCCCCCGCCGCGAGGGCGATTTCTGTTTCACGGTGGAGTACCTGCCCGGCCAGTTCGACCAGCGTGCCGACAGCGCCGAGCAGTGCGTCTGCCTGCTCAACGATGCCGAGCACCCCATCATCAAGAGTGCCACCACCTACGTCATCACCCCCACCGGGAGCGCAGGCGTCTCGCCTGCACAACGCGAGGCCATCGTGAAGCACTGCGTCAACCCCGTGGACAGCCGCCGCGCCGACGGCCCCAAGCCCGCGACGCTGGAAGACCACTTCGACGAGCCGGCCGACGTCATCGTCTTCGACGGCTTCAAGGATATGGCCGAGCCGGAGCTACGCAAGCTCTACGACAGCCTCGGCCTCGCCATGACCTTCGCCGATTTCCTCCATATCCAGCGCTACTTCCACGGCGAAGAGCACCGCGACCCCACCATGACCGAGATTCGCGTGCTGGACACCTACTGGAGCGACCACTGCCGCCACACCACCTTCGCCACCGAGCTGAAGGACGTGAAGTTCGACGACGGCTACTACCGTCCGCTCATCGAAGGCGCCTTCCGGCAGTACCTGGCAGACCATCGGGAGCAGTATGCAGGTCGTACGGACAAGTATGTGTGCCTGATGGACATCGGCACCCTGGCCGCCAAACGGCTGAAGAAATCCGGCCACCTGGACGACCAGGAGCCGAGCGACGAAATCAACGCCTGCTCCATCGTGGTGCCCGTCACGATCGACGGCAACCGCGAGGAGTGGCTTATCAACTTCAAGAACGAGACCCACAACCACCCGACCGAGATTGAGCCCTTCGGTGGTGCCGCCACCTGCCTCGGCGGCTGCATCCGCGACCCGCTGAGCGGCCGCACCTATGTCTACCAGGCTATGCGCGTCACCGGCGCCGCCGACCCCACCAAACCGCTCAACGAGACGCTGCCCGGCAAGCTGCCGCAGCGCAAGATTGTCACCACCGCCGCCCGCGGCTACTCCAGCTACGGCAACCAGATTGGTCTGGCCACCGGCTTGGTGAACGAGATTTACCATCCCAACTATGTGGCCAAACGCATGGAAATCGGTGCCGTCATCGCCGCCGCCCCGCGGCGTGCCGTGAAGCGCCTCACCTCCGACCCCGGCGACGTCATCATTCTGCTCGGTGGCCGCACCGGCCGCGACGGCATCGGCGGGGCCACGGGTGCCTCGAAGAGCCATACCAGCAAGAGCCTCACCACCTGCGGCGCTGAGGTGCAGAAAGGCAACGCCCCCACGGAGCGCAAGATTCAGCGCCTGTTCCGCCGCGAGGAGGTATCGTCGCTTATCAAGAAATGTAACGATTTCGGCGCCGGCGGCGTCAGCGTGGCTATCGGCGAGTTGGCCGACGGCTTGCAGATCAATCTGGACCGCGTGCCCAAGAAATACGCCGGCCTCGACGGCACCGAGCTGGCCATCAGCGAGAGCCAGGAGCGCATGGCCGTGGTGGTCGACCCGAAGGATGTGGACCAGATGCTGCGCTATGCCGACGAGGAGAACCTCGAGGCCACGGTGGTGGCCACCGTCACCGAGGAGCCCCGCATGGTCATCAGCTGGCGTGGCAAGGAGATTGTCAACCTCAGCCGCCGCTTCATCGACACCAACGGTGCCCACCAGGAGACCACCGTCTCGGTAAAAATGCCCGCTGAACCCACTGAACCCATTAAACCCACTAAACCTATTAAGGAGCAGTGGCTCTCCACGCTTTCTGACCTCAATGTCTGTTCGCAGAAGGGCCTGATTGAGATGTTCGACAGCTCGATTGGCGCCGGCAGCGTGGTGATGCCCTTCGGCGGCCGCTACCAGCTTACGCCCACGCAATGCATGATTGGCAAGCTGCCCCTGCTCGACGGCAAGTGCGATACCGTGACGCTCATGTCGTACGGCATGGACCCCTACCAGACCTCGTGGAGCCCCTTCCACGGCGCCGCCTATGCTGTGCTCAGCAGCGTGGCCAAGATTGCCGCCGCCGGTGGCGATGCCAGCCGCGTGCGCCTCACCTTCCAGGAGTATTTCAAGAAACTCGGCAACGATCCCTATCGCTGGGGCGAGCCCTTCACCGCCCTCTTGGGAGCCTACCACGCCCAGATGGGTCTGCACCTGCCCGCCATTGGTGGCAAGGACTCGATGAGCGGTACTTTCAACGACATCGACGTGCCGCCCACCTTCTGCTCCTTCGCCGTCGGTGTCAGCGACCTGCAGCATGTCGTCACGCCCGAACTGAAGAAGGCTGGCAACCGTCTGGTGCTGCTCGATGTGAAGCAGATGGAATACGACATGCCCGACTACGGCGACGCCCTCAACCAGTACGCCCTCATGCGCCGTGCCATCGAGGCCGGACAGGTGTGCAGTGCCTATGCCCTCGGATTTGGCGGCATCATCGAGGCCGTCAGCAAGATGGCCTTCGGCAACAAGCTCGGTGTGAGGATGAGTGGAGAGTGGAGAGTGGAGAGTGGAGAGTTGACGGCAAAGCACTACGGCTGGATTGTGGTCGAGGTGCCGACGGTGGAGGGTCTGCCTTTCCGCTACAGGGAGATTGGTGAAGTCATCGCCGAGCCCTTCTTCGAGGTCGGCAACGAGAAGATTGCCCTCGACGAAGCCCTCGCCGCCTGGCAGAAGACCCTCGAAGGTGTCTTCCCCACCCGCACCGGTAGCGCGGGTTCGGTATGTTGCAACACCGTTGCAACCAATCTCTACCATGCTTCCGCCCCCATTCAACATTCGAAATTCAACATTCAACATTCTGCCAAGCCCCACGTCTTCATCCCCGCCTTCCCCGGCACCAACTGCGAGTACGACAGCGCCCGCGCCTTCAACCGCGCCGGTGCCGAGAGCGAAATCATCGTCTTCCGCAACCAGAACGGCCAGCAGATACGCGAGAGCGTGGAGGCGTATGTCGAGGCTATCAAGCGCAGCCAGATTATTATGATTCCCGGCGGCTTCAGTGCCGGCGACGAACCTGAGGGCAGCGCCAAGTTCATCACCAGCGTCTTCCGCAACCCCCGGATTGCCGACGCCGTGATGGAGTTGCTCACCAAGCGCGACGGTCTGATGCTCGGCATCTGCAATGGCTTCCAGGCACTGGTGAAACTCGGCCTTGTGCCCTATGGTGAGATACGTCCGCAGGCCGAGGATGCCCCCACGCTGACCTTTAACACCATCGGCCGTCACCAGAGCAAGATGGCTTACACACGCGTCAGCAGCAACCTCAGCCCCTGGTTGCAGCGTGCCGAACTGGGCAAGACCTATGTCATCCCCATCTCGCACGGCGAGGGTCGCTTCGTGGCTCCGCAAGAGTGGATAGACCGTCTCTTCAAGAACGGACAGGTGGCCACCCAGTACGTCGACCTGCAGGGCAACCCCACGATGGACGAGGAGTACAACATGAACGGGTCCTACATGGCCATCGAGGGCATCACCAGCCCCGATGGACGCGTCTTTGGCAAGATGGGCCACAGCGAGAGAAGGAGCAAAGGTTCCGCCTTGAATATCTACGGTGACGACGACCAGCAGATATTCGAGTCCGGCGTCCAGTACTTCAAGTAATAAATCACATTCGTACGACAAGAGGGCGCTTCCACTATAGGAACGCCCTTTTTTCGACGAAGGCAACCCAATTGCATGATGAATCAATTAAAGATAGTCCCCATGAGGCGCAGCGACATTAGAGCGTGTGCCGAGCTCTCGGTGCAGGCTTTCGCCGACTATGAGTATTTCACCCACTTTTACCCCGACCGCGAGAAGCGGCTGGCCTTCATGCGGGCGATGATTCACAGCGAGTACCGCACCACACGGCGCAGGGCGCATTTCCTTATTGGGCAGAACGACAGCAAGCCCGTGACTGTGGCCGACCTCTTCCCGCCCGAATGGAAGAAACCCTCCGACCTGCAGTATTTGTTGCACGGTTGGGGGCGTGTGCTGAGGTTGCCTAATCAGGATGTGGTCAAAGAATGGCTGGCTATGGACGAGCGTGCCGGCAGCTATTGTCACTCGCTGCTTGGCGGCACCACGTGGTACCTCAGTTCCCTCACCGTCAGCCCCGACCAGCAGGGCAAAGGCTACGGCCGCGAGATGCTGATGGATTGCGTCGTCCCCTACGTCCGTCAGCGTGGCGGCACTCGCCTCTGCTTCTTCACCAACAGCGAGAGCAATAGGCAATTCTATCGGCATTTGGACTTCGAGGTGGCTGACTACCAAGAGCTCGACTGTCGCGGGCACATGATGGGCAGCTGGAGCTTTGTCCGAGATTTGTGAACAGGCAACTAATCAACAATAGTATAATGAAACAGACAATAGTAGTATTATTTGTAGCCGCCCTGCTGCTGACCACCATGAATGGCTGCGGTGGCGCGACACAGAACAGTGAAAAGCAAGACACCACGATGAACACAAAACTCAAACCTTTCGACGTGCAGAAGGACTTTGCCGACAATGGCTTCACCTTCTTCACCCGCAACCTTATCCTCTGCTGCGGCGACAGCACCGAGAGCAACGCCATGACCATCGGCTGGGGTGCCATCGGCAACTACCTTGGTCACGAGCGCCCTGCAGTGACGGTCTACGTGGCTCCCGCACGTTACACCTACGAATTCATGGAGCGCCATCCGCGTTTCACCATCATGGAATTCGACGACCCGCACATATGGCAGTACCTGGGCAAGAACAGTGGCCGCGACGGCGACAAGGCCGCCGCCCTGGGTCTCCATGTGGCTTACACCGACCACGGTACCCCTTATTACGAGGAGGCCAGCCTCGTCATCGAGTGCGAGACTATGACCGCCTGGCACCAGACCGCCGCCGACTTCCGCAGCGACACCCCAAAGAAGTGGTACGACGGCTTCGAAGCCGGCATCCACACCGTCTACATCGGCGAAGTACTCGCCGCCTGGCGCCGATAGTTAATATACAGTAATCAGATTGACATAGTCATGTCTAGAACAAGCAATCAAGCCAAACCAAAAGCTGTAAAAAGTATGGAGGTCGCCCTGTGGGAGTCGTGCAACAAGCTGCGCGGCGCCGTCGAGCCGGCCGAATATAAGCACGTGGTGCTGAGCCTCATCTTCCTCAAGTATGCCGGCGACCGTTTCGAGCAGCGCAAGCAGGAGCTTCTGGATTCGGGCCTGCAGGAATACATCGACCAGGTGGAGTTCTACACGGCCGAGAATGTCTTCTACCTGCCCGAAGAGTGCCGCTGGACATATATAATGGAGAATGCCAAGCAACCCAACATCTTCCAGATTATAGACGACGCCCTCTCCAACATCGAGAAGAAAAACAAGCAGTTGGCCGGAGCGTTGCCAAACAACTACTACTCCAACCTGGGGTTGGACAAGACCAAGTTCGCCTCGCTGCTCGACGAGATCAACAGGCTCGACACCGTCCGCGATACTGAGAACGACTTGATAGGCCGCGTGTATGAATACTTCTTGGGCAAATTCGCCATCGCCGAAGGCAAGGGCAAGGGCGAATACTATACGCCGAAGTCGGTAGTGAACCTTATCGCCGAACTCATCGAGCCCTATGACGGCAAGATCTACGACCCCTGCTGCGGTTCGGGCGGTATGTTTGTGCAGTCGGTGAAATTCGTCCGGGCGCACAACGGCAACCAGAAGAACATCAGCGTCTACGGACAGGAAAACACCAACACCACCTTCAAGCTGGCACGTATGAACCTAGCCATCCGCGGCATCTCGGCCGACATACGGCAGGGCGACACCTTCCACAACGACCAACATCGCGACCTCAAGGCCGACTACATAATGGCCAACCCGCCCTTCAACCAGAAAGACTGGCGCGAGAGCAACCAGCTCACTTCCGACCCACGCTGGAGTGGTTACGACACGCCGCCCACTTCCAACGCCAACTACGGATGGATTCTCAACATTCTTTCCAAACTATCCACCAATGGCACAGCGGGCTTCCTGCTCGCCAACGGCGCCCTGAGTGCCGACGGCACCGAGCTGGCCATACGGCGCAAGCTTATCGACAACGACAAGGTGGAAGCCATCCTCATACTGCCACGCAACCTCTTCTACTCCACCGACATCAGCGTGACGCTCTGGATACTGAACAACAACAAGAAGGCACACGTGGCGACGAAGAACGGACGCGAAATCCACTACCGCGACCGCGAGAACGAGGTGCTCTTTATGGACCTGCGCCAGATGGGCATCCCCTTCGAGAAGAAGTATGTAGAGCTGGACCAGGAGACGCGCGACACAGTCGTCCGCACTTTCCACAACTGGCAGCAGCAAGGCCACGAGCAGACCTACCGCAACGAGCCCGAATACTGCTATTCCGCCACCCGCGACGAGATTGCGCAGAAAGGCTACAGCCTCGTGCCCAGCAAATACATCGAGTTCCGCAACCGCGACGAGCAGGTGGACTTCGATGCCAAGATGCGCGAGCTGCAAGCCGACCTCCGCGACCTGCTGCAACAGGAGGAAGAAAGCACAAAAGATCTGAAAGAATTGTTTGAAAAATTAGGGTATAAACTATAAGTACGATGAGGCAGGGTAATCAGATAGTAATATATCAGACCGACGACGGACAGACACAGATTGATGTCCGTCTGGAGAATGATATGATATGGCTGACTCGCCAACAGATAGCCGTTCTGTTTGGACGAGACTACAAAACAATCAGCAAGCATATCAACAATGCACTTAAAGAGGAATTGGCCGGTTCAGTGGTAGTCGCAAAATATGCGAATACCACTCAGCACGGTGCAATAGAAGGTAAAACACAAACCCACGAGATAGACTATTTCAATCTTGAAGTGATAACATCTGTCGGCTATCGGGTAAAAAGCAAGCGAGGCGTGCAGTTTCGCCAATGGGCAAACAAGGTTTTGAAAGACTATCTTGTCAAAGGCTATGCCGTCAGCGAGCGTCTGCGCAAAGAACAGATCGGCGAATTGCGTCAACTGGTAGGCGTGCTGGGACGCACCCTCCAGAGCCAGCCTTTGATCACCTCCGACGAGACCACGGCTCTCTTTGACGTGGTGACTGACTATACCTACGCTCTCGACACACTCGACAACTACGACTATCAACGCCTCGTCATCGACAATACTACAAAAGAAGAAACCTTCCACGCCACATACGCGGGCGCTATGGAGGCCATCCGTCGGCTTCGCGAGCACTTTGGCGGCAGCAGTCTCTTTGGCAACGAGAAAGACGAATCATTCAAGAGCAGCATAGGGCAAATATACCAAACATTCGACGGAGTGGAACTTTACCCAAGTGTAGAGGAGAAAGCTGCCATGTTGCTGTACCTTGTCACCAAGAACCACTCCTTCAGTGATGGAAACAAGCGCATCGCCGCCACACTTTTTTTGTGGTTCTTGAACAACAACGGTGTTCTCTATCGTACTGATGGCCGCAAGCGGATTGCCAACAACACCTTGGTTGCACTGACACTGATGATTGCCGAGAGCAAACCGGAAGAGAAAGACGTAATGGTAAAAGTAGTGGTCAATCTTATCAATCAACGCAATGACGAGTAATCAAATGGAATATCATAGATTAGGCGATTACATCCGCGAGGTGAATGTCCGCAACAGGGAGTTGAAGGTGACACGACTTGTCGGTCTTACGATTGACAAAGCGTTCATTCCTTCTGTTGCAAATGTCATAGGCACCGACCTGTCTAATTATAAGGTGATCCGTCGGGAACAGTTTGCTTGTAGTTTGATGCAGGTGAGTCGCGATGGGAAGATGCCAGTGGCGATGTTCGACGATGACGAGGCCATTATGTCACCTGCCTATCCAATGTTTGAGGTTGTTGACAAGTCAAAGTTTTTACCACAATATCTGATGATGTGGTTTTCTCGCAAAGAATTTGACCGAGAGGCAAGCTACTATGCAGTAGGTGGTGTTCGTGGCAGTTTGGAGTGGGAAGACTTCTGCAATATGCAGCTCCCTGTTCCGAGCATTGAGCGGCAGCGGGAAATAGTGTCGGAATACGAGACTCTGACGCGCCGCATCCGCCTCAACAATCAGATGATTGAAAAACTCGAAGCCACCACTGAATTATTATATACTAAAGAATGCGTAGAAGGCAAATCCGAAGACAGCATGCCATATAATTGGCGGAAATACACACTTAAGGAGTTCGCGCCAGTTATTACGGGGAAAAAAGATGCAAATATAGCAACCGAAAATGGCTTATATAAGTTTTTTACTTGTTCTAAAGAAGATTACTTAACAGATTATTATTCTTTTGATGCAGAGGCTTTATTATTGGCAGGAAATGGTGATTTCAATGTAAAATACTTCAAAGGTAAATTTGAAGCATATCAAAGAACTTATGTTTTAATACCACACAACAATAAGATTATTGGTTTATTGTATAACGCTATAAGATATAATATGTCTGAAATGTCAAAGGGCGCACGAGGCTCTGTTATTAGTTTTTTAACTAAGGACATGGTTGAAAACGTATCTTTTTATGCGCCCATAAATATATTGAACTTTGATGATATTTTAGAGAAATTCAATAATATTGTTAGGTCTATTTACACTATAAAAAAAGAAAACGAAATAATAACAAAAACACAATCTTTGCTTTTGGCAAAGATGGGGAAATAATAATGAAAAATATGGCGAAGAATTATATAGAACCGCAAAAAGGGCTGAATATATACACTTGCCCACATTGCAATACTATCTCACAAATGGAGATGAATAATCATCATTTCCAAAGTGATTTGTTTAATACAGCAGGAGGCACGTTGGGCATTCGAAACAGGTTAACTATCCACAGATGTCAATGTTGTGGAAAGAAGATTATCTGGATTGATGAAGAGTATGTTTATCCAGATATTGTTGCAGAAGAAGCAAACAAGGATATGCCTGAATCAGTGAAACAATTGTATAACGAGGCAGGACTTATTTATAACAAATCACCTCGTGCGGCATGTGCTTTATTGCGACTAGCGATAGACAGGTTATGTAATGAACTTGGCGAGAATGACAGAGATATAAACAAAAACATTGGTGCTCTTGTTGAGAAAGGATTGCCCCAGTCTGTTCAGAAAGCATTGGATGTTGTTCGTGTTGTAGGAAATAAAGCGGTTCATCCAGGACAAATAGAATTTGATGTTGATGACAAAAATACAGCAACAATGCTTATGCATCTGTTGAATATAATTGTTGAAAGAATGATAAGCGAACCGAATGAGATAAATTCTTTGTATCAAAGCCTTCCAGAATCCGTAAAAGAATCAATTGAAAAAAGAGATAAATAATAATATTTATCCAAATTATTTATTTTGCCATATAGCAAAGACAGGAGATAACAATACTAATATGAAACAACGTAACTCAATATCCACAAAAACGCTACGGCTCCTATATGCACATTCAGGAAACTGTTGTGCGTTCGAAGGTTGTCATCTACCTATCTTTGAGGACGACGGCACATTGACTGGTGAGTGTTGCCACATTGAAGCATATTCCTCTAACGGACCAAGATATAATGAACAACAAACAGACGAGGATCGAAATGGATATGATAATTTAGTGTTAATGTGTTCTAGGCACCATAAAATCATAGACAATCATCCAGAGCAATATACTGTCGAAAAATTGAAATCCATTAAGGAGGGTCACGAGAATCAATACAAAGTACAACAATTGGAAGCGACTGACATTATGCTAAAGAAATTGCAAATGGATTCCGAAAAATATTGGTCGGCACTAAAGTTGATAGATGACTCTGATAATTCTGGTTTTAAAATAGAATTAGGGCAGAATGACCTTATTTCTCTAATGAAAGATATAGAAGAGTTTTATGACGGTTTACAAAATTCCATTGATATAATCACCGAATCATCACAAAACCTACAAAATGAGTTAAAAACAGAGTGTGAAAAATGTGGTATTAATTATGATCTCTTTGACAAAATTCTATACTATAATAATAGTTTGATAAACAGAGATTGGGAAATCGTTAATCTCTCATTCCCTAATCATATGACAATGCTAAGAACAAGATACCTGCAGTTGTGCGTGAACTTTTTAGAAAAGCTGGCAGTTTATAATCAGGATTATTTAGACTTACTAAATAAATGCAAGAAGGAATTGACACGTTCGCACAAGTCAGCATACTATTCTGACTAAACAAAAAGCAATAAAATGAAAAACAGATATTTGGACATTGACGAGTATATTGTTGCAAGCGAACCGCACAAGTGGGAACAAGCGGTGGCCTGGAAGGTTGCCATCAGCCTGCTAACAGTGGACAGGAAACAGGACAATCGTCGAAGTATCTCCGAAGAATCGTAGAAGGGACACCAAACAGGCCGAGTTGCGAAAATGTGATTTTTGACGTTATTTTTGATTGAAAAATGTGATTTTTTGATATAATTTTTAGCCGAAAATGTGATAATTTAAAGATAAGACAATGAAAGACGGATATTTAGATTTTGACGAGTATATCGTTGCGAGCGAACCGCACAAGCGGGAACGTGCCGAGGCCTGGAAGGTGGCTATCGGCTTGCAGGCGGTGGACGGGCTACAGGTGTCGGAATACCTGAAACAGACTGCCCGTCGCCATATCGAGGGTGAGATTACCATCGATGAGGCCAAGGAGTTGGTGAAACAATACTATGTCTCGAAGACTCAGCACGACGATGACGAGGATGACAAGCAAGAGGCCGACCGCGTTTCAATCAACATAACAAAAATCATCAACGAGCGGGCTTTCACATTCAGCACCACAGGTCTTATCTCCATCCATCGGAATCTTTTCAGCGGTGTGTTCAAACACGCGGGACAGCTGCGCGACTACGACATCACCAAGAATGAATGGGTGCTGCGAGGCGACACAGTGCTTTACGGCCGTTGGCAGGACTTGCGGATGGCGTTGGATTATGACATTGAGAAGGAGAAGATGTTCGACTATAAGGGGTTATCGATGGAGGAGGTGATTGAGCATCTTTCACGCTTCGTCTCCGGCATCTGGCAGACACACCCTTTCCGCGAGGGCAACACCCGTACCACCGCCGTCTTCACCATCAAGTATCTGCAATCCATTGGATTCAAGGCAGACAACCGTATGTTTGAGGAGCATTCGTGGTATTTTCGCAATGCGCTGGTCAGAGCAAACTACAAGAATGTGGCAAAAGGCATCAGTCAGGACTGTCACTTCCTTGAACTCTTCTTCCGAAATCTGCTAATGGGTGAGAACAACGAGCTCAAGAACAGATACCTTTTGGTGAATCCGCTGGAAGAATGGAAACAGCCTGCGAGTGCAGGACAAGCACAGGACAAGTACGGGACAAGTGTCGAAGGATCACCGAAGGATCATATAAAGGACACAAAAGGATCACCAAACAAGTACAGGACAAGTACAGGACAAGTACCGGATATGTTGCACACGGACAATCCCAATATTCAAAACCTGATATGTGTGGTTGGAGAGCAGGAACTGTCGGTGAAAGAAATGATGTCAGGCATAGGACTTAAAGGACGAGATAATTTCCTGAATCTTTATCTAACCCCGGCTATTTCGGAAGGATATGTCCGTCTGCTTTATCCACAATCACCTCGTCACCCACGACAGAAATACCTGCTCACGGTAAAGGGCGTGGCTCTATATAATGAATTAACAAAAGGAGAATAACATTATGCCGTACTTCAACGAAAAGCAGTTGGAAGAATCGATTATAGCCCTGTTGCAGGAACAGGGGTATGAGCACGTGAAAGGCGATGCGATTGAGCGCGACCTTGACGAGGTGGTGCTGCGCGACGACTTGCGGACATATCTGCGCAACCGCTACAATAGCGACGGCATCACCGACACCGAGGTGGAGGCCGCTATACGCGTCATCGTGCAGAAGCAGGGTCTGTCGCTCTACGAGGAGAACCGGCACACGCTGAGCCTGCTGATGGACGGCTTCTCGCTGAAGCGCGAGGATGCATCCCGACAGAACCTCTACATCCAACCCATCGCCTACGACGAGAAGAACCTGCGGCACAACATCTTCAAGGTGATGAACCAGTTCGACATCGTCGAAGGCGAGCACCGCATCCCCGACGCCATCATCTTCGTCAACGGCCTGCCCGTGGTGGTCTTCGAGTTCAAGAATGCCCTGAAGCAGAACACCACCATCGAGGATGCCTACAAGCAGCTCACCATCCGCTACCGGAGGGACATCCCCTCGCTGTTCAAATACACGGCCTTCATCGTCATCTCCGACGGGGTCAACAACAAATTCGGCACGCTCTATACGCCCTACGAGTTCTTCTACGCCTGGCGCAAAGTGAATGCCAAGGACAAGGCGGGCGACGGCATCAGCTCGTTGCGGACTATGATTGCGGGCCTGATGCGCAAAGACCGCCTCATCGACGTAATACGCAACTTCGTCTATTTCCCCGACACATCAAAGGACGAGCAGAAGTTCATCTGCCGCTATCCGCAGTATTTCGCTGCCCGCGCCTTGTACCAGAACATACTCAACCACAGCAAACTCAACCCCGGCGGCGACGGCAAGGGCGGCACCTACTTCGGTGCCACAGGCTGCGGCAAGTCGCTGACAATGCTGTTCCTGTCGCGCCTGCTGATGAAGAGCAAAGCCCTGTGCAGCCCTACCATCATCCTTATCACCGACCGCACCGACTTGGACGACCAGCTGTCGCGCCTGCTGCTGAATGCCAAGCAGTTTGTTGGTGACAACACGATAGAGCAGGTGGAGAGTCGCGACGACCTGCGACAGAAACTGCAGGGGCGCACCAGCGGCGGCGTGTTCCTGACGACGATACAAAAATTCTCGAAAGACATCAACCTGCTCTCCAACCGCGCCAACATCATCTGTATCAGCGACGAGGCCCATCGCACGCAGACAAGCCTCGACGAGAAAATCGAGATAACCGACAAGGGCGTCCGCCGCTCGTATGGCTTCGCCAAATACCTGCGCGACTCGCTGCCCAACGCCACCTACGTCGGCTTCACCGGCACACCCATCGACGCCACGCTGGAAGTCTTTGGCGGCATCGTGGACGAATACTCGATGATTGAGGCCGTGAACGACGGCATCACCAAGACCATTATGTATGAGGGGCGTGCCTCGCACGTGTTTGCCGACAGCGAGCTGGTCAAGCAAATCGAAGCCTACTACGACATATGTGCCGAAGAGGGCTCGACGGACTATCAGATCGAAGAAAGCAAGCGGGCGATGACACAGATGAGCGTGCTGCTGAGCAGCCCCGACCTGATACACCGTCTGGCTGTAGACTTCGTCCAGCACTACGAGCGGAGAGTTGAGGAAGGCAGCACCGTGAAAGGCAAAGCGATGATTGTCTGTGCCACACGCGAAATAGGCTATGCCATATACAAGGAGATAATTGCCTTGCGCCCCGAATGGGCAGAGAAGAAAATATGCAGCGACGGCGAGCAGCTGACGAAAGAAGAGGCAGAAAAGATAAAGCCCATCGAGAAAATCAAGATGGTATTCATCCGCCAGAAAGACGACGACCCCGAACTGTACAACCTGCTGGGCACCGACGAAGAACGCAAGCGGCTCGACCTGCAGTTCAAAGAAGCCAAGTCGAACTTCAAGATAGCCATCGTGGTGGATATGTGGATAACAGGCTTCGACGTGCCCTGTCTGGACACTATGTATTGCTACAAACCGCTACAGATGCATACGCTGATTCAAACCGTCAGCCGTGTGAACCGCAACTATCCGGGCAAAGACAAGGGCCTGATAGTGGACTACTTGGGCATAAAGAAGAAATTCAACCAGGCGATGAAGCGCTACGCCAACGGCGGACAGAACGAGACGCCCGTCGAAACCATCGACAACGCCGTCAAGCTGTTCAAAGACGAGCTCGACCTGCTGCGGCGTATGTTCAATGGGTTTGACTACAGCAAGTTCTTCACCGGCACACCTCTGGAGCAACTGGATGCATTGCAGATTGCCGCCGAGCGCATCCAGCAGACCGACGAGCTGGAAAAACGTTTTATGAAGCACGTGGGCATTATGAAGTCGGCCTACAATATGTGCACGGGCGACGACCGCGTCGCCAGAGAAGAGGTGAACGACGTGCATTTCTTTTCGGGCGTGCGTTCCATCATCTACAAGACCACCACGGGCGAATCGCCTGATGCCACGCAGATGAACCGCCACGTGCTGCAGCTGGTCAACGAAGCGCTCGTATCGGAAGAGGTGGTCGCCATCAACACGATGCGGCTCGACAATACGGAGCAGATAGACCTGCTGGCCTCTCAGTATATGGAGAAACTGAAACGGATGCCCTATCAGAACACCAAAGTGAAACTGATGGAACAGCTTCTGAAAAGGGTTATCGACAGCGTGAAGAAGGTGAACAAGGTCAAGGCCGTCAGCTTCACCAACCGCCTGAACGGCATCATCGACAAATACAACGACCGTTCGGACGACATCGTGCTGGCCGACGAGATAGTGACCGAGGTGGCCAACCAGCTGGCACAACTGTTCGAGGAAATCAAGAAAGACAGCGTGTTGCCTGAAGGCATTCCCAACATCGAGGTTAAGGCATTCTACGACATACTGAAATCCGTGGCCGAACAATACGGTTTCCTAAACGAATACACTGAAGAGCAATACATCGCCCTTGCCAAAGATGTCAAGAACGTTGTCGACGACAAGACACAATACATCGACTGGGACAAGAAAGCAGACATCAAGGCGCAGCTAAAGGTGCAGATTATCCTCACACTGGCAAAGCACAAATACCCGCCTGCCACGCGCGACGAAGTCTTCAAGGCCATCTTCGAACAGGCAGAGAACTTCAAGAAGAATACTATGCACAAAAACATAATTCCATTCAATAATAATGATGAAGAAGAAAACCTCTTGAAAGTGGCAGAGGATACGGAATCAGATAACCTGAAAGACTAATAGACTAATAAAAATGATAGACCAAATCCTGGAATACAACCGGCGCTTTGTGGCGGAGAAGGGCTACGAGCGGTACAAGACCGACAAATATCCCGACAAGAAGCTGGCGGTGCTGTCGTGCATGGACACGCGGCTGACGGAGCTGCTGCCCGCCGCGCTCGGTCTGCGCAACGGCGACGCCAAAATCATCAAGAATGCGGGCGGGATCGTCATCACCCCATTTGACTCGGCCATCCGCAGCCTGGTGGTGGCCATATACGAGCTTGGGGTGGACAGCATCATGGTGGTGGCCCACTCGCACTGCGGCGCCTGCCACATGAGCTACGACCGCTTCCACGAAGCGATGCTTGCGCGTGGCGTCACCGACCAGATGCTCGATACCATACGCCGATGCGGCGTTGACCTCGACCACTGGCTCGAAGGCTTCCGCGACACCGAGGAGAGTGTGCGACGTACGGTTGACACCATCCGCAACCACCCCCTGGTGCCTCGCGATGTCACCGTCCGCGGATTCATCATCGAAAGCGAGACCGGCGCCCTGGAAGAAGTCAACTGCAACTAACACCACATGGAAAATGGTGATAGGTTGACGTTGATACGTCGATAAGTTAAACGAGGATAAGAACGTATCAACGTATCAGCGTATCAACAGATTAACGTATCAACAGATCAACGTATCAACTCTGAAAGAGACATGAAACAGATAGAGGTAGTAGCCGCCATCATCCATGACGCCGAGGGGCGCCTCTTCGCCACTCAGCGGGGCTACGGCGAGTGGAAAGACTACTGGGAGTTTCCCGGCGGCAAGATGGAAGCAGGCGAGACTCCCGAAGAGGCTCTGCGGCGCGAGATATGGGAAGAGCTGGCGACCCACATCGCCATAGAACGGCTGCTGGACACCGTGGAGTGGGACTATCCCGCCTTCCACCTGACCATGCACTGCTACCTTTGCCACGTGGAAAGCGGCCACTTGGAACTGATGGAACACGAGGCCGCCCGCTGGCTGAGGACCGACCAACTGGAGAGCGTCGGCTGGCTGCCGGCCGACTGGGAACTGATACGCAAACTGAAGAAAGATATGACCACAGAAAGAATAGCAAACATGGAACAGCGGCTCGACCGTGCAACGGCTGCCGCGGCGGCTCTGGAAGAGGCGCTCGGGCAATACGCTGCGGTGCAGGACGACATAACTGTGCTGGACGCCTACCTCGGTAGCCCCGAGTGGCAAGCCGACCGCGCCGCCGACGAGGCAGGAAGTCTGCCCCGGGACCTCAAGCGCGGTGTGCTGAGCGAGGACGCCATATGGAACCTCCTGGAGCGGCACCGCGCACTGGCAAGGTATGCCAGCATGGCCGAGAATAATACGATTTTCCGCCCCATGCGGCGTTTCAAACAGCAGATGACCGACGAGGAGTGTGCCGGCTTGCTACGGCAGGCGCCCCGTGGAATACTCGCCGTGCTGGGCGACGGGGGCTATCCCTACACGGTGCCGCTCGATTTCCTCTACGCCGACGGCAACCTTTACTTCCACTGCGCCCGCGAGGGCCACAAGCTCGACGCCATCCACCGCTGCAACAAAGCCTCGTTCTGTGTGCTTGGCGACGGCGTGAAGGAGCCCGACAGCTGGTGGTACCATTTCGAGAGCGTCGTCTGTTTCGGCCGTATCGGCATCGTGGACGACCAGCAGCGCACCGACGCGCTCCTGCGGCGTCTGGGCGCCAAATATTTTCCGCAAGGTTACGACCTCGAAGACGACATGCAGAAAAACGCCCCCCGGGCCTTTGTGCTCGAGATGCAGATAGAACATATGAGCGGTAAACATGTACGTGAGAAATAACAGAACAAATGATTGAAAGATACAGACATAGATACACCATCACAGCATCGGATATGACGGCGCAGTACACCCTGACGCCCAACGCGATGCTGATGTATGCGCAGGACTGCTTTGCCCGTATGATGACCCTCTGCCACGTGGCGGCTTTCGATGTGGTCGGGCAGCGGCGCATGTGGGTCATCACCGAGTACACCTCCGACATGCAGCCGGTGCCCGCCTTCTGGTCGGAGGACATAGTGGTAGAGCTGTGGGTCAGCGAGCTGACGTCGCTCCGCATCTACACCGACTTCCGCATCCTGCGGGCCGACGACGGACGGCAGGTGGCCTCGGGCGCTTTCCAGATGAATATACTCAACACCGAGAGCCACCGGCTGGAGCCGACGGACTTCCTGCAGGGCCGCTTCGCCGTGGTGCCCGAATTGATGACGCCGAGCCACAAGAAGCAGCGTCTGCCCAAGGCCACCACGCCGCTGGTGCAGATGGAGCACACCGTTTCGCGGCTCGACGTGGACTTCAACGGCCACATGGGCAACCGCAGCTATGTGGACATAGCGCTGCTGACGGTGCCCGACGATATGCTGCGCAGCCAGCGGCTGGCGCAGATGACGGTCCACTGGCTGCGCGAGTCGCACCTCGGCGACCGGCTGCTATGCCGGACCTGTCGCATCGACGGCGAGCCGGACAGCCTGCTGCACACCATCGCCAACGACGCCGGCGCGGTGGTATGCGAGATGCTCAGCCGATGGGTGCCCAACGCCGGTACGCCCGATATAGCCCAAATGCTCGTCAGGGAACAAAACATCCAATAGCGATGGCAAGCAATACAGATTTTGTGCAATACATCGTCGACCAGTGCGGCGGCGCCGGCAGGGTAGAGGCAAAGAAGATGTTTGGCGACTACGGTGTCTACTGCAATGGCACGCTATTCGGCCTCGTATGCGACAACGGACTCTACATCAAGCCCACCGATGCGGGGCGCCAACTGCTGCGCACCGAGACCCTGCGGCCCCCGTATCCGGGTGCCAAGCCCTACTTCTACATCGAGGATGTGGACGACCGCGACTACCTGTCGGCGCTGGTCGGTGCCACGTGTGCCGCCCTGCCTGAGCCCAAGCCGCGCGGTGGGGGCCGGACTGCTGCCGTCGGCCGTAGGCAACAGACACAACAATCGCAGGATGCAGAACGCAGAACGAATAAAGCGCCGACCCGGTTTGACACCTGAACCTTAAATCTTAAACCTTGAACCGTAAACTTACCCCCCAATCATGATACTGAAAAACGACAAGATAACCATCGAAGTCTCCACGCACGGGGCGGAACTGCTGAGCCTCAAGAGCCGTGGGCGTGAATACATGTGGAGCGGCGACGCAGCCTACTGGAACCGCCATGCGCCGATACTCTTCCCCGCCGTGGGCAAGCCGTACCAGAACACCATCCGCATCGACGGCCAGCCCTACACCATGCGCCAGCACGGCTTCGCCCGCGACAGCCAGTTCGAGGCCGTCGACGACTGCACGCTCCGCATGGCCGGTGCCGACCATAGCGACAATTATCCCTACCGCTACGAGCTGAAAGTCCAGTACCGTTTGGAAGACAGCAGCGTGGAGGCCGTCTGGACGGTGACCAACCTCGACCGGCGCGAGATGCACTTCCAGATAGGTGCCCACCCCGGATTCCTGCTGCCGGACTACCGGGCCGCCGATGCCGTGCATGGCTATGTGCGCTATCTGGACCGCGAGGGCAAGGCCGTGAGCCCCACTATCCTCTCGGCCTTCGACGACGGCAACCGCATACCGCTGCCCCAGCCGACACGCGTTCCCGCCGAGATGCCCCTCACCAACGACACCTTCGCCCACGACGCCCTCGTCTTCGAGCAGGGGCAGGTGGCCGAAGCCGTACTGCTCGACCCGCGGCGCCAGCCCGTCCTCAGCGTCCGCTGCCCCCAGGCCGAAGCCTTCGGCGTATGGGCGCCCCACAAGGAGGGCTGCCCCTTTGTGTGCCTCGAACCCTGGTGCGGCATCTGCGACCCCAAGGGCTACAGCGGCGACATCAGCCAGCGCACCTACTCCCACGCCCTCGCTCCAGGCGAAAGCTATCGGTTCGGCTACACAATTGTCGTCTATTGAAATGGATTGATATAGATGTGTTTGCGTGAGCGTGCCCATGCGTTTATGCATTTTTAACAATTTTCCGCTTGCAGAATCCAAATGCACACTGAGGGGATGGGAATTGAAAATTGAAAATTGAGAATTGAAAATGAATGGTTGACAGTTGGTAGTTGGCAGTGGACAGTGAGCAGTGTTATGTGTTTGGTGTTCAGTGTTAAGTATATAGGATGCGTGCATCTGCTTTTTTTCGCCGAACACTGCACACTGAACACTGCACACTGAACACGTATCCGAGGGCTATCATCCTACCACCAACCTACCATCATCCTACCACCATCCTACCACCATCCTACCTATTTAACATTTCGGAAGCGAGGCTGGAAGCAGTGTTCAGTGTTCAGTGTTTAGTGTTTAGTGTTCAGTGTTCAGCATCCGGGTGCGGAAGCCCACTCTCCACTCTCCGCTCTCCACTCTCCACTCTCCGCTCTCCACTCTCCGCTCTCCACTCTCCACTCTCCGCTCTCCGCTCTCCCGGTACAATAAATCTGTCTGCGATGCGTTGTAGATAGCACTAACTTTATATAAAACCAGACAATATGAACTACGTCAAGAAACAGAGCCTCCGATGGCTTCCCCTGCTGGTGCTCGGCGCTGTGCTGCTGACCGGCTGCCGCCACAACCCCGAATTCTCCACCCGCGATATGGCCGACAGCCTGTGCCTCTACTACAGCGACGGCCCCGACGACCCGTGGCCTATCTATGAAAAGAACAGCTACTCGGTGGCGTGGCCCGCCGAGGGTACGCTCTCTGCAGCGGCGCAGCGCGAGCTGATGGCGCTCTGCTTCGGCGACAGCACGTCGGCCAACGTCGACGAGGCGGCACAGCGATGGCTGCGGCGCATCTGGTTCACCGACGACGAGAGCCTGCAGGGCGAGGTGATAAGCGCTATCGCCGACACCGTCGAGTACAGCTATGTGCACCTGGAGTCCACCTGCCGGACCGACAGCGCGCTGGCCACCTTCACCGTCAATACCGAGAGCTATGGCGCCGGCGCCGCCCACGGGCTCTATTCGTCGCGCACGCTCACCGTCGACCTGGCGTCGGGCAACGTGCTGCATCTGGCCGACCTCGTGGTCGACACCAACAGTCTGTGCGAAGCTGTGGCACGCGCCATCTTCGACCTGGAGGTCAATAGCGACGTGCGCGAGTGCCTCTTCGACGAATACCAGGGTGCCGACCGCATGCCCATGCCGGACGACTTCTTCATCGACAGCGTGCGCAACACCCTCGTCGTCAGCTACGACCTCTACCACATACAGCCTTATGCCTGCGGCATCCCCGCGGTGGCGATGCCCATCTTCTGGCTCTCCAAGCATGCAGAACTCTCGCCCTACGCCAAGCGAATCTTCGGCCCCGGCAGCTACCTGCCCGAGACAGCTGCCGCCCGCTAGCCGCCTGCAGCGGCCCGTGCGGCTCAGCGCAGGCATGAAATAAGAGCGGCGAAATCGTCTATCAGCCAGTCGGCCCCGGCGGCGCCAAGCTCGTCGGCCGACTGGTTGCCGTAGGTGACGCCCACCGTGCGGCATCCGGCGGCGCGCCCCATGAGTATGTCGTAGCTGGCATCGCCCACCACGACGGCTTCTGTGGGGGCGACACCGAGGGCGGCGAGTATCTTCTGCACCGGTTCGGGATGCGGCTTGTGGCGCTCCACGTCGTTGGCGCTCACCACCATGCCGACATAGTGCTCTAGCCGGAAGTCGTGGACAAATCTTTCCAATGTGGGACGGCCGCGGCTGCTGCAGATGGCCAGCTGCAGACCCTGCCCGTGCAGCGCCTCGAGGGTTTCCGGCACATGGGGGAAGAGACGGACGGTGCCGTCGGTATTCAGCTCGTCGAAGATGCGGCGGTAGACGTCGGCGCAGTGCTCGGCAACACTTCTCACCTCCCTTTGCAAAATACCCCTCCGCCCTTCGGGCACCTCCCCTTTGTAAGGGGAGGAGTTTGACTCTCCCCCTTCACAAGGGGGAGTACCCCGCAGGGGGGAGGGGGTGAGAAGGCGCTCGAAACATTCCACCAGCGGCAGGCCGATGATACTCTTGCACTCCGTTTCGGTGCGTTCAGGCAGCCCTAGCTCGCGCAGCGCGTGCTGGATGGAGGCGATGATGATGGGCTGCGTGTCGGCCAGCGTGCCGTCGAAGTCGAGGATAATCAGGCGCGTCATTTCTGCGCGGCCAAGTACTGTTCGAGCAGACGCTGCACGTATTTGCCGAAGACGTCGAACTCAATGTTGACCACCGTGCCGGGCTTGAAGTTGTGGAAGTTGGTCACCTGGTAGGTGTAGGGGATGATGGCCACACTGAACATGCCGGGCTCCGAGTCCACCACCGTCAGGCTCACACCGTTGATGCTGATTGAGCCTTTGGGGACCGTAATGCTGGGAGCATTCTTTGCATCGTATTCGAAGTAGAAGCGCCAGCTGCCGTTGTCGTCCACCACCTTGGTGCAGGTGGCCGTCTGGTCCACATGGCCCTGCACGATGTGGCCGTCGAAGCGGCCGTCCATGCGCATCGAGCGCTCCACGTTCACCTCCGTGCCCACCTTCCAGGTGCTGAGGTTGGTCTTCAGCATCGTCTCGTCCATAGCGGTGACCACATACTGCTTCTTCTCTTTGTCCACTTTCACTACCGTCAGGCAGCAGCCGTCGTGGGCCATGCTCTGGTCTATGGCCAGCTCGTCGCCGAAGGGCACCTCCAGCGTGAAGTGGTAGTTGGTATTCTCTTTCTCTATCTTGACGACCTTGGCCGTCATCTCAATAATTCCGGTAAACATGGCTATTCTATTTATTAATATAACGTCATACTACCCTAAAAATTGCCACCTAAACAAAAAAAAGTTTGTCGAATTAAATATTCTTTGTAATTTTGCACTCGAAATGTTCCGAGAGAAATGGAACATGAAGAATTGAAATATTAACAGCATTACTATTATTCACATTCGAATCAAAAGCGTCGGAAACTGGAGATTTCCTTGGGATAATAGTTCACGGAGAGAGTGAAATAATTCCTACTATACCGTATTTATGTATGCTTACACTTAGGTGTAGGCTCTCTAACGGTATAGGTGGGGTTCATCCGACGCTCCCCATGAATGTGATAGAAAGGTCTACACCTTTCTTGTGTCCTATAGTGATTGATGGCAATGCACAATCATTATTATTCAATGTCAAATAAAGTAATCGTAAAATGCTCCCAATGTGGACATGATTTCATTACAACAAAAAAACAATCTGGCTTAAAAGGTGCTATTGCAGGTGCAATCGCTGGGTCAATAGTGACAATAGAAGTCGGTCCCCTTGCCATCGGGGGTGCACTAGCTGGGGCAACAATCGGTTATTGGGCTAGTAAAAAAACATACTGTAAATGTCCTAAATGCGGCGAAACCCTTTTAAGGCCAGAGGAATGACAATGGAGTCTTTGCATAGCGACACGGGACTGTTCAAAAATATTGAGAAAATAAATACGCCGTAGGCGTTTCTTTTCAACAGAAAAACCAATGCGCCCCTCCCCCTTCCAATTCCCATCCTCCGCCGCAAGCGGCGGAGGATGGGAATTGGAAAGAAATTGGCGTAGCAGGGAATGCTATTAATAGGAAACCCCTACGGGGTATTTCGTAGGTCTCAACAGAATGCGGACAACCTAACCATTTATTTCAAGAAGTCCTCGTAGTACTGGAACATCTTCTGGTACAGGTGCAGGCGCTCGCGGCCGAGGACGTTGTGTTCGTGGTGGGGGTAGGCGAAGTAGTCGACCTGCTTGAAGTTGTTGATGCAACGCTCGATGAATTCGGTGCTGTGCTGCGGGACAACGGTATTGTCCTCGGCGCCCTGGATGACGAGCAGGCGGCCCTGGAGGTTCTTGGCCTTGCCGAGCAACGAGGTGGCCTCGTAGCCCTCGGGGTTCTCCTGCGGGGTGTCCATATAGCGCTCGCCGTACATGATCTCGTACCACTTCCAGTCGATGACCGGGCCACCGGCGCAACCCACCTTGAAGACCTCGGGGTGGGCCAGCTTCATCGTGATGGTCATGAATCCGCCGAAGCTCCAGCCCTCGACGCCCATGCGGTCCTTGTCGACATAGGGCAGGCTCTGCAGGAACTTGACGCCCTCCATCTGGTCGGCCATCTCAATCTCGCCGAGGCGGCGATGGGTGCAGCTCTCGAACTCGAAGCCACGGTTGTCGGTGCCACGGTTGTCGAGGGTGAAGACCACATAGCCCTGCTGGGCCAAGCGGAGGAAGTAGAGGTTGCCGCCGGCCAGCCAGCTGTCAGTGACCAGCTGCGAGTGGGGGCCGCCATAGACATAGACCAGCGTGGGATACTTCTCGCCGGGCTTCATGTTGGGCGGGGTAATCAACCTGTAGTAGAGGTCGGTTTTGCCGTCGGCGGCCTTGATGGTGCCGAGTTTGATGCCAGGCATAGCGTAGTCCTTCAGAGGGTTCTCGGCGCGGTAGAACTCATGTGCGGTGTGTTTGCTGAATTGGCCGTTCTTGCCATATTTCACGCTGTTCCACATGGCGCGGGCGGGCATTTCGACAGAGGAATAGACATCCACAAAGTTGCTGCCGTCGGCGTTGAGGACCACGCTGTGGGTTCCGTTGTCGAGGGTGAGGCGCCACATTGTGCCGTCTTTCAGGTTAACGCGGTAGGCGTTGCGGCCGGCAAGGTTGTCCTTGTTGGCGTAGACGAAGATGTGCTCGCCCTTCTTGTCGAACTGGATGAACTCCTCGACCTCATACTTGCCCTTGGTGACCTGCTTGACCAGCGAGCCGTCAGCATTGTATAGGTAGAGATGCTTGTAGCCGTCGCGCATACTGAACCAGAGGAACTGGTCGCCCTTGGGGGTGAACATCATGGGCTCGCAAGGCTCCACGTAGCGGGGGTTGGTCTCCTCGAAGAGGACTTTCATGAAGGCGCCCGTCGCGGCGTCGTACTGCTCGAGCCACATGTGGTTCTGCTCGCGGTTCACCTTGGCGATGAAGACGTACTTCTCGTCGGGGCTCCAGGCTACGTTGGTGAGGTACATCTCGCGCTCGTGGACTGTGGTGTCGCGGCAGGTGTTGAGGTAGACAAGCTTCTCGGTAGCAGGCTCGTAGACACCCACGGTGACCCAGTGGCTCTGCATGCCGGCCATGGGGTACTTGATGGGCATGGGCTCGGCCTCGCGGGCCTTGGTGTTCACCAGGGGGTAGTCCACCACCATGCTCTGGTCCATGCGATAGAAGGCCAGCCGCGACTGCTTTGGCGACCAGAAGAGGCCGCCGTTGATGCCGAACTCGTTGCGGTGGACGCTCTCGCCGAGGACGACATTGTAGCCGTCGCCGCGCTCCACGAGTTTGCCGTCGACATAGAGGTTGCCCTCCTTCTTCTCCACACGGTCCGTCTGCTCGGGCCACACGAGGGTCTTGAACTGCTCGCGCTCGGCGGCGGTCATGGAGCGCTCCTTTTTGCCGTCGAAGAGCATGTAGGCGGTATCCTTGAGGTACATCACCTTGTTGGTGCCGGGCACGAAGGTGAAGCCGCGCATCTGGCGCTGGGGGTAGAGGTTGCGGTCCATCAGCTGGTCCCACTGGAGCAGCTTGTCTTGTGCAAATGCGGCGCCTGCCATCAGCAGCACCGCCAGTGTCATAAGTATCTTCTTCATTTTAATCTCTGTTTATCTCTATTAATCTTTATTCTTTTTTCTCCTGCTCGCTGCGCTCGCGAGATCTTGTGGATCTTGTAGATTGCGCATCGCTTCGCTCGCGCTGGCTACGCAGGCGCCCCCCCCTAAACTGTCACCCTCCTCAGTCCGTTTTTGAAATCGTACTCACCGAAGTTAATCAGCAACCCCTCACTCTTACCGAGCAATTTCAGGTATGTCCGCAGCTGTTTGTAGAAAACATCCTTTATCTCTTCCACTGATTTTAACTCAACTATCAACTCCCCCTCAACAAGCAAATCTATCCGCAAGTCGTCTCCAACGGGGGCGCCCTTGTAAAGTATCGGTATGCTGACCTGCGACTGCACCACGAGACCCCGCAGTTGCAACTCTCTAATCATGGCCTTCTCATACACAGATTCCAGAAGCCCTGGGCCGAAATGGCCATAAACTTCCATTGCGGCCCCTCTTACCTGATATTTAATCTCGTCAAAATCCATGCGTCAGCAAAATCTACAAGATCCACAAGATCTCTGCCGCGAAGCGGCTAGGAGAACAAGAAGCGGGAACTAGTAGTTCTTCCAGTCGCGGAAGCGCAGGTTGAAGACGCCGAAGAAGGCTTCCTTGAATATCTTCATGCTCATCTTGCTCACGCCCAGCACGCGGTCGGTGAAGATGATGGGCACCTCGTAGACTTTGAAGCCCAAGCGCGTGGCGGTGTACTTCATCTCTATCTGGAAGGCGTAGCCGACAAACTTCACTTTGTCGAACTTCATCCGCTCCAGCACGCGGCGGCTCCAGCAGACGAAGCCCGCCGTGGCGTCGGCCACCCGCATGCCGGTGACGCATTTGACATATTTCGAGGCGAAATAGCTCATCAGCAGGCGCGGCATGGGCCAGTTGACGACCGATATCTTGCCGTCGACATAGCGCGAGCCCACCACCACATCGCCCTTGCCTGTGGAGCAGGCGTCGTAGAGGCGGATGAGGTCGTCGGGGTTGTGGCTGAAGTCGGCGTCCATTTCTATCATGTATTCGTAGCCGTGCTCGTTGCCCCAGCGCATGCCGTCCAGATAGGCCGTGCCGAGGCCCAGTTTGCCCTTGCGCTCCACGATGAAGAGGCGCTCCGGAAACTCCTGCATCAGACGCTTCACAATGTCGGCCGTGCCGTCGGGCGAATTGTCCTCGATGATGAGCATGTCGAACGCCTTGGGGAGCGAAAACACCTTGCGGATGATGGCTTCTATGTTCTCCTTTTCGTTGTAGGTCGGGGTGATTACCAGTGTGTCAGACATATTATTGCAGTTTTATTACAAAATGCAAAAGTACACAATAATTCTGACATGGAGAAATAAATTTAGCGCCGCCGACCAAAAACCGTCCCGTCGAGCCCGGCCGCATTCATTAGGGCGGAGGTTTGAGGGCGGAGGTTTGAGGGCGGAGGTTCCGTCCAGCTTCCGAGTTCCGACCTCCAATCCGACCTCCGACCTCCGAGTTCCGACCTCCAATCAGACCTCCGACCTCCGAGTTCCGACCTAATCAAAGTGGCTTCCGAAATGTTAAAATGGTAGGATGGTGGTAGGATGGTGGTAGGATGATGGTAGGTTGGTGGTAGGATGATACCCCTCGGATACGTGTTCAGTGTGCAGTGTTCAGTGTGCAGTGTTCGGCGAAAAAAAGCAGATGCACGCATCCTATATACTTAACACTGAACA
>JAZNHG010000028.1:0-22190 GCA_045576855.1 Bacteroidales bacterium | reverse complement strand
ACGCGCGGCAGCCTCTTTCCAGCTGAATGCTGAACACTGAACACTACCCACTGAACACTGACCCGAAGGGTATCATCCTACCACCAACGTACCATCAACCTACCACCATCCTACCACCATCCTACCATTTTAACATTTCGGTGGCCAATTTCGGCCGCCGGAGATGCCACGTTGCCACCGCCACGACGGCCTCCAGTGCTCACCCGCTTGCGCAATCGGAATACTTTGTGTACCTTTGCAGCAGAAAGATAATACTATTGATATGTGCAAACGTAAGTATATCAGTGTGGTGGGTCTGCTGGCCGCCATGCTGCTGTCGCTGGCGCCGGCGCACGGACAGAGCGTGAAACTCCTCTTCGCGGGCGACCTGATGGGTCACGGGCCCCAGATCAAGGCCGCCCAGCGGGCCGACGGCAGCTACGACTATGCCCCCTGCTTCCGCTACGTGAAGGACTATGTGCAGAGCGCCGACCTGGCCATCCTCAACCTGGAGGTGACGCTCGCGGGGGCGCCCTACACGGGCTATCCGCAGTTCTCGTCGCCGCGCGAACTGGCGCTGGCCGCTCGCGACGCGGGCTTCGACGTGATGACCACCGCCAACAACCACTGCATGGACCGCGGGCGCAAGGGCTTGGAGCGCACGCTGCAGGTGCTGGACACCCTCGGCATACCCCACCTGGGCACCTACCGCGACCGCGCGCAGCGCGACACCACACATCCGTTGATGCTCGAACGCAACGGCATACGTCTGGCCCTGCTCTGCTACACCTACGGTACCAACGGCATCCCCGCTGTCGAGCCCAATGTGGTGAACATGATAGACACCGCCGAGATGGCGCGCGACCTGCGGGTGGCGCGCGAGCGCGGGGCCGAATACATCATTACACTCATCCACTGGGGCGTGGAGTATGCCACCCACAGCAACCAGGAGCAGGAGCGCACCGCCCGCTGGCTGCTGGAGCACGGTAGCGACGCCGTCGTCGGCGGCCATCCCCATGTGGTGCAGAACTTCACCCTCGACGCCCGCCCCGACAACGGACGCACCCTCGAGCCGGTGATCTATTCGATGGGCAACCTGGTGAGCAACCAGCGCGACGTGAACTGCGACGGCGGCATCATGGTGGAGCTGACGCTGGAGCGCGATGCCGACTCGCAGGTCGTGGCGCGGCAGTGCGGCTACATGCCCTACTGGGTGCATCGCGGCACCGTGGACGGCCTCTACCAGTACTATATCGTCCCCAGCGCCGACGCCTCGGCCCATCCGGAAAGCTACCAGATAGCGCCCGCCGACCGCCGTGCGCTGCAGACCTTCGACGCCGCCACCCGCAGCCGGCTGGAGGCGTGCCGCCTGCCCGACGGTCGCAACATCGAGGAGGTGGTCTTCTACCGCGACGCCCGGCGCATCTATCCCCCCTCGTGCGGCGTGGTGCCCCTGCGGGGCAATCCCGCCATCGGCTCGCGCATGGCGCAGTGAGGCTGCTCGCGTTATCTTGTCCAGTAGTAAAGTAGAAAGTAGTAAAGTAGAAAGTAGTTAAGTAGTTAAGGCAAATGTGCGCTATGCAAATGCCTTAACTACTTGACTACTCGACTACTTAACTACCAGGCAGAAAAAGTCAAGTAGATAAGTAGCCCAGTGCACATTTGCCTTAACTACTTAACTACTCGACTACTTAACTACCAGGCAGAAAAAGTCAAGTAGTTAAGTAGCCCAGGTGCACATTTACCTTAACTACTTAACTACTCGACTACTTGACTACCAGGCAGAAAAAGTCAAGTAGTTAAGTAGCCAGGTGCACATTTGCCTTAACTACTTAACTACTCGACTACTTAACTACTATACTGCAGTATGCAGGCCGTTAGTCGACGTCGGCGCGGGCCATAGCGTCCTTGTAGTACTTCTGGTTGATGAAGACATCCTCCTTGTAGGGGTTGATGTGGCGCTTCTTGGCGGTGCACATGATGTAGGTGAAGGCGATGATATTGGTCACCAGGGCCAGGGCGCTGATGACGGTCATCATCGTGGGGTTGGCGGCTACGGAGTCTACTGTGGTGCCCACCGTGGCGGCCTCGCCACCGGCCACCTCATAGAGCTGCTTCACAGTCTCGATGCCCTCGGGATACTGCACCGGCAGCACGGCCCAGCTGAACCACTGGCGGCCGTCCTTGAAGGTCTCCTGGAACAGGGGGAACACCTGGGCGAACATGCACCAGATGGCCAGCGTGTTGGCGCGGTTCTGAATCCAACCGCCGCGGTTCCACAGCAGGGCAGCCACCGTCGGGGCCAGCAGCAGGGCGATGCCGCAGTACCAGCTGTGCGTGGGCAGGCAGTTGTAGGTGTAGGCGAAGTTCCAGATGTCGTAGACCAGGATGTAGACCCATGTCATGTCGGCCCAGATCATGTCCTTCTTGTCCTTCGACGAGTAGACGTTCCACCAGGCGGTCATGCAGAAGATGTTGAACAGACCGGCCAGACCGTTGAACACGTTGTGCCAGCCGCCGAAGAGCCACACGCCCTCGCTGCTGAGCCACCACTTGTTCCAGCCCATGACGGCGCTCTCGAAGTCGGAGACCACGGCAATCAGGATGTTGATGGCCACGATGATGAAGGGGAAGGGCTTGAACCAATGCTTGGCGCCGATGCCCCATTTGTATTTGATCATCATGAAGCCGATGCAGCCGGTGAGGGCGGCATAGAGCTTGGCGTAGTGGAACCAGCCGTTCATGTAGATGTGGGTCTGGTTGTTCAGCGCCCATTCGGCACCGCTGTGGGCGCCGATGGCGATGGCCACGAAGTAGATCGTCAGCAGCACCGGGATGACGAAGAAGGTGATGGCACCGCCCATCTTGGTGCGGCGCGCGAATTCGTTCCAGAGGATCAGACCTGCCAGCACCACCAGCAGCATCCCCCATTGCACAAGGGCATTAGCCCCATAAACTTGGAAAAACATAGCTTTTACTGTTTTTGTTAGTTAATATTATTATTTATATTCCACTGATAGTCTTTGCGTTTCTTGCCCACACACGGGTCAAATTCCCGGTGCAAAGGTATGCAAATTTATGTTAATGGCAAAAAATGTGTATCTTTGCACCCCGAAAAAGGAGTAGCAACATGGCAGACAAAGGACCGAAGAAAACCAATGCGGCGCGCCTGCTGGACCAGCTGAAGGTGCCCTACGAGCTTATCCCCTACGAGGTGGACGAGAGCGACCTCGGCGCGCAGCACATCGCCGAGCAGCTGGGCCAGCCCATCGAGCGCCTCTTCAAGACGCTGGTGCTGCGGGGCGAGCGGCTGGGCCTCTTCGTGTGCGTCATCCCCGGCGCCGAGGAGGTGGACCTGAAGAAGGCCGCCCGAGTGACCGGCAACAAGAAGGTGGAGATGATACACGTCAAGGAGCTGCTGCCGCTGACCGGCTATATCCGTGGCGGCTGCTCGCCCATCGGCATGAAGAAGGCGCTGCCCACCTGGTTCCACGAAAGCATAACGAACTACGACTACGTCTACTGCAGCGCCGGAGTGCGCGGCCTGCAGTTCCGCCTGGCTCCGCACGACCTGGTCCGCGCTGCCCGCGGCACGGTGGCCGACCTCATTGTAAACACCTGATACCATGACACACGACGAACTCTGGACAGCCCATTGGCAGGAGGTGATGGACTTCATGCGGCAGAACGGCCGCAAGCCCTCGAAGCACCGCCCCGAAGAGCGCGACATGCACAACTGGTGGAAGCACCAGAAGAAACTCCTCAACGCCGGCGCCATGCCCGCCGACCGCCTCGACCGCTTCCGCCAGATGCTTGCCCTCGGCGAGGAGTGCCGCCACGTGAACCAATACCAGTAAACCTATGAACGCCACCGCGATATCCGTCGAACAACACCCCCTGCAGCCTTTCCTGCCCCCTAACGCGCGACTGCTGATGCTGGGCAGTTTCCCGCCGCCGCGCCGCCGCTGGTGCATGGAATTCTTCTACCCCAACCGCACCAACCAGATGTGGGAGATTTTCGGTTGGGTGTTTTTCGGCGACAGCCGACGGCTGGTGGATGCCGAAAACAAGACTTTCCGGCTCGACGATATAGTAAAGCTGCTGACCGACAAAGGCATAGCCATCTTCGACACCGCCACCGCCGTGCGTCGGCTGAGCGGCAATGCGTCGGACAAAGACCTGGAAATCGTCGAGAAGACCGACATCGCCGCCCTGCTGGCCAGCCTGCCGCTGTGTCACGATATGGTATGCACCGGGCAGAAGAGCTTCTCTGTCCTCACCGACGACTATGGCGTGCCCGTGCCGAAGATGGGTGCCTGCCACGAGTTTGCCATCGCCGGCCGCCCGATGCGCCTCTGGCGCATGCCCTCCTCCTCGCGCGCCTACCCCATGCCGCTGGAGGAGAAAGCCGCCCACTACCGCCGCCTGATGCAGCAAATAGGTCTCCTCTGAGGCGGTATCCGGATTATGTCGCGCGCGATGCAATTGCCTCTTTCGCCCCTCTTTTCCCAGTGTTTTTTGCCCCCTGCAGAGCCTGATGTCGGCATTTCCGCCCGGAGAAGTCGGTTTTTGCAAGTGATTGAAAATCAGCCATGATGAGGTTTTGGTGCACGGTCGGTACACCTAAGTGTACTGATACTCTGCATCTTGCGCGCCTCTGCTCCGTGTCCGCTCCGATTTTAGTCGGACCGGACACGGACCGGACACGGACCGGATACGGAGCAGAGTCGGACCTGCCAGCCCGTCGTCCCCAGCTGGTCCGGCCCCTGTCCACGGGATTGCATCGTGCACGACCTAAATGGCCATCGCCCGCGTCTCGGCCAGTCGTTTTATATTGCCGCCGGGGCCCGCCTCGCCACCCTGCTGTCCCCTTGTCGCGGGCCGACGCGTCGGCCCGCTGTGCAGTCGGCAGACGTTCCGGTGGATGGTTCATTGCCAAAAAAATGCTTCCGCCGCCCACTTTTTTGTCGAAAAAAACATCCTTTTTTTTGCCTTCGGTAAAATTTTTTTATCGTGTATTTGATTGGATGTTAGTTGTATGTGATTTTGGTCTAAAATTTTTTCTTGTTTATTTCATAAACTTGTTTATTTTTGCACCGTCAATTGAACAAAAAGAGAGATGTACACTCTTATGTAGAATTTTAAAACAATGAAATTATGGAAAACACAAATGAACAGAACCGGGAAATGACGGCCGAAGAGAGCCTGTCGCTCATCACCGAAACCCTGAACAGCAGTCGCCGCGAGATAACGCGCCGCAGCGGCAAGTACTACATCTTGTGGGGCATCCTGCTCACGCTCTTCTCGCTCATTGTCTATGCCTTATGGAAGCTGACCGACCAGGAGGCGTGGGTCTGCCTGTGGTTTGCCATGCCCGTCGTCGGCTTCCTGCTGGCACGCCTGATTGGCCGCAGGGACACCGCCGTGCACGTGCAGAACGAAGTAAGCCGCATCACGCAGGGCATCTGGACATCGTTTGGCATCTTCTCCTGTGCCGTGGCTGCCTTCACCCTCATTTTCTCTGAGCTGGGTACAAACCTTATAAACACCCTGGTTTCTGTGGCGGGCCTTTCGGCCGAACTTGTCCTCATCTTCGGTCTGGCCGAATGTGCCTGCGGCGTTGCATTGAAGAATTGGACGATGAAGGTTGCGGGCTTCGTCACCGGCATCGGCGGGCTGGCCATCTACTACATTCTGGGCCTCGACTACGAGCAGATGTTCATCTTCACCTTCGCCGGCCTGGTGCTGATGGCCACCGGACTGCTTGTCAAACGTCAATACCGATAAGCCATGTTGCCGAAATTGGACCCCCTGCTGCACTCGGAACTGCGCCTGGCCGTCATGTCGATACTGGCTGGCGCCGACGAGGCCGACTTCACCTACCTCAAGGAACAGACCGGTGCCACCTCGGGCAACCTGAGTGTGCAGATAGAAAAACTGGCCGAGGCCGGCTACATCAGCGTCGAAAAAGGCTTCCGCGGCAAGATGCCCCGCACCGTCTGCCGCCTCACGCCCACCGGCACCGAAGCCTTCCGCGCCTACGTCAAAGCGCTGCGCAAATACCTCGCCACCGGGAAGTAACGTGTGCGACAAGCCGTCCGGCATACTCTACGGCTGGACGGCTCGTCGCGCGTTGCCCCTATCGGTGATACACAACAATAATAGGATGAAACACCAGTTTACAACCCGCCTCGAGCGCAGCGGCGACATGGATGCCGCCTATGTGGTGGTGCCCGTCGACCTCCGCGCCGCCTACGGTGTGGGTCGCCTGCGGGTGGAGGCCACCTTCGGCGGCGTGCCCTACCGCAGCAGTGTGGTCAATATGGGCGTGAGGGAGTCATCGGCGTCACCAAGGCCATCCGCCAGCGGATTGGCAAGACTTTCGGCGACACCGTCGAGGTGACCCTCCGCGCCATATGATTTGGCCGTCTTGCAGCCCGCCGATTTGGTCAACCCCGCAAAATATTTTCCGACAATTCGGCAAATATTATTATATTTGTATCCTCATATTAATAGGGAAAAGAAGAGTAATATATTAATCCATAAACGATTAAGTAATTATAGAAAAAGGAAAAAGTTTACGACTTGCGGCACATTTTAGAAAACACCACGCAAAAGGATAAGGTTCAAGCAAAAGTACGATAACAATGACCAAGATACAGGAAATAAATGTTAAGAATACTACCATTCGGACAATGAAGGTGGGCGAGGCGGATTATATCTGCATCACCGATATTGCCCGACAGAAGAACTCGCTGGAACCCAATGCCGTTGTTGGAAACTGGATGCGCAACCGAAACACCATAGAGTACCTTGGAATTTGGGAATCGCTCAACAATCCCAGTTTTAACCCCATCGAATTCGAGGGGTTTAGAAACCAGGCAGGCCTAAACGCATTCACATTGTCCCCTTCGCGGTGGATTGAAGCCACAAACGCCATCGGCCTTGTCAGCAAGAGCGGGCGCTATGGTGGCACCTATGCCCAACGGGATATCGCTTTCAAGTTTGCCAGCTGGGTGTCGGTGGAGTTTGAGCTGTACCTTATCAAGGAGTTCCAGCGGCTGAAGGAAGAGGAACAGAAGCAACTGGGCTGGTCGGCCAAGAGGGAGCTGTCGAAAATTAACTACCATATCCACACTGACGCTGTCCGCGCCAACCTTGTGCCCGACGAGGTGGATGCCTACCATAGCTCGCTTATCTATGCTGAGGAGGCGGACGTTTTGAATGTCGCTCTCTTCGGGATGACAGCAAAAGAGTGGCGCGACGTCAATCCCGGCAAGAAGGGAAATATGCGCGACTATGCTACCATCAACCAACTTATCTGCCTCTCCAATATGGAGAACCTGAATGCCGTATTCATCAACGAAGGCATCCCGCAACGCGACCGCCTGCACAAACTCAACAAGATAGCCATCCAGCAAATGACCGTGCTGGAGGAAGTGGGAAATAGGAAACTGCTGAAATAAAAATACAATATGAAGAACCGATTAAGCATAATAGTTTCACTAATTTCACTCGCTGGTGTTCTGGTAATAGCGGGAATATGGATATTTGGATCCATAAAAATTTCTGTTGTTTCATTAGATACATTCATCGGGATATGTGTTGCATTGATGGCAATTGTTTTCACAGTAATTGTGGGATTACAGATTGTTAATGCAATTGATATGAAAGAACGAATATCAGAAACGGAAAGGAAACAAAAAGAGCAAATAGAAATAGAACGAAGATTGGCCGAAAATGATTTGATTCAAACAAAACAAGTCAATAACCTTCAAGCGGGTATTTGCAGTACTAATGGAGATTTATATCGAGTACAAAACAATTTGATTGAAGCGTTTTGGTGCTACCATTCTGCATTATACCATTCTATTATTGCTGGCACACCAAAGCTAGAAACAAGGATAAACACCATGAGAATTGTTGCTGGACAAATTTCGTCAAAGCCATCTGCCGATTTTTCCATTTTATTACCTCAAATTGTATTTGAGTATAGTGAAATAAAGAAAACGGACGTATACCGTAACTATTTGTCAAGTGATTATGATGCTATAATGATGAATTTTGAAAATAAAATGAAAGTTTTAGGGTTAATTCCTTCTACGGAAAACTATTTCTCGAAACAACATAGTTTATACGAGAGCCCAATTACGAAATAAATAACAAAAGACATGGAATTTCTAGGAACAAACAAATATAAGATTATTCATGGGGATGCTTTGCAGGCTTTAAAATATGAAGTCAAAGACAACTCGGTGGATTTGATATTTGCGGATCCTCCATATAATATTGGGAAGAATTTTGCTGGGTGTAAAGACAAGTGGAATTCTGATGAAGATTATTTAGACTGGTGTTACCAGTGGCTTGACCTTTGCATCAAGAAGCTAAAGACCAATGGATCCTTCTACGTGATGACATCCACTCAGTTCATGCCATATTTTGATTTGTACCTACGTAATCGTATTAATATCATGTCTAGAATCATGTGGTATTATGATAGTTCCGGGGTACAAGCCAAAAACTATTATGGCTCGATGTATGAACCCATTTTGTTCTGTGTGAAGGATAAGGATAATTACACCTTCAACTCCGAAGAGATAATGGTGGAGGCAAAAACCGGATCAAAACGTAAACTCATTGATTACCGCAAAAATCCACCTCAACCGTATAACACAAGAAAAGTGCCTGGGAATGTATGGGAATTTGCACGTGTCCGCTACAGAATGGAGGAGTATGAGAATCATCCTACCCAAAAGCCAATAGCTTTACTCGACAGGATTATTAGAGCGAGTTCCAATGAGGGCGATTTGGTTCTTGACCCATTTTCTGGGTCGTTTACCACAGCGTATGTTGCAAAGCAACTAGGTAGAAGTTGTATCGGTATTGAGTTGCAGGAAGAATACATTAAGATCGGATTACGTCGTCTTGGCCTTTCCAATGAATACCGTGGAGAAGTTTTGCACCGTGTAATGAAATCATATCGTCGAGAAGAAACGGAAGAACAGTTAAGTTTAAATTTCTAAATAATAATCTGCTATATGGAACATGCATTTACACAGAATATAAAAGATATTTTGGCAAAACATTTTAATAAGCAAGCAGATGAGCTGTACATTCAAAGTCCGCTGCTACAGTACCTCAATGTCAAAACAAAATCCGCACAACGAGGCTCAAAATCAAGGTCTAGTTTTGCTAATTTATACGCTATTTATGTTCTTGTCGAAGACTATATTAAGAAAGGCTTTTTGAAGTCCAAAGATTACTCCAAATATGATGGCGCTCAATTTACAGTTTTATTGAAAAGAACTCGAGAACTTCCTTTTGGTGCCAAATTACAAAATCATGCACTTAATAGTCGTATGAATGAAGAATTCAAGAGTTTGTTTCATGAATGTGAGTTCGCACCAATAATACGTGATCCTCAAACAAATCGATATTGGGTAAATGAGAATTTACTCAAAATAAAAATTGGTAAGAAATCCTATAATATAGCCCAAGCTATTATTGATATTATAGATGAATACATTCAGGTGAAATCAGACTCATTTCAACGATTTATCAAACAATGCCAAGAACTTGAAAATCTTGAAAATAACGAAAAGGGGGAAAGTAAGAGTTTCATTGCTGGGTTACTCGCGCCAAATGTTGATGCCAGATTATTTGAGATTGTCAGTTTCTCGATATTAAAATATTACTACAGAGACGAGAAAATATACTGGGGATATTCTTTGGAGGAAATCGACGAGGATTTTCTCAAGTTATATAAAACAGGACGAACCAATGCTAATGATGGAGGTATTGATTTTGTCATGAAACCTCTTGGTAGATTTTTTCAAGTAACAGAAACATTGGATTTCAAGAAGTATTTTCTTGACATTGACAAGATAGAACGTTACCCTATTACTTTTGTCGTTAAAACGGAAGACAATGAGGATGATTTGAGAAAAAAGTTGGAAGATGGCGCAAAAAAGACGTATTCTATTGAGGCAATTGTAAAGAAATACATGGATTGTATAGAAGAATTAATCAACATCCCCAAACTAAAGACAATATTTGAAACCGTTTGTCAACAAGGAGGACTGAATAATATCCTCGGTGAGATTATCCTTCAAAGCAAAGTTGAATTCAATTATGAAGATGATGATTAAAAGTATATTTGGAAACAACAACACAATAATTAATCCTTAAACGTTGCTCATTACGTCAAGTTGGATTATTAGGTATTCGCGGCCTTCGGCATAAGCAATTATGGAAAAAGAAAAAAAGTTTATGACTTGTGACGGCAAGTACTGTTTAAGGATTATGTGAAATATGATGTCATGACACAGAAGCAAGCAATACAACTTTTTGAGGAGAAGCGGGTGCGCACCGCTTGGGATACGGACGCGGAGAAGTGGTGGTTCTCCATCATTGACTGCATCGCGGTACTGACCGAAAGCGTTGATCCAGCGGCCTATTGGCGCAAACTAAAACAACGACTGAAAGCAGAGGGAAATGAAACCGTGACAAATTGTCACGGTTTGAAAATGCAGGCTCCCGACGGCAAGATGCGACTTACGGACGTGGCGGATACCGAACAGTTGTTCAGGCTGATACAGTCTATTCCTTCACCGAAGGCGGAGCCGTTCAAACAATGGATGGCACAGGTGGCGGCGCAGCGCATCGACCAGATGCAGGACCCGGAGCTATCCATCGAACAGGCGGTGGCCGACTACCGACGGCTGGGCTACTCCGAGGCTTGGATCAACCAGCGTATGCGCTCCATCGAGGTGCGCAAACACTTGACCGACGAGTGGAAGAGGGCGGGGCTTGAAGAGGGACAGCAGTTCGCTTCGCTGACCGACATCATCTATCGCGGTTGGAGCGGTCTGTCGGCCAAGGAGTACAAGCAGCTGAAGGGGCTCAAGAAGGAAAATCTGCGCGACAATATGACCGACCTCGAGATTGCCATCAACATGTTGGCCGAAGCCACCACCACGCAGATATCGAAGAACGAGAACCCGAAAGGCATGGCCGAGAGTGCAGGCATCGCCCGCCGTGGCGGCTCCACCGCCCGAGTGGCCCGCGAAGCCGCTGAGAAGGAGATTGGCCAGTCGGTGGTCTCGCCGATGAACGCCAAACAGATAGCCCAGAGCGACACTCCGCTCATTCCCGACGCCACACCCGACGAGGAGCGGTAACCAACAATCATCCAACACTCTACAGCCACAGCTTGTCAACACTGTGGCTGTTTTTTTGCTCTTATCTGCAAAATATTTTTCCCCACTTCGCCAAATATTATTATATTTGTACCCTCATATTTAGACGAAAGAGAAGAATAATATATTAATCCTTAAACGTTTAAGCAATTATGGCAAAAGAAAAAAAGTTTATGACTTGTGACGGCAACTGCGCTGCGGCGCACGTGGCGTACATGTTCAGCGAGGTAGCAGCTATCTACCCCATCACCCCCTCCAGCCCTATGGCCGAGTATATCGACGAGTGGGCCGCTGCGGGTCGTAAGAACCTCTTCGGCGAGACCGTGAAGGTCGTCGAGATGCAGAGCGAGGCCGGCGCCGCCGGCGCCGTGCACGGCTCGTTGCAGGCCGGTGCTCTGACCACGACCTACACCGCTTCGCAGGGTCTGCTGCTGATGATCCCGAACATGTACAAGATCGCCGGCGAGCTGCTGCCCGGCGTGTTCCACGTGAGCGCCCGCGCCCTGGCCGCCCAAGCCCTCTCGATCTTCGGCGACCACGCCGACGTGATGAGCGCCCGCCAGACCGGCTTCGCCCTGCTGGCCGAGAGCTCGGTGCAGGAGGTGATGGACCTCGCCCCTGTGGCCCACCTCGCCGCCCTCAGCGGCCGCGTGCCGTTCCTCAACTTCTTCGACGGCTTCCGCACCAGCCACGAGATCCAGAAAATCGAGGCCTGGGATATGGAAGACCTGCGTCCGTTGGTGGACCAGAAGGCCCTGAAGGCTTTCCGCGAGAACGCCCTCAACCCCGAGCACAACGTGACCCGCGGCACCGCCCAGAACAGCGATGTCTATTTCCAGACCCGCGAGCTGCAGAACAAGTACTACGACGCCCTGCCCGACATCGTGGCCAAGTATATGGCTGAGATCAGCAAGCTGACCGGCCGCCAGTACGCCCCCTTCACCTACTATGGTGCCAAGGATGCCGAGCACGTCATCGTGGCTATGGGCTCGGTGACCGAGACCATCAAGACCGTGGTCGACTACCTCAACGCCCAGGGCAAGAAGACCGGCTGCGTGACCGTCCACCTCTATCGTCCCTTCAGCGTGAAGTACCTCGGCCAGGTTATCCCCGAGACCGTGAAGCGCATCACCGTCCTCGACCGCACCAAGGAGCCCGGTGCCAACGGCGACCCGCTGTACCTCGACGTGGTGGAAGCCTTCGCCAGCTGCAAGGACATCCCCGCCAACTGCAAGCCCGCTATCATCGGCGGCCGCTACGGTCTCTCCAGCAAGGACACCACACCCGCTCAGATTATCTCCGTGTTCAACAATATGGAAGGCGAGATGAAGAATCAGTTCACCATCGGCATCGTCGACGACGTGACCTTCCGCTCGCTGCCCTTGCTGCCCGAAATCAGCATCCTGCCCAAGGGCACCTTCGAGGCCCGCTTCTACGGCTTGGGCGCCGACGGTACCGTGGGTGCCAACAAGAACAGCATCAAGATTATCGGCGACAACACCGACAAGTACAGCCAGGCCTACTTCGACTATGACTCGAAGAAATCGGGCGGCTACACCTGCTCGCACCTGCGCTTCGGCGACAACCCCCTGCCCGCTCCCTACCTGGTCGGCACGCCCGACTTCGTGGCCGTCCACGTGCCCAGCTACCTGCGCAAGTATGACTGCCTGCGCGGCCTGAAGGACAACGGCACCTTCCTCTACAACAGCCCCTGGACTGTCGAGGAGACCAAGGCCCAGCTGCCCGACTTCGTGAAGAAGTATCTGGCGCTGCACCACATCACGATGTACATCATCGACGCCACCAAGATTGCCGCCGAAATAGGCCTCGGCAACCGCACCAACACCATCCTCCAGAGCGCCTTCTTCAAAATCAGCGAGGTGATACCTTACGACCTCGCCGTCGAGCAGATGAAGAAATTCATCGTCAAGAGCTACGGCCGCAAGGGTGAGGACGTGGTCAACAAGAACTACCAGGCCGTCGACCGCGGCGGCGAGATCGTGAAGATCGACATCCCCGCCGAGTGGGCCCAGCTGCCCTGCAGCACCGACTTCGTGGTCGAGAAGCACGAGGGCGACCCCGAGTTCATCGCCAAGGTGATGCGCCCGATGGTGGCTCAGACCGGCAACGACCTGCCCGTGTCGGCATTCCTCGGCTACGAGGACGGCACCTTCCCCGCCGGCACCACCGCCTACGAGAAGCGCGGCGTGGCCACCGTGGTCCCCGAGTGGAACCCCGCCAACTGCATCCAGTGCAACCAATGCTCGCTGGTCTGCCCCCACGCCGCCATCCGCCCCTGCGTGATGACCGACGAAGAGATGAAGAAAGCCCCCGAGTCGATGAAGGCCATCGACATGAAGATGCCCAAGGAACTGGCCGGTATGCACTTCCGTATGCAGGTCAGCGCTATGGACTGCACCGGCTGCGGCAACTGCGCCGACGTCTGCCCCGCCAAGGAGAAAGCCCTCGTGATGAAACCCTTCGAGAGCCAGCTCCACGAGGCCGCCAACTGGGACTACGCCCAGAAGTGCGTCACCTATAAGGACAACCTCATCGACAAGAAAGCCAACGTCAAGAACAGCCAGTTCGCACAGCCCCTGTTCGAGTTCAGCGGCGCCTGCGCCGGCTGCGGCGAGACCCCGTACCTCAAGTGCATCACCCAGCTCTTCGGCGAGCAGATGATGGTGGCCAACGCCACGGGCTGCTCCTCCATCTATGGCGGCTCGGCTCCTGCCACCCCCTATTGCAAGAACTACCGCAGCGGCTTCGGTCCCGCCTGGGCCAACTCGCTGTTTGAGGACAACGCTGAGTTCGGCCTCGGTATGGCCACCGCCACCCGCCAGATGCGCGATCGCGTGGAGCGCATTATGAAGGAAGGCCTCGCCTGCGACTGCTGCAGCGCCGAAATCAAGGCCCTCTTCACCGAGTGGATCGAGAACCGCGAGAACACCCTCAAGACCAAGGAAATCGCCGACAAGCTCATCCCGCTGATGGAGGCCTGCGGCTGCGACATCTGTAAGCAGCTCCTCGAACTCCGTCACAGCCTCGTCAAGAAGAGCCAGTGGATCTTCGGCGGCGACGGCTGGGGCTATGATATCGGATTCGGCGGTCTCGACCACGTGCTGGCCAGCGGCGAGGACGTCAACGTCGTCGTCGTCGACACCGAGGTGTACTCCAACACCGGCGGACAGAGCTCGAAGGCCACCCCGGCCGGTGCTGTCGCCAAGTTCGCCACCAGCGGCAAGAAGATCCGCAAGAAAGACCTCGGTATGATTGCCAAGAGCTACGGCTACGTCTATGTCGCCCAGGTGGCTATGGGCGCCAGCCAGGCTCAGTACTTCAACGTCATCAAGGAGGCCGAGGCCTACCACGGCCCGTCGCTCATCATCTGCTACGCCCCCTGCATCAACCACGGCATCAAGATTGGTATGGGTCGCACGCAGAACGAGGAGAAGAAAGCCGTCGAGTGCGGCTACTGGCACCTCTGGCACTTCAACCCCGCCGAGGAAGACGCCGGCAAGAACGGCTTCCACCTCGACTCGAAGGAGCCCGACTGGAGCAAGTTCCGCGACTTCATTATGGGCGAGGTCCGCTACAACTCGCTGATGAAGACCTTCCCCCAGGAGGCCGAAGAACTCTTCGTCGCCACCGAACGCAACGCCAAACTGCGCTACGAAGGCTACAAGAAACTCTCGGAGATGTAAACCATCTCTAAACCCAAGTCTGGAAGGTCGAGAGGCCTTCCAGACTTCCAAACGAAAAGTAAATGGAGAACATCGTTTTAGACAAAATCGTTCGAGATAATCTATGTAATTCCCAATATATAGGTATTACATGGCTTGTCAAGAATTATTCCTTTGTAAGAAAGGGGGATTTATTAGGTCGTGTATCTTATACTACTATCGAAGAGAAAAAAAGATTGTTTTCCAATCAATACCAACCCAAAAACAGCAAATGTGAAATAAACTCTCCTTGCGATGGGTATTTGTATATATATGATGAATATAATTTAGATTGGGACGAAGATGAGTCCACCTATATCGACATTCAATACTGTACAGTTAGTACAGACAAAGAGAATGAAGATATTGAGACAATTAATAACGCCCTTGCTGGTATATTCAAAAGCCCTAAAGAAATTTTTCTCCTATACTATAGTTGCAAAGGTTCAAAAGTAAGAACAGATCCATTTACAAAGTCAACGTTTATTAAATGGTCTAATCTGCGGCGGTTACCCATTGCTTTTGGTGAATACTTATCCATTGATTTTGTTGAAGGTAAAGCGCTTTTGTGCTATGACACAAAAGAGAAAATCCAGAAAGGCGATTGCATCTCGTTATTATTTGAAGATGGCCAACTTCTTGATTACAGTATAGCATCAAATCCGATAAAAGATGATAGCTATCATGTTGCCTTCACTTTGTATCAAGAGGATATTGACTTGCTACTGCATGAATCATTAACGTCATATCGCATCACTTACAATAATGCAGCAAAAAAGCCAGATACTATTGATTTATTGGATTATTGCTGGAATCATCAGTACAAAAAAGAGGCTATCCACACCTATATAAAGACTCGTATTGAGACTATTCGAAAACTGGTTCCAGATTATCAACTACCGTATCGTTTGGTAAAAGAGGATCCTATTGAGTACAAATTTAACTGGTGTTATGTCTATTTAATGAAAGACATTTCTAATGGCTATTATAAAATAGGCATCTCCAATACTCCAGAATACAGAGAACGCACATTGCAAAGCGAGAAACCAACGATAGAGATGATCGCTTGCAAGAAATTCCCGACTCGCAAGATAGCAGAATCAATAGAATCCGCCTTGCACACTTCATACAGCCAGCAACGTCTCCGCGGCGAATGGTTTAACCTTGATGAAGCAGATGTTGCAGCAATAATTGAAACACTGAAATAATCCTTGCAGCACCCTTATAATTACATATACGAGAAACAGAACAATCACGTTATCAAAGCATGTAATCTCACGGCAACCCTCAGGTGACACCACAGAAAACACCACAGAAAACTACACAGAAAACTACACAGAAAACTACACAGAAAACTACACAGAAAACTACACAGAAAACTACACAGAAAACTACACAGAAAACTACACAGAAAATAATTGAAGCTATAATGGGTAATTCTAATATTTCTATAGAAGAATTAGCGGTTATTTGTGGACTCAGTCGTGATGGTATAAACTATAATATCAGAAACTTAAAAAAACAAGGTATTATTCGTCGAGTTGGTCCGGATAAAGGTGGCCACTGGGAAGTGATACAACCAGAGAAAAAAACTGAATGATTATGGAATATATGGGAATAAGTAGCCATTATTTTTGTGTGTTTCATGATGATTATGTAAAATATAGTTGATATGTCAACATTGTATTCCATAGGACACGGAAACAAAACCATCGAGGAATTCGAGGAGGAGTTGAGGTCGTTTGGTATCCAGTACCTTATCGATGTGCGTACCAAACCTTACTCTAAATGGAATCCATCCTTCAACCAGGAGGCGCTACAGGCGTTGCTGCAGAAGAGAGGTTTCGTCTACGTGTATATGGGTGACACTATCGGCGGCCTTCCTTCCGACCCTGCCTGTTATACCGACGGCCATATCGACTATGCCAAAGTGCGAGAGATGCCATTTTTCAAAGAAGGGTTTGCCCGGTTGCTGACAGCAGCAGCGAAAGGGCTAAACGTTGCTGTGATGTGTAGCGAGTCGGAGCCAGAGAAATGCCACCGCAGCAAACTCATCGGGCAGGAACTACTCAAACACGGCATCTCCATGAATCATATCGTGGGTGTAGGCAAGAGCCAGTCGCAGGAGACAGTGATGGCTATCCTAACCAAAGGGGCTGGCACCATGACTCTCTTCGGAGAGGAGACCTTTGTTTCACGGAAAACCTACGAGTAATGGAAATATACACTATCGGGGTTTATGGTTCCACCGAGCAGCAGTTTTTCAATAAACTTATCGCTAACAACATTGACACTTTCTGTGATATTAGACAACGTCGGGGTGTCCGTGGAAGCGAATATGCTTTCGTGAACAGTCAGCGGCTACAAAGCAAGCTTGCAGAGATGGAAATCCAATACGATTACCTTAAGGATTTGGCTCCTACCAAGGAAATCCGTGACAAGCAAAAAGAGGCAGACAAACTAGCTGGAATTCAGAAAAAAGACCGCACTCGATTAGGAGATGTGTTCATCAATGGTTATAAGAAGCATATCGTGGATTACGACTTCGATACACTGGTAGAAAAACTCAAAGGAATGGGGGCAGACAATGTAGTGTTCTTCTGCGTTGAAACCTCTCCCTTCGCCTGCCACCGGTCGATTGTGGCCGAAAAACTACACAAACAATTTGGATACCCAGTAAAACATTTGTAATGGCACAAGTTATCATTGTTTCAAGGACGAGAATGGCCGGTGAACTTGTATGTGTCGGTGGTGTAGATGTAGACAACCAACGTTCTGTTCGGCTCCTCGACGCACGGGGCCACCATGAAACTGCCGACACATGCCCGTATACGATTTGGGATATCTGGGACATTGACTACTACCTGAACCAGCGTCGACCTAATCCACATACCGAGGATGTAAATGTGACGCGGCGTATAAAGATAGACCGGGTTGACGTTCCAAACATGTCGGTCAATCGTTTTGCCGAGTTAATGCTTAATTCCAATATACCGATTTTTCGTGGGCCGTTATTCTCTGTGTTCGACGGCAAGTTGAGGTGTACCGATATGGACAAACTGTATATTTCGAAAGAGGATGTGCCGACATACAGCACCTGTTTCTGGATTAATGACAAACGATTGTTTGGCTATAAAAACAACCGTGGGCGTTGGCAGTACCGTTACATCGATATGTCAAACCGATATGGATACACAGTTTCCTATGTCGGATTTGCAGAACCTTTGGATACAATTGAGGCAGGTTCTCTCATCCGCCTTTCACTTGCACATTGGTGGAAACCCGAAGATTCAAACGACGAAGAACGTTGCTATCTACAGTTGTCCGGATGTCTGATAGAAAGAGCCGGAGGAGGAGATGCTATTCCACAGCATAAAGATGCAACATCAATGGAGAATGTTGATAAAACAACACCCGATAAAGATTGGTTTGACAGCTTAGAACAGGAATTGGACAGACTTCTTCTTGAGAAGGCTGACATTGAAGAAAAGATTGCCGATTTACGTTCTCGGATTATGCAACAAATGGCGGAGCATCATTTGGATACATTTTCATCGTCCAAATATAGTATTAGTTATTCTCCAGCAAAGACTGTTCTGCAGTTCGACAGAGAAGCATTCATGGCAGAGAATGAAGCATTGTATTCCTCTTACTGCATACCAAAAGAAAAAGGCGCCTCTATTGTGATTAGAAAGAATCGTAACGAACTAGACGAATAAAAAGCAACTGCAAGTAATTTGATGAAAGTAGCAAGAACCATAGGGAATATAAAACTTTGGAGGCGGGAGAAGACGCTTTTCTTGACGTCGAGGATGGCGCCGATGGGGTGTTATGAGAAGGTGTTCCGGTGGGTGGAGGAGTTCGACAGGTGGCAGTGCGCGGTGTGCTTCAACACATCGGAGCTCGAGGAGGAGGTGCTGAAAGCGCTGCTGGTGTGCCACGTGCCGACGGTGCTGGTGGTGACGGGCAAATTCCGCAATACATACAACGTGCAGATTGAGCATGCGCTGAAAGAGGGCCGCCTGCTTATCCTCGTGTTGCAACGCGAGGAGAGCGACAGCAAAGGCTTCGAGTCGCGTCTGCGCAACCAATGGGTCATCGGCCAGGTGCAACATATCGTCTGCGGCTATATCAACCCCAACGGCAGTATCTTCGGCCTGCTGGCGGGGCACAGCAACGTCACCCACCTGCTCGACAAGGCCGACCTGAAAGCCGCCGAAGCCATAGAGAAACCCTACCGCTGGACGGTGGCCGAGGACAAGCGGCTGCTGCGCATGTACTACGAAGACATGGGCATCCACGCCATCCACAAGGCCATCGGCCGCCCCTACAGCACGGTCTACCGGCGCGTCAAGTCGCTCACCATGAACGACGAACTGCTGAAAGGCCGCGAGTTTGAAGACCACGTGCTGGAGCTGCTGGGCGTGGCAAACAACGGCAAGCTGACCCTCAAGGAATGGCGCGGCGACAAGAGCCTGCCCGGCGTCTACCCCGAGAGCAACAGCAACCCCGACCTGGTGCTCGAATACGACGGCCGCCCCTTCGCCGTCGAGTGCAAATGGCGGAGCCACCTGCCCAAAGACATCAGCAAAGAACTGTTGCCGCCGGCCCGAGTGGCCCTTTTCGAGAAATATGCCACGGAACGCCGTATGCCCGTCTTTCTCCTCCTCGGCATCGGTGGCTTACCCAGCGACCCGGATAACCTATACTTCACCCGCCTTGATAAAGAATTCTCGGTAGAGACATTGCTCAATAACGATATTCCTTCAAAAGAGTGCTTGCTGGAAAAGATAAGCGGCCTATTCGTAACCGCCAAACACTCTAATCACATGCAAAAACAGAAGGCATTGTACCCCAACGCATACAAACCTTGGAGCGAAGACGACGATGAGTTGTTGACGAAGCAATATAAAGAAGGAGCATCTATTAAAAAGCTGATGTCATTATTTCAACGCAACCGTGGAGGGATTACCTCGCGGCTTCGGAAACTTGGATTTAATTAAAAAACAAATAACAATAACATGAAACGTATTATCTTTCCGCTGGCCATTTTGGCAGCATTGGTGTTCACCTCGTGTGCCACCTCGAAGTTCTATTCGCAGGACGCCGCTACGGTACGTCCGCTGGCTCTTGTGCAGCCTTGCAGCTATCTTACCGACGCCGTCGGCGACTTCCCCACAGATTATTACGAACCGGTGGCGAAGGTCAACAACGCCATCCTCATGGAAACCATTCCCACGCTGGGGTTGCCCATCGAGAAGGTGGTTCCTTTTGAATACAACTGTGCCGACAAATCGGACGCCACGGTCCGCTGGATGCGCCGTCTGGCCGATGTTAATGCCGGGAGTGCCAAAAACATGACCGTCCCCTCCGACCTCCTCGAGGCGGTCAAGGGCAGCGGATGCCGCTATGGTATGGTGCTTTCCGACATAGGATATGTGAAAAATGCACGCCAGTATAATATCGAGAAAAGTATCGAGATGGGGATGAAGATTGCGGATTTCCTTATCAACAACCACCTCGAACTCTCGAACGACACCGAAGCTTATCTCAATGGCATGTTTTCGGTGATTTTCGACGCCCAGACGGGCGAAGTGGTGTGGTTTGGCACCGCTCCCCGCAGCTATAAGTTCAACCCGATGGACGGCAAGGACATGAAGAAACAGCTCACCAAACTGTACAAAGCCTTCCTGTAAGCTTGCAGCCAAAATAGCATTATCTGACACTATGGCACTACTGAAATTTCATGTTGCGGTGCCGAAAGAGCGGAGCGTGGAGAGCCGGCAGGAGGCCAAGGAGCTGGGCGAGACGGGGGAGCAGATGGCGGCGCGGTACTTGGAGGAGCAGGGGTGCGTCATCCTCGAGCGACACTACCGCAGGGACCACAAGGAGGTGGATATCATCGCGTTGGACCACGGCGAGCTGGCCGTTATCGAGGTGAAGACGCGCACCAACGAGGATCTTTTCGCCGCCGAGCAGGCTGTCGACCACCGCAAGCGGCAGAACATCATCCGCGTGGCCAACAACTACGTGCGCCGCACCCGCCGCACCGAGCCCCTGCGCTTCGACATCATCGCCATCGTCGGCAGCGGCGCCACCGCCGAAATCCGCCACACCAAAAACGCCTTTAACATAATGAACTACTAATCCGCCATGACTGTAAAAGAAGTGTTCGACCTGCGTAAGCAGGGCCGCATAGAAGAAGCCTACGAAGCTATCCGCCCGATGTATGCCGTGCACAAGGGCAAGTACACTACACTGTGCATGTTCTGGGTAGGGAGCGACATAATGAAAAAAAGATTGCAAGAACAGCGGACTGCCGAGGCAGCCAAGGTCTTCGAGGCTTTGCTGCGCGTGGCTCCCAACATTGACGACAAGGACAACAAAGTAAACGAAGCAGTGCTCAACAATGCATTGCGGCTGAAAGAATCACTGCCGACCTACAGCATGCTCGATTTCATGAAGCAGTATGGAGTTGACCACTTGACCGATGCCGACTGGCAAGGCAGCATGTCGGTGCCAAAAGCAGACAGCGGCGAGCGTCCCCACCCACTGCCGTCGACAGCCCAGCGCATCATGACACAGTGTTTCCACGAGCTGCAGCAGCGGCCCGATGTGGACCGTGCGCTGATGGCTATGCCGCTGCTGCAGGAAGCCATGCGCCGTCAGCCGCGCGACAAGCATACACGCCGCTATATGGCTGTGGCCTACCGCATAGCCGGCGAGGGGGCCAAGGCCGCCGACATCTACCGTGACTTGCTGCGTCGCCACCACGACAGCTATCTCTATGCCGAGTTGGCCGAGCTGACCACCGACCCCGGCCCGCGTGCCGCCCTGCTGTGCCGTGCCATACAGAACCAGCGACAGGAGAAGTTCTGCACCGGCTACCGTCTGGCGCTGGCACGTCTGTTGGTCGGGCGCGACGACAGTCGCGCCGCCTACGAGGTGCAGCGCTGCCTGGCCGTCCGCGAGGGCGAGGGGCTCCGTCCCGGCCGCGAGCTGTGGCAGCTGCGGCAGCAGCTGGCCGATGCCAGACCCGTCGGCGACGCCGACCAGCGCGATTTCTACCGCCGCATGGTGGAGAAGTATCCGATATGAGGATGCGGGATGCCGGGGACGGCGAGGAATTTTCGGCGGCCGAACTTGGCTTCCGAAATGTTAAAATGGTAGGATGGTGGTAGGATGGTGGTAGGTTGATGGTACGTTGGTGGTAGGATGATACCCTTCGGGTCAGTGTTCAGTGGGTAGTGTTCAGTGTTCAGCATTCAGCTGGAAAGAGGCTGCCGCGCGT
>JAZNHG010000027.1:0-8693 GCA_045576855.1 Bacteroidales bacterium | reverse complement strand
TAAAGTGTTTAGTCTTAGGTTTGTATGACGTATGCGGCAGCCTCTTTCCCGCTGAAGACTGAACACTGCACACTGCACACTGAACACTGACCCGAAGGAAGTCGGATCGTAGCCATGTCGTTCTGTGAGCCAAGGAGTTGGCCATTAGTATTGTCTTCCTAAGACCGCTTGGCCTCCGACTTTAGGTTGATGGTACGTTGGTGGTAGGATGACCCCCTTCGGGTCAGTGTTCAGTGTTCAGTGTGCAGTGTTCAGTCTTCAGCGGAAAAGAGGCTGCCGCATACGTCATACAAACCTAAGACTAAACACTTTACGCCGACGCAACACACTAAACACAGAACACTGCCCACAGAACACTGCACATTGTACATTGCTCACTGAACACTACACACTGAACATTGAATAAAGCCCCCTCAGCATGCTGTCGGATTGTGCAAGTTTTTTTTCCTAAACTTTGTTAATCGACCGGGGAGGTGTTCAGTGTTCAGTGTTTAGTGTTCAGTGTTTAGTGTTCAGTGTTTAGTGTTTAGTGTTCAGTGTTTAGTGTTCAGTGTTTAGTGTTTAGTGTTCAGTGTTCAGTGTTTTTGTTTTCAATTTTCAATTCTCAATTTTCAATTCTCAATTTTCAATTCTCAATTCTCAATTCTCAATTTTCAATTCTCAATTCTCAATTTTCAATTCTCAATTTTCAATTCTCAATTTTCAATTCTCAATTTTCAATAAACTGCCGACTAATTTTATTTTGCCATGTGAAATAATTTCCGTATCTTTGCATTCAATTTACGGTTGCAACAACAGACTGTATCTATCTATGAATAAGGAATTACGTGCACAGATAAAGGACATTATGCAGCACGAGGTGCTGCTGGCCACCGGATGCACCGAACCCGGGGCGGTGGCTTTGTGTGTGGCCAAGGCGGTGGAGATGCTGGGCTGCGAGCCTGCGTCCATCGTGCTGAGGCTGAGCAAGAATGTCTTCAAGAATGCAATGGGTGTGGGTATTCCCGGCACGGGAATGATTGGTCTGCCGATAGCGGTGGCTATGGCTGTGGTGCACGGCGACTCGGGGCGTGGCCTCGAGGTGCTCACCATGCCGCAGGAGCAGGTGGACGACGCCAAGCGCTGGCTGGCCAACCATGCCGACAGCATCGACGTGGGCGTCAAGGAGACCAGCGACAAGCTCTATATCGAGTGTTCAGTGTTCAGTGGTCAGTGTTCAGCCGTGGCCGTCATCGCCAAGCGGCACACCAACTTCATCTTCCTGAAGAAGGACGACCGGGTGCTGCTGGACCACCAGCAGGGCCTCTTCCAGGAGCAGGATGGCGACGACAATCCGCAGGAGGACAACAAGCAGCGGCTCGAGCTCACGGCCCGCATGGTGTACGACTATGCCACCACGGCGCCGCTCGAGGAGCTGGAATACATGTGGGACACCGTGCGCTACAACGACGCTGCGTCGGAGTGTGGCTTGGAGGGTCTGGGCCTGCACACGGGACAGATACTGATGGAGCAGGCGCGAGGCGACATGGTGCACACCGTGGTGGCGCGCACCGTGGCGGCCAGCGACGCCCGCATGGACGGCTGCACGCGGCCCGTCTACAGCAACTCCGGCTCCGGCAACCAGGGCATCTGCTGCACCCTGCCGCCCTACTACTACGGCAAGCTGAAAGGCTGCAGCGACGAGCGTATCCTGCGTGCGCTGACCATGAGCCACCTGATGAGCATCTACATCAAGCGCGGCATCGGGCGCCTCAGCGCCTTGTGCGGCATCGTCAATGCCACGATGGGCGTGAGTGCTGCGCTGACCTACCTCGAGGGCGGCTCGTTCGAGCAGACGGGCTACGCCATGAAGAACATGATAAACACCATCGCCGGCATGGTGTGCGACGGTGCCAAGCCCAGCTGCGCCCTGAAGATGAGCGTGGGTCTCTACTCCGCCTTTGTGTGTTCGGAGCTGGCGGTGCATTGTCGCGTGGTGGACTGCACCGACGGCTTGAGCGAGAGCGACCTGGACTGCAGCATCCGCAACCTCGGCCGTCTGGGCAAGGACGGCATGAACCAGACCGACGACATGATACTGGACATCATGACGCACAAGCGCAACTGAGAGAGGCATGGCAGGTATCCAACCGCCGACTGTTGATAACTTTGTGCAGTGGCACTGGATACGGATAGAAAAAAGTTAGTATTTTTGCATTTCGAAATATCAGAAATAAAATGAGAGATATGGACAACAAAGAGCAAAGGAAAGAGGAACTGTACAGCCAGGTGATTCCCGCCGGCAAGCGCAGATACTTCTTTGATGTGAAGGAAACCCGCGGCGGCGACAAATTCATCACCATCACCGAGAGCCGCAAGCTGTTCAACAACAACAATGGCGAGTTCTATTTCGAGAAGAACAAGATGTTCCTCTACAAGGAGGATTTCGACAAATTCCGCCAGGGGTTGGAGAATGCCTTCTCGTTCATCGAGACCGGCATAGAGCCGCCTCCTGTGGTGGTGGAAGAGAACTACCACGACGACGATACGGACCGCCGCCTGGAAGAAATAGATTTCAAGTTCTAAGCTGAAAGCTGTAGGTTTTAAGTGGCTACGCAAGTTGTGGTTTGTACCCACAGCCTAAAACTTAAAACTTAAAACTCAAGAGAATTATGGCAAAGATAATATCCATAGCCAACCAGAAGGGCGGGGTGGGGAAGACCACCACGGCGGTAAACCTGAGCGCCGCGCTGGCAGTGCTGGAGAAGCGTGTGCTGCTGGTGGATTGCGACCCGCAGGCCAACGCCACCTCCGGACTCGGCGTGGACCCCGATGCATTGGAGAAGAGTGTCTACGACTGCATACTGGGCAATGTGCCGGTGTCCGACGTCATCATGGAGACCGATACGCCCAACCTCGACCTGCTGCCCACACGTATCGACCTGGTGGGTGCCGAGGTGGAGCTCATCAACGAGAAAGGTCGTGAGCAGTTCCTGGGCCGCGCCCTGCAGCCCGTGCGCGACCGCTACGACTTCATCATCGTCGACTGCTCGCCCTCGCTTGGCCTCATCACCATCAACGCGCTGACGGCCTCCGATTCGGTCATCATCCCCATCCAGAGCGAATACTTCGCTCTCGAGGGATTGGGCAAGCTGCTGAACACCATCCGTATCGTGCAGACGCGCCTCAACCCCAAGCTGGCCATCGAGGGACTGCTGATTACGATGTACGACAATCGTCTGCGCCTGGCTCGCCAGGTGGTGGAGGATGTGCGCGGACACTTCAAGTCGATGGTGTTCGACACCCTCATCTACCGCAATACCAAGCTGGCCGAAGCCCCCAGCTACGGCAAGAGTATCATCATGCACGACGCCTCGTCGACCGGCGCCGTCAATTACCTCAACCTCGCTCAGGAGATACTGACGCGTAACAACATGTAGCCTATGACCAAACAGAAAACCGGAGGATTGGGACGCGGACTGGGTTCCATACTGCCCGATATCGACCTGGAAGCCGTAAATCCGGCTGCCGAAACCGTTGGCACCGTACCCGTCGACAAAGTGACGTCCAACCCCTACCAACCCCGCAAGGAGTTCGACGAGGCAGCCCTCGAGGAGTTGGCCCAGAGTATCCGCCAGCAGGGCGTCATCACGCCTATCACGGTGCGCCGTATGCCCGACGGCACCTACCAGCTCATCGCCGGCGAGCGCCGCCTGAAGGCATCGCGCAAAGCCGGTCTCAAGGAAGTTCCGGCCTATATCCGCACCGCTACCGATAATCAGATGATGGAGATGGCGCTGGTGGAAAACATTCAGCGTGCCGACCTCAATGCGATGGAGGTGGCGTTGGCCTACCGACAGCTGATAGAAGAGTGCCGGCTCACACACGAGGAGTTGAGTGAGAAAGTGGGCAAGGACCGTTCCACCATCACCAACTACCTCCGCCTGTTGTCCCTGCCGTCCGAGACCCAGCTGGCCCTGAGCCACGACCAGATAAGCATGGCCCATGCACGTGCCCTGGCCGGTGTCGAGGATGTGGAACGCCATCTGCAGATACTGCACCAGGTCATAGAACGCCACTTGTCGGTGCACCAGACCGAGCAGCTGGTGAAGGAAGGCAAGGCTCGTCCCCTGGCTGCTCCCAAGCGCCGCGGCGAGTTGCCGGAAAGTCACCAGGCCGCCCAGAGCCGGCTGAAGGAACGCCTTCAGTCTACGGTGGAGATTAAGCGCACCCAGCGTGGCAAAGGCACCCTCACCATTGCCTTCAACAACGACGCCGACTTCGAGCGTATCCTCAAGATTATAGAAAGCTGAAACCGATAGTTGTATAAATTGAAACGGAGTGTTCCATCGTGGGGTAAGATGATGCTTGTGGTTCTTGCAGGCATGATTCTTTGTTCCACGGCGTCGGTGCGTGCACAGGAGCAGCATTCGGCCACCAAGGCACTTTGCTGGTCGCTGCTGCCTGGCGCCGGTCAGGTCTACAACCACCAGGCGTGGAAGATACCTATCATCTATGGCGCCTTTGCCGGCATGGGCTACTTCATCTACGACAATTACAACTCCATGCGTATGTTTCGTGACGAATACCTGTTCCGCGTGCAGCATGACGGGGCCACCAACCTCAGCGGCTACGAGAACTATTCCACCAGCAATATCTACAGTCTCTATAACTCGTACAACCAACAGTTTCAGCTGATGGTCATTATCACCGTGGGCATCTATGCCCTCAACCTGATTGACGCCTATGTCTTCGGACACCTGTTCGAATTCCGGATGGACGACGACATAACCCTAGGGCCCACGCTCATCGGCTCCCCTTGGGGCGTAAGTCCGGCATTGGGGCTGTCCCTTACACTATAGAAATACATATTAATAATACAGCAAACAATAACACATTCAACAATGATAAGCAAACTTCTGACATTACAAGCCGATGTGCCGACCGTGGTCGACACGCTGCAAGAGGCCGCCGCTGCCGCTCCCGAACGCATCACATTGTGGGATATGGCCCTCAACGGTGGCTGGATTATGCTGGTGCTGGTGCTGCTGCTGGTACTGGCCATCTACATCTTTATCGAGCGTTTCCTCACCCTCAACGGTGCCCTTAAGGGACAAGAGGATGAGCAGTTCATGGAGCGCATCCGACAGTATGTGCATGAAGGCAATGTCGACGCCGCCCGCAATCTGGCCAAAGAGACCGAGACGCCGCTTGGCCGCATGATAAGCAAGGGATTCTCCCGCCTGGGACGCCCCCTGCCCGACATCCAGGCTGCCATCGAGAACGAGGGACAGCTTGAGGTGGCCCGCCTCGAGAAGCGCGTCAGCTATGTGGCCACCGTGGCCTCGTTGGGACCCATGATTGGTTTCCTCGGCACGGTCACCGGCATGATTACCGCCTTCCAGGACATGGCCCATGCTGGCAACAATATAGACATCAGCCTCCTCTCCACCGGTATCTACGAGGCTATGGTCACCACCGTCGGCGGTCTTATCGTCGGTATCGTTTGCTATTTCCTCAACAACCTGCTGGTGAGCCGCATCAACAAGGTCGTCTTCGAGCTTGAGGTGCGCGCCAACGAGTTTATGGATCTCCTTCACGAACCCGCATAAGCCATGATACGCAGTCAGAACCAAATCAAGATAGAGACGAGTTCGTCGTCGATGAGTGACTTGGTGTTTCTGTTGCTCATCTTCTTCATGATTACCTCTACGCTTATCAGTCCCAATGCAGTCAAGCTGCTTCTGCCCGAGAGCAGCAGCAAGACGATGGCCAAGCAGAATGTGACGGTATATATCGACGACGCCTACAATTTCTATGTGGGCGAGAACGCCGTGTCCGTCGAGCAACTGCAAGGGGCCATCGCTTCGGGGATTGAAGCAGGTGTCGACGACGCCTGCGTCGTTCTGCGGGCCGACAAGACTGTCCCCGTGCAATATGTGGTCAATGTCATCGACGCTGTCAACGAGATCAATTCCGGCACTGGTAGCAAACATAAAGTAATCCTGGCAACATCACCCAAGAAATGAGTAACCAACTGAAATCAGGCATCTGCACGGCAGTTATCATGGCCCTTGTGGCTGTGGTGCTGCTGGCTTTTGGCTACGACCCGCCCGATCCGCCCATCCCCGAGGAGGGTGTGGAGGTCAACCTGGGCGACAGCGACTTTGGCCTCGGCAGCGATCCCAACCCCGCCAGCGAAGCCTCCAGCTATGCTCCGCCGGCCGCGCAAAACCAGGTGGCTACCCAACACACCGAGCCCAGCGTAAGCATGCCTAGTACGCCCAATCCCGGCTCCGTGACCAATCCCGCCGCCCAGGAGCAGCCGCAGGTGGAAAACAAGCAGCCTGTCCTCAACCCCAACGCAACATTCCCTGGCATGCGCAACCGCAACCGTCAGAGCGGCAGCGGCAGCGAGGGACAGAGCACCGGCACCGGCGACCAAGGCAAACCCAACGGTGACCCCAACAGCCGCAACTACAGCGGCGACGGTGGCAACGGCAGCAACTACCGCCTCAGCGGCCGCACCGCTGTGTCGCTTCCCAAACCGGCCTACAACTCTAATCAGCAAGGCAAGATAGTTATCGACATCTGGGTCAACCAGCAGGGGCAGGTGGTACGTGTCGAGGGTCCGGCACAGGGGTCGACCATCACTAACAGCGGCATGGTGGAACAGGCCAAGCAGGCCGCACGCAAGGCCCGTTTCAATGCTGATACCAAAGCCCTGGAAGAGCAGAAAGGGTCGATAACGTATATATTTACAATATAGTATCCCTATGCGACTCGACAAATACCTCTGGGCCGTGCGCCTCTACAAGACTCGCTCGCTGGCCGCCGACGCATGCCAGTGTGGCAAGGTGACTATGACGGCTGACGGCCGTACCCTCAAGCCCTCGCACGAGGTGAGGGAAGGCGAGCGCTACAACTTGAATATCGACCAGCTGCACAAACAGATCGAGGTGCTGGCCATCCCGCCCAACAGGGTAGGGGCCCCGCTGGTGCAGGGTTTCATGATAGACCGCACGCCGCAGGAGGAATACGAACGCATACAGATGGCCCGACAGTATGCCTTCGAGCGGCGCGACCGCGGCGAAGGCCGTCCCACCAAACGCGACCGGCGCGACATCGAACGCTTCAAGTATGAGTGATGGGGTTTAAAGTTTAAGGTTTAAGGTTTAAGGTTTAAAGATTAAGGTTTAGTGAATAGGGTTTAAGGAAAAATAGGTGAGAAAACATAATTTTCCTAAAATAAGTTGCAATAAAACAGTTAAACGTCGTACCTAACTAACGAATAAGAGCAAGTGGAAGACAGACAGATAGTGGAAGCCGTGCTCGCCGGCGACAAGCGGCGCTATGCCGAAATCGTCGACCGATACCAGCAGAATGTGGCCAACCTGACCTACAAACTCTGTGGCAACCGTCTGGACATCGACGAGGTCACCCAGACCGTCTTTGTCGAGCTCTACACCGCCCTGCCGCGATTCCGCTTCGACTCCTTGCTGAGTTCTTTCATCTACCGCATTACCGTCAACACCGTCTGCAAGATGCTGAACCGAGCCAACCGCTTTGTCTCGGCCGACGCATTGGAGCATGTGCCCGAACAGCGCAGCGAGGACCTCAACGCGCAGCAGCAGATTATACGTCAGGAGCAGATGCAACAGCTGCGTACCGCTATCGGACACCTCAAGAGTGAACAGCGCACCGCCTTGGTGCTCTACTCCTTCGAGGATTTCAGCTACCAGCAGATTGCCGACGCCATGCAGTGCAGCCTGAGCAAGGTGGAAAGCCTCATATTCCGGGCCAAGAAGAATCTGGCCAAAGAACTGAAAACAAAAGACTGAAAAGAATATACACATATCAGACCGGAGACAAAACAATGACACTGGACGAACAACTGGAACAACTGTCACACCTGCAGTGCCCTCGGCAGGTGGATGTCACCGACCGCGTGATGGAACGCCTCGCGCAGCCGGCCCCCCGCGTCGTGCCCCTCTGGCGTCGGCTGGGTCCGGCGGCGGCCGCCGCGGTGGCCCTCTTCGCCGTCGTCGGACTCTCCTTGCCCTACCTCCGCTCCTACGACGAAGAGGGGATGGCGGGCACGATGGCACAACTCAACGACTACTCCTCGTGGAACCCCGTCGAGGACTTGGCGACCGACCCCTACGACTATTTCTACAACGACGAACCCTAATCAATCCAACCCCTTGCCATGAAAAGATATCTCCTTATTGCTTTCACCTTGCTGCTGGCCATGCCGATGGCTGCCCAGACCGACCACATGAAGCGTAAGCGCCCCGAAGTCACCGAGGTGGTCAACGACCTCAGCGCCCCGCAGAAGCGCAAGATAGAGGCCGTCTCGCGCGAATCGCGCGAGCGCACCGACGCTCTGCGCCGGCAGCAGCGTGCCGTGCGCGACAGCATCAACCGGTATATGGAGCTCGAGGGCGACCAGAGCCAGACGCTCTATCCACTCTTCGACCGCGAGGCCGCGCTCCAGGCCGCCGTCAGCCGCGAGATGTACACCACCAAGTTGCGCATCGACGCCATCCTCACCGCCGACCAGCGAGCCACCCTGCGTGCCGCCTGCCGTCGCCGCTGACCCCGCTGCTGAAAAAAAATCCCCCATACGCGACACCTTTCGCCCCTTTTTTCTACTAACATAGCAGAAAAAGCCGAAAAGTGTCTTTTTTTATATACCACCACCCCCAACATCC
>JAZNHG010000026.1:0-46419 GCA_045576855.1 Bacteroidales bacterium | reverse complement strand
ACCCTTGTTCTCGCGAAGGCGGGGCACCGGCGTTTTTGCGTTGTGGAGTGCGGGTGTCTGCCGTCTGTCCGTCCGGTCGAGCGCTCATGCAAAAAAAATACCCCCTCCTGTTGTGACGCGAAAAACCGCCTCTGTAACCCGCTGAAACCCAGGTTCCCAACCTATCATCGACTTACCAACGACTTACCAACGACTTACCAACGACTTACCAACACCTACTGCGGTAGGAGATGGTAAGGTGATAGTGAGGGGGTTGTGGGTTGTTCGGTCGTTGGATTGCGGATGTGTTTCGTGCGGTGCCGGCCTGTAGTCGGGTGGGGTGGTGGGGTCGCGCGGGGGCGGATTTTTGTATTTTTAATAATAAAAATTTCTCATGTCGGAAATTTTTTGTATTTTTGTGCTGGGAAATCCGTGCCCCAAAAATGGGGTCGGTATGCCGTAATGTGTAAGTAAACAACTGTAAAACAGATAATAATAAAAAGTAATATAATGAAAGCAAAGCATTTGTTATTAGGTGCAATTTTCGCTTTTAGCGGTCTGATGTCCCAGGGTCAGGTGCAGGAAATGCTCACCCAGGGCTTCGAGTCGGGCGAGAGTGCAAACTACACTGTGGCGCCGTCGGGCAACCGTCGTTGGTCGACGACGATTTACAACGGCGGACAACGGTCAGTGAAGCTGGTGCAGTCCACGACCGGCGAAGTGGAGCTGGTGCTGGACACGCTGGATTTCACCCAGAACACCACGTTGCGCTACATCGCGTTGTATTTCGACCACATCTGCCGTGTGCCGCAGAACTCCTCGACCGACAACCTGATGGGCCTCATCTACTATCGCCGCCCGAACCAGTCGGACTGGACGGCCTGCAGCTCGCAGGAGTACAACATCTCCGGCTCCTACACGCCGCGTTTCAACCAGCAGGGCGGTTTCAACGAGCAGTCGTATGCCGACGGCTCGTGGTATTCGGCCATGAATGCGACGGTGAACAACGAGCAGTGGCGCAGCGAGCGCTTCGACCTGGACAATGCTATACCGACATCGGTGGCGCCCAACGAGCGCAAGCTGCTGATCAAGTTTGTGCTGCGCCGGCGCACGCTGACGTCGACTCTGGACACGGCCAACGTGGGCTGGTGGCTCGACAATATCCGCATCAATGCCAGCTCGGAGCGTATGGTGGCACCGCGTATCACGATGCTGGACTATCCCGACGCGCTGGAGTATCCGCATTCGCGCGGCGTGCGTGTGCGCCTGCAGGCCACCACGTCGGTGCAGGGCGGCATAAACCCCGATTCGGTCTATCTGTACTACACGGCGGGCAGCGACCCGACGCAGCATAAGCTGATGATGCCGCTGGAATCGGGCACCACCAACATCTATTCGGCTCGCATCCCCTTCGTCGGCTACGACACGCTGATGCGCTTCTACTGCGTGGTGCGCGACGCCACGGGCAACGCCAACATGGCCACCTTCCCGGCGGCGATGGATTCGTGGGTGGACTACCGCTGCATCCGCGGCAATACGGAGCAGCCCGGAGAGCAGACGGCCTCGTTCACCGGCTCGGTGGTCAACGCGGCTGCCGAGTTCTTCCCCCTGCCCGACGATGCCGACCATAGGTGCGAGATAGTCTACGATTCGGCGCTGATGGCGGAGGGCGGCTACGGTCCCGGTGCCATCACGGCCATGCGCTTCACGCTGGGTGCCAACCTCAATACGGCCCGCACCCATACCCGCATCCAGATCAAGATGGGCAATGTGCCGACCGGCTACAGCCACACCACCGACGGAACCTACTACTACTTCACCTCCGACATGATGCAGACGGTCTACGACGGGCCGATGACCATCCCGGTGCTGACCGCGGGTCTGGACTACACAATCAACTTCCAGGACACCTTCTTCTACGCCGGCAACGATGTGCGCATGCAGATCACCTACGACGGCAACGCCGATTTCCCGCAGTACCTGAACATGAAGATGCTGACCACGACCAGCGCCCGCTGCTCGTTCTTCTCCTACAACGCCAGCGCCACCTACGGCTACAACCCCTTCACGTCGGATGCTTTCGTCCGCGTCTATACGGCCAACTCGTCGCCCTACCGCCCGGCCTTCGTCTTTCACGAGTCGCACCTGCTGCCGCTGCTCTACGATGCCGGCATCAGCGAACTGGTGAGTCCCAACTACAACGACCCCATGACGCAGGATGACCACAGCCTGACGGTGAAGCTGAAGAACTATGGCGCCGAGCCCTTCACGGCGGTGCGCATCACCTACCGGATAGACGACAATGTGTATGGCCACTTCGACTGGACCGGCAACCTGACCGCCGGCCAGGAGACCACCGTGCAGGTGTCGCCCAATGTGCCGCTGTCTGCCGGTTTCCACCACCTGAGTGTGTGGGTGCAGGACACCCTGACCGCCGCGGCTGGCCAGTACCGCGACCACGAGCCGCTGAACGATACGCTCAGCACCGACTTCATCGTCTGCGCCGGCCCGATGAGTGGCGTGCGTACCATTGGCGGTGCCAACGCCGATTTCACCACTATCGACGAGTTCCTCTTTTCGCTGAGCCGCTGCGGCATGGACGACAGCCTCGTCGTGCGGCTGGCTCCCGGTTCGTACACGCCTTTCGTCATGCCCACCGTCAACGGGCTGACCGAGCAGCACTACCTGGTCTTTGAGTCGATGGGCTCGACCCCGGCAGTGATATATTCCGACAGCACGCTGTCGGCCACCTCCATCGTCGACCTGTCGGCGGCGGCCGATGTGCGCTTCCGCAATGTGAAGTTCGTGCGCCGCAATGGTGCGCTGACCGATATGGTAACGTTGGGTGTGGGCAGCAGCCGTGTGCGCTTCGAGGGCTGCCAGTTCATCGACAGTCTTCCCGACCCGGCGGCGGCGCTGCGTATCGCCGCGATGCTCAACACCGGCTATGCCAGCCATGTGACCGTGGAAGGCTGCACCTTCAACGGCGGCCGTGTGGGTGTCGACATCAAAGGCCAGGCCCCCGACATTCGTTCGTACGGCAACGTGGTGCGCAACAACACCTTCAACAACCAGTACGAGAACGCCGTCAAGGTGGAGAACCAAGACTCGGTGGTGATTGCCGACAACGAGATGTACGACGTGTACAGCAATGCCGGCTATGTGCTGCAGCTCAACACCTGCTACACCGTGCTGGTGGAAAGCAACAAGATATACACCTCGCATGGCGCCGGTGGCGTGGGTGTGAGCGATGTGATTGGCACCAGCGACAACCCCTCGATAGTGGCCAACAACATGATTGTCTGTGCCGACGACGGTACGGCCAACCTGCAGCGCTCGCCGTTCAACATCATCCAGGCCAACTATGTCGATGTGGTCTACAACTCGGTGCAGATGAGAGCACCGACGCGCACCAATGTGGCCGCGGCCACATTCGGTGGCGGCACGTTGCACAACAGCCGCTTCATTAACAATATTGTGGTTTCGCTCGACAATACCAACTATGCCCTCAGCTACCAGCCTATGACGAGTGTCGACAATCATCTGTCGCACAACGTCTACTATTCGGCCGGTCTTGTGATGAACCGCAGGGGCACCTCGTCCTATGGTACCATCGAGGCATGGGCTGCCGTGGTGACCGAAGATTCCACTTCTATCTCGGTCAACCCCAACTTCCTGAACGGCAGTTTGGTCGACCTGCGTACCTACAACCGCAATATCAAGGGTATTGGTATCCCCATTGTGGGAGTGACCGTGGATATGTTCGACACCGTGCGTGGCGACAGCATCACCTGCCCCGGTGCGTTCGAGTTCAGTTCGCTCGCCTATGACTTCGAGGTGGAAGCCCTCATCAACCCGCTGGATGATAACTGCTCGCTGACGGCACCGACCGAGCTCGTGTTGCTGATTCGCAATAGCGGCACGCTGCCCTACGATACCGCCGGCACCACAGTGCTGCATCTGGCCTACCGCCAGAACAACGGCACGGTGCACAACCTCAATGTGAACCGTCCGATTCCGGCCGAAGACACGCTGGTGTACCACACGGGCGCAATGCTCAATATGCCGCCTTCGGGTTATCTGGATGCCACCTACACGCTGCGTGTGTGGCTCTCCTTCGCCAACGACCCCAATCATACCAACGATACCAACGTCTTCACCATCATCAGTCGCTATCACCCGGCCGCTCCGACCGCGATAGTCGACTCGGTGCCCTATTCCACTGCGGCCACCATAGTGCCCACGGCCGGCATCGACACGTGGCAGGTGTACAACAATAGTAGTGCGCCGCGCCGCCGCTCGCAGATATATTGGTACAACGACTCGACCGACACCGAGCCCTTCCACACGGGCGACACCCTGGTGACAGATGTGTTGCAGTCCGACCGCACCTACTATATCTCGCAGCGCCGTGCCATGCCGATAGTCCGCATCACGCAGGTGGAACTCAACAAGGCCGCTACGGCTGCCGGTCTCTCGTCGCCCATGCCCTACTGGATGGTCGACAACCGCAAGGGTTCGGTCCAGCTCACCAACATCGGCGATGCCACGGCATATCTGGAAGGCGACACCCTGATGACCGTCTCGCCCACCTCGTCGCTCAACAACAAGGTCTACACCTTCGGCAATGTGAAGATAGAGCCCGGCCAGTCGCTGGTGGTGCAGTATGTGGGTAACGGCATTACCGACAGCAGCTTGACCATTCGCAACGGTCTCACGCCCGGCTTCAGCTACAACTCCAATATAGCTTTTGTCTATAAGCGTAATGGTGTGGTGGAAGATGCCATCCCGTTCAATAATGTGATTACGGAGAACTCGACCCAGACTGTGAAGTGGTCCACGCTGGGAGTGCCTTCCTATGTGTGGAACGGCACGGGTCTGAGCTTTGCGGCCAACACTTCGGGTGTCTACCGCACGTCGTTCAATGGCAATGTGGGCGACTGGGAACTCTCGTCGGCCGAAAATCCCCTGTTCCTCGGAAGCAATGACCCGACATGGGTGCGCTACGTCGACCAGGGCTGCCCCGGCGACAGGGCCAGTGTGGTGATAGGCATCATAGCTCCGCCGGCTATAGAGGTTGAAGTGGAAGCTCCTGTGCTTCCGGCATCGGCCTGCGGCTTGGGTGATGAGGTTGTCACCATACCCCTGCGTAACTATGGTTCCGACACTATCGACTCTGTGGTGGTGCACTATTGCGCCGGTGCCGATACCGTGACCGAGGTCTACAATGGCGGTATCCTGCCTTATCAGTCGGTGAGCTACACATTCACCACCCCGCTCAATATGGCTTTCTCCAACGATTCGCTGGTGACTGTCCGCGTATGGGTTGATGCTTTGACCGAAGACCCCAACCACCTCAATGATACCAATGTGGCCTCTGTGTTGTCTCGTTTCACCCCGGCTATGCCCGCCGCGTTGCAGGACCGTCAGGTGCAATACGCCACGAGAGATACTGTCTCGCTGCCTGTTGTGCCCGGTGTGATACCTGTGTGGTATGATTACTCGATGACTGCAGTCGACACAGGGTTTACCCATATCACGGAACTCCTCTACGGAGAGGGCACGCGTGGTGTTTCATATTTGGCTGTGCAGTCGAATACGGCCCAGGTCGGCACAGGTGTGACCACCAATAGTAATACCGCCTTCCCGTCACCCTACCAGTCGGGTATGAAGTATGCCAAGCAGCAGTATATCTATACCGCCCACGAATTGCGTCAGGCAGGTTTGGTGCCGGGCGAAATCACCTCGCTGTCATTCTACTTCGACACGATGGTGGGCAGCAGCACAACCGCGGTCAATTTCCTTAACTATGAGATAGCTATGGGTCAGACCACCGATACCATCTTCGCCAATACCACCGCATGGAAAGATGCTTCGGATGTGGTCTTCCACCGTGATGTCTTCACCCTGACCCAGGCTGACGACCATGCTTGGGTGTCGCACAATATCACTCCTTATGTGTGGGATGGAGTCTCGTCGCTTGTGGTGCAGATTACCTACGAACTGACGGCTGCGGTCTCAACAGGTATGCGTACAGCATATACAGCCAAGACCAATACCACCCTGCATAAGAGTCAGAACTCGGCTCTTTCTCCATCCACGGCCGGTTTTGTGGGTGCAGGTACCCGTGGCAGCAATCGTCCCAATATCAAGTTCGGCAGTGTGATTTATAGCTGCGAGGGTCCGATGGCTACCTATAACGTGACATTGTTTGGAATGCCCGAGCACGATGCCACAATCTTCTTGGCCGACGGTTCCGATACTCTGACATATAATTCGTGTGACAGTATTGACTATATCGTCAAGTTGCGCAATCAAGGCAGTCTCGATATAGATACAGCATTGCTCATATACTCCATCGACGGACAGCCGGCCGACACTACTCTTATCACCGATACCATCCTGGCCGGACAGTTGACTGATGTGCAGCTCTTCCGTCGTCCAATGTCTCCCGGTCGGCACAGTGTGATGGCCCATATTACGGTGAACGGTGATACCATTTCCAGCAACGACACGCTGAGGTCGATGCTTACCGTCCGCTTCTGCAATGGCACCTATGTCATTGCTCAGGACGGCACGGGTGATTATACCAGCTTCAGCGCCGCCGTGGATTCACTCAATCAGGTGGGTATTCTCGGTCCCGTGGTCTTCTCGGTGGCTCCGGGTACCTATACAGAGCAGGTGGTTCTCAATGCAGTGAATGGCTCGTCCGAAGACAATACCATCAGCTTTGTGGGCCAGACCGACAACGTGACACTTACCGCCTCAACGAGCCAGGCTGACAACTATGTGATGATGCTGGATGGCGTTGCCAACGTGACGTTGAAGAAGATAGGCATCGTGGCTCGCCCCACGGCAAACAATGTCAACTATGCCAATGCACTGGTGATGCAGAACGATAGCAACATCCTAATCGACAGTTGCTACTTCAAGGTGAAGGGAACCATAGTCAATGCCAATGCTTCATGTATCGTGTTGCAGGGTGGTGTTTCCGACCTGACTGTGAGAAACTCCGTAACCGACAGCGGCTACTATGCGATGCGTCATGCCGGCGCCATTATGGACTATGCTAGAATACATATTAATAATAATGTGTTCCGCGACTTCTCTTCCAACGGTGTCAACCTGCGTGGTGTGAGCAAGGTCTACGTCAATGAGAATGAATTCCGCTCTTCCAACTCGTCCGACAGTCGTGGTCTGATTGGCCTCTATCTGGCTGCCACCACCGACAGCACTATTGTCCAGAAGAATCAGATTTATCTGGTTGATATGCGCAAGGGTGCCAAGCGTGGTATTCAACTGGAGAATGTTGTCGGTACTGCCGTTACCCCGGTTATGGTAGTCAACAACATGGTAGGTACCTATAGTACCGATTCGAAGGGATTGTCTCCCGCTCGTTCGGCTGGTATTTGGATTGACTCCAGCAGTACCTATGTTAATGTGTTCTTCAATAGCGTGCGTGTGCGTGGTACCAATGCAATCACAGCCGCCGCCAACGATGTTTCCTATGCCTTCTGGTGTGGCAACACGCCGAGTAACATCATGGTGATGAATAATATCTTCTCCAATTTCAGCCGCGGATACGCCTACTATGTCTCTGAATTGAACACTGTTACTACCTCCAATTTCAATGCGTATTATAGTGAAGCTACCAACCCATTTGCCTGGAAGGTGACAGCATTGACCACCCTCAGCGCGTTGCAGGCGGCCAATAGTAAGGACGCCAATTCGGTCTTCGAAGAGCCTTTCTTCGTCGCCGATGACGACCTGCATCTGGCTATGACTAATTTCGCCGACAAGGCGCAGTATAATACCGAGGTTATTGACGATATCGACGGAAACACACGTCCGCAGATTCCTAACCCCACAATTGGCGCCCATGAGAAGGACCGTCTCATCCATGACGTGGCTGTGGTGCGTATCTCTAAACCAGAGATGCCGGTCAATATCAATCTGCCCAACAATATCGAGACTGATTCGGTCAAGGTGGTGGCTACATTTAGCAATAATGGTCTCTCCAATGAGCTTAATGTTGGTTGGTATGCATATATCATTGACCATCAGGGACAGACGCAATCTGTCACTCGCAATCTTGGCAGCCTTGCTCCAGGTGCGCAGAAAACAGACTCTGTAATGGTCCCCGCCGTCCTGGGTATTACGGACACTCAGCAGATACATGTTGTGGTGTTCACGAATTCCGTCGATGCCTACCCTGAGGACAACGAGAGGAGTGCCACCTTCTTCCTTGCTCCGGCGTATAACCTTTCGGCTGAACGAGTCGAAGCCACTAGTACCGAGACTCCCACCGGATGTCGTATGTACAATACCAACATCCGTATCCACGTGAAGAATGCCGGTAGCAAGCCATTCCCGGCCGGAACTACATTCAAGATAGGTTACCATACAGAACTCTCTTCGAGTTCCTATCCTGATATTCCGACACTGCCCGATACGGTGGAGCAGATGGTTACCCTCGAGAATAACCTCCCGACCGGCTCTACGGTATTCTTCGATTTCGACAGCGCCGCCAACCTTTATCCCACCAATACTTACTCTAATATCAAGGTTCGAGTCAAAGGCTGGTGCAACTATGCGTATGATGTTACCCCCAGTAATGATTCCACAGGCACGGCAGCCAGCCAGTCGCCCATCAAGGATTCCTATTACACACCTGCCAGTCCTGTGGGACACGACACCACGTTGGCCTATGGCACATGGGGTGCGGTGACTGCCGAGCAGGACAATAACCGTCCTATCCGCTGGTATCGCGACTCTACACAAGCTCCTTTCTATTCGCCTTCGCAGTACAATGCGTCCAAGAAATGGAGCAATACGCCTCAGTATTTCCACGACAGTACCTACTATCTCAACTGCCTTAGCGATAAGGGATGCGCCAGCGAGTTCTCTCCGGTGACCGTTCACATGGCGAACCGCAAGACTCGCGATATGGCGGTCGAGCAGGTGCTTGCCCCAATCGGAGGCCGTGTGTATCTTGAGAATGATACCGTGCGCGTACGCGTGGCTAACTATGGTACTGCCGCTCAGAGCAACATCCCCATCACTTATCAGCTCAAACGCGGCAATAATGTACTTCAGACAGTGCATGACACCATCACCCAAACCCTCACCACGGATCAGACCGTCGACTTTGTCTTCGATTCGTTGTTGCAAATTCCCACTCCGCTCACACAGCAAGCCTACTCGCTCAATATCTGGACCGACCTGGCCAATGATGGTACTCGACGCAACGATACCCTTCGTACGGCCCACGGATTCTCCTCCTATGCGCAGGACCGCTACAATACCTTCACGGGCAATATCCCTGCCGACGGCAACAGCAAGTTCGACATAACCCGAGTCTCTTTCAACGGCATAGACTTTGATTTGCCGGTACTCGACCGAGGCTATACCAACCTCGCGGACTACACCAACCCCGACTATCCTGTATTGCACGTCCAGCGCGGTTTGACCGATTCGCTGCTCATCAATGTGTCACCCGTCGATCCCACGGCGCAGACATTCCGTTGCCGTGCCAGTGTGTATATTGACTACAACCGTAACGGTTATTTCACCGCTCCTTCATCCACCATGCCCAATCCTGTGATTGCCAATGACGAGTCCTTCTATGACAACGAGACCTTTGCCAAGGAGATTACTATCCCCAACAATGCGTCTTATGGCTACATGCGTATGCGCATCAAGGTGATGGGCTATGATGCCGAAAGCTCCGACGGACACATCATCGACTTCCTCCTCTTTGTCGATCCGGAAGGCCCGGCCAGCGATTTGGCCATCACGCAGATCGCTTCGCCGCGCAGCCCGCTGATTCGATACAACCAGCCCACCAATGTCCGTTTCCGAATCTTCAATCATGGTCAGGATCCTATCAACGGAGCAAATACCCCCATCTTCTACCAGATGGCACACGAGTTTGACATCTCCAACCACGTTGATACGCTCCACTGGACAGGTACTCTTGCACCCAAATCCAGCATGTTGCTCTCGTTACCTGCCGATACCCTTGTCGAGCCGGGCACCTACTATCTGCGTATCTGGCACGAGATGGAGTCCGACGTCAACACCGCCAACGACACGCTCCGCTTCGAATACCATCGCTTCCACGAGTTGCGGCCCATCTTCAACGATGACTTCGAAGGAGTAGACATGTGGTATGCCCCCACGGGACGCAATGCCTACTCCCGCAACTACTGGCAGCGCGGCATGCCCAGCAAGACCCGTCTGGATACGACCTATTCGGGTGATTTGGCTTGGGTCACCGACCTGAACAGCAATATTGTCACCGGCAAACGTGGTAATGCCAGCTATCTCTATAGCCCCATCATCAATATTGCCTCTATCCGTACGGATACCATCTACTTCCGGATGAAACGCAATCTTACGGGAGGCAGCTCGCTGCATATGGAATATTTCAGCTCCGACAACCGCTGGGTCAAGGTGAAGCACGACTCTGTAATCAACAATTGGTACAACGACGCCGAGAATCAAGTCTTCAACGGCACCTCTTCCAACAGCGAGGGCTATGCTCTCTATGCCTTCCCGACCTCCTACATCCGTGGCGACTTCCAGGAGCGCTCCCAGTTCCGCTTCGTCTACACCACCCCGCTTTCTACCAGCGTCACCAGCTCTTTCGGCGAGGGTTGTGCCATCGACGACTTCCACATCACCCGGGCCCCGCGTCCTGTCGATGTCGGTGCCATCGGTTTCTCCGCTCCCACAGCGCCGCAGTTTGGCCAGACAATCTACCCCGAGATTATCGTTAAGAACTATGGTACCGATACTATTCGCGAATTCACCATTGGATACATGCACTATGGTAGCTATTTGGCCAAAGAAAACGAAGTCACCAATTGCGCCATAGGACCGGGCGACGTCGACACCTTCCGCTTCACTGCCCCCTTCGTTGTCACCAGCGACTACCCCGACTCCTTCTATATCACCGGCTTCACGCGTCGCTCGTCCGATATCTATATCGACAACGACACCACCATGCAGATCTTCTATCTCTCGCCGCTCAGCAACGATATCAGTGCCGAACAACTCATAGCGCCGCTCAGCAATGTCGTGGCAGGCGATACCGCCGTCCGCGTCACGTTGCGTATCCGCAATATGGGCCTCAATCCCATATCTACGGCCACCGCATCCTATGTGCTTAACAATACCACTCATATCGACGAGCAAGTCGACTTTGTCGAGCTGATGGGTCGACCGCTGGAGTCGTTCGAGTCCTACAATTACACCTTCCATCATCGCTTCCGCGCCACTATGGGTGTGATGAATGTCGTGTCCTACGTCAAGAGCCCGACCAACGATTACATCTACAACGACACCGTCTCGAAGCGCATCGAGGGCATCATGTCCATCACAGATGGTGCCGCGGCCTCGGTCATTGTCGATGTCTCGGCCCATGACTCGACCGCCATTGCTATGGTCATCGAGAACCGCGGCGCCCGTGGTATCAATAATTTCGAGGTAGGCTACTGGTACGACAACGACACCACCACGATGGTGCGCGAGACTTATTACCGTGCCGAACCGATACCCGCACTCCAGACCGGCTACTACCGCTTCAAGAAGCGCCTGCCCAACCGTACCAACGGCGCCTCCTACAACATCATCAGCGCCTTTATCCATATCGGCAACGACAACGACCTCAGCAATGACACCACCGACGTCATCGCCCAGCAGCTGGCCGATATCGAGATGCGCAAGGTGATGATCGAGGAGAATGCCAACAACGATTGTCGCGTGTTCCTCGAATTGACCAATATCGGCAATGTGGCCATCTTCAACAAGGTGCTCGAGCTCCGCGCCTCCATCAACGGCGATCCCGACTCCAACATGACCAACATTCTCCGTACGGTCCATCCGGCCGAGGTAATCCACATCCAGCTCAACCGCCGCATACCCAAGTCGCCCACGCGCCAGTATGTCGGCACCGGTTGGATGGCGTCGGCTCCTGGCGACAACAACCCGACCAACGACCAGACCTCTGTCGTCGAAGTCATCAACTACATGGAGGATGTGCCTACGGTCAATGGCGCCAATTTGGTGTTGGAGCAGAACTATCCCAACCCCTTCACGCAGCGCACCACCGTTCCCTTCACCATCCCCAATGCCGCCACCGTGCGCTTCTTCGTGATGGATGCTATGGGTCATATCGTCTACCGCGACGAGCACTTCTACCAGGCTGGTAGCCACGAGCTGGTCTTTGATATGGACCAGTATGCCGCCGGCATCTACTACTATGGCATCGAGGTCGACGGTCAGCGCCAGATGCGCAAGATGATTCTCCGCTAAGATGCAGGAACGTTTCCAGCGTTATGTCCGCGAGCAGCACCTCTTCCCTCCGGGGTCGACGGTGCTGCTCGCCGTTAGCGGCGGGCGCGACTCGGTGTGCATGGCCCATCTGGTGCACCGCGTCGGCCTCCCCTTTGCCGTGGCCCACTGCAATTTCCACCTGCGACCTGCCGACTGCGACCGCGACCAGGACTTTGTACGGCGCATGGCTGCGGACTTTGGCGTACCGTTTCATACCGTCGACTTCGACACTCGCGCCTATGCTGCGGCCAACGGCATGAGCATCGAGGAGGCAGCACGCCACCTGCGCTATCGCTATTTCGCCCGGCTCTGCCGCGAACATGGCTATGCTGCGGTGGCCACGGCACACCACCGCGACGATTCTATCGAGACCTTCTTCCTCAACCTCTTCCGCGGTTCCGGCCTGTCGGGCCTGCACGGCATACTGCCGCGCACCGTCAGCACCGAGTGGGCCGACGGGGCAGGGGAGCCCCCGCTGGTGGTCGTCCGCCCCATGCTCGGCTTCTCGCGGGCCGAAATCGACGCCTGCGTCGACGCTTGGGGGCTGGACTATGTCGAGGACTGCACCAACAGCGAGCTCGATGCACGGCGCAACCGTATTCGTCTGCAGCTGATGCCGCTGCTGCGCGAACTCTATGGCTCCATAGATACCACGATGGAGTCCAATATGGCCCATCTGCGCGATGCCGGCCTGTTGCTCGATGCCTATGTCGGCTCGCTGCGTGCATCGCTGGTGCAGCCTGTCGCCTCGCGGGTGCCCTCGGCCGTGCTGCGGCTCCAGGCCGTACCGCTCGAGTCGCTGCGCCGCAGCCTCGAGCCCTACCGCCCGCAGCCCTCGGCGCAGTGCACGCTGCTCTTCGAACTGCTGCGCCCCTATGGGTTCAATGCCGCCCAGGCTGCCGAGATGCTGGGTGCTATCGACACACCGCACACGGGCAGCCGCTGGAGCTCGCCGTCCCACACCGCGGTGCTCGACCGCGACCGCCTGCTGCTGGCCCCCGTGGCCGACCCTGTGCCCCCGTCGATAGACTGCCGCTCGGCCGTCGCCGTCGACCGCGACGCCCCCGGCATCGGCACCACTCGCATCTATGTCGACGCCTCATTGCTGGGCGACGACTACAGTCTGCGGCTGTGGCAGCCGGCCGACCGCATCTGCCCCTTCGGCATGCAGGGCCGACAGCGGTTGGTCAGCGATATGCTGAAGGATATGAAACTGAGTGTGATTGAGAAGGAGCACGTCTATGTGCTCTGTGCCGCCGACGGGCGTATCGTGTGGATTGTCGGTCTGCGCGCCGACCATCGCTTCCGCGTCACCCCCGCCACCGGGCGGATTTGTGCCCTGACGGTGCAAGCCTGACGGACGAATCACTTCACCACACTTCTCACTGCCACCAGCCTGTCGGCGCGTTCGGCGGGGCTGCGGTGGTAGACGTGTATGGTGTATGTGTTGGGTGTCTCCTGGTGGTCGCCCTCGTACCGGCTGGTGGCCGACGCGGCCCGCGGCCCCCCTACCAGCAGCAGGTAGGTGTAATAGCCCTGTTTCAGCCTCAGGCGCTTGGTGTAGGCCCGGCGCTCGGGGCTGTAGTCCATGCGGCTGCTCTCGTCCATGCGCCAGTCGGTCAGCGCTCCCACCACATATACGCTCCCGTCCAGTGTGGGCTGGCTCACCGGCAGGCTCAGCATCACCCACACATAGTCGGCCTCGATGTCGGGATTCTGGCGGTCCCAGATGTTCACTTTCATGCCGCCGTTGAGGGTGGTCTCGCTCAGGTAGTGCTTCGCCGAGCGGTCCTCGCAGGGGCGCACCGTGGCCAGCAGCTGGCCGCCGTACTCCTCCACACCCAGCATGTTGTACATCGGCGCCCGCAGATTGCTCATGTCGAAGTATCGGTACGTGTTGCCCCCGTCGAAGATATTGGCCTGGCGGTAGCGGTAGGCCAGCCCGTGGCCGTCGTAGCTGCTGAAGTCGAGCCATCGGGCGTTGTCGCGCCGCCCGTTCTGCTGCACGCGCACACGCATGTATTCTGCGCGCATGTTCACCGGCACCGTCGGCGGCATGCCCGTCGACGTGCGCTCCCGCAGCGTCACGTCCACCTCTTGGCGACGCGCTATGTCTATCCCGTCGTAGGGGCGTGTCACCTCGGCCTCCACCCCGATGCACTGCTCGCTCACCCAGAAGCGGCGCGTCAGCAGCGTGTCGCCGCTGCCGGCGTCCACCACCGTCAGGGCGTAGTTGCCCGAGTAGGTCCATGCGGCATACCCGCCCGGCAGCACCTGGCGGTAGTGCACATAGTCGGTCCGGGTGGTGAAGGAGTAGTTGAATTCCTCCACCGGCCCCTCGGACATCCCGGTCATGAACTCGATGGGGTCCAGGTCGTCGCGCTGCCAGTCGGCGTCGCAATGCCCTATGCTCCAGCGCAGATTGCGCGCCTCGGCCTCCAGCATGTCGAAGGCCAGCACCAGTTGTCCGCGCGATTTCAGCGTCAGTCCGTCGTCGGAGTCCATCGTCAGCACCGGTGGCTCCAGCGGCGTCCCTTGGCGGTAGAGCTGCACGGTCTTCACCTCCGGCACCCAGGCCGAGTCGCTCACCGTCTGTCCCTGCGCCGTCAGCGCCAGCAGTCCCGCCAGTGTCAGTAGCCATTTTTTCATGCTGCAAAAATACAAAACTTGTCCCACATGGCCAAATCTTTTTTTCCGCCGACCGCCCATGGCCCGCACTGCCCCCGGCCTACGGGGTCCCATCCTCACGTTTTCCGCCTGCAATCGGCTGGCCATCAACCTATCAACACCTACCGCAGTAGGTGTTGGTAAGTCGTTGGTAAGTCGTTGGTAAGTCGTTGGTAAGTCGATGATAGGTTGGGAGTCTGGCGTTCAGTGGGTTACAAGGGCGTTTTTTCGCGTCGCAACAGGTGGGGCGCTTTGTGGTCTTGAGGGGCTGCCGGCGGCCGTCGGGGCCGGCCGTCGGGGGCATGGCATGGTGGAAACGGCGTTTTTTTTCTCCCATGTCGGAAAAAAGTTGTATCTTTGCAGTTTAAATAATGGCGTCATGAGCGAGAAGATATATATAGAAACCTATGGTTGTCAGATGAATTTCGCCGACAGCGAGGTGGTGGGAGCCATACTTGGCGAGGCGGGCTATGCGCTGTGCGAGAGCGCCGAGGAGGCTGACTATGTGCTGATCAACACCTGCGCCATACGCGACAATGCGGAGCAGCGGGTGCGCCACCGCGTGCGCGAGCTGCGTGCCCTGCAGGCGCGTCGGCGCCGTCTGCGCGTGGGCATCCTGGGATGCATGGCCGAACGGCTGCAGAGCAGGCTGATGACCGAGGAGGACAACGTCTCGTTTGTGTGTGGCCCCGACGCCTATCGGCGCCTGCCCGCCCTGCTGGAGCAGGTGCGCCAGGGCCGCCAGGCTTCCGAAGTGGAGCTCAGCACCTCCGAGACCTATGCCGACATCGAGCCGGTGCGCCTGGCATCGAACGGCGTGTCGGCCTATATCAGCATCATGCGCGGCTGCCAGAACTACTGCGCCTACTGCGTCGTGCCCTACACGCGCGGTCGCGAACGCAGCCGCGACCCGCAGACCATAGTCGACGAGGCCGCCCGCCTCTTCGACCAAGGCTACCGCGAGGTGACGCTTCTCGGGCAGAATGTGAACAGCTACTGCTGGCAGGCAGAGGGCGGCACGGTGGACTTTCCGGAGCTCATGCACCGCGTGGCGATGGTCGATCCCGCGCTGCGCGTGCGCTTCGCCACCTCGCATCCCAAGGACTTGAGCGACAGTCTGCTCCAGGTGATGGCCTCGCATGACAATATTGCCCGCTGCATACACCTGCCGGTGCAGAGCGGCAGCAACCGCATGCTGAAGCTGATGAACCGCAAGTACACCGTGGAATGGTACCTGGACCGTGTGGATGCCATACGGCGCTGGCTGCCCGACTGCTCCATCACCACCGACGTGATAGCGGGCTTCAGCACCGAGACCGAGGCCGACCACCAGGCCACGCTCGACCTCTTCCGCCGCGTGCGCTACGACTATGCCTACATGTTCAAGTACTCGTTGCGCGAGGGCACCTACGCATGGCGCCACCTGGCCGACGACATAGCCGACGAGGAGAAGACGCGCAGGCTGAACGAAATCATCGCTCTGCAGGGCCAGATAGCCCTGGAGAACAACCGCCGGGAGGTGGGCCGCGAGTACGAGGTGCTGGTGGAGGGCGAAAGCCACCGCTCGCGGGAGCGATTCTTCGGCCGCAACAGCCAGAACAAGGTGCTGGTCTTCGACCGCATTCCGGCCGACGGCGGCCCCGCTGCCCAGCCGGGCACCTACCGCCGTGTGCGTGTGCTCGACTGCACCGCCGCCACCTTGTTGGGCGAATTGGTATGTGACATCAAGTAAGAATTCAGAGAAATATATCCCCTATGGCAAAAGAACCCTTTTTCAAACGTTATCCCTGGGTGCTGCATCTGCTGCTGATGCTGGCGGTGTCGCTGGTGGTGCTGATGCTGGTATTCCTCTTTATCCGCATCTATGCCCGTCAGGGAGAGGAATATGTGCTGCCCGACATGGTGGGCAAGAACGTCGCCGAGCTGCAGGTTGGCGATTCGCTGGGCCTCGATGTGGTGGTGCTGGACTCCGTCTTTCGCCCCGGGCAGGAGGGTGGCACCATACTGACCCAGGACCCCAAAGGGGGCACGATGGTCAAGCGTGGCCGCAAATTGTATATCACCATGACGGCCTATACCCCCGAGGACGCCGTGCTGCCCGAGTTGGCGGGCCTCACTGTGCGCCAGGCGGTCAGCGAACTGCTGGCGGCCGGTCTGCAGGTGGGCAGGCTGAAATATGTGGAAGACCCCTACCGCAACAATGTAATCGACCAGATGTGCAAGGGCAAGGTGGTCTATGCCGGACAGCAAATAGCCCGCGGCTCGGTGATAGACATGACGGTTGGCAAGGGCGATGGCACGGGCAGCAGTGTGGTGCCCTTCGTCATTGGCAAGACGGCCGACCGGGCCCGCCGCGATATTCTCTCGTCGTCGCTCAATGTAGGACGCGAACATTTCGGCGGGGTGAAGGACAAGGCCAAGGCTGTGGTGCAGCAGCAGCGGCCGGATTATACGGGTGTGTCCAAGTATCCCTACGGCACCGAGGTGGAATTGTGGTATGTGGATGCCGATGCTGCCGAGGTGGAACGGATGGTGCGTGAGTTCAAAGTGGACTCGTCGCAGATTGTGGACCCGGAGTTTATCGACGACGGACGCCCGACGCCAGAGGAGATTGAAAGCAAGGACGACTGGGCATGGTGAGCCGCCGGTTCATAGTATTCCTGCTGTGTGCCCTGCCGTGGATGGGGGTGGCGCAGGAGGTGTTGCTGCCGCTGCAGGTGGCCCCTGGCGGTGAGCGCAGGCCGGTGAAGGCGAGCGTTGCTGCCGTCGGCCTGCCGTTCTTCGACGATTTCGCCGCCGGTATCAGCCCCCTGATGTGGCATGCCGAGGGTGGAGCCACATGGGGCGCCGATGTGAGCCCGCTGGCACCCACGGTGGGCATGGCCACGCTCGACGCGATGAACGGGCTGGGCGAGCTCTATCCCCATGCCTCCACCGCGCTCTTTCCGGCCGATACGCTGACGTCGGTTCCGTTGCGGATAGACTCTCTTTCGGCGTCCGACTCGGTGGTGCTCAGCTTCTATTATCTGCCCGGCGGCGGCTATGGCAACATGTGGCAGCGCATGGGCGACACCCCCAACGGGCAGGATACGCTCTTTCTCGACTTCTTCCGTGCGGCCGACAGCACGTGGGTCAACGTGTGGTCGCAGGAGGGGGTGTGTGTGGACACGCTGATGCGGCAGACCGGTCGGGCCTGGCAGTATGTGGCCATGCCGATTGCCGACGAGCAATGGTTCGACAGCGCTTTCCGCTTCCGCTTCCGCAACTATGCCAGCCTGGAGTCGGCCCCCAAGGCCGGTAGGGCGGGCAACTGCGACTACTGGCACTTGGACTATGTGATGGTGGACCGTGGACGCGATGCCGCCGCCGAGGCATTCCGCGATGTGGCCTTTGCCGCTCCGGCGCCTTCGTTGTTGCGTGACTACAGGGCGATGCCATATCGGCAATATACGGCCGCGGCTATGGCCCAGACGCTGGATATGAAAATCACCAATCTCTATTCGTCGCCGCTGGCCACGCAGTATGGCTACCGCGTGATGGATTCCTTGGGCACCGAGTTGCACCGCTACGATGGCGGCTTCGAAAATGCTCCGGCGGGCGAATACCAGTCGGCCGCTATGCATGCCACGCCGGCGGTGACATACGCTTTCCCGACCATGACGGCCCCGGCCGAATACACGGTGGAGCACGTGGTGCGCGAGGGTACGGCCGGCGATGCCCATCCGGCTAACGATACGGTGCGCTACTGCCAGCGCTTTGCCGACTATTTCGCCTACGACGACGGAACGGCCGAGAACGGCTACGGACTCACCTCGACGGCTGCGACGCTCTATCTGGCCTACCGGTTCGACCTGCAACGCGAGGATACTTTGTCGGCGGTGGACATGTGGTTCAACCGCACGCTGGCCGACGGCAACGCGGCGGTGGGCTTCTATCTGTCGGTGTGGAGCGTGGATGCCGAGGGGCAGCCGGGCGAACTGCTCTACCGCGACGAGCAGCGCCGCTTCCCCGCCTTCGGCGGTTTCCACCGCTATGTGCTGGAGCAGGCCGTGGTGGTGGAGGGGCAGGTCTTCGTGGGATTCGAGCAGTCGGGCAGTGACTTTATCAATCTAGGCTTCGACCGTAGCCTGAATACGGCCGACCGTATCTGGTATCTGACCGGCACGGAGTGGCAACAGAGCATACTGAGCGGCAGCCTGATGCTGCGGCCCTGCTTCGGTGCGGCTGCGGCAGTGGGCATACGGCCGGTGGCCGAGCTGCATCCGACGGTGTATCCCAACCCGGCCAGCGACTGGCTGCAGATAGACGGGGTGGCTGTCGATACGCGGTTGGCGCTCTACGATGTGCAGGGCCGGACGGTGGCCACCGGCATCGGGCGTTCGCTCGACGTGGCGTCGTTGCCCGGCGGTCTGTATCTGCTACGCGCTGTCGAGCCCGACGGTCGGGCTGCCACGGCGCGTGTTATCATTAAACATTGACATCCATGACTGACGATACTCTCGAACTGGACCAGGAACAGCAGGAACTCTACGAACACCATCACTTCACGGTGGACCGTGGACAGACGGCCCTGCGCATAGACCGCTACCTGCAGATGCACCTGACGGGTGTGTCGCGCAACAAGGTGCAGGCGGCAGCCAAGGCCGGATGCGTGAGGGTGAACGACGAGCCTGTGAAGTCGAACTACAAGGTGAAGCCCAACGACGTGGTCACGGTACTGCTGCCCGAGCCGCCGCACGAGTTCGAGTTGCTGCCCGAGCCGATGGAGCTGGACATCGTGTATGAGGACGACGATGTGATGGTCATAGACAAGCCCGCGGGGCTGGTGGTGCATCCAGCGGTGGGCAATTGGACGGGCACGCTGGTGAACGGCCTGCTGGCCTATCTGCATGTGGACCATCCGGACGACCGTTTGTCGGCCAAGGAGTACCCCTATCTGGTGCACCGTATTGACAAGGACACCAGCGGTCTGCTGCTGGTGGCCAAGAACGAGGAGGCGCAGGTGGCGCTGGCCAAGCAGTTTTTCGACCACACGATAGAGCGGAAATACAATGCGCTGGTGTGGGGCGATTTCGACGTTGACGAGGGCACTGTGACGGGCAACCTGGCCCGCGCGCCGCAGGACCGCCGCACGATGGCGGTGTGCGACGACGAGCACGGCAAGCACGCCGTCACTCATTGGCATGTGCTGGAGCGTTTTGGCTATGTGACCCTGATAGAATGCGTGCTGGAGACCGGCCGCACCCACCAAATTCGCGCCCACATGCGCCACATAGGCCATCCTCTATTCAGCGATGCTTCCTACGGTGGCGACGCTATACTGAAAGGTACCACCTTCAGCCGATACAAGCAGTTTGTGGAGAATTGCTTCGAGGTGTTGCCCCGCCAGGCGCTGCATGCCCGGGTGCTGGGATTCGAACATCCGCGCACGGGGAAGCACCTGCACTTCGAGAGCCCGCTGGCTCCCGACTTCGCCGCCTGCCTCGACCGCTGGCGCGCCTACACTACAGGCCAGAAGATTTAACTTTTTTTATGATTTTAAGCCGGCTTCAACGGTAGAAAAAGACCGTTTCATCCCTGCACATGAAATGTTAAAATGCAAGGATGGTGCAAGGATGGTGCAAGGATGATGCATCGTTGGTGCAAGGATGGTCAGTCGGCGGGGTGCAGTTGACCGTCGGATTCCACGTACCGACGACCGCAGGAACAGCACAGGCTGTGGTCGAGCCGTCGGCCGCATTCGCACACCCAGCCAATCTGCCGGGCCGGCACGCCGGCCACAAGCGCATAGTCTTTCACGTCGCGTGTGACCACGGCCCCGGCGGCCACCAGGGCACTGCGGCCCACCGTGTGGCCACAGACGACGGTGCTGTTGGCTCCCAGCGAGGCCCCCGCCTTGACGAGGGTGCGCGCATATACGCCATGCACGGGAAAGTGGGCGCGCGGAGTGGTGACGTTGGTGAAGACGCACGAGGGGCCGCAGAAGACGTTGTCCTCCAGCTCCACCCCTTCGTAGACGCTCACGTTGTTCTGTATGCGCACTCCATTGCCGATGCGCACGTTGTTGCCGATATTGACGTTCTGGCCAAGCGAGCAGTTGCGTCCGATGGTGGCGCCGCGTTGCACATGGCAGAAATGCCACACCTTGGTCCCTTCGCCGATGGCTACATCGTTGTCTATGTATGACGATTCGTGCACGTAGTATTTCTTTTCCTCCATAGGTCAGTGTGTTTTGTAGTATTGGACGATGGCGTCGCAGATGCGGTCCTGCGTGTCTGGCGTGAGCTCGGTGTGCATGGGCAGCGAGAGCACGCTCTGCGCGCAACGGGTGGCGTTGGTCAGCGGGCCGACGCGGCGGCTGATGTGGCGGAAGGCTTGCTGCTCGTGGAGCGGCAGGGGATAGTATATCATGCTGGGTATGCCGTGGTCGGCCAGCCAGCTTTTCAGCGCATCGCGGTGGCCGTCGTGGACGGTGAGTGTGTACTGGTGGTAGACGTGGGTGCTGCGGTCCGACTCGGCGGGGCAGCTGAGGCCGGGCAGCGTGCCGAGCCGTTCGGTGTAGCGGCAGGCGGCTTGCCGACGGGCTTGTATGTATTCGTCCAGGTGACTCAGCTTGACGTCCAGCACGGCGGCCTGCAGCGTGTCGAGGCGCGAATTGCAGCCTATCAGGTCGTGGTGGTATTTGACGCGTTGGCCGTGGTTGGCCAGCATGCGCAGCCGTTCGGCCAGGGCGGAGTCTGTGGTGGTCACGGCGCCGCCATCGCCGTAGCAGCCCAGATTCTTCGACGGGAAGAAGGAGGTGCAGCCGATGGTGCCGATGGTGCCGGTCTTGCTCCGGCGGCCGTCGCCGAAGCGGTAGTCGGAGCCGATGGCCTGGGCGTTGTCCTCCACCACGTGCAGGTGATGGCTGGCGGCCAGCTGCAGGAGTGGCTCCATGTCGCAGCTCTGGCCGAAGAGATGGACTGGGATGATGGCGCGGGTGCGTTCGGTGATGGCTGGCGCCACTGCGTCGGCCGTGAGGTTGAAGGTGTGCGGGTCCACGTCGACCAGCACCGGCGTCAGCCGCAGCAGCGCTATCACCTCGGCCGAGGCCACATAGGTGAAGTCCGGCACGATAACCTCGTCGCCCGGCTGCAGGTCGAGCGCCATCAGCGCCAGCTGCAGCGCATCGGTGCCGTTGGCGCAGGTCACGGCCGTGCAGCCATCGAGATATTGGCCCAGATGGTCGGCAAAGCGACCGACGGCAGGCCCGCCGATGAAGGCGCTGCTCTCGATTACCTGCTGGATGGCTGCATCTATATCGGGCTTGATTTTCAGGTATTGGCCGCGCAGGTCGACCATCTGTATCTTCGATTCCATAGGGGCGTGTTTTAATAGCGCATGTCGTCCCATCCGAAGGGGTGGCGGGTCAGCGGCAGTCGGGCCAGCGGGTGGTAGTCGCCCTTCAGCCCGATGGGTGTGGAATGGCGTATGTCGCTCACGATTTGGATGCAGGGGCGCGCTTCGGCAATGCGGAAGCCACGGCCGGCGAGTATCTCCTCGTAGCTGCGCGTGTGCAGTTCGGTGAAGCCTTGGCTGAACTCGAATTCGTCGCCGTCGATGTTCAGCGTGCGGTAGGTCTTCTTTTCGCCCTCCACAGCATTGGGGGGCAGGCATAGGGCATTGATGCTGAGAAAATAGCGCACGCAGGCCTGTCGCAGCTCGAGATAGCCGGCCACGCGGTCGTGGCTCATGACGTGCACCACGTTCTTCTGTACCGGACCGAATATCCATTGCAGCATGTCGTAGAAGTGTACGCCGATATTGGTGGCCACTCCGCCGCTTTTGTGTATGTCGCCCTTCCACGAGGCGTAGTACCATTTGCCGCGCGAGGTGATGTAGGTAAGGTCTACATCGTAGACTTTGTCGCGCGGGCCATTGTCGACTTTCTCCTTGAGTGCGCGGATTCGGTCGTGCAGGCGAAGCTGGAGTATGGTGTAGGCTTCGTGGCCCGTCTGGTGCTCTATCTTGAGCAGATTGTCTATATTGTGGGGGTTGAGGACCAGCGGTTTCTCGCAGATGACGTTGCATCCCAGGCGCAGGCCGTAGCGGATGAATGCGTCGTGGGTGTAGTTGGGCGTGCAGATGGTGAACCATTGTAGCGGGTCGTTACCCTGTTGCCGTTTGGTGCAGAAGCGGTCGAAGAGCTCATGTTCGGTGAAGAAGAAGGCGTCGGGGAACGATGAGTCAAGCCTGCCCACCGAATCGAAGTGGTCGAAAGCAGCTACGAGATTGTTGCCAGTGTCGGCAATGGCTTTCAGGTGGCGTGGGGCTATATAACCGGCGGCACCTACGAGTGCGAAATTTGCCATAGTTTGTTCAGGATAGATATTTTATGATTTCTTGTGCAATTTGTTCGGCCGCGTGTCCATCGCCGAATAGTGGTGGGTAGACAGGTGGCTGGGTGCGGAATTGGTGATAGGCCGCATGGATTGCTGTGGGCATGATGTCGGTCAGGATGGCTGCCCCTTGGTCTACTATTTCTTTCCATTCGGTTTCGTGGCGCAGGATGATGCAGGGGCGCTGGCAGAAGTAGGCTTCTTTCTGCACGCCGCCGCTGTCGGTGAGTATCATGGCGGCACCCTGCTCGAGGGCCAGCATCTGCAGGTAGCTGGCAGGGGGGATGATATGCAGGTGATGGCTGGCTCCGCGGTGGCTCTCTGTCCAGGCACTCAGATATCCGCTCACGCGTGGATGGGCTGGGATGACGACTGGCAGGTGGGTCTCCGCTGCCAGTTCGGTCAGGGTGGTCAGCAGCAGGTCCATACGGTCGGTGGAGTCGGCGTTGAAATCGCGGTGTACGGTGGCCAGGAGATAGTGATTGGCTTCCAGATTGAGGTGTTTTAGCGTGTCGCTTTGGCGTGCTAGCGGGGCGAAGTGCAGTGCATTGTCGAGCATCACATCGCCGGTGAGTATGGACAGCCGGTGTTTGCGTTGGGTGGTGAAGAGGGCCGGCGAGTCGGTCAGTCCCTCGCGTTCCAGGTTCTGCATGGCAGTCTGTGTGGGCGCAAAGCAGATGCTGGCCAGATGGTCGGCCACTACGCGGTTCTGCTCCTCGGGCATGGGCATGTAGAAAGAGCGCAATCCGGCTTCAATATGGAATATGGGAACCTGCATCTTGCTGGCAGCCAACGCACCTGCCAGGGTGGAGTTGGTGTCGCCATAGATGACCAGGCCGTCGGGCCGCTCTGTCTCCAGCACTCCGGCTATGCCCTCCATCATCAGTGCTGTCTGCCAGGCGTGGGCCCCGGAGCCGATACCTAGATTGTAGGCTGGGCAGGGTATGTCCATCTCGTGGAAGAAGACGTCGCTCATAAGGGTGTCGTAGTGCTGCCCGGTGTGCACCAGGCATTCCTCTATTTGGTCGGGGAAATGGGTGCGTATGGCTCTCGACAATGCCGCCGCCTTGATGATTTGCGGTCGGGCTCCAATGATGGTGAGTATCTTTATCATGTGTCAGTAGTCCCAGAGGTCATTTTCAATGTCAAATAGTTTCTCCTCGATGAGGTCGGCCTCGTCGAGGGCATCTTCGCCAGTCAGGTAGTGGCTGATAGACCGCGAATAGATGTTGCTCTCGCGGGTGATGTATGCTGTGTATCGTTGGTAGACAAATATCCAGTCCCATGAGGGTTGGCCGACGAGGTTGTTATCGCTGATATAGGCAGTGTGGCGCGCCAACAGATTGCGGACGTGTGGATTCTGCATCGGCACCCAGAATATGGGTAGATTGCCTAGATAGATTTCCTCTTCGGTGTTGGCAAACTTGTGGTAGGATTGCTTCAACGGTGCCAGTGCCAGTCTGCGCGAGTCCTGACGGGTGTCCTGCCGACCGACAAACCATGCTTCACGCAGAGAGTACTGGTAGACCTCGGCGCCGTCAAATTCCCGTGGACGTATGATGGTTTGGTATTGTTCGTTGTCATCGTCGTCATAGCCTATCTCCAACTCTATGGTGTCGGGTTTTGTATATCTCTTGACGAAGGTTTCGTTGTCGATGGGTATCTTCAGTTCGTCGTCTTCATATATGGGTATTTCGCCAGCGGCGACAGCATCCCACAGGATATAGGCCAGACTTTTCTTGCCCGATGGATCGGGGTTGTCAATGGGGTAGTAGATGTACTGGTTGTATAGTTCGTTAAGGTCAATGGTCTTCCAAATCATAGTGCTCCAGACTACGTCACTTTCACGCAGAAAGGGGTAGGGGAGTGGTTTCTGTTGGCTGTCGAGCACGCTGGTGTGCAGCTCGCTGGCAGACACAGGTGCCACCTCGTTCTGTGCAGGGCACATGGACGAGGTGAAAAGCAGTATTGTGACTATGCCAAAGAACCTTTTCATTATGCTGGGAAAAGAAAAGGAGTTAGATGTCAGGAGCAGTCTCCTGTCGTCTAACTCCTATCTTTAGGCTGGAATGTCTATTGTTTAGTACTCCCACATATCATTCTCAATGTCGAAGATTTTGTCTTCGATGTTCTGGGACTCGAGGATTGCGTCCTCGCCAGTGAGGTATTCGGTGATTTCGCGGTTGTACTTGTTGCTCTCGCGGGTGATATAGCTGTCGAAATAGCGCTGGATGAAGATGTCGTCATAGGAGCGCTCTCCCACGTCGTTGTGCTCGTCGTAGGCATTGGCATTGACCAGTACTTGACGGACACGCATGTCATTCATGGGCACCCAGAAGCTCCACTCGCTCACCTCCTCGCTCTCGCCGGAACGAAGAATGTTCTTGGTGAAGCGGAAGGCCAAGCCCGTGATGCGTACTTTCTGGCGGCTGTCCTGCTTGTCGATATACCAGTATTCCTTGAGTTTTATCAAGCGGGCCGTGGCGGGATCGAAGTCTTCGGGAATAGTATCATTGAAGACCTCTTGATCGCCGAACTCGTCCTCCTCGCCGTAGCTCACTTTGAGCTGGCGGCCTTGCAGGTTGGCTAGTGCTTTGCTCCATTCCTGCGGCACTTTCATATCGTCGTCTTCGTAGACATCGAACTCGCCATTGGCGGCGGCATTCATGATGAGGTTGACCAGATTGATACGGCCCTGCTCATTTTTGCCCTGCTCAATGGGATAGTAGAAGAACTGGTTAAAGTTCTCGTTGAGGTCTATTTGACGATAGACGAGCATTTTCCATACTACGTCGCTTTCGCGGAGGTTGGGATAGGGCATTGCCCGTTTACCCACGACTATACCCTGCTGGTAGAAGTCGTTGGGATTGCTCCCGTCTTCGGCATCAATGATGCTTTGTGCGTTGACTGTCATGGCCAAGGCTGCCACTGCGAAGATGCTTAACAAAACCTTTTTCATATTGTCATGTTTTTTGTTGTCAGTAGTTGTTTACTTGTTGATGGTCAGGATGCAGCTGCTCGTCCGAGGTACTCCGTCGGGCATCATGACTTTGGCATCGACATACACTTTGTCGCCACGATTGGCCTTCTTGATAGCACTGAGCAGGTCGGGGTCGAAGGTGTTGCCATTCATGGTGAAGGGCTTGTTGCCAACGAATACTTCCAGACTCATCACACGGATGCTCCCTTTCGGTATTTTGAATTCGAATCCTTCCTGGGGACGAGCCACCACGGTAGCACCGGAGGCCAGGTTGGCGCGCGACACTTTGGCACCGTTGGTGAAGCCACCCACAGTGATGCTGGGGTTGGGAATGGGTTTCACCTTGTAGACAGGAGCGCCCATACGGGTGGTTTTCTTGTCCACTACAGCGTCAATGCCAAGGACAATCTTTTTGCATCCGGTAGCGGGGGTGATGTTGTATTTGCCCTCGCCTTCGCCGGGTGACAACTTGCCGTTGCCCTCAATGATAGAGACTTTGACATTGCGTCCATCGACACCGGGAACCGAGGCCGTGAAGGGGTTCTCAATACCAGCATACATTACCTGCATGTTGTCAAGGGACACTACTGCCACAGGCTTTGCCACAAAATAGTTGTCGCTGATGGGGTACTCTTTTATACCGCCGTCGGGATTTGTGACATATGCTGTACCAATAACACGTTGTACACCAAGGGTGTTACATACGGTGCGATAGTGGACCGAGCCGCTGTCGGTAGAGTTCAGTTGCTGGCCGTTGACGGTAGCGGTAAAGTGCTGCTTTGAGTCGTAGGCTGCCACGTTGATATCGGTCTCGTAGGTACCACCTTGGATAATGTAGGTTGATTTGGGACGCGAAATCATGGCAATCTGATCGAACGAGAAGTCACCCTTGCTGACGTGCTTATAAAGTGTATTCACGGCGTCAAATTCAGCATTCATCGTCTCTGCTTTCAGTCGGGTAAGAGTCACGAGCGCAGAACCAGATACGACTTCGTTGAAGTTGACGACTTCCCATTCCTGGGGATTGTTGTCGGGGTCAAGTACCTTGTTCTCCACATTCAGTGCGATATTGACGCTGGTGGAGTCTTCGCCGAGTATCTCTTTAATCTTGCGCTTGTATTCTATGATTTTGGCCTTCAGTTCAGGACCCTTGCCTGCTTTCTCAGCTGCAAAGAGATTTGTACTTTCGTGAAGTTCGTCCATTTTCAGCCAGCGGAAGCCTGCCAAATCAATAGCCTTTTTGATACTATCAAAGTTTGGAGTGCCGTCTGCGTTGACAACACTCATCTTGTAGCTGTTTTTGGGGTTCTCCAAGTCGGGATGTATTTCGGCCGTGGAGCTGACTTTCGCCATCAATACATATTCCAGACTGTCGATATAGTTGCCCATTTCGGCAGAGAGACGACGTACTTCTTGTGCTTTGTCGTAGTCTTCCTGCACCTTGTCCTTACTATTGGCCAAAGCGCTCTCGAAATTGGCATAGGTATCGTCGAGTTTTACTTGCAGATTCTCGTTGCTCTTGGTCATGGCGGAGCCGACGGTCTTAAAACCGTCAACGACCTGTGCCGACACGTTCAGAGCAAGCATGGCGGTGTACACAAGGTACATCATTGTAATCATTCTTTGTCTCGGGGTTTCCGGACAGTTTGTTGCACCCATTGTCTATTCCTTTCTTTTAGTTACACGTTAGATTTTGGTTAGACGTGCGTTTGGATTAGAGGCGGGTTTGCATGGCTGCCAGCATGTTGCCGTAGACGTTGTTGAGTTCGGCCACCTTGCGGGTGAGGGCGTCGACTTGCTCTTTGTACTTCATGATACCGTCGGCGGAGTCGGTGAAGTTGGACAGCATGGTGGACATCTTTTCCTCGAACTCCTTGTTCAGGTTCATCTGTGTGGAGGCGTTGTTAATCTGCATCTCATACATGGCGTTGATACTGCTCAGGCTGGCCGACATCTTCTTCATCTCTTCCACATAGCTCACCTCGCCACCGAGCGATTCGGCGGTCTCGCGGTAGATGGTGGAAAGGGTGGAGATGGCTTCGGGGGCACCCTGCATGCTCTCCAGCAGTTTACCTGCCTGGCCGGCCACACCGTCCATATTGCTGACGAATTTATCTGTAGCGGCGGTGACGTTAGCCATGTTGTTCATGGAGTTAGCGCTATCGGCAAGGTTCTGCATGCCTTGTCCCAATCGGTCAATGAGTTCGGGGCTGATATTGGCATCCTCGAGCATTTTGTCCAGTTTGGCAGAGAGGGGGTCTTTGCTGGTGGCAGGAAGAGTCTCAACGACTTCGCCATTCTCATCAACATTGAGGGGGATACCAGCCAATTCGGGGTAGACCAAACTCCAATCCCACTCCTTGTGAGGGGGTTCGAAAGCCGACAGGAAGAAGATGACGGTCTCGGTTCCCATACCGGCGATCAGCATTGCGTTTGCTCCCGGCCAGTGCATGATTTTGAACAAGGCTCCGATGATAACGACGGCGGCACCCCAACCATAGAGGTAGCCCATGAAGGTTTTGTAGACTTTGCTGCGTACGAGATTGTCTATGAAGCTCATAATCTTGTTATTTTGTGTGTTTGCTTAATAATGTGTTTTTCTGTGTTGTTTTCGCTGTTTAGTTGGCCACATTGCTAGCGGTGCGGAGGTTGTCACCTTTCACACGACCCAAGTAGGACTGCACGCAACGGAAGCCGATATAGCATTTGGCGGTGTCCATGAATTCGTAGCTGCGGGTCTGTACCTGGATGAAGTATTTCTGGTCTTTCCAGCTGCCGCCACGGATGACTTTACGTTTCATGGCCAGAGGATCGTCGTCCTTGGCGTCATAGTTGTAGTAGGGGGTTTGGGCATTGGCAACGATATAGGTCGATTCGTTGTAAGCATCAAGGCACCATTCGCTGACGTTGCCGGCCATGTCGTAGAGACCGTAATCGTTGGGTGCGTAGTGACCAACCATAAGCGTCTTTACGCCGCCATCGTCGTCATAGGCACCACGCAGGGGCTCATAGTTGGCCAAGAAGCAACCGTTCGGGTTGCGCACATAGGGACCACCCCAAGGATAGCTCTGTGCGGCGATACCACCACGGGCAGCGAACTCCCATTCACTCTCGGTGGGCAGACGGAAGTCGTTGAGTGTGGAATATCCAATGCCTTCCAGATACTGGTTGAGCATGTTGCTACGCCAGACGCAGAATGCTTTAGCCTGACGCCAACTGACACCGACCACAGGATAGTTGTCGTAAGCGGGCGAGGAGAAATAGCTGCGGGTATAGTCCTCATTCATCGAATAGGTGTAGTCGTGCACCCAGCACAGAGTGTCGGGATAGATATTGATATATTCGCGCTGAATCTGGCTGGAACGGCTGTTCAGACCTTTAGGACGCACGGAGAAGGAAGTTCCGCGATGTTCGTTTTTGGTATTGATGCCATTCTCTTTCTTCGACACATCGGCGTAGTCTATATAATAGTATTCATAATTCATCTTCGACACATCGACGACACGGCGATGGTTGATGTCGATGAGGTAGAAACCACCGTCAATGAGGGCCTGACGCACATCGGCATCGGCATAGTCGATTTTGGTCTTGTAGTTGAGGATGGGCGGGTCGAGCGGCTCACCATACTGGTCCTCCTCCACGAGGAAGCCGTCGATACCGGCCTCGCCCAGGATGCGGCGTGCCACGGAGTCGCGAACAGCGAAGACAAACTGGCGGTACTCGTTGTTGGTGATTTCCGTTTCGTCCATGAAGAACGATCCAATCTGCATCTTGCGGGGCTGCGACGTTTCACCGTAGGTGACATTTTGCACACCGGCCCCCATGGTGTAGTTGCCTTGGTTGATGAAGACCATGCCTTTGAGGTCGATATCCTCAAAGAAAGGGCGGTCGTTCACGCCCACAAGCTCACCCCGGTTGGAGGAGCTGCAGCCGTAGAAGAGGGCTGCCGAGGCGGCGAGGATGAAAACAAGCTTCTTCATATCTTCAATTTATTTTATTATCTAAAACGTAAAAATTATAAATTTGTTTCTTTTTTATGAATATTTACCTTTTATATTTATAACAGGAATCGGGTAGTGCGTGACACCGTAGGCGGTCGGTCGGGGACGATGATGCGGAAGGTGCCGTTGAGGAAGACTTCGAGCGAACCAAAGCTGCGACCCGTCTTGGCGAAACCGAGTTGCGAGGTAGTCAAGTCATAGGATACGCCCACGCGTAGCCAGTTCAAATTGGAGAAGTTCCAGTTGACGCCCGCCAGGAATATGACGGCATCGCCCAAACGATAGCCCAAACCTCCCCAGAATAGGCTCTCATAATCAAGCAGCAGCGATGCTTCGGCCTGGAAGACCGAGAAGTCTGCCGTCTTGGCCATGACATGGGGTTTCAGCTTAAACGAGGGGTTGTAGGGGAAGGCGTATTCGTAGCCACCCATCAGGTAGAGGGTGCGTGCGTTGCGCCATTGCAGTGTTTCGCTGTGCGAGGCCAGCAGGTTCTTCACCGAGAGGCTGAGGTAGTATTCGCCAGGTACCTGGTAATAGAGACCGGTGGCGAAATCGAGCATGAATTCCGAGTTGGCTTGTCCGTTGACGGTGGGGTCGCCCGACGAACCAACAGGATTGCCAGGGTCGCCAGTCAGGTCGTCCATACCACGCAGGTTTTCGGTGTTGAATGAGAAGTTGAACAGGTTAGCCTCGATACCGGCAGCCAGATTGCCGCGGCCCCAGTAGATGCGGAATGCGTAGTCGATATTGATTGTGGTGTTGTTGTGGTAGCCGATGCTTTCGGAGTTGAACAGCAGACCGATGCCGCCGTGCAGGAAAGTGACTGGCATGTCAAACGAGGCCAGATAGTTGGTCGGAGTCACACCGGCCTCCAGTTCGGGGGTCGGGGCTTGTAGCTTCAACCCCATCCATTGGTTGTTGTACAGAACGGAGAACGAAAGGGCTCCCTGACTACCGGCATAAGCGGGGTTGTAGCTTAGCTGGTTGAACATGAAATGTGAATATTGACCCTCGTTTTGTGCAACGGCAAAAGACAAAAACATCGTCATCATCATGAAAAATGACGCCGTTTTTTTAGTCCAACGTGGGGTCTTTTGTCTACGTATTATTGCCACAATGGCTTGTTTTTTAGTCTATTATACAATGTTTGCTTCAATCGTCCGGCCTCCATTAAGGCCCGGATTTGATTGTGCAAAAATAATAATAATTATTAAAACGGCAAAAAAAAGTTTTAAAATTTTTAATCTGCAGCCACTATTTTAACGTTTGGAAAGCTTTTGCGCAGCCTGTCCGCCGTCTGGCGGGCTTCAGCCTTGGTCATCTTCAGTCCCAGGGTGAGGCAGAGAGTTTCGCTGTCATCCATCGTCTCAATCTCCGCGCTGTCGCGGTATTTTGCCGGCAGACGGTGCAGCATGGCATACATCTCGCCGTGGGTGGCGGCGGTGCCTAGTTGCAGGTTGTAGGTCGTTTTGCTGCCGGTGGCCTTGGGGGTGGGTGTGGACTGTACGTGGGGAGCCGGTGTGGCGGCGGGCGTTCGTGGGTTCAATCGTGAGTGCACCGAGTCGAACATTGTTTCCTGGGCAGCCCATCTGTCGGCGTAGCCATCTGGCAGCAAGCGTATTGTGACCGGTTGCATACCGCGGATGCCTATGGCGTTGGCGGCGCGGTGGCTCATGTCGAAAACGCCGCGTTTGGGGCAGCGGTCGTTGACTTTCACGATAACCTGTAGGCCGGAATTACGATTGGTGACCATGACGTAGGTGCCCATCTTGATGCACCAATGGGCGGCGGTGAACTTGTTCTGGTCGAATATTTCGCCGCTGGCACATTTGCGACCCTCGAATTTATCGTGGTAGTAGGTGCCTTTGTTGGGATACTCGGTCACTGTGTCGTGGACCGAATAGTTCTGTGCCCGAATTGTTTCCGGGACCAGAAGCAGAAATGCCAGCAGCGGTATGAGCTGTCGGGCTACCATACCACTGCATCGGGGTGGAACCATTTGCCGTGCAGGCGGAGCACCTGCTCTATCACATCGCGCACGCAGCCGTGCCCACCGGGACAGTGCGACACATAGTCGACCATCTCCTTGATTTCCACGGCGGCATCGGCGGGGCATGTGCTCACTCCGGCGCGCTGCAGTATCGGATAGTCGGGCAGGTCGTCGCCCATGCACAGCACCTCTTCGTCGCGCAATCCGTTGGCCGACAGGAATTTTTCGTAGGTCTGTATCTTGTCGCCGCAGCCGGTGTAGCATTGCTCCACGCCCAGCATGGCCATGCGGTTGTCTATGCTGGCCGACGTGGCACCGCTGATGATGGCCACGATATAGCCTTTTTTCACAGCATATTGCACGGCGAAACCGTCCTTGATGTTGCCGCATCGCACGGTCTCGCGGTCGGCGTATGTCCACACGTCGCCGTTGGTCATCACACCGTCGAAGTCGAAAACGAAAGCCCTGATGGGCTGGAGTTTCTCTTTGTAGTTTATCATCTTTAGTGTCAGGGTTTTGCCATTTCCAGCATCTGCTCGTAGGCGTGGCGCCAGCCTTGCCATCCGTAGCGTTCGCTCAGGTTCTGGTTGTGGACGATGCAGCAGAAGGTTCCTCCCACACGTCGCACGTTGTCAATCAGCTTTTTGTAGCGTTCTATTCCCTTGTCGGGCGTGAGTTGCAGGTATTTCTGCAGCGTGGTGTCCATCACGCAGAAGGGGTGGATTGTGAGTTCAGTCTCGTTGTCGCGCTCCAGGTCGTAGAAGGGGTAGGGGCAGCTGATGCCGGCGCGGAAGCCCGTGGTGTCGGCATAGCCCATCGTGTAGTCGTGGCGAATGCCTGCATGTTGCAGGATGCGGTAGCTGCGCGGCAGTTGCAGCCGTAAGAAATGGTAGCGCGCACGCACGATTGTGCGGTGCAGCACGCCCTCCAGCCGCTGTGTTTCGCGGTCCACATTTCGCGGCTGGTCCAGCGAGTAGTAGCCCGGATGGATGCCCATCTTGGCGTGGTCGCCCAGGTGTTGTATCAGCTGCCGCGTGTGGGGATTGAGGTAGCTGGCTGGCTTGTCGTAGTGGCTGTAGTCGGCTAGCAGACAGAAGAATATGAGATGCGAGCCCGGCGCGCGATGGTGTTGCTCGAGGATGTATTCGAAGGTGTCGTAGGGGTCGGGGGCGCGGTGGCCGAGCACGCGGAGGCGCAGGCCCACCTCGGCGGGGTCGCGGCGCGCCAGCAGGTCGCGCAGCGCTCCTGTCAGCGTGCGGAAAAGACCCTTGTGCAAGAAGCACCAGGCGGCGTCGATATCGACGGTCTGTACGAAATGGTAGTTGCGCTGCGGCAGCGGGTGGTCGGGATAGCGCTGGGCAATGAGGTTGGCCAGCATGCAGGCCCACTGCTCCACCACTGGCTCGTCGTTGAATCCGGTGGCCACGGCCAAGGTTTCGCTGCTGACAAAGCGGCTGTGAACATCCTCGTGGTGAGGTAGATACTCCTCGTATCGGCTCACCATGTAGAAGGTGGCGGCCAGGGGGTCGAAGGGTAGGTCGGTGTCGGCGCCGTAGACGGGGAAGAGCATCCACTGCCCGTCGCGCTGGAAGGGGGCGGGGTGCTGGTCCTCTATCGAGGTCTGAAACAGGAGTTTGGCGCTCCTCAGATGCAGTCCGTCGCCCAGTCGCTGACGGCCGTAGTTGAGCTTGGCATCACCGTGGGCCAGGTAGAGCGCCTCGTCGGTGGTGATGCTGAAGTCGGTGTGCAACACATGGCGGAACAGTACGTTGAGTGTGTAGCCCAGCCGATTGGTCAGTTTGGGTACGTGTATCAGCAGCATTCAGGGTGCAAAGATACGACTTTTTTTTGAATTGGAGACTTCGAGGGTGCATTTTATGCCTAGCGGGAACGCTAAGTTGTTGTCGCCCAGGTGTCCGAATGGCGCCTCGAAAACTACCGGATAGCGGTATTCCTGCACCGTTTCGGCCACTATTTCCTCAGCTCTGTGCCCCCAGGGCACCGTGTTGTCGTGCATGTCGCTCAGTCCGCCCACCACGAGTGCCGCCAGCCCCTCGAGCATGCCGGCGCGCTTCAGTGCCTGCATCATGCGGTCTATGTGGTAGAGGTACTCGTCCAGGTCTTCGATGAGCAGTATTTTGCCGCGCGTGTCCATCTGCGACGCCGACCCCAGCAGGCTGTAGAGGATGGAGAGGTTGCCCCCCACCACCTCGGCCCGCGCGGTGCCCGGCCGGTTCAGCGCCGTGGAATCCCACTCGTAATCAAATGCTTCGCCGTTCGGGGCAAACAGTACGTCGTGCATCGTGCGGGTGGCCGGCGTCTCGGTGCCGTGCATGTTGATGGGCATGGTGGCGTGGAGAGTGGGCAGGCCGAGGGTGCGATGGATATGGCTGTGGAACACGGTGACGTCGCTGTATCCGACCAGCCACTTCGGATGCTCTGCCAAGTGGCTGAAATCCAGTCTGTCAACGATGCGTACCGAGCCGTAGCCGCCGCGGCAGCAGAAGATGGCCTTGACGTCGGGGTCGTCCAGCAGATGCTGCATCAGCGCGGCGCGATGGCTGTCGCTGCCGGCCAGCTGTCCCTGGCGCTCGTAGAGTCCGTCCGGCACCGCTACCTCCAGTCCCCACGACTCCAGCTGCGCTATGGCCGGCGCCATCTCCTCGGGGCTCACGGCCCTCGCCGGTGCCGCCAGCGCCACTCGGTCGCCTCGCTTCAGCGGGCCTATTGTCATTCTTTCCATAGTCGATTCTGACTTTATCCGCCCTAGTAACGCCGACCGGGCCGTTTTATTGTGCAGGGGGCGGTGGCGATGAATGCAGTGGGTTGAAATACAGATGTATATGTGTTATTTCTATGTGCTGGAAATCCGGGTGTCAAAAACTGTACAAAAAAAATCAAAAACTGATTCCGAACCGAAAAAGGTGCCCCCGTAACCCACTCAAAACGAGGTTTTCCAGCAACCCCCTCTTACCCCTCTCTTACCATACTCCTACCCATCGCCTTACCAACTCCTGGTTTTGTAAGAGAGGAGTAGGTGCAGGGTAGGGGAATGTTAGCCGAAGGGTATGTTTATCTACCTTGTCGACTGCTGGCGGAGGGGTGGCTGTGTGGGGGCCGGTTCGGGTGCGGAGGGGCGTCGGCGGGCGGGAAATCGGGTCTGGTGGAAAAAAAATTTGGCGGGTTTGAAAAATAGTTGTATATTTGCACTTCGAAAACAACTAAAAAATTAATGCAATCAGTAATATGACTTTACGCGCTATTGTTGACAAACTGGGTGCCACGGTGGGCCTTGGCACCGAACGGCTGGATATGGAAGTGGAGCATTGTTTCGCTTCCGACCTGATGAGCGATGTGCTCACGCTGAAGGACACGCCCGTGCTTATCACGGGCCTGTGCAATGTGCAGACCATCCGCACCTGCGACATGGCCAACCTCGAGGTGGTCATCTTCGTGCGCGGCAAGCGCCCCACCGAGGACATGGTCGAGCTGGCCGACGAGAACGACATGGTGCTCATCTGCACCCCCTACTCGATGTTCAAGACCTGCGGCCTGCTCTGGGAGCTGGGAATGAAACCGCTGTTTTAATTGTGAATGTTGAATTGTGAATTGTGAAGGGCCCGCGTGGGGACCGACAAGTTTCAAAATTCAAAATTCACCCTTCAAAATTATCAAAAGATGCATCAGGAATATACAGTAATCGAGGGCGACTTCGTCAATGCAGGCAAGGCCAGCAGTTCGGTGAAGAAGACGCTGAAGCAGTTGAATGTGAACCCGCAGGTGGTGAAGCGCGTGGTGGTGGCCCTGTACGAGGCCGAGGTGAACGCCATCGCCCACGCCTACGGCGGCAAGGTGCTGGTCGACATCGACCCCGACAAGATACGCATGGTGGTGGCCGACAAGGGTCCCGGCATACCCGACATAGCCTGGGCTATGGAAGAGGGCCACAGCACCGCCCGTCCCGAGGTGCGCGACATGGGCTTCGGTGCCGGCATGGGCCTGCCCAACATGCAGAAGAATGTCGACAAGCTCAACGTAACCTCCGAGGTCGGCGTAGGCACCACCGTCGAGATGGAAGTCAACTTCCAGTAGTTAAGTAGACAGTAGTTAAGTAGTTAAAGCAGATTATGGAATTCTTCCACGCCTTAAATGTAGACGAACCGCGTTGCATAGGATGCTCGCGCTGCATGAAGATTTGCCCCACCGAGGCCATCCGTATTCATGGTGGCAAAGCTATGATACAGGAGCACCGCTGCATCGACTGCGGCCGCTGCTACGAGGTCTGCCCCGCCCAGGCCATCCGCATCAAGGACGACGACTTCGAGGACATCCGGCGCTATCCCCACTCCGTGGCTCTACTGCCGGCCGTTTTCATGGGCCAGTTCCCCGACGACATCAGCGTCTCGAAGGTCTACGCCTCGCTGCAGGAGCTGGGTTTCGCCCACGTGATGGAGGTGGAGAGCGCCGCCATGATCTACAAGGAAGCCAAGGAGCGCTACGCCCGCGAGCACCCCGACGTGCGACCCCTTATCTCGTCGTTCTGTCCCGCCATCGTGCGCCTGATACAGATTAAGTACCCCTCGCTGGCCGAGAACGTGATGCCCATCAAGGTGCCCCTCGACCTCAGCGCCATGTATGCCGTCCAGGAGCTCGTCAGCCGCGGCATCCCGCGCGAGGAGATCGGCCTCTTCTATATCACCCCCTGCGCCGCCAAGGTGTCGGCTGTCAAGGCTCCCGTGGGCGAGGAGAAGAGCCTCATCGACGGCGTGATTAATATGAACCTGCTCTACAACCGCGTCTACAAGCATATCAAGGACATGGGCAAGAACCACCAGTACCCGCCCCTGTCGCGCCAGCGCCTCGGCGCCGACGCCATCCTCAGCACCCTCACCAACGGCGAGCGCCGCATCTGCACCGCCAAACGCTCCTATGCCATCGACGGTATCGAGAACGTCATGGACTTTCTCGACCGGCTGGAGAACGACGAGGTGGAGGGCGTCGAGTTCCTCGAACTCCGCGCCTGCGACCAGTCGTGCGCCGGGGCCCTGCTGAGTGTCGACAACCGCTTCCTCTGCGGCGAGCGCATGTATGCCCGCGCCCGCAAGGCCGCCGAGCGCGAACGCAACGGCGAGATGCCGCGCGACCGCGAGATGGAGAAGTACCAGGAGTACCTCATCGAGAACTCCACTGTCGATGAGGTGCAGCCCCGCTCGATGCTGGTGCTCGACCCCGACATCAGCAAGGCGCTGGAGAAGATGGAGAAGATTGAGCGCATGAAGGTGCATCTGCCGCAGATCGACTGCGGCGTATGCGGCGCCCCCACCTGCGAGGCCTTCGCCACCGACGTGGTCTGCCAGCAGGCCAGCCTCCACCAGTGCGTCTTCTACCGCCTCCACCTCGAGCAGGCCGGCAAGATGACCCTCCACGAAGGCCGCACGAACATGTACGCCGTCTGGGGCGACGACCGCATCAGCGGCGAGATCGAGGTGTGATGCACACCTGCCTTGAGAGAATGTAAATCAATTAATTAGCCTGTTAAAACCAACAAAACGATGAAAAAGACATTGGAGACCATCGTGGCGGTGGTTGTTGCTGCTCTGACCCTCAGCCTCTCCGGGTGCCAGAAGGACTTTGAGGAACTCATCATCGGCACTTGGAATGAGGACGAGTCTACCGTAACCCATACCATTGACAACGATAGTCCCGAGACCTACTCCGCTCTCGGGGAGGGCGAGACCGCCGAGATTACCTTCAGAGCCGACGGCACCTACACCACCGTGCACCACACCACCGAGGGCGAGGTGGAGAAAAACGGCACCTGGAGCATCCAGAAAGACAGAATCACCCTCATTGCCGATGACGGCTCCATGACCTACTTCATCGACAAACTCAACAGAAAGCATTGCTACCTCCACGGCATAAGCAGTGCCACAATCGATTATACCATCTATTATATCCACTACAGTTTGAAACTGACGAGGATGTGATTCCGACGATGGCCTTTCCCTATTGAGAGAGGGGGAGAGGCTATGCTTGTGGTTGGTACGCCGTCTGGGGCGACGACCGCATCAGCGGCGAGATAGAGGTGTGATTAAATACCCGCCAGGGGTTCGTAGGTGTTGCGTATTGTGACGGTGCGCTCTACGGCGATGGTGTATGAGCTGTCGCCAACATACATTGTGCGCACGCTGTCGGCATGCTCTACAGTGTCGGTGGCTATCCATTGCTTCTCTTCCATCAGGCGGACGGCGCGTGTGTAGTCGCGGCAACCACCGAGCATCACCACCGTTATCTCTGCCTTGGGGTAATCCGACCACTCGTAGTCGCATTGCGTCGTGGAGCCGTTCATGTGTGCAATGGAGTTAAGAGTCTGGGCTATGTTGCCAGGGGTGCCGATGTCGGTGTAGGTGCTGTCGTCAAGCCATCCCTGCACATAGGTGTCTTTGTCGGCACTCTTTGTCAGCACTGGCCGCAGGGTGATGCGGCAGTCCTTGTTCTCAGCGGTGGTAACGGTGTCGGCGGCCATGCCGACGCCCACGCCGAAGATGACGGCCAGCACGCCGTTGTTCAGTATGTGCAGCCCCATGGACCAAAGTATGTTGTGGTTGATGACCAAATAGGATGCCGCCAGGCCCATGCCGAATTTGTGGAGCACGGCAACGAGGAACATGGTCAGGCTGCCGCTGGGGTTATAGTTGCCTATGTGGGCCGCGGCGAAGAGCAGTGACGAGAGCAGCATGAGCGCGAAGAGCCGCCGTGTTCTGTCGTTGTGGTAGACAATCATGACGGCTATGCCGGCACCAAGGGCTATGGCGGCAGCCAGCCAGCCCAGAGAGAGCATCCACAGCGCCATAAGCACCACGGAGGTGTAGCCCGTCCATTGTTTGCCGTTGCCCCACAGGCGGAAACACAGCTCCTCGACGACGGGCCCGAGGAGACCTATGTACAGCACTATGGGCCAGATGCCAAAGTTGTAGATGAGTTTGTAGAAAGCGCCCATTATCGGGGTGCTCATTTCGTCGGCGCCTGTTTTGTCCATATTCATGACGGCGTCGATGACAATCACCGCCAGGCATGCAATCACGATGCCCAGGCCCCACCAGAGAGCCCAGCGGAAGAGGCGTGGTTTCTTTTCTTTCTTGTTCATGGTGTTTGTATTTTTTGTGGTTATTGATTTGCTGGTGTCGGTTGGTCTGCGGGTGGCACGCAGACCAACTCGCCGTGCCGCCGCACGTGTTCTATCAGCTCGCGGTAGAAACGGTGGCGGCTCAGCGTCGCGGCGTTGCCGACGATGATGAGCTTCATGCGTGCGCGTGTCATGGCCACGTTCATGCGGCGCAGGTCGCGTAGGAAGCCTATCTTTCCCTCGGTGTTGGCGCGCACCAGGCTGATGACGATGACGTCGCGCTCCTGACCTTGGAAGCCGTCGACGGTGCCCACGGTGATGTGGCGCCGGAGTTTGCGGAAGTAGTGCTGCATTTTTAGCAGGCGGCGCAGTAGGCGAGCTTGCCCGCGGTAAGGAGTGATAATACCGAAGTCTATGCGTTCGCTTTCTATCTTCTGCGGGGAAATCATCTCGATATAGTCGCGCAGGGTGTGGATGACCAGACGCGCCTCGTCGGCATTGCTGCGGCTGCTGCCGCGGCTCTCATGCTCAGTATGGTCGAGGGATGAGGTGTCGAGCCACATCAGCGGTGTGTCCAGCGGGCTCACCTGCCGGTGGGCCACCTCGGGAGCGGCCTGCAGTCGTCCGTCGTAGAACCAGCGCGACGAGAAGCCCATGATGTCCTCGTTCATGCGGTATTGCAGGGTGAGCAGTGTGACGCACTGCGGGTGCAGGACTACAGCCTTCTGCATCAGTGTGGTGGCCAGTCCGCTGCGGGCGGCTTCTATGCTTTTCACCGTCGGCGGCAACTGCTGGTGGTCGCCGCTCATCACTACGCGGTCCGCCCGGAGCAGAGCGGCCCAGCAGGCGGGTTCCAGTGCCTGGGCGGCTTCGTCGATGAAGAGGGTGCTGAAGCGTCGGCGGTCCATGATGTGGTAGGCCGAGCCAATGAGGGTGCAGCTGACCACGCTTGCCTGCTCGAAGAGGTCGGCATTGATTTTGATTTCCAGCTCGGTCTGCCGATTGCGAAGCCGATGGGCCTGCTCGCCTTTGGCGCCTTCGCGCAAGGTGCGGCGTATGCTCCACAGCTCGTGGTAGTCGGGATGAGAGGCATAGCGCCGCTCATAGCTGCAGTCAAGCATTTCATCGCTCATCCTCAATGGGTTGCCAACTCGTAAGACATGGATGCCGCGGCGCATCAGCTGCTCGCTAATCCAGTCTACGGCGGCGTTGCTCGGGGCGCATACAAGCACCTGTGTTTCACGCTGCAGGGTCTCGATGATGGCCTCTACCAGTGTGGTGGTCTTGCCTGTGCCGGGAGGGCCGTGCACGATGCTCACCTCTTGGCTTTCGATTACATTCTGTATGGCGTGTTGCTGGCTCGGGTTGAGCCAAGGGAAACTGAGCTGCGGCAGGTGGCGGAACGACGGATGCCGGTTGCCGAGCAGTACATCGCGCAGGCGGGTGAAGTGCTCGTTGTCGTTGTGTTCGGCGGCGCGTAGTGCTTCGTCCATCACGCGAAACGATGTGTTGTCGATACCCAGTTGCATGCCCAGCAGATGCCGTGCCGCGATGTCGCGCAGGCTTTGCAGTGCCGCTTTTCCAGGCACGCTGACGCTCATCACGCCGTCGCCTACCAGTTCTACATAGCATTGCTGCGGTGTCTCGCGGGGCATATTCTCGTGCAGATAGAAGAAGGTGACGGGCTTGCCTGGTTCGAATTCCATCTCCACCTCGTCTTCTGCCACGTCGTATCGCACCTGTACCGTCAGTTGTCCCAGCGCATTATAGCTTGCTTCGCCGAGTGTGACGGGGTAGCGGCAAGCTGGCTCTTGTATCAGGGCTCCGGCGAACGAAAGACCACGTTGTTCGAAACTGCGGCGGTAGGCTTGCTGTTCCTCCCGCAGCTCCATTGCCACCAACTCGCGCAGCCGCGCAAAGTATGTGTTAGTATTATTCACATACTAATAACCACTCCCGTCCGCTTTTATTGCGTCTATGTTCTTTTTTTTCTGTATCTTTGTATCCGGAAGCGGCTGCCAGAATTGCCGTGAAACTATTGAAAGCTAACGATATGAAACAAATTCTGCTGATAAACGATGTGGTAGGCTACAGCCATGTGGGCATGGTGGCCATGCTCCCGATACTCACTTATATGGGTCATCCGACCTATAACCTGCCCACGGCGCTCGTCTCCAACACACTCGACTATGGCCACTTCAACGTGCTTGACACCACCGACTATATGCGCGGCACCATACCGGTATGGCGCCGTCTGGGCTTTCGCTTCGATGCTGTGTGTACCGGATTGATGTTCAGCGAGGAACAGGCTCGTTTGGTGTCGGCCTACTGCAGCCAACTCCACAGCGAGGGAACGGTGGTCTTCGTCGACCCCATCATGGGTGATGGCGGACGTCTCTACAACGGTATGACCGAGCGGCAGGTGGAGCTGATGCGCGAGATGGTCGGTGTGGCCGACCTTACTTTCCCTAACTACACCGAAGCATGCTATCTCACCGGCATGCCGTACCGTGCCGAGGGTATGTCGTGGGACGAAGCCTGTGCCATGCTCGATGCCATCGCGGCTCTGGGAGCCCAGTCCGTACTTATCACCAGTGCACGCGTCGACGGACACACCTGTGTCGTGGGTCGCCGCAGCAGCGAGTCGCTGGGCTTCAGGCAGAAGATATCGGAAGGCCCCTATTTCCGTATTGATTATGATGAAATACCCAAGGCGTTCCACGGCACGGGCGACATCTTCTCGGCCGTACTGGTGGGCCATCTCATGCGCGGCGAGAATCTGCGCACCAGCACGCAGACTGCCATGTCGGTCGTCAGCCGCTTGATCGAGCGTAATCTCGACCAGCAGGACCTCTGCCGCGGTATTCCTATCGAGAAATGCCTCGACCTACTCTAGATTTCCACCACCGCCCCTGGCCATGAGGCCACCCATGCCGTGAACCTTTCGGCGGCATTCACCACCGTCTCTAGCGGCCATGCCGTGACGCCGCAAGGGAGTGCCATGTAGGCCAGCGACAATGCAAGCATAACCCCCGCCAGCGGTACTATTACCATATTGGCCAAGAGGAAGTAGACAGGTAGCCTATGGAATGTTGTGGCCACCACGGGCAGCGTGGCCAAGGTTGCGGCAAGGCTCACGCTGGCACCCTGCCATATCCTGTTGTTGAAGGCGGTGATAAACGGGCGCGACACCAGGATACCCGCCACTGCGCTGTACGACAACTGCCAACCCACGTCGTACAACAGTGCCGGTTTGGCCATCAAGGTGATGATAGCCGCCAGGGCCAGCAGATTTATCTTCGGCGTACGGCGACCGGCGGCATCGGCCACGATGAACAGGCTGAACATCAGTGCCGCCCTGACGGTGGACGGCGCCAGCCCCGTCAGCAGTGCAAAGGCCCAGATGGCCCCCAACTGCACATTGCCACGGATGATGCGTCCACGCCGCTCTTTGCCTACCCATATCAGCAACACGCCTACCAGCGCGGCCAGCAGACCTACATGCAGCCCGCTGACGGCCAGCAGGTGGGCGATGCCGGCATCGCGAAACGAGGCTTGCACCCCGGCATCCAAGTCGCCGCGCCAACCTAGGGTCAGTGCCTCGGCCACCCCCGCCTGGCGTGGCGCCAGCGGACTGCTTTGCATCCGTCGCAGTAGCCTCATCCGCAGGCGTTCGCTATGGGCGCGGAGTGATGTGCTGTCGCGCTGTGTGGTGGTATAATGGTCCGAGGTGACGTAGATGTATCGGCGGTCGTAGTCGGGGTGTCCGTACAGCAGCAGCTGGTCGCCGTAGCGTAGTGTGGCAGCGGTGCTGTCTTTGCGTAGGAAGAGGGTGATGTCGCCCGTGCAGGGCTCGCCGTCGCGTGACAGCACTGTGGCTTTGGCGCGCCAGCTGCGTTCCCGCGGCTGCGGACTCTCGTTCAGGCGCACGGCCAGGTGCACCCTCTCGGCACCTTGATGGGTCCAGTCCGCCTCGCGGTCCAGCGCTCCCAACAGTCCACCCAGCGCGGCACAGAGCAGCCACGACGGAATCAGCACGTAGTGGCGCAAGTTTCGGAAGACCAGCAGGCAGATGCCGGTCGTCAGCATGCATGCGGCTATGGCCCACCACCATACCGCAGGCGTAGGCAGCCACCAACGTGCAGCGACGATGCCCGCCATCAATGCCAGCGCCACCGGCAGCAGAGGGGCCTTGCGCATGCCGGTATCAGTTGAGGAGCAGAGCCGACGACTTCACCTTGGGCACGTAGTGCACGCCGTCTTTGCGGTAGTAGGCGCGTGGCGCATCTACCTCGCCGGGCACCAACTCTATCCGTTCGGCACCTTTGCCCACGGCCAGTATCATCAGCGGGTCAGGTTCCAAGGCGAAGGTCTCCTTGACCTTCTTGCGGTCGAAAGCACCTATCATCAGCGTGTTGAGACCCATCTCTACCGCTTTCAGCGCCATGCTCTGCAGGGCGATGCCCAGGTCGATGTCCACCAGCTTGGTTTCGGCGGCCACGCTGCAGCAGATGACGAAAGCTTCCGGCTCGGTGCCGGGGAAGGGGAGGTGCAGCTCGGGCAGGGCGGCACCCATCTTGATGAGGGGCAGCAGTCGGTCGGCGCCCGTGTCGCGCGTCACCAGGTAGTACCTCAGCACCTGCTGGTTGCACCCGCTGGGTATGCGCGAGCATACGCCGACGATGCGCTCCAGTTCGGCGCGGCTGACGATGTAGTTCTTGTTGTATCCGCGGTAGCTGCGGTTGCGCAGTAGCAGTTCGTCCATCGTATGGCCTATGCGTTTCACCTTGGGTCGGTTGCTGCCCAGGGTCTCTTCGTATCGTTTTTCCAGGTAGTTGTCTGCCATATTTTGCTTATTTTATTGTTTTCCGATGCTTTCTGTTGCCGTTGCCGGACAGCGGCGGTCAAAAAAGTTTTCCTATGAATTGGTTGATATTCACCGATATGTGATGTTTCTGTTTCTCCGTTCCAAAAAATATTTTGCCAGTTTCCAAAATGTTTGTACTTTTGCACCCGTTTTCGAGAGAGAAATATGATCTGCTAGCTCAGTTGGTTTAGAGCGCTTGCTTGACAGGCAAGAGGTCACAAGTTCAAATCTTGTGCAGATCACTCAGACAGGGCAACGGCGCAGGTCGTTGCCCTGTTGCTTTTCCTATGCTTGGTTTTCGGTGTCGGCAGGAGTCTCTTCAGCATGCTGGACGGGCTTCAGCTCGTCGCGGCGCAGTTTGACCACTATCGACATGTTCATCACCTCGAGGCTGATGCAGAAGTTGCCATCCGCGCAGTGCTTGACCAGTGTGCCCTCCATGCCGGCAAATTCGCCGTCCTGCACTATGGCCTTGGCGCCGCGCGTCAGCTGCGAGGTCTCGTACATCTGCACCTTGCGTTGCGAGGCTTCGAAGCGGCGCACTGCCTCTATGTCGCGCTCCGGCACGCGTATGATGCTGTGCTGGCTGCTCACGATGCATATCACGCCCCGCGTGGTGCGGGTCTGGTAGATCTGCTTGTCGTTGATGCGTGCAAAGAGGTAACAGGGAAACATCGGCTTTTCGGGCAGGGCGTTGCGTTTGAAGCGCTTGTCGCGTCCGGCCAGCATGGGCAGGTAGTATTCTATGGGCTTGGCGGCATCGCGGAAGCGTTCGGCCACGAGTGTCTCGGCGTTGGGATAGGTCATCACGGCCACCCAGGAGGGGTTGGAGTCTAGCATGTTTGTTTTGGTCTTTTCTCGAGTAACGGGTTGGCCCTTTATTTATTGTATATTATACTTCAAATTCTCCTCCGCCGGACTCACTCTTCGGTGCCGAAGTCGAGATAGGGGAGCAGCTTGGCCAGCGTGGTGTCGGTCATGGATGGGATGGCGCGCAGGTCGTCGGCACTGCGGAAGCGCTGTCCCAGCGAGCGCAGCTGCACGATGTCGCGCGCCAGATAGTATTCCATGTAGGGGTGCCGCACCAGTGTCTTCAGCTCCGCTCTGTTGATGTCGAGGCGCTTCAGCGCCGACGTGTCGAGCCGCAGGCTGGGCGCTATATGGTCCAGCAGGGCGGGGGTGAAGCCATAGACCTCCAGCAGCTGGCGGGTCGAGGTGTAGCCGCCCAGTCGTTCGCGGTAGGCTACGATGCGGCGTGCATAGGCGGGTCCGATGCCGTGCAGCAGCTGCAGCGTCAGCGTGTCGGCGCTGTTCAGCTCTACGGTCAGTGGCTGGCGCGTGGGGGCCGGCGGCGTGTGGCTGTAGAGCGGCGTCGCGTCCGGCTCCGGTTCGCGCACGGTCATGACCGTGCGCCGAGGCATGCGCCTCGGCGCACGTCTCGTCTCGTACTCAGACTGCTCTGCTCGGGCCGAAATTTGGCTCTCCGGCACCGCCAAACTGTCGGTTTCTCCCCCTGCGGAAGCCCTCTGGCGCGAAAAAAATGCAATCCCTGCTATCAGGAGTAAACCGGCTGACAACCAGATGATACCAATTGTTTGTGTAGGGGTCGGTCCATGTTTTTTTTTGCCCATCGGAAAGAAAAATTTGGTCGGTTCTAAAAATGTTTGTACTTTTGCACCCGTTTTCGGAACAGAAAAAGGTCTGTTAGCTCAGTTGGTTCAGAGCGCTTCCTTCACACGGAAGAGGTCGAGAGTTCGAATCTCCCACAGACCACAACAAGCCCCTCAGCGAGGGGCTTTTCTTATATCCCCCGGCGCGCTCCCCCTTTCGTCAGGCACGCGGACCTGCATCTGGCGGTCGTCGCGGCCCCCGGAGCCGAGGGTGCGGCCCTCGGCCGTGCCCTCGGCTCCGGGGGCTGTCGTGGCTATCGTAATCGTTTCATCCTCATTCCTTTCCGTCTCCGGCACCAGCGGGCCGTAGCCCACGTAGAGCGTCTCCGACCAGCGGCCCTGGGCGTCCTGCACCAGGCCCCAGAGCTGCACCTCGCAGCCCGCCATGACCTCCGGCAGCACGGCCTGCAGCAGCCCGCTGC
>JAZNHG010000025.1:0-101219 GCA_045576855.1 Bacteroidales bacterium | reverse complement strand
GTTGTCTGTTCTTATCCCGCAGACGGGCCGCCTGCGGGCCAGGGAGCGCGTTGTCTGTTCTCACCCCGCAGGCGGGCCGCCTGCGTACCAGGGAGCGCGTTGTCTGTTCTCATCCCGCAGGCGGGCCGCCTGCGTACCAATGAGCGCGTTGTCTGTTCTCATCCCGCAGGCGGGCCGCCTGCGTACCAGGGAGCGCGTTGTCTGTTCTCATCCCGCAGGCGGGCCGCCTGCGTACCAGGGAGCGTAATCCCGCTCTCCACTCTCCACTCTCCACTCTCCGCTCTCCACTCTCCACTCTCCGCTCTCCACTCTCCACTCTCCGCTCTCCGCTCTCCACTCTCCACTCTCCACTCTCCGCTCTCCGCTCTCCACTCTCCGCTCTCCGCTCTCCACTCTTCTATTTGTCAACAGCAGTATTGCCTTTAACTACTTTAACTCCTCTAACTACTTTACTACTCTAACTACTCTAACTGGTGAAAAAAATATTTTGCCATGTGGCGGAATATTTGTATCTTTGCAATCTCGTTTTTTAAGAATTAACGAATAAATAATTATAAACTAACAAATTAATCAAGATGACTAAGTACGTTTACACGTTCGGTGGCAAGACCGCCGAGGGAAAAGCTGAGATGAAGAACCTGTTGGGCGGCAAGGGCGCCAACCTGGCAGAGATGTGCCTGCTGGGCCTGCCGGTGCCTGCCGGACTGACAATTACTACCGAGTGCTGCACCGCCTACTATGCCAACAACTGCGAGTTGCCGCAGGGTTTGATGGACGAAGTATGGAAAGGTGTTGCCAATATCGAGCGCCTGATGGGCATGAAATACGACGATGCCGAGAACCCCCTGCTCGTCAGCTGCCGCAGCGGCGCCCGCAAGTCGATGCCCGGCATGATGGACACGGTGCTCAACATCGGCCTCAGCAGCAAGACCATCCCCGGCATGCTGAAGAAGACCGGCAACCCCCGCTTCGTGTACGACTCGTACCGCCGTCTGATTATGATGTACGCCGACGTGGTGATGGAGAAGGCCGAGGGCATCGAGCCCGCCGACGGCAAGGGTATCCGCAAGCAGCTGGACGACATGCTGGACGACTACAAGGCCCTGAAAGGCTACAAGAGCGACACCGAACTCACCGCCGAGGACCTGATGAAGCTGGCCGACGCCTTCAAGGTGAAGGTGAAAGAAGTGCTGGGCACCGAGTTCCCCGACGACGCCAAGGCCCAGATGGAAGGTGGCATCAAGGCCGTCTTCAAGAGCTGGAACGGCAAGAAGGCTGTCAGCTACCGCAAGATTGAGGGTATCCCCGACGACTGGGGCACCGCCGTCAACGTGCAGGCTATGGTGTTCGGCAACATGGGCGACACCAGCGCCACCGGCGTGGCTTTCACCCGCAACCCCGCCACCGGCGACAACCACTTCTACGGCGAGTGGCTCGTCAACGCACAGGGCGAGGACGTGGTGGCCGGTATCCGTACCCCCAGCCCCCTGAACGACGAGACCAAGAATGAGAAGAACAAGAACATGCACTCCATGCAGGAGCTGATGCCCGAGACCTACAAGGAGCTCTGCGACATCCGCGAGACGCTGGAGAACGCCTACCACGATATGCTCGACATCGAGTTCACCATCCAGGAAGGCACGCTGTACATGTTGCAGTGCCGCGTGGGCAAGCGCACCGGCGTGGCCGCACTCAACATGGCTTTCGACATGCTGAAGGAAGGCCGCATCGACGACAGCGAGGTGGTGATGCGCATCAGCCCCGAGCAGCTGGACGAGCTGCTGCACCCCATCCTCGACGCCGAGGACGAGAAGAAGCACACCGTGCTGGCCAAGGGTCTGCCCGCCGGCCCCGGCGGCGCTGTGGGTGTCATCGCCCTCACCAGCGAGAAGGCCAAGGAGTATCAGGCTGCCGGTATCAAGAATATCCTCGTCCGCGAGGAGACCAACCCCGAGGACGTCGAGGGCATGCGTGCCGCCGACGGTATCCTCACCGCCCGTGGCGGTATGACCAGCCATGCGGCCCTCGTGGCCCGCGGCTGGGGCAAGTGCTGCGTGGTCGGTTGCGACGCCGTCAAGATTGACGCGGCCACCGGAGTGGTGACCATGAACGGCAAGACTTTCAAGGAGGGTGACCTCATCAGCCTCAATGGCACCAAGGGCAACGTCTATGCCGAAGAGGTGAAGATGATCGACGCCACCGAGAACCCCCTCTTCAAGGAGTTCATGAAGCTGGTCGACAAGCACCGCAAGATGGGTGTGCGCACCAACGCCGACAACCCCACCGACGCCCAGAAGGCCATCGACTTTGGCGCCGAGGGTATCGGCCTGTTCCGCATCGAGCACATGTTCTATGGCGAGAACAGCGAGAAACCGCTGGAGAAGCTGCGCAATATGATTCTGGCCAGCACCAAGGAGGAGCGTATTGCCGCCCTCGACGAGCTGGAGCCCTATATCCGCGAGAGCGCCAAGGGCACCCTGAAGGTGATGGACGGCAAGCCGCTCACCTTCCGCCTGATGGATCCCCCGCTGCACGAGTTTGCCCCCCAGGGCGAAGAGAAGATGCGCGAGGCTGCCCAGCGCCTGGGCCTCACCTTCGAGGAGGTGAAGAAGCGCGTGGAGAGCCTGCACGAGGTGAACCCCATGATGGGTCTGCGCGGTGTGCGTCTGGGTATCATCTATTCCGAGATTACCCGCGTCCAGTTCCGCGCCCTCTTCAGCGCCACCGCCGAGCTGCTGAAGGAAGGCATGCACCCGATGCTCGAAATCATGGTGCCGCTCACCATCAATGCCGCCGAGCTGAAACACCAGAAAGCCATCGCCACCGAGGTGAAGGAAGAGGTTGAGAAGCACTATGGCATCAGCTTCGAGTACAAGTTTGGCACCATGATTGAGATTCCGCGCGCCGCCCTGGTGGCCGACCAGATTGCCGAGGTGGCCGAGTTCTTCAGCTTCGGTACCAACGACCTGACCCAGATGACCTTCGGCTTCAGCCGCGACGACGTCAACGCCATTGTGAAGACCTATGTCGACGAGAAGATTATCCCTGCCGACCCGTTCAACCACTTCGACAGCGAAGGCGTCGGCCAGCTGGTGAAGATGGGTGTGGAGCGTGGCCGTTCCACGCGCGCCAACCTGAAGTGCGGCGTGTGCGGTGAGCATGGTGGCGACCCCACGGCTGCCGAGTTCTTCTACCAGACCGGTATGAACTATGTCAGCTGCAGCCCATTCCGCGTCCCCGTGGCCCGTCTGGCTGCCGCCCAGGCCGCTATCAACGAAGCCCGTAAGAAATAAACTATCGTTCAATATTGTCCTATAGGACCTATAAACCCTATAAGTCCTATAGGACATTGATAAAACCATTGTTGCTATGACCGATAAAATCAGAAAAGACCTCGAAAAGCTGGGTATTATCGACGTGAAGGACATTCACTACAATCCTTCCTACGAAGAGCTTTTCCGTTTCGAGACCAATCCGTCGCTGACGGGATACGACAAAGGACAACTCACCGAGTTGGACGCCATCAATGTGATGACCGGCATCTACACCGGTCGCTCGCCCAAGGACAAGTACATCGTGATGGATGACCAGTCGAAGAACACCGTGTGGTGGACCTCCGACGAGTACAAGAACGATAACCATCCGATGAGCGAAGAGGTGTGGGGCCAGATGAAAGACCTGGCTCGCAAGGAACTCTGCGGCAAGGAACTCTTTGTCGTTGACGCTTTTTGTGGCGCCAACAAGGACACCCGTATTGCCGTCCGCTTCATCATGGAGGTGGCTTGGCAGGCTCACTTTGTCCGCAATATGTTCATCAAACCCACTGCCGAGGAGCTGAAAGACTTCAAGCCTAGCTTCACTGTCTACACCGCCAGCAAGGCCAAGGTGGAGAACTACAAGGAATTGGGTCTCAACAGTGAGACCTGCGTGGCGTTCAACGTCACCTCGCGCGAGCAGGTAATCCTCAACACATGGTACGGTGGTGAGATGAAGAAGGGTATGTTCTCCATGATGAACTACTACCTGCCGTTGCTGGGTATTGCCGCTATGCACTGCTCGGCCAACACCGACATGCAGGGCAAGCACACGGCCATCTTCTTTGGCCTGAGCGGAACCGGCAAGACCACCCTCAGCACCGCCCCCAAGCGCCTGCTGATTGGCGACGATGAGCATGGCTGGGATGACGAGGGCGTCTTCAACTTCGAAGGTGGCTGCTATGCCAAGGTTATCAACCTGGACAAAGACAGCGAACCCGACATCTACAATGCCATTCGCCGCAACGCCCTGTTGGAGAATGTCACCGTCGACAAGGACGGCAAGATAGACTTTGCCGACAAGAGTGTCACCGAGAATACGCGTGTGAGCTATCCTATCGACCATATCGAAAAGATTGTCCGTCCGATAAGTGCAGCTCCCGCAGCCGAGAATGTCATCTTTCTCAGTGCCGACGCCTTTGGAGTGCTGCCTCCGGTGAGCATCCTCACCCCCGAGCAGTGCAAGTACTACTTCCTCAGCGGATTCACCGCCAAGTTGGCTGGTACCGAGCGCGGTATCACCGAGCCCACGCCGACCTTCAGTGCCTGCTTCGGCCAGGCTTTCCTCGAGCTGCATCCCACCAAGTATGCCGAGGAGCTGGTGAAGCGCATGGAGAAGAGTGGTGCCAAGGCTTATCTGGTCAATACGGGCTGGAATGGCACTGGCAAGCGTATCAGTATTAAAGATACGCGTGGTATTATTGATGCTATCCTCGATGGCTCTATCCTGAAGGCCGAGACGAAGAAGATACCTTACTTCGACTTCGAGGTGCCTACCGCCCTGCCTGGTGTGGATCCCAAGATACTGGATCCGCGCGACACCTACGCCGACGCCAAGCAGTGGGACGAGAAGGCACACGACCTTGCCGACCGCTTTGTGAAGAACTTTGTCAAGTTCACCCACAATGAAGCAGGCAAGGCATTGGTGGCCGCAGGTCCTCATGTGAAATAACAACAAGCAATGAAACGTCTTTTCATAATTTTATTGATGGGCATAGCCCTGCCGGTGTGGGCGTTCGATTTCGAATCGCAGCGACCGGAGGGCTATACCCTCTATTTCAACATCCTCGAAGACGACGAGGAAAATGTAGTGGAAGTCACTTACCCAGCTTCTGGAAATGCACGTTGGCAGGGGCACAGTATGCCGTGGGGCGAATTGGTGATACCCGCCGAGGTTGAACACGAGGGAGTGACCTACACGGTCGTCTCTATCGGACCCCGTGCATTCTCGGGGTGCAAAGAGGTGACGTCGCTCAATATCGCCTCCACGGTGACCGAGATTGGTGCCTATGCCTTCTATCAGTGCACCGGCATCAAGGGCGAGGTGACGATAGGGGAGGAGATGGTCAGCATCGGACGTTCGGCGTTCTATGGCTGCAGTGGCATCACGTCGGTGCAGTTCAACGCAGTGAAATGCGAGAGCATGGGCGGCAACCGTAGCTCCACGGCCTTCGGCGGATGCCGTTCGCTGAAGTCGGTAAGTTTCGGTCCCCAGGTGACCCGCATCCCTGACTATGCCTTTGTGGGCATGGATGGACTGACCTTCGAGTGGAATATGCCCGAGGCATTGGAATATGTTGGCGAGTTTGCTTTCGCCTACTGCAACAACATCAGGGGTAATCTGCGCCTGCCTGCCCAAGTGAAACGTATTGGCACTTATGCTTTTGCACAGTGCCATGCAATAACGGCTATCGAACTGCCCAAGCATCTGGAGCGTGTCGATAACCGTGCTTTCTACCAGTGTATTGGCGTGAAAGAGGTGAACGTGCGTGCGCTGAACCCACCGGTGCTCGGCAGCGAGGTGTTTGCCGGACTGAAGACCAGCGTGGTGTACAATGTGCCCTGCATCGCCATCGACCGATATAAGGAGTCGACCCAATGGAAACGCATCCGCAACCTGCGCACCGTCTATCCCTGCAAGCTCGACCTGGTGGCTGAACTCAGCGACCCGGCCAGCGGCACCATCATAGGTACGGGTGCGTACAATATGGGCGAGAAAGTGAACCTTATCGTGGTGTGCCATGCCGGCTATGGCTTCCGGGGCTGGAGCGACGGCAATACTGACAATCCCCGTACCGTGTCGGTTGATGATACCACCACCTATTTGGCCATCATGCAACCGGCAGAGGTGGTGCACGAGGTGAAGTATATCCATGACACTACTTATATGGAAGGCCGCGACACACTGGTGGAATACTATGAAATCAGCGATGTGGCTGAACCCATCAACTCGCAGCAGATGATAGTCTACAACCGCGACCGCCGCCGCATAGAGGTGCCTATAGACAAGGGCGACATTGTCGACGTGGCCCTGTACAACGATGCCGGACAGTGTGTCTTCACCGGTATGCCCAAGCGTGGCCATATCAATATGCGCCGTTTCCCCACCGGTTCCTACATCGTCCGTGTCACCACTATCTACGAGGAGTTCGTCGTACGTTTCTTCCATGCCAGAAAGAGATAGTTTCTCACCTAATAAGAATAATAAATAACCCATCAAACAATGATAAAAAATGATTTTACTTCGCGCCATAACGGTGTCAGCAAGGACACCGAGGTGCAGAAGATGCTGCAGACCATCGGCGTCAGTTCGATGGACGAGCTAATCGAGAAGGCAGTGCCTGCTGCCATCCGTCTGAAAGAGCCCATGCCCCTGCCCGCCGGTATGAGCGAGTATCAGTTCCTCAACCATTGCCGCAATTTGGCCAAGAAGAACAAACTCTACCGCTCGTATATCGGTATGGGTTACTATGGCGCCATCACGCCCGCGGTCATCATGCGCAACGTGTTCGAGAATGCAGGCTGGTACACCAGCTACACTCCCTACCAGACCGAAATCAGCCAGGGACGCCTCGAGGCGCTGATGAACTATCAGACGATGGTGGCCGACATGACCGGCATGCCGCTGAGCAATGCCTCGCTCCTCGACGAAGCCACCGCCGCCGGCGAAGCCATGATTATGTTCTTCAACAGCCGCAGCCGTCAGGCCCAGAAGGATGGCGTCTGCAAGGTCTTCGTCGACGAGGGTATCCTGCCCCAGACGCTGGCCGTCATGCAGACCAATGCCGCTCCCCGTGGCATACAGATTGTCACCGGCAAAGCCGCCCAGACCGAGCTCGACGGCAGCTATTTCGCCGCCTTCGTGCAGTACCCCAACCAGTTTGGCGAAGCCCAGGATTGGAGCGCCTTCATCGCCAAGTGCCATGAGAAGGGTATCTTTGTCGGAATGGCTACCGACCTCATGGCCCTGGCCCTGATGAAGACCCCCGGTGAGATGGGTGCCGACTGCGCTTTTGGCAACTCGCAGCGCTTCGGCCTCCCGATGGGCTTCGGCGGTCCCCACGCCGGCTTCTTCGCCTTCACCGACACTTTCAAGCGCCTCTTCCCCGGCCGTATCATCGGCTGGACCATCGACGCCAAGGGCAATCCCGCCCTCCGTATGGCCCTCGGTATGCGCGAACAGCATATCAAACGCGACAAGGCCACGTCCAATATCTGCACCGCCTCGGCTCTCGTGGCCAACATGAGCGGCTTCTACGCCGTATGGCACGGCCCCGAAGGCATACGCGACATCGCTACCCACATCTGCGCCCGCGCCCATCGTCTGGCCAATGAACTCGAGCAGTACGGCTACAAGCAGTGGAACAAGGTCTATTTCGACACCCTTGCCCTGCAGTGCCCCGTGCCCACCGCCAAGGTGCGCGAAGTGGCCCTCAAGCACGAAATCAACTTCCGCTACATCTGCGAGGAGTGCATCGGTATCTCCATCGACGAGACCGTCACCAAGGCCGACCTCGACGCCATTGTGGCCTGCCTGGCCGAAGCCGCCGGCAAGAAGGCCGAGGCCCTCGAGTGCAAGGGCTGCTGCTGCAAGTTCGCCGACGAGGCCATCCCCGCCGACCTCAAGCGTCAGAGCGCCTATCTCACCGAGAAGGTCTTCAACTCCTACCACGACGAGACCTCCATGATGCGCTACATCAAACGCCTCGAGGAGAAAGATCTCTCGCTCAACCGTGCCATGATTCCGCTCGGCTCGTGCACCATGAAGCTCAATGCCGCTGCCGAGATGATGCCCCTCAGCTGGAGCAAGTTCGGCGGCATGCACCCCTTCGTGCCTGCCGATCAGGCCGAAGGCTACCTCGAAATGATACGCGACATCGAGCAGCGCCTCGCTGTCATCACCGGATTTGCCGGCGTGTCGCTGCAGCCCAACAGCGGTGCCTATGGCGAATACAGTGGCCTCACCGTTATTCGTAACTACCATATCGCCAATGGCCAGAGCCAGCGCAATGTGTGCCTCATTCCGGCCAGCGCCCACGGCACCAACCCCGCCAGCGCCGCCAAGGCCGGCATGACGGTCGTGGTTGTGAAGTGCAACGAAAAGGGTGACGTCGATATCGACGACCTGCGCGCCAAAGCCGAGCAGTACAAGGATACGCTGAGCTGCCTGATGATTACCTATCCGTCGACTCATGGTGCCTTCGAAGAGGGTATCCTCGAGATTATCGACATCATACACAGCACCGGCGCCCTCGTCTACATGGACGGTGCCAACATGAACGCCCAGGTCGGCCTCACCAGCCCCGGCCATATGGGTGCCGACGTCTGCCACCTCAACCTGCACAAGACCTTCGCCATGCCTCACGGCGGCGGCGGTCCCGGCGTCGGCCCCATCGCCGTCAGCCAGAAGCTCGTCGACTTCCTGCCTACCCATCCCGTGGTCGAGGTCGGCGGCAAGCATGGCAACACGATGGCCGCCGCACCCTACGGCAGCGCCATGCTCCTGCCCATCACCTATGGCTATCTGCTGATGCTCGGCGGCGAGGGCCTCACCGAGGTCACCAAACACGCCATCCTCAACGCCAATTACATCCGCGCTCGCCTGCAGAAGTACTACAAGATTCTCTACACCAACCGCAACGGCATGTGTGGCCACGAGATGATTGTCGACTTCAACGAGTTCAGCCTCAAGGTCAGTGTCGGCGATGTGGCCAAGCGTCTCATGGACTATGGCTTCCACGCCCCCACGGTGGCCTTCCCGGTGCACAACACCCTGATGGTCGAGCCCACTGAGAGCGAGCCGCTCAGCGAGATGGACCGCTTCTGCGACGCCATGATTGCCATCCGTCAGGAGATAGACGACATCATGACTGGCCGCAGCGACGAGCACAACAACCCCATCTGCAACGCCCCGCACACCATGCAGGTGGTCTGTGCCGACGAGTGGACGCTGCCCTACAGCCGCCAGAAAGCTGCCTTCCCGCAGCCCCATGTGGAGAAGTACTGGCCCACTATCAGCAAGATCGACGACGCCTACGGCGACCGCAATCTGCAGGCCGTCTGGGCTGAATAGTCCGGCTGATGCCATATGTATGCCGAGGGGGCGAGCTGTTCGGCTCGCCCCCTCGGCTCTTTGTTCCCATTCAGTGTTAGTTGGTAGTTGGCAGTTGGTAGTTGGCAGTTGGTAGTTGGCAGTTGGTAGTTGGCAGTTGGCAGTTGCTCTCCACTCTCCGCTCTCCACTCATCGGCTGACGTTAACATATTTTATATATTTTCACTTGCAAAATACAAAACTACGCTGAGGGGGCTTTATTCAGTGTTCAGTGTGTAGTGTTCAGTTAGCAGTGTACAGTGTGTGGTGTTCAGTGAGCCGTGTACGGTGTTCAGTGGGCAGTTTTCAGTATTAAGTATTCAGTATTAAGTTTGTAGGATGCGTGCGGAAGCCATTTTTCCGCAGGACACTGAACACTGAACACTACACACCGAACACCGACCCGAAGGGTATCATCCTACCACCAACGTACCATCAACCTACCACCATCCTACCACCATCCTACCATTTTAACATTTCGGAAGGCAATTGGGAGTGTCTGTGAATCCGGGTTGGCGTGGGGGTGTCGGCGGCATGTCTAGCCTTTCAGGCGGTAGCCGGCGGCGGTGAGGGCCGCGCGGACCTTGTCCAGCTGGTCGCCCTGGATGATGATTTCGCCGTCCTTGGCCGAGCCGCCGACGCCGCACTTGCCCTTGAGCATGCGGCCCAGGGCCTGCAGGTCGTCGTCGGTACCGACAAATCCGCCGACGAGGGTGACTGTCTTGCCGCCTCGGTGATGGCGGTCCAGGCTGACGCGCAGCCGCTGGTCGGCGGGGGGCAGGGTGGCTTCCTCCGGCTGCTCGTCGTAGTCGTACTGGTAATCGGGGTTGGTCGAATAGACCACTCCCACGGGGCGTTTCTTGCTCATGGCAGGGGCAGGTTTAGCAGTTCGGCGGGTGTCTTGCGGATGATTATGGGGCGGTGTATGTCGCGGGCGTAGACGTTGACCGACTTGGGGTGGTTCACGAAGTGCACGGCGCGGCCCAGATTGATGCCCTCGCCGTCTATGTCCACCCACTTGTCGTCGTTGCCCTCGATGAGCACCTCCGGCGTGCGGAACATCTCTACGTGCTGCGAGTACTGCAGATGGTTGGTCAGCAGCAGCGGCATGGTGATAGGCACGTGGTCTATGGGTATCTTGTCCACAATGCTGATGTCTATGATGCCGTCGTCGAGTCGGGCCTGTGGCGACACGGGTACGCCGTAGCCTATGCGGCTGCTGTTCTGCAGGGCTATAATCCAGGCGTTGCGGGTCAGGGTGCGGTCGCCCAGACGGATGGTGTAGGTGCCGCTCTGGTAGCTGTTGTAGGCTCGCAGCACCAGATTGGTATATCCCGTCAGCCCGCGGGTCTTGGCGGCCTGCATCATTCGCGAGATGTAGGCGTCGAAGCCCACGCCGGCGGCGTTGACCGACAGGTACTGGCGCTTGTCGCTGTTGTCGGCCGACGTGATGACTATCGAGTCTATGGTCTGCTCGTATTGCTGGTTCAGTGTGCGTATAGCCAACCAGGGCTGCAGCGGCAGCTTCAGTGTGTGTGCCAGCCCGTTGCCCGAGCCGCAGGGTATGATACCCAGCCGGGTATCGGTGTCCTTGATGCCCTGCACCACATCGTTGACAGAACCGTCGCCGCCCACTGCCACCACGCACTGGTAGCCTTGGTCTACGGCCTCGCGGGCCAGCTCGGTGCCGTGGTGGATGCGCTCGGTGTAGCGCACCGCATAGTCGAACAGGTCATGGTCCAGATTCTGCTTGATGAGCGTCTCTATTCTCTTCTGCCGTCCGATGCCGGACACGGGGTTGACTATAAAGAGTGTCTTCGTTTTCATGCTGGAATAAGGGTAGTAGTGTCAGGGGCGCCAGCCCGAGGCCGTGAGTATCTTCTGGCTGTCGGTCTCGTCGAGGAGTTGCAGCATGGTGCAGTGGCTACGTTTCATGTAGGCGCGCACAATCTGCCAGCCGATGTAAGCGGCGGTGCGCGGTGCCGAGCCGCTACCGAAGGCGTTGGTGTGGGGCGCCTCGCCCAGGAGGTTCTGGAAGGTGTGTATGTCGGTGGAGTAGAGCGCTTTGTTCTGTATCATCCATCCCCATACGTTCTTTACATTGGCCTCCATCCACTTGAGTTGGTCGGCGGTGTAGCGCAACATAACGGTGTCGGCGATACCGGGCATGGTTTTCTCGACGAAGTAGAGTTTCTTGCCGTCGGCGATGGCATGGTCGAGCAAAGTCAGTTCGCCGTCGGGACCTGCGCTATAGAGTCCTGCCAGGGTGTACATGCAGTCGGGGACAATGTTATTGCGGGTGAATGTGCGTACCAGGTAGGCGGGCATACCGAAGTATTGATACTTCTCCATGTCGCCGAGGGCGTACTGGTCGAGGGACACGCAGAGGTCGCCGCAGTTGCTGAAGACGCGGAACCCGTAGTTGTCGAAGTCGCCCGTGACCATGGTGTAGAAGCGCTCTACGTGATGCATCTTCGGGCAGAGCTTGTAGGCCCGTGCCAGGGCGCGCCCCAGCTGGCGCTCGATGTCCGACAGGTCGTGGTAGAGGCTGTCGGTGATGCGGTAGATGTCGCGCATCACAGGGTCGCTGACGAACTCCTGCGTCATCTGCACGAATTCGGGTTCGTCGGGATAGAGTAAAATCAGTTCGGTGTTGAACTCGTCTGCGTGGGCTTTCAGTTCGGCGGGTAGCTGTGCGGCGGGTGTATCGAACAGCAAATGCTCGAATCGGTGGAACCGCACCTCCTCCGCGCGGTGGCAACCCGCCAGCAGCAGGGCCGCAACAACGATGCAGAGACACACGTAGGCGTGTCTCTGCATGCTTTGGAATGCATGTCGCTTCTTATTCTGCATCTTTCTTGTCTTCGTTTTTCTCCTGTTCGTTGAGGATGCGCAGTTTGGCCTGCAGCAGTGCTATCTGCTGGCGTGCGCCTTGCATCTTCTTCTCAAACTCCTGCTTCAGCAGGTCGGCCTGCTTGCTCGAGGCCAGGAAGCCCAGGTTGTTCTCCCACAGATTGAGGTCGCTGCGCAGCTTCTCTATCTTTTCGTGCAGCTCCTGACGCTCGTTGTTGACGAAGCGCTTGGCGTCGCCGCCGATATTGCGCAGCCGCTCGCGGTAGGCGGTCTCTTCTGCTTCGCGGGCGCTGATTTTCAGCTGCTCGAAGATGCCGTCTATCACGCCGCGGAACTCCTTCTGCAGGCGCTCCTTGTCGGCCATAGGCACATAGCCCACCTCGGCCCAGCGGCGCTGGAAGTCCTTGATGGCCTCCAGGTTTTCCTCACGGCTGGTGCCGAATTGGTGCGCCTTCAGTTCGGCGAGTATGGCCTCTTTCTTGGCCAGGTTCTCGCCCTCGGAGGCGCGGCGCTCCTTGAAGAATTCGCCTTTCTTGGCGAAGAACTGGTCGCATGCCTCGCGGAAGCGCTGCCATATCTTGTCGCTCACCTTGCGGCTGACGGCGCCCACCTGGCGCCATTCCTGCTGGAGCTGCAGCAGCTCCTCGGTGGCTTTCTTCCAGTCTTCGCGCTGTGCTATGGCTTCGGCCTTGAGGCAGAGCTCCAGCTTCTTCTGGTAGTTGGTCTCCTGCTCGTCGCGCACGGTGGCGAAGTAGGCTTTCTTGTCGGCATAGTGTTTGTCGATCATGCCCTTGAATTTGCTCCATATTTCCTCGTTCACTTCGCGGGGCACGGGGCCGATGGTCTTCCACACCTTGAGCAGTTCGTCCAAGGCGGCGGTGACTTCGTTCCACTGGCGGGTGGAGGTAGGGGTGGTGGCCGTCAGTTCGGTGGCCTTGTCCACCAGGGCTTGCTTGGCCAGTAGATTGTTGTCGTACTCTTCCTTGCGCTGCTCATAGTATTCTTTGCGGCGTTCGTCTATCTGGTTGGCGGCGCTCTGGAAGCGTTGCCATATCTCTTCGTTCTGCTCGGCAGGCACGGGACCAATCTCTTTCCATTGTGCGCGGAGGTCCTGCAGCCCCTTGAATGCCTTGGTGACGGAGGGCTCGACGATGAGCTCTTCGGCCCGTTCGCAGAGGGTTATCTTCTGGTCCAGGTTGCGCTTCTGGTCCAGTGCGCGCAGTTCGCGGTTTATCTTCAGTTTGTTGAAGAACTGTTCTATCTGGAAGTGGTAGTTCTGCCAGAGGTCGTTCATCTGCTCGCGTGGCACGTCGCCGATGGCTTTCCAGCGCTCTTGTATGTCGTTGAAGCGGTCCAGCGAGGTGCGCACCTGCTCTTCTTCGCTGTCCACCAGTGTGCGCAGCTCTTCGAGCAGTGCCTGCTTGGCCTCCAGGTTTTTCTTCTTCTGGGCCTCCAGTTCGTCGAGATACTGCTGGCGACGGGCGCGGTAGCGGTCGTAGAGTGCATAGAAGCGCTCGGCCAGCGCGTCGTTTTGCGGCTGGTACTCGTCCTTGTTGCCGCCGTCGGCCACGAAGGCATCAAAGACCTCTTTCTGCACCTCGCGGTTCAGTTCGTTGAAGCGCGTGCGGATGGCCTGTGCACGTCCTTTGATTTGCTGCACCTCCTCGGTCATCAGCTGCTCCAAGGCAGCCAATAGTCCGTCGCGGTCAAGCTGGCTGTAGTCGGGAGCCTCCTCTTCGGCCGCGGCTTCGGCGTCGGGGGCTGGGGTCTCGGCTTCGGCGGTAGTGGCCTCGGCTGCGGGGGCGTTCTGGGGCTCAGCGGGCTGGGCCTCGGTGGGTTGGTTGTCGGTCGTGGCCTCGGTCTCCGTGGCCGGAGTTGCGAGGGCCTGGCTTTGCAGCTCTTCGTTTTCGACGGGCTGCATGGGGGTGTTCTCTTCCATTTTGAAATGGTTTTTGTTGTTAAAGAACTACTGTCGACGTGGGCCGTAAACGACGCATCGTCTTGTGAAACAGGTTATTTTGGTCGGTTGCCGTATATGGCGACAACATGCAAATATAGCCATTTTATTTGATTCGCGCGAAAAAAAATGCTTTTCCGCCGGCCGCAGGGCGCCGTTTGGAAGGTATGAGGGTGGAGGGCGGAGGTCGGAGAGTGAAGAGTGGAGAGTGGAGAGCGGAGAGCGGAGAGTGGAGAGCGGAGAGTGGAGAGTGGAGAGTGGAGAGTGGAGAGCGGAGAGCGGAGAACGGTCTCACGCTCCCTGGTACGCAGGCGGCCCGCCTGCGGGATGAGAACAGACAACGCGCTCCTTGGTACGCAGGCGGCCCGCCTGCGGGATGAGAGCGAAGAACGGTCTACCGCTTCCGGATACTGCACACTGCCAACTACCAACCATGCAGGCGGGACGCCTGCGCTCCCACTGAACACGGACCACTGCACACTGACCACTGCTCCCAACGTTGCTTCCGAAATGTTAAATAGGTAGGATGGTGGTAGGATGGTGGTACGTTGGTGGTAGGTTGATGGTAGGATGACCCCCTCTGGGGTGAGTGTGCAGTGTGCAGTGTTCAGTGTGCAGTGTTCTGAAATAAAGCGGCTGCTGTACATGTCCTATAAACCTAACATTGAATTCTTTACACGCAATACTGAACATCTGACACAGAACACTGCACACTGCACACTGACCACTACACACTGACCACTGAGCACTACACACTGAGCACTGAATGTTGCCAACCCAAACCTCCTCAGTGTGCTGCCGGATTATGCAAACTTTTTTTCCTAAAGTTTGTTAACGGACTATGAGGGGAGAGGAAAGTGGAAAGTGGAGAGTGGAGAGGGAGGGCAAAAGAAAAGCCCTCGCGTGGGGGCGAGGGCTTGGGCTGCTTGTGCGGTGTGTTATTTGAGGTCGATGAAGGGCACCGCGTTGCCTAGCATGTACTGGGGCATCTTGCCGTCCCATTTCTGCACGGCTTCGTAGCTGACCAGCTTGGGGTTGCGCTCCAGGGCGTTGGCTTTTATGCGCATGGCTTCGGCCTCGGCCTCGGCGGCTATCTTGGTCTGCTTGGCTTTCTCCTCAATTTGGATGGTGACATTCTTGGCTTTCAGTGCTTCCTGCTCGGCGACCTGCTTCTCCTTGATGGCGTTTTCGAACTGGTCGTCGAAGTCGATGTCCACCAGCTGGAACTGGATGTTGCGGAAGTAGGTGCTGTCCAGGGTGCGGCGCAGGGTGTTCTCGATGTCGCGGCGCACGGCGTCACGGTTCTCCACTATCTCGGTGGCGGCAAAGTTGCCGAAGCTCTCCTTCATGGCCGAGCGGACAAAGGGGACCACAATGCGGTTGTGGTAGTCCATGCCCACGTTGCGATACAGCTTGTTGACGTTCTCGCGCACGAGGTCGTAGTTGATGGTGTAGTCCACTTCCGAGGTCTGCACGTCGCGCGTGTAGGAGTTCTCGTGGCCGTCGAATTTCTTCTGCTGGATGTTGATTTTCTTGACGCTCTGGATGAAGGGTATCTTCATGTGCAGACCGTCTTCGATGGTGTTTTCCGAAATGCGGCCGAAGGTGCTGAGGATACCGCGTTCGGTGGACTTGATGGTGTAGAACGACGAGGACAGCACTATGACTGCCACCACGGCCACGATAATCCAAGTGACCGTCTTTTTTGTTTCTCCGAAGAAGCTCATGTTTGTTTTGTTTTTAATTTTTAATTTTTATTTTTAATTTTTAATTATCGGTATGCAATTTGCGTGCCAAAGGGGGAGGGGGGTCAGTCGCAGAGGATGTAGAGGTCGTCGCGCGGGTTGAGGAAGAGCAGCGGCGTGTGGGTGGGGTGGGCCAGCAGGCGGCGTTCGGGACGTGTGGCGAAGAGGTCGAACAGGTCGCGCTCGCGGGTGTCTGTGGTGCGAGCTATCAGCAGGTCGGGCGTCAGCCGGTCCAGCACTGTCTCGTCCACACGGGTGTCGCGGTCGACGACGGGGGTGGAATAGCGGATGTCGAACGGGGAGAGCACCTTGTCGGCAAAGCGCATATTGTCCATCCAGCGGCGTCGCAGGTCGGCGTCGCGGTAGTCGGGATGGGCTATGGCTATGTCGGCGTTCAGGAATCGGGCCAGATAGGAAGCCCATACGAGCTTCTCCTTGCCCTCGCGGCGGTGGGTCATGCTGAGAACCACCCGGGGATGGGTGGCCTCGGGACTGTCGTCCCACACCTGCGCATCGTGCACACAGAGGTAGGCCGTCTTGCAGGACTGGAAATTGCGGAGCAGTGTGGCGGGGTGGGCCAGCGAGTGACGTGGTGCGTCGGGCGCGACGGCGGTCACGGCCAGTATGCCGCCAAAGGCGGTGGGCAGGCCCTCGATAGCCGTCTGCCAATCGCCGCGCAGGCTGGCATAGGGCACACCGAGGCGGCGCAGCCATTCGGGCGCGTCGGAGGTGGTGGGGTTCACATGGAGCGCCATGAGCCCCTTGTGGCGCAGGTGCCCGGCCATGTGGCGGGCCCACGGCATCACCGTGGCGGCGCCGGCCTCGTCCTCTATACAGGCTATGACGTATTGGTCGCGTTTCATCGGATGAGGGTTATGTCGCCTTTCAGTTCGGTCTCGATACCGTTCAGGCAGCGTATGCGGCAGGTGTAGGTGTAGACTCCTGGCAGGGCGGGGGTGTTGCGGAAAGTGCCGTCCCAGCAGGCGGTGGCGTCGTCGCTCTCGTAGACGCACTGGCCCCAGCGGTTGAAGAGGGCTATGTGGAACTCGGAGAGCACTTCGGCATTGAAGCATAGGCGGTCGTTCAGGCCGTCGCCGTTGGGAGTGAAGGCGTTGGGAATGACAAAGTCGGGTGCGCCGCAGTAGATTTCGGTGCAGCGCAGGCATACGGAGGCTTGGCGCGTGCAGCCGTTGGCGCTGGTGGCGCTGACGGTGTAGCACACCGTGTCGCGGCTGGTTGGAGTGGCGGTGGGATGCTGTATGTCGGGGCGGTCCAGGTCGGTGGCGGGCGTCCAGAGGTAGGAGGCAGCACCGTCGCTGGCGTGCAGGAGCACGCTTTCGCCGAGGATTATGTCCGTGTGGTCGGCCCAGGCGGCGAGGTTGTCCAGGCTGTGGTCACGGGTGATGACACTGGTGTCGGTCAGCGGGCATCCCAGCGAAGTCAACTCTGTGACGTAGGTGCCGGGGCAGAGGCCGGAGATGAGGGTGTCCAGTTCGGGGATTTCAGGTATGCCGCTCAGGTTGTAGCGGATATATATGCTGCCGTGGCAACTGTCGTCGCAGAGTGCGGCTGTGTATTGCTTCTCGTAGTAGGGTCGCGGCGGATTTTCCAGCGCGACGGTCTGTGTGTAGTTGCATCCATAGCCATCCACCGCCACCTGATAGCTGACGTCGGGCTCGAGGCTGTCGAGAGAGAAGTATGTGCGGCTGCCGGAGGTGTAGAATGCCGACACTGGATGCGTCGGCGTGACGGTGACGGTGAGCGAATCGGGGTCTATGCCGTGGCCGAGGCGGAACACGGCGCGCCCGTCGGTGGAGTCGTGGCAGGAGATGGCTGTGGGCTGCCACTGGTCGACGAGGGTGTAGGTGCGCACATGGAAGGTGTCGATTTGTGTGCATCCGGCGGCCGAGGTGTGCAGGATATAAGTGCCGGAGGTCGTGACCCAGGGGTTGGCCACCGTGGGGTCGCTGACGGGGGCTCCGCTCCAGCTGTAGGTGGCACCTAGCACCGGGGTGTGGCCTATCTGTATGGAAGTGTTGTTGCAGGCTATCTCCGGTTCGTGCGAGCGGGTGACATCGCCCAGCACCTGTACGGTATGCTGCTGCGTGTCGGCCTCGGAGCATCCGCCGGGCAGGTTGGCTATGAGGGTGATGGTGTAGGTGCCGGGAGTGGTGTAGGTGTGAGACGGGTCGCGCTGGGTGGAGGTGGCGCCGTCGCCAAAGTCCCAGTGGAAGGAGCTGCCGCGGCCGGTGTTGGAGAGTTGTAGTGTATAGGGGGCGCATCCGGCTTCGGGCAGGCGAAACTCGGCCACGGGGAAGTCGTCGGTCACGTTGTAGCGGAAGAGGGCGTTGTTGCAGTTGTCGGCGTTGTTTTGCGTGCTCCAGACGCCGGGGGTGGTGGGAAATCCGTTGTTGCCCCCACAGGATGCGCATACCGATTGGTAGAGTGTGGCGAGCCGGTCGAAGCGGGAGGTGCCGCCGTCGACATGGTCGCCGCCGCCGTTGGAGTTCTGTCCGTGTATTTCACCAAAGAAGGTGGCATACTCCAATTGGCTGGCATCGGCGGCAATGCTGATGATGTAGAAGTCTTGTCCGTCGGTGGTGGAGCTGTAGGCGTCGGTGGTGGTCTCCATGCCGGTGGTGCCTGCGGTGTTCCAAGTGGTCACGTAGGGTACGAAATCGCGTCCCCAGCCGGCGGCATAGACTCGGTTGCAGATGTCGGCGGCAAAGGCGGTGGGCGAGAGGTTGATACGTCCCGGTGTGCCGAAGAGGGTGCTCCACCGGCATACATCCAGGTCGGGCGACATCCGCATGAGCAGCATGCCGGCATTGGGCACACTGTAGCCTGCATTGTAGATGAAGGTTGGACCGGCGTAGTGGGTCTGTCCGAAGAGGAAGACTTCGTCGTGGCGTCCGGTTCGGACGAAATAGATTTGGTCGTAGAGGCGGTCGCCGATATAGGTGGATGCCATCAATCGGTCGCCGGCATAACTGATTTTGCTGACGAAGCCGTCGGCTGCACCTCCGCCATAGGTAGGCTGGTAGATGTTGGATGTGACGGGGAAGTTGTTGCTGTTGGTACCGCCGCATACCAGCAGATTGTAGGCAGAATCGACGTCGATGCTGTAGACTGCATCGTCGCCGCTGCCGCCCAGATAGGTGCTCCAGAGCAGGTTGCGCATGTTGTGGTCTAGTTTAAAGACCACTCCATCTTGTTTTCCGCCCAATGTGGACTGGACGCATCCGGAGGTGACGGGGAAGTCGCTGCTGAAGGTGGTGCTGCCCACATAGATGTTGTTCAGGTTGTCGGTGATAATCTCGCCGCGGGCGCCGTCGCCGTAGTTATAATAGAGGGAGTCGTTGCCGTCCATCACCACCTGGTTGCTGTTGTTGTAGCGGTTGCGATAGTTGAGTCCGTCCACGTTGTTGCCGCCCACAAAGGTGGAGGCCATCAAGCTGCCGCCGTCGGTGCTGAGGCGGGTGACGAATATGTCGCTGCCGTTGGGGTAGCTGATTGATGAGGAGAGATAGTTGATGGCCGGGCCACCGACGAAAGTGGTCTGGTAGGCATTGGGAGTGACGGGGAAGTTGGCCGATCCGGTGGTGCCGAAGACAATGAGCTCGTCGAAACTGTTGACGAAGAGACTATGCGGCATGTCTGTGTGGGAGCCACCGAGATAGGTGGCGTAGAGACGTTGGGTGCCGGTGGAGTCGAACTTGAATATGCCGATGTCGCAGCTGCCGCCGCCGAAGCTGGACTGGTAGGCCCCAAGCGATGTGGGATAGCCTACAAAGAAAACCAAGCCGGCAGTGTAGACGTTCTTGTGTGAATCGTAGGTGGCGGTTGTACCCCAGTTGTCGGCTGCAGAACCTGTATATGTGGAGAAAGTCAGGATCGGGTCAATGATGAGGTCACGGCTGTGGTCGTAGTCTCCCAATTCAATGCTTACGCGGTAGAGGCCCTGCTTGGTACGGCTTACGCGCCAGCGGCTGGAGATTTCCGTCTCTGTGCCTGCGTCGTTGGTCTGATAGACGTAGGGCTTCATCTCCATGATGTCTCGTACCGAGGTGCGGATACGGAGCATTCCATCCGATGTGACTTCCACTCCGTCGGTGCCTTCATATTCCAGTTGCACTTGGGAGGCATCTCCCATAGGGTGCACGATGAAGTTATACTTTAAGGCCAAGCTGCCGCTGTAGATTTCAAGGTCGATATTGGGATAGATGTCGAGATAGCGCACGGTGCTGTATAAGGGGACACGGCTTTGCCATTGGGCGGCGTCGTTGCCAAGGATGTAGTTGTTGTAGGATTCTGCTGGGTTGGAGCCGACTGGGGCAACTCCAGCGGTGCCGCCGAAGTGCATGCGATAGGCATGGTAGCGGGGCAAGGTTGCGGATGGGGCGGGGTGGGGCATGTGTTCGCGCAGCGCTACTGTGATGCCGTCGTCGGCCAGAAAGATTGCTGCATCGTGAAGCTGTGCCTCGAAGCGGAAGGGGTGTTGCCATTGTCCGCGATTCTCAACAAAACTTACCGCTGTGCCCACACCCAATGTGTCGCGCTCCTGACGTGCCATCACATTGCTGCACAGTAGTATTAGTATCAATATCAGTCCAAACCGTTTCATCTTTTTATTTTGATATCAAATGCAAAAATACGTGTTTTTTGTGACATGGCAAAATAAACTTGTGCTGAGGGAATAAAAAAAGGAACTCGTTCTGAGTTCCTTTCTTCTGTGACTCCTGCAGGATTCAAACCTGCAACCTTCTGATCCGTAGTCAGATGCTCTATTCAGTTGAGCTAAGGAGCCATCTTGCATTTTCGGGCTTTTCTTTCCCTGAAAGCGAGTGCAAAAGTACTAACTTTTTGAATACTGACCAAATTTTTTTTGAAATATTTTTCTTTTTTCTTAGTAACGTTTTGCAATACAGTGCTGTACGGATGAAGGATTTTTATGCCGAAATGGGTTTCGAACCATACACTTCACGGTGCAGGAGGTCCCGTATTTCGGAAAATTCGTCATCGTCCAACTCGTATTTCGACATGATAATCATAGGTACCGTGCGGCCATCGTTGTGGTATGAGGGCTGTACGTAGGGCTGTGGGTTTTGGAAGAAGCCCATGCTGGCATAGAATTCTACGCGGTGGTCTGCCTCTTCGGTGTTGGGCAGCTCCACTTCCAGCACTACCTGTTCCTGCTGCTGTGAGAGAAAGGTGAGGAACACGGCTTTGCCGAGACCCTGGTTGCGGAGCTCTTCAGCTATGGCGAAATGCTCTACATAGACGAGCTCGTCGAATGTCCAGTAGGTGAGGATGCCTACCGGCTCGTCGCCGTTTTCGGCCACGAGGAAATGGAATTTGCCGGCATCGCGCTGCCGGAGTCTACTGAAGGGCGGGCGTTCCTGTTCGGGGAACGCCTCTTCGAACAATTCTTGTGCAAAGTGCGAATGGTCGCTGTCTGCTAAGTTTGTAAATGTTATCATAATAATATATTGTTCATTTCAATTCTAAGTCCAAGCATATGTTGCCATCCCCAGGCAGTGTAGCCTTCGAGGACGGTTTGGGCATGATAGCAGGTATAGCCCGCCTTGATGGCGCCGATGCCGGGCAGGCTGTAGCCGAACAGGGCGCTGACGAATACACCATAGCCGATGCCGCCCTGGTTCATATATTCGTATTCTCCCACGCCGACATCGGGGGTACGGTCGCCCCAGACATCCAGTATAGACCAAGTGCCACCGGCAATCTCCATTAGATTGTCTTTGACTTTGGTGTTGATAAGCGATGCTCCGAGGTCCAGTTCCAAACTGAGATTGTTTCCTAAATCCACGGAACGCGTCAGTGCCAGGTCGATACTGATGCGGTCTTCCTTGCCGAGCAAGCCACAGCGGATATAGGGGTCACTGCCCAGGATGCCGGTGCCGTTGTTGGCGCTGAGGTTGAATGCCCCGATGGCGTTGAGACGGGTGATATCGGCCCGCAGGAGCCATCCAAAGCCCGATGCATAGTCGTAGCGCAAACCAATGCCTATTTGGTAGGTGATGCGGTATTCCATCTCGGCCCATTCTACCACCTGCAACTGGTTATAACTGCCCACAGCCGACGGCGAGATGGCCCCTTGGCTGACGAGCCTTTGCCATATCTCGGTGCCGTAGCTGTTGCTGTGCAACACACGATAGATGGTATTAGCGTTACCCTCGCGGCCAGAGTAGAAGTTGGCCGTGACGTCGCTGGCGCGGAAGGCGCCGGCATTGGCAAAGAAAGCCAGTCCGCGACTCGGAGGCTTGCCGTCGTCGGCGGTGGCCGATGCGGCAAGCAGCAGTGTGGTGAGAATCAGGAGTGCGCGCTTCATAGTTCCACTCCTTTCTGTTTCACGATGGCGGCCAACAGGGTCTTGGCGCGCGAGAGGCGCACCTTGACTGTGCCCAATGGTATGCTGAGCTTCGAAGCAATCTCCTCGTAGCTGAGGTCGTCGTAGTATCGCATTCGGATTATCTGACGGTAGGGCTCCTTCATCTGGTCCACAATCTGCTTCAGCGCCTCGTCGCGCTGCATGCGTATCATAGACTCCTCCGGGTTAGGCTGGTTGGAGGGTATCGGGTATTCGATGTATTCGCCGTCGGGCGACTGTTCGGTGGCGCTCAGCGGTATGGTCTCCAGTCGGTTGCGGCGCAGGTGGTCTATGTAGGTGTGCACACCGATGCTGTAGAGCCATGCGCTGAAAGTGGAGGTGGGGGCATAACGGTGCAACTGCATGAATGCCTTGCCGAAGGTCTCGATGGTGAGGTCGGATGCCGTGGTGGTGTTGCGGGTCATGCGGAGCAAAAGCAAGTAGAGCGGCTCACGATAGGTGGCCATCAGGTCGGCATATGCCTTGCGGTCGCCGTGGTCACGAGCGTCGCAGACTAGTTCATAGTCGCGTTGCAGGCGTGTCTGTGTTGCTGTTGTCTCCACTTACTTTTTAAACTTTCTGTTGTTGGATAACGGCAAAAGTATTAAAATAGTATTTGCAATCATAAAATAAATTTCAAACAACGGTGCCGCAAGGTGTACCAAACCACCCTCGAAGCGTTTGGTAAGTCTTGAGAAACTGACGATTTGCCAAGTCCATTTGAGTACAACTGCAGCCAATACCACCAGCCACGGCAGTGTGCCGCGCAGCACCAGTAGCACGGCGGCGGTGTAGAAGAGGGCGTTGGCCCATGTGGGCAGACTCTCGCGCACACGGTCGGCCAGACTGTGGCGGTTGCGGGTTGCCACGCGGTGGCGCCGGTCGTCGTGCCATTGGTAGAAGTGCTTGCGCGGTTCAGCCATCAGACAGGCATCGCTGTCGATGCATATTGTTGTGTTGCGACGCGTAGCGTTCTGGTAGACAAAGAGGTCGTCCGACCCGTCGGCTACATCGTAGTGTCGGATAAAGGCCCCCTGCTTGAAGAAGAAAGAACGGCGGTAGCTCAGGTTGCGGCCCGACCCGGTATAGGGGTGTCCCAGCAGTGCGCTGCCCAGATACTGAGCGCCATAGGCCAGTGCGTCGTATTGCTGCAGCACGCCCAGCAGGGTCTTGGTGCGCTTCACGCCGCAGTAGCCGAGCACAATCTGTGTCTCGTCGCCCTTGCGGCCCGTGGTTTGGTTGCGGTAGCCACGCACCATGCCGCGCAGCCAGTGCAGGTTTTTAGGGGTGCAGTCTGGGTCGGCCAGCATCAGAATGTCGTTCTTGGTGCTTTTGATACCGATGGAGAGTGGGTATTTCTTGCCTTGGAAGAGGTTGACATCCTCCTTGAACGGCACCACCTTCAGGTGGGGGTAATAGTCTTTCAGAAGCTTGAGCACAAACTCGGTGTCGTCTTTCGACAGATAGTCCACCACCACCACCTCGAACTGCGGGTATTCCTGCTCAAGCAGGTAGACCAGATTCTCTTTGAGCCAGGCGGCGTCGTTGCGGGCGGTGAGCACCACGCTGACGGGCGGCAGGTCGTCGTCAGCTATCGGTTGACTCTTTTTCAGGCCGTAGCGTCCCACACGGAAATGGAACAAACCATAGTGAATACACAAATACACCAATGCCGCCAGCATCAGGGCTGCCAGCGCAATGGCGTAGGTATCAGTGAGAAATCCACTAAAATCGAACATCTTTGCACTCAAATTTTAGACCACAAAGATACACAATAAACCCCGCATCGTAGTCCACGCGGGGTAAATGATTTCAACAATCTTTCAACAACTTTGTTAGAGCGGAGGGTGGCGACTCTCACCTCAAACCTCCGCCCTCCGCCCTCAAACCGCTATTTGGTGCGCTGGTGGAAAAAGAAGATGAGGCCGCCGGTGAGCAACGCCAAGGCACTCAAAATCACCCAGAAGGTGGCATGCCCCATCGGGAAGGGGAAGTCGACATTCATGCCGAAGAAACCGGTGACCACCGTCAGCGGCAGCATGATGGTGGAGAAATAGGTCAGCACGCGCATGATTTCGTTGGTGCGGTTGGTCAGCAACGAGTCGAACGTCTGCGACAGACCTTCGATCAATTCTCCATAGTCCTCAATCGAGTCGTACATCTTCTGGTATTGGTCCAGGATGTTGCCCCAGTAGTCGTCCATCTCCAGCACCTCGGGGTCGACAAACCCTTTGACGCCGCCGCTTTCGAAGAGGTGCAGCACGCGCAGTTGGGCGCGGAAGGTGGTGTTGAGCATAATGATATTGCGCCGCGTGACGGATATCTGCTCGATGATGCTGCGGGCGCGACGGTTGAAGATATCATAGTTGATCAGGTCCACTTCCGAACCGATGCGCTGCACCAGGGTGTTGGTTTCCAGCATCAGACGGTTCAGGATATGGTAGAGCAGCTGGTCGCTGCTGGCCATCATCTCCTGTGTCTCCTCGTCGCCCTCGGCCAGGTCTTCGCGCATGTCGTCGAAGAGTTTCTTCACCACCCAGTGCGCCTTGCCCACGGTGATGATATAGTCCCTGCCCCAGAAGAGCTTCACCTCGCGGATGCGCACCGTCTTGTTGTCGCGGTCGAAATAGGGGAAATGCAGAATGAGGAAATAGTAGTCGTCGTATTCGTCCAGTTTCGGACGCTGGGTAGTGCCGCGGCAGTCTTCAATGTCGAGGGGGTGGAACTGATAGTCGTTGAGCAACACTGCATAGTCTTTCTCGCTGGGATTGGTGATATCAAGCCACTGTAGCGACTGGTACTGTATTTTTTCTATCATTTTAGCACCTCCTTTCTTTGGTTTTGAAAACTGATGTTCAGCGGTCTACATTCGGATTACTGGTTTTGTTCGACGCTGCAAAGATATGAATTTTTTTACAATAAACGGCCTTTTGTGACAAATTTTCTCCTTAAATGCAGTGTTTCAGCTGTTTAAATCTATGCTGCATGGCTCTGTCAAAAAAGTGATTGTTTTTTGAAAAAAGCTCCTCGCGGACCGAAAAAGTACCCCTTGCAACCCACTGAAAGACAGGTCTTCCCAGTACCCCCTCCTACTCAACTCCTACTCATCGCCTACCCAACGCCTATCCATCACCTACTCGAGTAGGAGTTGGGTAGGGGAAAGATGGGAGGATATAGGGTGAATGGTAGAGGTTGGGTCCTTGTTGTCGGCTCTCCGCCTTCGGGCGTCTGCCTTCCGCCCATAGTCCTCTGACTGGGAAAAAATGTTTGTCTGGTGGTGAATAATCCAATTGTTTTGTGTATCTTTGCAGCGTTGAAATAAAATGTTTAACTATATTAATAAACTTATTATGAAACGTATAGGACTTCTTTTGATGTGCGTCGCCACGCTGGCGATGACATCGTGCAGCCTTCTGCAGTCGGCTTCGTCGAGCAATTCCGTCGCCCAGGCGTCGGGTAAAGCATGCGGCACCGCCGTGCAGGGACTCTACAGCAGTTACAAAAGCACCGGCAAGATGGACCTCACCGCGGGCAACAATCTGACCAATGCCCTGGCGCTGGCCACCGCCTATTCCGAGCTACAGCAGCACAAGGAGGACACGGCCTACCGCAATGCCTTCACTACGGGCCTCATAGCCAGCTCGGCCGGCCTCATCACCGCTGCCAATGCCACGAGCTTTGTCGACAAGCTGATTAACAGTGTCGGGCTGAGCAATGTCAGTGTGGACAAGATGGCCCAGACGGCTTCGACCGTGGCAACCATCGTGACTCTGCTCAATACGTTGAAACAGTGATGTGTATGGATGCTTTGGAATGTCTCGCCACGCGCCGCAGTTGCCGCGCCTTCACCGACCAGATGCCGCCGCGCGACGTGATAGCGCGCATCTGCGAGGTGGGCACTTATGCCCCCACGGGTCACGGCAAGCAGAGCCCCCTCATTGTGGCCGTGACCAATCGTGCTATGCGTGATCGGCTCAGCCGGCTGAATGCCCGCATCTGGAGCTCGCTCTCGCCCAACCATCCGGCCGAGGGTTTCGACCCCTTCTATGGTGCTCCGGTGGTGCTGGTGGTCTTGGCCGATGCCGATGTCACCACCCACTTCGAAGATGGATGTGCCGTGGTCACCACGCTGCTCAATGCGGCTCATGCCTGCGGGCTGGCTGCCTGCTGGGTGCATCGTGCCCGTCAGGAGTTCGAGGGCGACGAAGGTCGTCGTCTGCTGGCCGACCTGGGTGTGGAGGGCAACTATGTCGGTATCGACCATGTGGTGCTGGGCTATCCTGCCAAACCGCTGCCGCCGGCCCTGCCGCGCAAGGCCGACTATGTGCGGTGGGTGGAATAGCATTTGCCGCGCCTTCATCTCCGCGGTGTGTATGTGGAGAATTGACGTTTTGCCTCATTTTCAAAGTGTTTCATTGTGCATTTGAAGATGGGGCAAATTTTTTTTCGTTGGGGTGTAAGTTTTGCCACCCTTCGGACGATTATATAGCGAATGACGGAAAGAGAATATAATGACGGTGTGAGTCGGTGGTCCGACGATGTGATGCGCTTCGCGGTACGCTGCGGAGGGTCGCATGCCGACAGCCAGGATGCCGTGCAGGAGGCGCTGATGGCACTCTGGACTCATCGCAGCCAGGTGCAGCCCGACAAGGGCAAGAGCTACCTGTTGTCGGTCGCCTACCGCCATCTGATGTCGGCTTTCCGCCATCGCCGTGTGGTGCAGGAACATGCTTCCGGATTGGCTGACGACCTTTCGCGACCGCCCGACGAGCGTTTCGACTTGAGCGAGGCTATCGAAAGTTCGATGCAGACACTGCCCGAGGTGCAGCGCGCCATTCTGCAACTGCGCGATGTGGAGGGTTATAGCTACCGTGAGATAGGGGAGACACTTCAACTGAGCGACGACCGTGTGCAGGTATATCTCTTCCGTGCCCGCGTGGCCATGCGTAAACAATTAATCAAATTAGGATATGGAAACGATTAACGATACCAACTATGAACTCTGGCTTGTCCGATACGCCGACGGAGAATTGACCGCTGCCGAGCGACGTGTCGTAGAGGATTGGCTGCGGGAGCATCCCGTAGCTGCCGAGGAGCTAGCCCTCTACCGCGAGGCGCCACGGCTGGAGCGCAACGAGAGTGTGCGCTATGTGGCCGCGCCGCGACCCCTTTGGGGCAAGGGTTGGCGCTGGGTGGCTGCTGCGGCCGTGGTTCTGCTGTTGGTTACGCCGCTGACGCTACAACTGGTACGTGGTGGCGACGTGGAGCCTCAACAGGTGGCTTCGGTGCCCATCGTGCAGCCCATAGCTGCCGTCGATACCGTACGCACCGCTCCGCAACATGTTCTGCCTGAGTCAAAACCTGCGGTACGTAAACCTGCCGGCGCTCCGGTCGAGACACAAGTCCCGATGGAGGTGTACGAGAACTATGTCCCATCGCGTCCATTGGTGGCTGAACCCATGATGTTGGCCGAGGTGGCTCCAGCAAGCATTCCCATGCCTGTAGATACTGCTATGGAGGTACAACATGCTTTTGCAGAGGAAGTTATTTCCATTGAAGAGGACACTCTGGATTACCTTGAGCAACGCCTGCTAGCCCTGGCCGACGATACCCGCGAGGGGTTGCAGGGTACCTACCTGGGGCGCCGTATGGCTCGCCGCTTGCCCGAAAACCAGGAGTTGCTTTCCCGCATGGAAGAGGCCCGCGAGCGCACACCCCGCGGCATCCGCATGGTGACCGACCTGGTGGTGAAGCTCATCGAGGTAAACAGCAAAGACAATAATCAACAAAACAGCATAACATTATGAAACACAACATTCTTATTGCAGCAATGGCCAGTGCCATGATGCTCCCCGCAACAGGGTTGGCCCAGGAGCACAAGACCCAGCCGCTGCCCGACGCCGTCACTGAAGTGCGCCTCGAGGACTATGCCACACTGCGCGTGGTGCAGGGCGACGAGGACAAGTTCGCCTACAGCGGCCAGCTGGGCGAGAAGACCGCCAAGAGCGGCAATGGCACCCGGGTGGTGCTGAACAGCCCCGAAAGCGACGTGACCCTCTACCTCAAGCCCGGTCGCTCGATGGTCTTCAACACGCAGGACTTCAGCAACCTGACGTTCATCGGCGACTTCGCCCCGATGGACAGCCTGGTGCTGCATGCCGAAGACTACTCGCGCATCGAGTACAATGGCGACGTGAAGGACACCCTCCGCGCCCGCCACATGCGTCTGCATTCCGAGGACTATTCGCGCATCACCAGCTCCAACCCTGTGCAGTACGGCGTGGGGCGCTACAATGCTCTCGACTACAGCCGTATCGACCTTGCCGCCTCCGATCTCTGCAGCCGTCTGGCTTCCGAGGGTGTGACCGAGAACCTCTTCACCAACAGCGACTTCGGTCGCATCAACAGCGGCCGCTTCACCAAGGACGGCGTGCTTCAGCACGAGCGTCAGGAGGGTGGATACGACGAGGTGCTGGACGTGACAGACAAGATCACCTCCGGCATCGGCGAAATCGCCCGTACGGTTGCGCACAAGAAGAATCGCCACCCGTGGAAGACTGAGCTTGACTTCGCCTGGGGTTGGCACAACTGGGGCGACCAGCTGGGCGCCGGTTTCAGCGGCGTCGAGGGTGCTGCTGCCGTCAACACCAACTTCCACAACATTCAGCTAGCCATCAACATACCGGTCATCAATGTGCGCGGCTTCGCCTTCAAGGCGGGTCTGGGTATGGATTGGGACCGCTACAACTTCCAGACTCCGGAGGTGAGCTTCGACGAGACGGCTACGCCGATGGCCTTCGCTGCCGGTTCCGGTACGGGTTATACCCGCCTGAAGGCCCGCAGCGTGGTGGTGCCGCTGAAATTCGAATTCGGCAATCCCAAGCGTTGGCATGTCAGCCTTACTGCTCTGCCGGGCCTCAACTGGAGCGGAGACAACACCGGTCTGCGCCGCAAGAGCGAGACAACCAATGGCACTCAGAAGGTTAAGGACTATGAGGTGAACAAATACTTCAACCCCTACCGCTTCGATGTGCGTGTGGCTGTGCAGTACAAAGGATTGGGTCTCTATGCCCAAGTTTCCACCCTGCCGCTGCTTAAGGATGGTTGCCAAGAGCTATACCCAATCAAATTCGGCATTATTTTATAAGGGTATTATACAATAAATACTTTCGGGTTGCGTTTATGAAAGCGATGAAAAAACTACTCATAAGCGCAACTCTGTTCTTTTCTGCACTGGGCACACTCAGCGCACAGAATGATACAGTGAGGCAAAGTGTACTTCCGGAAGTCTCTATTCAATCCAAGTCGGAAGGTATCAAGCGCATGTCCGGCGCCGTCAATGGCAGCGAGATAGGGCAGGACGAACTATTCCGTGCCGCCTGTTGCAATCTAGGTGAGAGCTTTGTAGCCAACCCCGCTGTGGATGTGAACTATAGCGATGCCGCCGTCGGTGCCCGCCAGATTCGATTGTTGGGACTGGGTGGCCAGTATGTACAGATGCTCTGCGAGGGCTTGCCTATGGCTGGTGGTGCCGCGCAGCCCTATCTGCTGGGGCGTGTGCCGGGCGCTTGGATGCGCAGTATCAGCGTCAGCAAAGGGGCCTCGAGTGTCAAGAATGGACCGCAGAGCATTACCGGCCAGATAGATGTTGAGTATCTGAAGCCCGACGATGAGCCGGGGCTGCTCCTTAATTTGTACACAGACAGCCATTTGAAGACTGAAGGCAATCTGATGGGCAACCTGCATCTGAACCGTTATCTGAGCAGTGAAATATTTGCACACTATGAGCATGAATGGATGCACCACGACATGAATAGCGACGGCTGGATAGATATGCCGGCCGTGGAGCAGCTGCAGCTGCAGAACCGATGGAAGTATCGTCGTGGACGCTATATCATGCATGCCGGGGTGGTCTATCTGAATGAGCATCGTACGGGCGGACAGCTGTCGACAGCAACACCATTTGCGATAGACATATTGTCGCACGGGGTGGAGGCATACATGAAGCATGCCTATCTGATAGACCGCGAGCATAATACCAATCTTGCCTTCATGGGTAATGTGCATGGCCAGTGGATGGATGGTGCATTTGGCGCCAAATATTACACGGAAAACCAGCAGGATGTGTATGCACAGCTGATGCTGGAGCATGATTTCAGCGCTGCGCATCAGCTTTCGGCCGGAATCAGTTTCAGCGGAGTACATGAGACTGAATCCCTGGATCCGCCCCATTGGGCGCAGGCGGGCTGGGTTGTGGAGGAGTACACTCCGGGTGCCTATGCCCAGTACACGTACAAACCCAGCTACCGCCTGACAGCAATGGGCGGCTTACGTGTGGACCATAGCACGCTTTACGACCGTACCTATGTCACCCCGCGTCTGCATGTGAAATGGCTCCCTGTGGATTGGCTGACGCTGCGCGGTTCGGTCGGCAAGGGCTATCGCACTCCTCGGCCCTGGGCCGAGAACCATTATCTGATAGCGTCGGGCCGTACGATGGTGGTGGAGCGCAATCTGCCCCAGGAAGAAGCGTGGAACAGTGGTATCTGTGCCTCGTTCTATATCCCTGTCGGTGGTCGTACGGTGACCCTCAACGCAGAATACTACTACACGGATTTCCGTCAGCAGGCGGTGGTCGATTTCGACAGCGACCCCACAAAGATACTCATTACAGCTTTGGAGGGAACTTCATATTCTCACACATTGCAGCTGGATGCTACTTATACATTCAACGACGAATGGGAGGCTATGGCAGCATTCCGTATGAATGATGTGCGTTGTACCTATGACGGTCGACTGCTGGAGAAGCCGTTGCAGAGCCGCTACAAGGGGTTGTTGACCGTCAGTTGGGAGCCTATGATGGCCTTGTGGCATGTGGACCTGACCCTGCAGCTCAATGGTCCGGGACGTATGCCTACGCCGCGCATGTTGGCCGACGGCACCCCTGCATGGGATGAGTCATTCCCGGCCTATCCGCAGATAAATCTGCAAATCACTCGTGACTTCCGTCATATGAGTGTGTATATTGGCGGCGAAAACCTGACCAATTACCGTCAGCCGGTGCCCGTCATAGCTGCCGACAACCCCTGGTCGGCCGAGTTCGACCCCACAATGCTCTGGGGACCCGTCTATGGCATTATGGCCTATGCCGGTGTGAGAATGCACCTGTGGAGAGACTGATTGAAAATTGAAAATTGAAAATTGAGAATTGAGAATTGAAAATTGAAAATTCAGAATTGAGAAATTAGAATTTAGAAATAAAAAAGGATATGAAACAGACATTGATTATGATGATTGCCGCTGTACTTTTCGCCCTCGGAGGCCGCGATCTGCGCCAGGTGGTGTTCACTCCTGAGCCCATCATGCATTGCCAGAATTGTGAAGACAAGATCAAGGGCAATTTGCGTTTCGAGAAAGGGGTGGTGAAAATCGAGACCGACCGTGAGAAGCAGACGGTCACTATCACTTATGACCCCTCGAAGACCAACGTGGAGAAGCTTCAGGCGGCTATGAAGAAGATTGGTCGCGACACCCGGGTGGTCAGCGACAAGGCAGTTGAGAAACAGAAAAAAGCACGGAAGTGAGACGTCATGCCATTATACTGATAACGCTGTTGGCATTGATGCCGGTGGCTGTCGGTGCTCAAGATGGCCCCTTCAAGGTCAGGCCTGATGCATTGCCGCCGGTGCAGGAAGACTTTGGCGCCAAGGCTGTGGCGATGGCCTCCACCCTCAGCGATATGGCTTCGTGGGACCGCTATCCTACCTACGAACTCTACGTGGCCATGATGCAGCGCTGGGCGGATGAATACCCAACTCTGTGCAAGCTTGACACTATCGGCTACTCGGTGCAGAACCGTCTCATCCTGAGTCTTGAACTCGGCTCCGCACCTGCCGACAGCACGAAGCCTGAGTTCTTTTATTCCTCTACCATCCACGGCGACGAGGTGACGGCCTATGTACTGATGCTCCGTCTGATTGATACACTGCTCGGCAGCTATGGCATCTCGCCACGTCTTACGACGCTACTCGACCGCGTGCACGTGTGTATCAATCCTTTGGCTAATCCCGACGGTACCTATCATGCCGGCAACCATACCGTGCAGGGCTCTATCCGATACAATGCCAATTATGTCGACCTCAACCGCAATTTCCCGGACCCATTCGGCAGCGGTGCCAAGTCGGCTTTGCCACAGGAAAACGAATATATGGTCCAGTATGTGGAGCGCCACCGCTTCGTCCTCAGTGCCAATCTGCATGGCGGCAGCGAGGTGATGAACTATCCCTGGGACTGCTTCACCTCGGTCCAGAACCCGCATCCCCAGGCCGACTGGTGGCGCAGTGTGGGCAAGCGCTTTGTCGAGGCCGCCCGCGAGGTGGACCCGCAACGTTTCCGCGATGTCAACAGCAGTGGTGTTATTGCCGGGGGTGACTGGTATGTCATACATGGTGGCCGACAGGACTATATGAACTACTACCATCATTGCCTGGAGATGACAATGGAAATCTCCACTGTGAAGACACTCAGCAGTAACTTGTTGCCCTCCTATTGGCGCTCGATGTGTGAACCCTTTATCGCCTATATCGAGGAGATATACACGCTGCCCGGTAACAATGCGGTGCCGTCTGTGCCGGAGGCTGACGTACAAAAATGGACCTCGGTGTACGACCTGCCGCAGGGTACAGACGTGGTAGTCTTCGATGTCGCCGGCCGTCCTGTGGCATCCGGCCGTTGGCCGTTGGCTACGGTATGGTCACTGCCGAAGGGCATCTATATCGTGCGTGCCGGCGGACAATCGTTCAAGCAACTTTTTTTCACACCCCACACAATAAACGACATACAATCTCGTTAAGGGTACACAATTGATTGGGAAAACAATAAAAAAGTATAATAAAATATGAAGACAATTTTCAAACTGGGTATGCTGCTCTTCGTTGCAGCCACGCTGTTCACAACCACTTCATGCTCCAAGGAGTTTCAGGTAGAGGAAAGCCAGCTCACCGGCACTTGGTATTTCCCTCTCACCTTGGCTCCCGACACAGTCACTGGCTTCAATTGGGCTGGCGCCGAGATGATTATCAAACCCGTAGACACGCTTGTTGTCAACACCGAGCCGGGCAAGATATTCAAATGGATACTGCGCGACAACACCGTTACTGCTACGTGCACCCCGCGTGCGAATGTAGACGAGCATTTGGTCATCACCTTCACCGTCTATGATGCCACCTCAAAGACCCTCCAGATTGAAGGCAAATACCGTTACCTCTACGAGGGCTCCAATACCGTTCGCGGCAATTTGTCTTGCACGCTCAGCCGCACTCGACCTACGGTGGGGGAGTAAAAGAGACATAAAAGGAAAGGCATCTTTCAGGATGCCTTTTTTTATGATTAGCACAAGCGTTCCGCCTGCATATTCTTGCAACTAACTGCTGTATGAGTAACAAGGTCATATTCATAGCAATTACTACACTGATGGCGCTGACTGGCTGCAGCCAGAACCCGAAAAACACTCCCGGCTGGGACAATGACGGCAAGATGGAATACACCATCGACTACACGGTCAGCTTCGCCGCCGACCACGACAGCACTATGCATCTGTCTGCATCAAGCAATCGTGGCAGCGTGAAGGTCGACCAAGTGGAATCGGAAAACCTCATCGGGGAATACGGAAAACTCGTGAAGAACACATTCATCATGCTTGAAGGCACCGCCCCTGCAGGCAAAAGCATAACTCTGCAACGTGGCGGCTTATCATATACCGGCGGAAAGCCCGAGTTTATATACAACAACACCATCGGCAGCGACGATATGGTGGAGCTCCGCGTGCTCGGATCCGATACCTACACCCTCTATTCCATCCGCGACAATATGTTCTATGACCCATACGATGCTCAGTCCTTCACCATTCACGCTGGCCACCGCTTCTTGGTCGTCCTCCCCGTCATGACAGAGGAACTTTATCCCAGAAATGCAGAGAGCCACAGCATCAGCATTGTATTCGACATCAATGCCGAATAGTGCCCAATAAGACAATTCAAACCATGAAGAAAGGATTTGTATTGCGCCTGGCGGTGCTGAGCATCGCGATGGTTGGCTGCAGGCATGAAGCCGGAATAGATTATGCCGACACCTCGATGTGGTACACGGCGGAGCGTGGCTGCGATGTGGACCTGTTCTACATCACCTCCACCGAGACAGCAGACTACACGCACTGCGGCACCGTGATGCACTATGCCGACGTCACCCTCGACAGCATCCGCGCCCTGCTGCTGAGCGAGATGCAGGGCATCGACCATATGTACGGCACTGGCTTCAACTTCTTCTCGCCCTACTACCGTCAGTGCACGCTGGAGACCTACACCAGCGACTCGCTGCTGGCCGCACGGGCCCCGCTGGCTATGGGCGACGTGCAGAGCGCCTTCCAATACTACCTGGAGCATTGCAACGGCGGCCGCCCCTTCATCCTCATGGGCTTCAGCCAGGGGGCGCAGGGAGTGGTGGAGCTGCTGCGTACGATGAGCGACGAGGCCTACAGCCGCATGGTGTCGGCCTATGTCATAGGCTGGAAGGTGACCGACGACGACCTTGCCGCCGCCGGTGGCCATATCCGTGCAGCCCAGGACAGCACTGACCTCGGCGTCACCATCTGCTACAACAGCGTCCGCTCGCCCGAATGCGCCATCCCGATGCTCAGCGACGGCAACCGCCTGGGCATCAACCCCGTCAACTGGCACACCGACGCCACACCGGCCACCTGGGTCTACAATGGCGACACCCTCACCGTCATCTTCGATACAGCCACGCTGCTGACAGTGGTCGACGGCTACACGGGCGACTATATGCTCCCCCTCATCGGCCGCGACGGAAACTACCACCGCCTCGACATCACCATATACCGCCAAAGCCTCCACCGCAGCATGGCCCTCCGGGCCGCACGGTGGACGGCCGGAACATCAGCGAACGTATCAAAAGGGACGTACTTGGAAACAAGCGCGCTACCTATGGGAAACAATTTGTCGCGCAGGTGGCGCGGCAATTGACGTGGTCTCACCTCCTGTTGGTTATGCCCATTAAGGAACCGCTGACACGTGAATTCTATCTGACTATGGCAGTTGTCAAGCATTGGAGCAAGCGCACCCATGAAACCAAGACCGTGTATGATACAATATTCATCCAAAGAGCTTCTGCAACGCCAGTCACACAAAAGACATGAGGCCGTCCGCCAACATTGGGATGGCTACACGGAACCCTAATTCTACAATAAGATTTTTTTGATTAAAATATAATTCGTATCTTTGCAAACAAAAAATAGCTAACAACTATCTAATGGCAGACAGCATAACTATACAGAATAATAATATTATGCCGTTGGTTGACGACTTGCGGCAGATAATCAACCAGACACGCAGTCGGGTTGCAGTAAATGTCAATGCCGAACTTACCCTGATGTATTGGCATATCGGCGAGCGGATTAATCGAGAAGTGCTTGGCAACGAGCGCGCTGAATACGGGAAACGGATTGTGTCGGCAGTGTCGACACAATTACAGTTGGAATTTGGCAGTAAGGGATTTGAGCCACGTAGCATTTGGCGGATGATGCAATTCGCACAAGAGTTCCCTGAGTTGAAAATTGTGTCGGCAGTGTCGACACAATTGACGTGGTCGCATATAACAGAGATTTTACCTTTAAAAGACGATCTTCAACGGGAATTCTACCTGACGTTGGCAGCTTCCGAAAGATGGTCAATTCGCCAATTGCGCAAGGAGATTGACGGTATGCTCTACGAGCGTACTGCCATTGCGACGAAACCAGACGAACTGATCAAACAGGAGCTGTCGGAACTGCGGGAAAACAACGTCCTCACCCCGGACCTTGTCTTCAAAAGTCCTTATTTCTTAGAATTTACAGGACTGAAGGGGATGTATAGCGAAAAGAGTCTTGAGGACAGTCTTGTGGCACATCTGGAGCAGTTTATACTGGAGTTGGGCAATGGCTTCACATTCGTCGAGCGGCAGAAGCGGATGATTATTGACGGCGAGGACTTCTATCTCGACCTGCTTTTCTACCATCGCAGGCTGCACCGGCTGATAGCCATCGATTTGAAACTCGGTAAATTCAAGGCGCAGTACAAAGGCCAGATGGAGCTGTATCTGCGCTGGCTCGAATCCCACGAGATGGAGGCTGGAGAGGAACAACCCCTCGGCCTGTTGCTCTGCACCGAAGGTGGCGACGAGCAGATAGAACTGCTGCAACTCGACAAATCCGGCATCAATGTAGCGCAGTATATGACCGAACTCCCCTCAAAAGAACTTCTTCAACGCCAGCTGCACAAAGGTCTTGAAGCTGCCCGCCAGCGATGGGAGAATTGCTAGGAAGAATAATTGCGAAATAAAAGTTACCGCTGACCACTAATAAATATTTTGCCAAATAAGAAAAGATTCGTATTTTTGCAGCGCGAAAAACGAATGAAGAATGTTTAGAAAAGTAATAATAAAAAAATTTAAGCGTTTGAGTGATGTAACCGTAGATCTGCATCCAAAGTCACTTTCTTTGGTGGTTGGAGGAAATAACTCTGGAAAATCCACGTTACTTCATGCTATAGCGGTCTGGCAGTTTTGCCGTACTGCTTTAGAATTTGAAAAAAGTCCAAACGCCCTGCTGTCGACTTTTCATGGAGCAGGACTAGGAATTACCATTGATGACTTTACGCCTTTAAATATTCCATCCTTCAAATACCTTTGGACCAATCTTTCCCCTGGAAGTAGTTATACCTTAACCATTGATTGTTATTGGGTCATTAATGGCATCGAAAAAAATCTTTGCATCGGTTTGGCTTTATCTCAGGAGAAATTGTACATAAAGAAAATTGATTCTAATTTACAATTAGGAGATACAGTTCCAAATGTTGCTTATGTTCCTCCTTTCGCTGGAATAGTCAATAAAGAACAATGGTACGCTCCAGCAATGAGAAATCGCCTCATTGGTCAGGGTTTAGCCGGGGCTGTTTTAAGAAATCAAATTATGGATTTGTATATAGAAAACCAGCGACTCAGGGGCGAAAAGAAAGGCGACAAAAAGAAACTTTTGAGTGGTGACTTGATATGGATACGCGAAAACGATCCGTATGAGCTATTGAATCAGACCATATTCAGAATTTTCAAAGGAATATTATATCCCGAAAGTTTTAACCCATCTTTTCATACACACGTTAGTATTGGATTTAGAAAAGGAGATGTTGTTAAAAGCCGATTTGCCCCATATAAGGATTATTCTGTTAGAGATATTATGGCTGAAGGCAGTGGCTTTTTGCAATGGTTAAGTGTATATACATTTGCCTTGTCTCCAAATATCGATGTGCTTTTGCTTGATGAACCGGATGCGCACCTTCATTGTTCGTTACAAAATGAGTTGCTCAGCGTTTTAAAAGAAATATCAGAAAAGAAAGGAAAACAGGTTATTGTTGCCACTCATTCTACAGAGGTAATCAAGGAGTTTGAATATAAGGATATATTATATGCTGACAAAGGCAAATATAAGTATTTGACGGATGCTTCGCTTAAGGCAAAAGTTATGTCTGGGTTAGGAACTGAGTACTTTCTGCTACTTGATAATATACAACGTCATAAAAGGATTTTGTTTGTTGAAAATAAATGGGATGCAGAAATCCTAAAACGTTTCTGTAACAAATATAGCAGATGGCCAGATAATATTGTAATATGGGCAGATGCTAATAATCATGCCGAAAGGAAAGGTTTCTTCTTGGAGCTACATAATGTTATTCCTGATTTGAAAGCAATTAGTCTACATGACAGGGATAATGGTTCATATGAACAAACTCATTCGGACCTATCAACAGGGGAAATATCAGACTGGAAAGATAATCCTCCTGGCATTGGCGAAATACGTTTTCGGACATGGCGTAGATGGGAAATTGAAAGTTATTTGATGGGGATACCAGCCATGAGGCGCTTGTATAAAAGAAATAACCCAACGATATCTGAAAATGATGCTGATTCATTTGTTGATCGACAATTAGCTTCCGTAAGTGTGGTTGTTAATTCGGATTATTTGCAATCAGATCGTACAACAAGTAATCAGTCGCTCTTTCAAAATGATGCGAAGGCGATGTTACATCCTTTGCTTAATCAGTTGGGATTAGACAAGTGGGATGTCATCAATGAAATGTCCGAGTCGGAAATTTTTGCTGATGTACGAACACTAATAGACGAGATTGTAGTTTTATGTAGATTATAGAAATAGATATACGTCCAAGGTGCAACGCAAACGCAATTGCTTAATAAACATATCCCATGTAAACAAAGAATAATGTGCAAAAACGATTAGACTATCAGACCAAGGTGCCTCAAAATAATAAATCAACAATTTAAACATGTCGAGAATAAATAGTTGTTGTACCCTCAAATTATGAACTAGAAAATATGAAGTAACAGAACAGAAAATAAATAACATATTATAAAGCGTTTTCGCATTTCAATAGCAGTCCGAAACCTAGGAAATTTCTGACCACAATGCTTATGAAGGCAGAAACGCTCGCGGTCATACCGTGAGCTTTCTTGTTAGCATTGTGGGTTATTCCTAGGACCTCGGACTCAACAAAAAGTTCGCGGTTTTTTTATGTCCCAACAAGAAAACACAAAATCACAGATCAAGAGCCGCCAGCGGGTGGCTCAACACGGCGAGGTGTTCACCAATCCACGCGAGGTGAATGCTATGCTCGACTTGGTGCGGGACGAGTCGTTCCGGCTTGACAGTCGTTTCCTCGAGCCTGCCTGTGGCGACGGGAATTTTCTTATCGAGATTCTGCGTCGCAAGCTTTCTCTACTTTCTACTGTAAGGTCTTCGACGGAATGGGAGTTCAAAAGTCTTATCGCCGTAGGCTCATGCTATGGCATCGAGCTGTTGGAGGACAATGCCGAGGCCTGTCGGGAGAGGCTGTATTGCGAGGTGATTGGCGCACATTCCTGTTCATCACACACCCCCTCCCCCCTTCGGGGTACTCCCCCTAACTTAGGGGGAGAGCCGAGTTACCTCAAGTCGCTCAAATATATGCTGCAGAAGAATATCGTCTGTGGGGACGCACTGACGTATCGCACGGCGGACGGCAAGCCGATTACTTTCTGCGAATGGACTCCCATCGCCGGCAGTATGCAGTTTGCGCGGCGCGACTTTCAGTTCGATTTCCTTGTCAACCAGACGCACCAGTATTCTCTCTTCGATGAGCAGGGCGAGGCGCAGAGCTTCGACGAACCTGTTCGTTCGTATCCTCCGCTGCATTACACTCAACTCTATAAATATGATGATTAGGTCGCTGCGCTCAAAATTATAAAAAAACCAATTCAAAATTCTTATAAAATTTTTTAATCAATTTTCTTGAGATTTTGAGGCCACCGGCCGACCACGACGCAACACTACAATGATATGAAACAAGATTATTCACCGGACATTTTGAACTGCCTGGCCAACCTGAGCAGCGACGAGGTCTTTACTTCGCCGGAGCTGGCCAACAGGATGCTCGACCTGCTGCCGCAGGAGCTGTTCCGCAGTTCGAAGACTCGCTTTCTCGACCCCTGTGCGAAGAGTGGCGTCTTCCTGCGCGAGATTGTCAAGCGGCTGCTGGTTGGGCTGGAAGCGGAGATTCCCGACCTACAACAGCGTATTGACCACATTATGACCAAGCAGGTCTTCGGCATCGCCTGCACCGACCTCACCGCTGAAATGAGCCGCAGAACACTCTACTGCTCCAAACTCGCCAACGGAGAGTACAGTGTCACCACCGCTTTCCGCGACCAGCAAGGCAACCTGCTGTACGACCGCTGCCAACACACTTGGAACGCGCAAGGCCGCTGCGAACACTGCGGCGCCAGCAAAGGCGAATACCTCCGCACCGACAGCCGCGAGACCTACGCCTATCCCTTTATCCATAAAACAACCAAAGAAATATTCAAAAAAGACATGCAATTCGATGTAATCATAGGAAATCCACCGTATCAGATGAGTGACGGTGGTGGTGGTAGTACAGATGCTGCCATGCCTATTTATAACAAATTTGTAGAGCAATCCTTGAAATTAACCCCTATCTATTTAATAATGATTATCCCGTCAAAATGGATGGTCGGAGGCAGAAATCTTAGCAAGTTTCGAGACAATATGATTTATGATAGTCATATCAGAATATTATACGATTTTGAAGATGCTTCTCAATGTTTTGCTGGAACACACATTGATGGTGGGGTCTGTTATTTTATGTGGGATAGATCTTATTCAGGAAAAGTAAACTATACATTTAAATCCAATAGCGGTGAAATAACAACATCCTTGCGAAAACTTAACAATACTTTTTTCGACTATATAATTAGGGACGGACGAATTTTATCAATACTCGATAAAATCGGCACAGTGGCAAAATTCAAAAATATTGTATCCTCTACTAAACCATATGGAATTAGAGGGTCACTATTCAATGAACCAGATAGATACCCAGAATTACAGTTATGTGAACAATATGAGAATGGAAAAATTAAAATATACGGAGTAAAGGGGTTAAAGGGCGGTGCTAGAAGACAGATTGGTTACGTAAATCCAAACGCAATCCCAGAAGGCAAGGATACAATCGAAAAGTATAAAATCTTCTTTACTACGAGTTATTCAACAAATGCCACAATACCACCTGCATCAATAGACGGTAATAAAGGCGAAATATGTACCGAAACATTCTTGATGATTGGTCCATTTAATACACGAGAGGAGAGAGATTACTGCAAGACATATATGCAAACCTCGTTTTTCCTTTTTCTCCTTTACCATGGGCATGGAACGGTGAGAGTTTCAAAAGATGTTTTTGGACTTATACCTTTGGTTGACTTCTCCCACCCGTGGACGGACGAGATGCTGTACAAGAAATACGGCCTGACGAAGGACGAGATTGCCTTTATCGAAAGTATGATACGACCAATGGAATAGGCCAACATCGCCGACGGACCGTCGAAGGATCACCGAAGGATCGTAAAACCCACGCCGAGGGGAAAGGCTCGGCAAAAAACAATAACAGAGCGCTCTTTGAAATAATAGTAAGGAAGAAAACAATAAATACGAGAGTTTTGCGTTATTAAATCAAAAACTATTGCAATGATAGAGTTGAAAGTCACAGTAAAGGACGAAAAACAGGCGGAGAGCCTGTTGCGGGAGCTGAACGGCCGGGAGGGAATTACGGCAAGAGTATCCCCTAAACCATACGATGTTGACGATGAAAGTCAAACTCCTTTGGCTGCTGAACCGGCTTCGCCATACGGTGCATCCCCCAATGTGGATTTCTCGAACAATGCAACTCATTTCTTTGATGGTGAGAATCTTTATGTCACACGTCGTTATTATGAAGACTACATCCGGGACATGGCCTATAACTTCGCCCATCCTGAAGCGCAGAAAAACGAGCCATTAAGGACGATATCGGACGAAGAACTGGCGAAGTGCATTACGCTTGATGAGTTTCGCAATGAGTTGACGGAGATGATTCACAAACACTATCATCCTGAAGCATGAGAGTCATTGTCAGTCTAATAGTTCGGATTAAAATCAAAGGCTTTTATCAAGCGGCGATGACAAATCATCCGCTCCTGAGCGAAGAGACAGTGATGAAAAAGATGAACCGCATGTTTGCTTGTCTGGAGATACTTGCTGTTACTCAAGGTTTCAAAAAGGCACAGTATAACCGTCAATGGATTGCCAATGGCTGGCGAGAATTGATAGTGGAGGATTTCCATTTTGCATTTGAGATAGCCAAAACTCCCGACGGAGAACCTGTGGTAATCGTCAGAGACGCTGTCCATAGTCTTTTATATCGTTAGTTTTTCCTTACTTATTTCAAAGTGCGCCATAAACAACAATGATTATGGCGACAATAGAACAGATACTCCCCACGATGCGGCGCGCGGTGCCGCAGATTTACATGTACGACGACACGTCGTTCCCCGGCTGGATCAAGATAGGGCAGACGACGCGGGCCGATGTGCGGCAGCGCATCGACGAGCAGCACCCCATTACCGAGCCGCACAAGACCTATCATCTGCTGTGGCACGACAACGCCTTCTATGCCGACGGAAGTGGCGAGAGCTTCAGCGACCACGACCTGCACGAGGTGCTGCGCCGTATGGGAAAGGAACTGATAGGCGAGTGGTGCCGCTGCTCGCTGCGCGAGGCCAAGGCGGCCTACGTGGCAGTGCGCCATCGCGACACGCATATCGAGACGGTGCGCGACCTCGACCACTCAATGCGTCCCGAGCAGGAGAAGGCGGTTAAAGACACGGCGGACTACTTCGCACAGATGGACAAGGAAGAGCCCGACCGCCCCAGCCACTACCTATGGAACGCCAAGATGCGCTTCGGCAAGACCTTCGCCACCTACCAGCTGGCAAAGAAGATGGGCGCCAAGCGGATATTGGTGCTCACCTTTAAGCCTGCCGTCGAGGACTCGTGGCGCGACGACCTGCTACGCCACCGCGACTTCGAGGGCTGGCGTTATTACAGCAGCCGTTCGGAAGAGCGATTCCCGTCGCTGTCATCGCCAAAGCCGTTGGTGGTGTTTGGCTCGTTCCAGGACTACCTTGGCCGCGACAAGTACGGCAACATCAAGCCCAAGAACGAGTGGGTGCATACCATCAAATGGGACCTCATTGTGCTCGACGAATATCATTTCGGTGCCTGGAACGACCACGCCAAGAGTCTGCTCGACCTCGGCGACAGCGAGGCCAAGAACCGCCAGACGGAAGAGGACGAGGTGATGCGCGAAAGCGGCATCGACGTGGAGAGCGGGCGCGCGTGGGACGACGAGGACATACCCATCACAGGCCGTCACTTCCTCTACCTCAGCGGCACACCCTTCCGCGCCCTCGCCACGGGCGAGTTTATGGAGAACCAGATATTCAACTGGACCTATCAGGATGAACAGGCAGCAAAAATTGAAAATTCAAAATTGAAAATTGAAAATGGTGGGACAACATATAATCCATACGAGGAGATGCCTACGATGGTGATGATGACCTACCAGATGCCGCAGGACCTCGGCGCGATGATAGAGCAGTGGGATATGGACGGCTTCGACCTGAATGAGTTCTTCCGGGCCGAAGTTGTGCGCGACCGCGAGGGAGCGAACGGTTGTAAAGCCGATGGCATTCCAAAGGGTAGGGGAGTGGCCACTTTCGTCCACGAGAGGGCGGTGCAGAAGTGGCTCGATATCATCCGCGGCAAGACACCCATCTATGGCGACAGCAGCTCGCCCCTAAACGAGCATCCTCCGCTGCCATTCGAAGACACGCGCCTGCTCGACCTCTGCGCCCACACGATGTGGTTCCTGCCCAACGTGGCCTCGTGCGACGCAATGGAAGCCCTGCTACGCCGTCCGGCCAACGGATTCTACCAGACCTATCAGATTATCAACTGCAGCGGTACAAAGGCCGGCATCGGAGTTGACGCCCTCGGCCCTGTGCGCGAAGCTATGGGCGACAACCCGCTGACGACGCGCACCATCACCCTCACCTGCGGCAAGCTGACCACCGGCGTCACCCTGCGCCCGCTGGGCGGACTGCTGATGCTGCGCAACTGCAAGAGTCCGGAGATATACTTCCAGACGGCTTTCCGTGTGCAGAGCCCGTGGACGGCGACCGACAAGGACGACCCGACGAAGAAGACCATCTTGAAGCCCACCTGCTATGTCTTTGACTTCGCCCCCAACCGTGCCCTGCGCGAGGTGGTGACCTACGCCAATCAGTTGGACATAGACTCGGGTCGTCGCATCACCGACAAGGTAAACGACTTCATCAATTTCCTGCCCATCCTCCAGTTCGACGGAAGCTCTATGAAACGGGTGAACGCCACCGAGATACTTGACTTTGTGGACAACGGCACCAGTGGTACCCTGCTGGCCCGCCGATGGAACAGCGCCCAGCTGGTCAATGTGGACAACGCCACCCTGCAGCGTGTACTCGACAGTCCCGAGGCAATGGCCACCATTATGAAAATCGAAGGCTTCCGCGCACTGGGCAGCGACATCATCGAAAACATCGTCAACCGTGCGGAGCGGATCAAGAAACTGAAGCGCGAGGCCGGCGACAACCCCAAGAAGAAAAAGGAGCTGACCGCCGAGGAGAAGGAATACCGCAGCAAGCGGCGCGAGGTGCAGGAGAAACTGATGAAGTTCGCCACGCGCATTCCCATCTTCATGTACCTCACCGACTACCGCGAGGAGAGCCTCGAAGACGTCATCCGCAAACTGGAGCCTTCGCTCTTTGAAAGGGTCACCGGCCTCACCATCGACGACTTCGACCTGCTGCTGTGTATCGGAGTCTTCAACCGCGCCCAGATGAACGACGCCATCCTAAAATTCCGCCGTTACGAGGATGCCTCGCTGGCCTATACGGGAGTGAACCGACACGCCAGCGACACAAGGATAGGCCTAATGGACAGCAGCGTACCGATAGAAGCGCTGGTGGGGTGATTAAAGAAGACATTATGAATGTGTTAATGCGCTAATGTGTTAATGCGCTTTAAGAGTGTGCGAATGCGTGAATGTGTTAATGTGGGAATGCGTTAGTCTTTTTTCGAAACGATAACGAGACTTCGTTGTGGAGTGCCGTCGGCTTGGCAAATTCGGCACAATCGATGTGAAAAATATTTGTGGAGAACCAATTTATTTGTATCTTTGCATTCTGAAAAAATACAACTATTATGAGAAAGACACTGCTATTACTGACTCTTGCGACGCTGGTATTCGCGTCGTGCGGAAAGGAAGAGGTCCGTCCGGAACCCACACCCGACGGTAACCAGGTGCTCAAATGTGTGAAACCGGCCTATCTGTCCGCTGGCGACACGGTGGCTCTTATCTCTCCGGCCTATTACACCCCGATGGAGAATGTTGAGGCGACCGCCAACGTGCTGCAATCGTGGGGCCTAGTGCCCGTCATCGGCCCTAATGTAGGTAAGATAGTCGACGGGAAGTATGCCGGTACCGTCGACGAGCGCGTCAGCGACATCCGCTGGGCGTTCAACGACCCGAGCATCAAGGCCATTATCTGCAACCGCGGCGGCTACGGCACCATACAGCTCATCGACCACATTCCACTTGCCGAACTGACCGCCTCGCCCAAATGGCTCGTCGGCTTCAGCGACATCAGCACCTTGCACGGCCTGCTGAGCCGCGCCGGAGTGATGAGCGTCCACGGCACCATGAGCTCCTATCTGGCAAACGGCGGAACCGACGAGACCAGCACCATGATGCGCGACTTGCTGATGGGACAAGTTCCCTGCTATCACTTGCCCGCCCACGCCCAGAACATCACTGGAGTGGCCAGCGGCGTGCTGGTGGGTGGCAACCTCTGCACCATCGCTCCCAACGTGGGCACGCAGGCCGACGCCACGATGGGGCAGGACCTGATCCTCTTTGTCGAGGAGGTCGGTGAGTCGATGCACAACATCGACCGTCAGATGCGCATCCTGCAGATGAACGGCGTGCTTGACCGCTGCAAAGGAATCATCCTGGGTGAGTTCGAAGGCTGCGGGTCGGAGTTCACCTATGAAAACATCGAGGAGATGATACGCCTGTTGGTGGAGCCCTACGGCATACCGATGCTCTGCGGATTCCCTGCGGGCCACGGTGACGTGAACCTGCCTCTTGTCATGGGTGCTCCCGTAACCATCGACGTTCGCAATGACGGTTCCACCTTGACGTTCAACATCGACGGTGAACAACGCGACGTCACCACCTCGCCCCTGATAGCCACCCTTACACCCCTTACCGACCGCATGCGAAGGGCTGGAAAGATATTATAAAGCCGACCTAGTAGCAAATACAAGAGCGGGGCATCCGAATGGATGCCCCGCTCTGCGTTTGAGGCAGGCGAGACGCCTGCGTACCCAGTCTTATTTGTACTCGGCGATGATGCCGGGGACCATGTCGGGGGTGAGGCGGCCGTAGACCTTCTCGCCGATCATGGCCACGGGGGCCAGACCGCAAGCACCCACGCAACGGAGGGTGTTGAGGCTGAACTTGCCGTCGGGGGTGCACTTGCCCACCTGGACGTTCAGCTCGCGCTGAAAGGCATCCAGCACCTTCTCGGCGCCGCGCACGTAGCAAGCCGTGCCGAGGCAGACATCGATGGGGTGCTCGCCCTTGGGCTCCATGGTGAAGAAGCTGTAGAAGGAGACGATGCCGTAGACCTTGGCCACGGGCATGTTCAGCTCGTGGGCCACGACTTCCTGCACCTCGGCGGGCAGGTAGCCGAACTTGCCCTGCACCTGGTGCAGCACGTTGATGACCTCGCCGCTGTTGTTACCAAAGCTCTTGCAGATGTCTTTGATAATGTTTATTTTCTCTTCAGAAATTTTTACGTTAGCCATAATTTTTTGCTTATTTCTAATTTCTAACTTCTAATTTCTAAGTAGCTTGCGCAGGCCGCGTCAGCCCACTTAGAAATTAGAATTTAGAAATCATAATTACTTTATTTCGTTACTTCCAGTTTGTCGCTCTTGTCGAAGTAGTGCGTGTGGAGCTGCTCGTGGCTGAGGTGGCCGCAGGGTTCACCGTAGTACTCCTTGTAGATGGCGATGATGTCGGGGTTCTCGTGGCTCTTGCGGATGGGCTTGCCAGCGTCTTCGCGGTAGATGGCGTCCATGCGCTTCTTGATGATGTCGCTCTTGCCGTGGTGGTAGGGCTGGCCGGCGCCGCCGATGCAGCCGCCCGGGCAGGCCATCACCTCGATGAAGTGGTAGCCGTTGGGGTTGCCGTCGCGGACCTCTTCCATGAGCTTACGGGCATTGGAGAGACCGTAGCAGATGGCGATCTTCACGGGCAGGCCGTCGAAGTCGACGGTGGCCTCGCGGACGCTGTCGCCGAAGATGCCGCGGCACTCCTCGAAGTCGATCTTCGGGAGGGTCTTGCCGGTGTGCACCTCGTAGGCGGTACGGAGGGCAGCCTCCATCACGCCGCCCGTGGCGCCGAAGATGACGGCGGCACCGGTCGACTGGCCGAGAGGATTGTCGAAGTCCTCTTCGGGCAGGCTGTTGAGGTCGATGTTGCTCTGTTTGAGCATGTGGGCCAGTTCACGGGTGGTGAGGCTGAAGTTGACATCCTGGTCGGTACCGTTGCCGAGCTCCGGACGGGCGCACTCGCTCTTCTTGGCCAGGCAGGGCATGATGGACACGCAGACGACGTCCTCGCGCTTCACACCGATCTTCGGGGCGAAGTAGTTCTTGGTGACGGCGCCGAACATGCCCTGGGGCGACTTGGCGGTCGAGGGATGGCCGAGCAGGTCGGGGAAGTTCTTCTCGTAGAAGGTGACCCAGGCGGGGCAGCAGCTGGTGAACATAGGCATCTTGACATCCTTGTCGCCAGCGAGGAGCTTCTTCACGCGGCCGAGGAGCTCGGTGCCTTCCTCCATGATGGTGAGGTCGGCGCTCCAGTCGGTGTCGAACACATAGTCGAAGCCGAGACGGCGCAGTGCAGCGGCCATCTTGCCGGTGACGATGGTGCCGGGCTCCATGCCGAACTCTTCGCCGAGGGCGACGCGGACGGCGGGAGCGGTCTGCACGACGACCTTCTTGGTGGGGTCGGCGAGGGCCTTACGCACGTCGTTGATGTTGTCGACGAGGGTGAGGGCACCCACGGGACACACCTGGACGCACTGGCCGCAGTTGACGCACGAGCTGTCGCCGAGCTTCTGCTCGAAGGCGGGAGCCACCACCGAGGGGAAGCCGCGGTTGACGCCGCTCAGGGCGCCCACGCTCTGGAACTTGTTGCACATCTCCTCGCAGCGGCGGCAGTAGACGCACTTGTCCATGTCGCGGTAGACGCTGAGGGTGGTGTCCTTCTCATAGTGGCTCTGCTCGCCCTTGAAGGGGATCTCGCGGATGCCCATGCGAACGGCGAGGTTCTGCAGCTCGCAGTCGCCGCTCTTCTCGCACTGGAGGCAGTCGTTCGGGTGGTCGCTGAGGATCAGCTCGAGGACGGTCTTGCGGGCGTTGAGGGCGCGGGGCGAGGCGGTGAGCACCTCCATGCCTTCCACGCAGTCGGTGGCGCAGGCGGGAGCCAGGTTGCGGCGGGGCTTGCCGTTGAAGTCCTTGGTCACCTCGACCATGCAGACGCGGCATCCGCCAGGTTTGTTCTCAAATTTCATTCCGTCGAGCTCGAAGTAGCAGAGCGTCGGGATGTCGATACCGGCCATGCGGGCAGCTTTCAGGATGGTGGTGCCTTCGGGGACCTGGATCGCTTTGTTATCTATCGTTACGTTAATCATTGTTATCTTTATTTCTAATTTTTGATTTCTAATTTCTGAGTGGCTTGCGCGGGCCGCGTCAGCCCACTTAGAATTTAGAATTTAGAAATCATAATTCTATTACTATTTAATCGAGATGGCACCAAACTTACAGTTCTGGTAGCAGGCACCGCACTTGACGCACTTGTCCTGACCGATGACCATCGAAGCCAGCTTGTGGCCGGGAGCGATGTAGTCGGTGCGGGTGATGGTCTCGGCGGGGCAGTTCTTGGCGCACTTGCCGCAACCGATGCACTTCTCGGGGTCGATGACATACTGCATGAGCTTCTTGCAGACGCCGGCGCGGCACTTCTTGTCCACGACGTGCTCCACATACTCATCCCAGAAGTTGTCGAGGGTGCTGAGCACGGGGTTGGGCGAGGTCTGGCCGAGACCGCAGAGGGCGCTGTCCTTGATGACGGCGGCCAGGTTGCGCAGGGCGTAGAGGTCGTCCATCGTGCCACGGCCGTCGGTGATTTTCTCAAGCAGCTCGCAGAGGCGCTTGTTACCGATACGGCAGGGGCTGCACTTGCCGCAGCTCTCTTCGCAGGTGAACTCCAGATAGAACTTGGCGATAGCAGGCATGCAAGAGGTCTCGTCCATGACGACCATACCGCCGGAGCCCATCATCGAGCCGGCAGCCACAAGGCTGTCGTAGTCGATCTCGGTGTCGAGGTGCTTGGCAGTGAGGCAACCGCCGGAGGGGCCACCGGTCTGCACGGCCTTGAACTCGCGGCCGTCCTTGATGCCGCCACCGATCTCGTAGATAATCTCACGCAGGGTGATACCCATCGGGACCTCGATCAGACCCACGTTGTTGATCTGGCCGGCCAGGGCGAACACCTTGGTTCCGGGCGACTTCTCGGTACCGATGGTGCGGAACCAGTCGGCGCCCTTGGTGATGATGACGGGGATGTTGGCCAGGGTCTCTACGTTGTTCACGTTCGAGGGCTTGTCCATATAGCCGCGCACAGCGGGGAATGGGGGCTTCAGGGTGGGCTCACCGCGCTTGCCTTCCATGGAGTGGATGAGGGCGGTCTCTTCGCCGCAGACGAAAGCACCGGCACCGTAGCGGAGCTCGATGTCGAAGTTGAAGCCAGTGCCGAGGATGTCCTCACCGAGGAGGCCGTACTCGCGGGCCTGGTTGATGGCGATTTTCAGACGGTCGATAGCCAGGGGATACTCGGCGCGGATGTAGACGAGACCCTTGCTGGCGCCGATGGCGTAGCCACCGATGGCCATAGCCTCGACGATGCTGTTGGGGTCACCCTCGAGGATGGAACGGTCCATGAAGGCACCGGGGTCGCCCTCGTCGGCGTTGCAGATGATGTACTTCTGGTCGGCCTGGTTCTTGGCGCAGAGGCCCCACTTCACGCCGGTGGGGAAGCCGGCGCCGCCACGGCCGCGGAGGCCGGACTTGGTAATCTCGTCGATGACCTGCTGCGGGGTCATCTCGGTGAGGCACTTGGCCAGGGCCTCGTAGCCGCCACGGGAGATGCTCTCCTCGATGTTCTCGGGATCCACAAAGCCGCAGTTGCGCAGGGCGATACGGATCTGCTTGCGGTAGAAGTCCATGTGCTTCGAGTCGCTGACGTGCTCCTTGTTCTCGGGGTTGGTGTAGAGCAGCTCGGGCACCTTGCGGCCTTTGATGATGTGCTCGTTGACGATGCGCTCCACGTCCTCGGGTTTGACCTGGGTGTAGAACGTGTTGTCGGGCATGATTTTGACGATGGGGCCCTTCTCGCAGAAGCCGAAGCAGCCGGTCTTGATGACCTGCACGTCGTCGGCGAGGCCCTTCTCGGCGAGAATCTTATGGAAATTGTCGATGATCTGGAGGCTGTTGCTGGATTTGCATCCGGTACCGCTGCAGATCAGGATGTGCATTTTGTATTTTGCCATAATCTATTTTGTTGATAGGTTGATAAGTTTATATGTTGATACGTTGCGGGGCTGGGCGAATGGTTCGCCACCCTATCAACTTCTCAACATATCAACATATCAACGGATATTACTTGTCAATCGTTTCGTAGTTCACGGGGATGATACCCTCGACCAGTTCGCCCTGCTGGACGTATTTGGTGAGGATTTCGTCGGCGCGGTTGTTGTCGACGTGGCCGAAGACGATGGGGTCCTTGCCCGGAACGCGCACCTCGAGGGTGGGTTCGGCGTGGCAATAGCCCATGCAGCCCGTCTGGGTGAAGACGGCGGGGATGTGCAGTTCGTCGGCCTTCTGCATCATGTGTTCCATAACCTGCTTGGCTCCGGCGGCGATACCGCATGTGGCCATAGCAACCTTGATCTGTACCAGGCTCTCGGGGTGCTCTGCTTTCTCGCGCACGTCGAGGTTCGACTGGAGCTTCTCGCGCATGGCTTTCAGGTCAGCCAAAGATTTTACTTTTGTCATAGATGTGACTTTTTTAGGATTAATATTATATTATTAAACTAATTCTCAATTGCATACGTGCGACACATGCCTACGTATGACCCTGCAAATATACAAAAAAAAATCAATTCGGCATCATTTTTTGTAATTTTTCTCACCATTTTTGGTGAGTGCCAGCGTCAGAGGGAGCCCAGGGCGCGGCTCGGCGAGCTCTGTCCGTCGCTGTCCTGCACCCATCCGTAGAGCCACACCGGGTGGCCGCTCCAATAGCGTGAAAGATATATCTTTACGCTGCCGTCGCTGCGGAAGGCGGGTGCCGCCACGCGGCAGGCGTCCATCTCGGGACACCAGGCGGCCAGGTAGACCAGGTCGGCGTCGTCGGCCGCTGGCTCGCCGGCGGGGGTGGTGTAGTCGACCGCAACGACGTGGGCCGACTCGGCACGCGGTTCGGCGAACTGCACGCCGGGCAGCGGTCCGTCGGCCAGCAGCAGTGCGGCGCGGTCCACCGTCAGCTGCTCGCCGTCCCACTGCAGGCTGGCGCGGTTGGCCTGGATGAAGTAGTTGCTCTCGGTCAGGTGGCGCTCCAGCGCGCAGCGGTGCATGCCCAGCCGCAGGGCGGGCCGTAGGCAGGAGGCCAGGCGTACGGTGGCCGCAAGCTTTGCTCGTGCGTTCAGTTGGCTCTCGGTGCGCGGATCGCGTACATATACCGGGCGTGAGCGCAGGCACCATTTGCCGCGCCACATGTATCCGACGACGGGACCTACCGTCCCTTGGAATCCGTCGGCGATTCCTTTGTGCTGTTTTCCCATAGTGTTCGTTTTTTGGCGTTTGTGTTATTATATAAAATAAGCGTTAAAATCGTTTTAACACTTTATTTAACTCTTTTTTAACACTGCGGCCACCCTGCGGGAACGGAAGCGCCACGGGCCGGGGCAGGGGGGTGGGACGGTTTGCCGTCGGGCTCGCAACCGACAGACAATCAACATACCAACACCTACTGCGGTAGATGTTGGTAAGTCGATGATAAGTCGATGGTAAGTCGATGGTAGGTTGGGGACCTGGTTTACAGTGTGTTGCAAGGGCGTTTTTTCGCCTCGCAACAGGCGGGGGCATCGTGGCCCCGGTCGTCGGGTGCCGGGGTCAGCCCTTGAGCAGTTGGGAGAAGAAGATGACGGTGATGGCCACGGGGGCTATGTAGCGGATGATGAAGTAGATACCGCGCCGCAGTCCGGCCTTGAGGGTGCCGCCGTTGGTGAGTTCGTCCATCACGTCGGCGCGCTTCATTTTCCAGCCGGCGAAGAGCACGATGAGCAGGCCGCCGATGGGCATGAAGTATTGTGCGGTGATGTGGTCGAGCAGGTCGAAGATGCTCCTGCCGGCGACGAGCAGCGAGCTGCCCGAGCGGAAGCTGAGGGTGGCGAACACGCCGATGGCGGCGGTGCCCAGCGTGCCTATGACGGCCGCCTTGAGGCGCGAGATGTGCATCTCCTCGGTCAGCGCGGCCACGATGACCTCGAGCAGCGAGATGGTGGAGGTGAGCGTGGCGATGACAAGCAGCAGGAAGAAGAGGAGGCAGAAGATGTAGCCGCCGGTCATCTGCTGGAAAATCATGGGCAGGGTGGTGAAAGCCAGCGAGGCGCCGGCCTCGGGGCGTATGCCGAAGGTGAAGGCTGCCGGGAAGATAATGATGCCCGCCAGCACGGCCACCAGCGTGTCGGCCAGCACCACGCCCACGGCGCTGGAGGTCATGTTGTCCTGCCGGCCGATGTAGGAGCCGTAGGTAATCAGTGCGCCCATGCCGATGGAGAGGGAGAAGAAGCTCTGGCCCAGGGCGCTGACAATCACCTTGCCGGTGAGTTTCGAGAAGTCGGGTTTGAAGAAGAAGGCCAGCCCCTCGGCGGCGCCGCTGAGGGTGAGCGACCGAATGCTGAGCACCACCATGATGACCAGCAGCAGCGGCATCAGGATTTTGGAGTAGCGCTCGATGCCGTCCTTGACGCCGCGGGCCACGACGAAGGCCGTCAGGGCCAGGAAGGCCAGCTGGCAGACCAGCGGCAGCCAGGGATGGTTGGTGAAGGAGGCGAACTGTGCCTGTATCTGCGCCAGGTCCTGTCCGGCGAAGTGGTTGGCGGCACTCTTGCCCAGATAGCCCAGCGTCCATCCGGCCACGGTGGTATAGAAGGCCAGAATCAGGAAAGCGCAGAGCACGCCGAGGTAGCCCACCACGGGCCACGGGCTGCGCTTGCCGCCCAGGCGGCGGAAGGCACCGATGGGATTGCTGCGCGAGCGGCGGCCGATAGTGAATTCGGCCACCATCAGCGGCGTGCCTATGATGAGGGCAATGGCCAGATAGACAATGAGGAAGGCACCTCCGCCATTGGCTCCCGCCTCGCAGGGGAAACGGTAGATATTGCCCAGTCCGAGGGCCGAGCCGGCGGTGGCAAGGATGATGCCGAACTTGGAACTGAAGTTTTCGCGTTTGTTCTCTGTCATAATGGTATTCTTTGTTATAGTGTATCTGTGTTGTTCTGTGGCCTTTCGGTGCCGTCGGCGTCGGCTGTGGTTGTGAGTTCGGCCACGCGGGCGGTGAGCTGAGCTATGCGCAGCTGCAGGAAGTCGTCGCTGTACTTGCGGTCGCAGAAGCCGTTGCCGCGGGCCACAAAGGCGTCGTCGTCCTGCTGGTCGGCGGCCAGGTCCAGGTAGCTGGCCAGCAGCCGCCGGGCCTCTTCCAGTTCTTGTGCTTTGTCTTTCATCAGTGGTCAGTGGTTAGTGTTCAGTGGTTAGTGTTCAGTGGTTAGTGTTTAGTGTTCAGTGTTCAGTGTTCAGTGGTTCATGTTCCGTGGTCGACGCATGCTATTGTCTTAACTACTTGACTACTTACCTCCTTAACTACTATTCTCCTCTATTGCCTTAACTACTTGACTACTTACCTCCTTAACTACTAATATCCTCTATCTCCTCAACAGAAAAGCCGTTTCACAGCATGTTCTATGCCTTCTTCGTCGACGCTTGTGGTAACGAGGTCGGCAAATTGTTTCACATGGTCGTCGGCATTGCCCATCGCCACACCGATACCGGCCCACTGGAGCATCTCGATGTCGTTGGCGCCATCGCCAAAGGCAAGGGTCTCCTCTTGCGGTATGCCGAAATGGCGGCAGATGGCATCCATGCCCATCGCCTTGCTATTGCCGTCGGTCACTATGTCGGTAAAGGCCGGGTGCCAGCGTGGGAGACGGCAGTGGGGCAGGAGCGACCCGACGCGTTCGTCGAGGTCGGCGGGCATAACGGCGATAATCTGGAAGACCTCATGACCCCGCATCTCGTCTATGTCGACTACCGGAGGCATGGTGAATTCCAATTGGTTGCGCAGCGCCATACCCACTTCGTTGGGTTGGGCCAGCATCATGCCGTCGGCAGTGAAGGTCATGGTGCAGAGGTTGTGCGTTTTGGCAAAGTCGAGCCAAGCGTCGAGGTCGGTCTGCGGAACAGGGTTGCTGACCAGTGTCGTCTCGGGGGTGAAGACAAGGGCGCCGTTCATGGTGATGCGCCCTTCGAAGTCCACGGGCATGGGCGGGATGAGCACTTGGGGCCGTCCGCTGGAGATAAAGGTGCGCACGCCATGTCGGTGCAGCGTATGGAAAGCGCGCACCGTGCCCTCGGAGACCCGGTGGGTGTGGAAACTGAGCAGTGTGCCGTCGATATCGAAAAAGGCTGCTTTAATCATGTCTGTTTAGCTTTGTTGTGGGCCAATTGCCACGCGTTGAAGAGATTTTGATAGATGCTGTAGAAAGCCAGGAACACGGAAGACAGCGGCGAGAGGAAGGTGTTGGCCATCCAGATGCCGAATCCGGAGTTCTTCTGCCCCAGAAGCTGTCCGCCGCCTATGCGGTCGCCATAGCGCCGGCCGAGCCAGCGTCCCACGGAGAACTGCACCACGCAGAAGAACAGCGCCAGGGCGCCGAGCATGGCGATATGTCCCCAATGGCCGCTGCCGTGCAGGAAAATAAAGTCGATGGTCTGGCCCAGCGTGAGCAGCAGCGCGGCGGCCCAGAGGTAGAATCCCAGGTTGTTGTGGCGTGCCAGTGCCCGGTTGGCCTGCGGCCACCAGAGTTGCAATGCCAGCGCCAGGAAGAAGGGGAGGGCCAGGGTGGTGGCTATGCGGCTCAGCAGTAGCAGGAAACTGCGGCCCAGGCTCAGCTCGGGATGATGCCCCAGCAGACTGAAGACGAGGGGTGCCACCAGGGCAACCATCAGGTTGCCGACGATGGTATAGGTGGTGACCGTCTCGCGGTTGGCGCCCAGCATGCATGCCACCACGGCCACCGACGAGGCCACCGGGCAGAGTACCCCGATGAGCACCCCCTCGGCGATGATGTTGCCGGCGCCGAAGAGCTTGAGCAGCAGGTAGCTGCCGAGACTGACCACTATCTGGAACAGCATAAGCCAGAGGTCGAGCGCCGAGAGGCGCAGCCTGCGTATGTCGACCGAGCAGAAGGTGAGGAGCAGTATGGTGAAGATAATGTACGGCACCATCGGCGCAAGGAAGGCGCACCAGCGGTGGAGCAACAGTCCGAGCAGTATGGCGAAGGGAAGTACGTAAGGGCGGAATCGTGACACAGGGAGGGGGTATAATAATGATGAATGATGAGTGATGAATGGTGAATGATGAATGGTGAATTTTGAAGTGCTATATAATTTATATCATACTATTATTTTACATCATTCATCTGTTCAATCAGGCGGGTGAAGAGGGCTGTCATGCGGTCGGCCGCGCGGTCGGCTTGTAGTACCACGTCGTTCTCGTCGTTGACGGCTCCGTCTTTCAGGTCGTTGGCCTGGTTGGTGATGACGCTCATGCCGAACACCTCGAGGCCGCTGTGGCGGGCTACGATGACTTCGGGCACGGTGCTCATACCTACGGCGTCGCCGCCCAACATGCGGTACATGCGGTATTCGGCCGGCGTCTCGTAGGTGGGGCCAGTCTCGGCGACGTAGATGCCATGTCGAAGGCTGATACCCATCTCGGCGGCCAGCCGGTCGGCCAGCGCGCAGAGACGGGGACTGTAGACCTGCGTCATGTCTGGAAAGCGTGGACCGAAGTCGGCCATATTGGGGCCGAGCAACGGGTTGGGCATAAAGTTGATATGGTCGGTGATGACCATAAGGTCGCCCACGTGGTAGTCGGGGTTGACAGCACCGGCGGCGTTGCTCACCATGAGGGTGCGGATGCCGAGGCGCGCGAAGACACGGACGGGGAAGGTGACCTCCTGCATGGTGTAGCCTTCGTAGTAGTGGAAGCGGCCCTGCATGGCCAGCACGTTGCGCCCGCCGAGGCGGCCCACGATGAGGTTGCCTTTATGGCCCACAGCGGTGGAGGTCTTGAAATGCGGGATGTGGGAGTAGGGGATGGTGAGTGGCTGCTCCAGGCTGTCGGCCAGTTTACCTAGACCGCTACCCAGCACGATGGCCACCTGCGGCATTTCGTATCCGGCCTCTTGCAGACGTCGCTGCAGATATTGTGTCGTCTCTTCGTAGTTTGTCATGCTTGATGAATGATGAATGATGAATGTCTGCCAACTGTCAACTGCCAACTATCAACTGCCAACTGTTTATCTTTTAGTCAGTTTCTCTATTTGTTGCTGGATTTCGGCGGCGCGCTCATATTCTTCGGCGGCTTCGCAGCGACGGAGCTCCTGCTCCAGTTCCTCCAGCGTGGGTTGTTCGTTTGTCTTGGCGTTGCCGCCGTCTACCTTCACGCCTGTCTCTTCCAGCACCCGTTCGTCCATCAAGATAGGTGCTCCGCAGATGACTGCCAGGGTGACGGCATCGGTGGTGCGGCTGTCCAGGCTGCGTTCGGAGAAGCCGTCGGAGAGGTGTAGCGTGGCGAAAAAGACACCCTCCACCACCCGGTCGATGGTGACACGGCGCAGCGAGATACCATGTGTGGACATGAGAGAAGCCATGAGTTGGTGCGTGGTTGGGCGGCGCATCTTGCCACTCTGGTCGGGATGGAGAGCCAGCAGGATGCTTTGGGCTTCGGTTCGGCCAACGATGATGGGTACCCGACGCCCGCCTTCGGGTTCGTCGAGCACCAGGATGCAGCTGCCGCTCTGCGACATGCCTGTTTGTATGCCGATGGGATGGACTTGTTTCAATTTAATTGATGAATGATGAGTGATGAATGATGAATGATGAATGCCTGCCAACTGCCAACTGTCAACTGTCAACTAGCAACCACCCACTCTTTTAGCTTTTGGACCGCCAGACCGCGATGGCTGATACGGTTCTTCACCTCCAGCGGCATCTCGGCAAAGCTGACGGCAAAACGTTCGGGCATGAAAATAGGGTCGTAGCCGAAGCCCTCGCCGTGAGTGTGACGCTCGGTGAGTATCTGTCCGTCAACACGTCCCTCGAAATATACGGGCGCAGCACCAGTGTCTATCAGGCATATGACGGTACGGAAGCGGGCACGGCGATTACTTTTGCCGTCGAGGGCGGCGAGCAGCTTGTCTATATTATCGTCAAATGAGCAGTGTTCGCCGGCATAGCGTGCCGAGTAGACTCCAGGGGCGCCGTCCAGTGCTTCGACCTCCAGTCCCGTATCGTCGGCGATGATGGACAGATTTCTCAGTGTCGGGTCACTACAGTCCCGAAGGTGTTCCTGCACCCACTGGACCTTTTGAAGGGCATTGCCCTCCAGCGTGTCTGCCGTTTCGGGAATCTCGCCCTCCAGACCGGCTTCGCGCAGGGTTACAATCTGCACCGTCGGACCCAGTGCGGCGCGCACCTCCTCCACCTTGTGGCGGTTATTGGTCGCAAATATCAGTCGTTTCATTGCTTCACAGGTTTTTTAATCAGGATAGAAAGCACCACGCTGAACACCAGTATGCCCAATATGACGGCCAGCGAGACCAGTGTCGGAAGATGCCAGTGGAAGAAGAATCCGCCAATCATTTTCACGCCGATGAAGCACAGCAGCACCCCCAGGCCGTAGTGCAACAGCCAGAATCGGTCGGCCATATCGCTCAGCAGGAAGAAAAGGCTACGGAGTCCCATGATGGCGAAGATATTGGAGGTATAGACAATCACCGGGTTTGTGGTGACAGAAAAGACGGCGGGAATAGAATCGACGGCGAAGATTATGTCCGAGAATTCGATTACGAGCAGCACAAGGAACAGCGGAGTCATCTTGCCCTCGTGGAAAAAATCGTGTCCGTGGCTTTCCTTGGTCACGGGAAAGTGTTTCGAGGCAAACTTTACCACGGGGTGGTTGGCTGTGTCTATGTGTTCGTCCCCCTTGTCGCGGAACATCTTTATGCCGCTGTAAATCAAGATTGCACCAAAGACCGCTAGCATCCAGGCGAAACGTGTTACCAGTGCGCCAAGTCCGAAGATGAAGATAAACCTGAGCACGATGGCACCGAAAATACCCCAGAAAAGCACTCTGTGGTAGTATTCCTTCTTGATGCCAAAGCTCACGAATATCATAATCATCACGAAGATGTTGTCTATAGAAAGGCTTTCTTCGAGGAAATAACCGGCTAAGAATTCGGATACCATCTCCTTGCGATAGGCGAGCAGGTCTACCGAGGCGTCGGCTGGCGGCATCATCCAGTCGCCGAAGAAGTACACCAGTACGGCAAACCCCATAGCCATAGACACCCATATCCCGGTCCAGATAGCAGCTTCTTTGACCCCTACGATGTGGTCTTTTTTGTGGAATACGAACAGGTCCAGTGCCAGCATAACCACCACAAAGACCATAAAGAGTCCAAAAAACAATCCATTCATATACAATAATATTTATACTTTTCTGTTATCATCGAAAAGCAATAACTAAAAAAATGGTAAAATATTGTGAACTCTTTTGGAGTTTTTTCAAAATAGGCACATTCACAATAGGTGGAGGCTATGCAATGATACCCCTCATGCAACGCGAGTTGGTGGAGAAACATGGATGGTTTAGCGGTGAAGCGTTCCTCGACCAGGTGGCTGTGGCACAAGCGCTACCGGGTGTGTTTGCTGTCAATATGGCGGCCCTTGCCGGGCATCGCCTGCGTGGATTGCGCGGCGCTATAGCTGCCATAATCGGCAACGTCCTGATGCCCATCCTGTTTATTCTACTGCTGGCATTTTTTTTTCACTCTTTTCGTGACAATACCTATGTCCAGTGGGTTTTCCTTGGGCTGCGACCTGCCGTGGTAGCTCTCATTGCAGCTCCGGTATTCACTTTGGCCCGCAGTGCAAAAGTCAATTGGAGCAACGTATGGATTCCTATTCTCAGTGCCCTGCTCATCTGGCTGCTGGGCGTCAACCCGGTCTTCGTAGTCCTCGCCGCAGCCCTGCTGGGTTTCCTCTGGGGGAAATGGAAAATGAAAGTCGGCAGTGAATAGTGTTCAGTGTTCTGTGTTTGGTGTTCAGTATCCGGGTGCGGCAGCCCGCTCTCCACTCGCCACTTTCCACTCATCATTCATCATTCATCATTCATAACTCATAACTCGAAATGATATTCCTCCAACTTTTCTATACATTCCTTCTTATTGGGGCCTTCACCTTTGGTGGTGGCTATTCTATGGTGGCCCTGATTCAGAATGAGGTTGTCACGCACCACGGCTGGATGACCGCCACCGAGTTCGCCGACCTGCTCGCCATCAGTCAGATGACGCCGGGCCCCATCGGAATCAACACAGCCACCTATGCAGGCTATATGGCTACCCTCGGGGCCGGTTACCCGGCTTGGGCTGCCGTGCTGGGTGCGCTCTTGGCGTCGCTGTCTGTCGTGCTGGTGCCGGTGACGCTTGTCTTGCTTGTAGGGCGGTGGCTGCAGGTTCATAGTGGTCAGCCCCTTGTGGCCTCCACCATGCGATGTCTGAGGCTCGCTGTCGTCGGACTCATCGCCGCGGCAGCACTGCAGCTGCTCCCGGCCGCTTTTACGCCTGTTCCGGCATCAACTGAGCTCTTGAGGCGTCCCTTGTTTCTGGCACAGGCCGTACTCTTTGCCGCAGTCTTTCTGCTTGCGCTGCACCGCCGGATGAGTCCGCTGCTGCTTATACTGCTGTCGGCCCTGGCTGGTTTGGCGATGGGTGCGTCGTGTACCACTGCTTGAATTCGTGCACACGGGCCTTGCTTATGATGATGCGGCCCGGAGTCTCCACCCCCAGCGTCAACACCAGTTTGCTCACAGGCCATAGCCCTATCTCGCGTATAGCCTCGTGTGCCACGATATATTGCCGGTTGGCACGGAAAAAGAGCGTCGGGTCCAGATCTTCCATGATAGCTTCCAGTGGCCGGTCCACTGTCTGGCTCCGACCATTGTAATAAATGGCCCGGCTGATACGGTCTTCCAGACAGAAGCAGGCCACCTGTCTTATCTCCACGGGTATAAGCTTGTCGCGCATCGGCACCAGAAAATGCGACGGGTAGTTGCCTGTCGCCTCTGTGCGTCGGCCAGCCGCTATCAGTCTGCCGTCGGCAGTCAGCCCCACCTTGTCCAGTGCCCGGTGCAACGCCTCAGTGGAGATAGGCTTCAGCAGGTAGTCGAAGCCGCCCGCCTGAAAAGCCTCAAGGGCATATTGGTCGTAGGCCGTCGTGAAAACTATCGGGCAGCGTATCGCCACCTGCTCGAAGATACGGAATGCCTGTCCGTCGGCCAGGTTTATATCCATCAGCACTAGGTCGGGCCACCGCCCCCTCTCGCCAGCGGCAGTGAAGTATTCCACCGCTTCCTCGATACTTTGCAATGTGGCATCCACCCGCACGTCGGGCATTATCTGCATCAGCTGCCGCTGCAGGTGCTCTGTGGCCACCATCTCGTCTTCTACAATTACTATCCTTTTCATTATTTGTCTATTTTAGTAGATAAATAAATGTGCCTGCATCACCTTGTCTGTTTGACTGCTAGCTACGTATTATTCTCTATAATTGCCCAGCGGCATATCCACTTCGAAGTATTTGTCCGACGAGGTGACTTTGATGTCTCGACCCGTCAGCAGACGGCACCGCTGGCTCAGGTTGTCCAGTCCGATGCCACTGTGCGGGCCGCTATCGGTCTTAGGCTGCCGTGGATTGCGCACCCGCAAGCGGTCCCCCTCGCATTCTATTGTGATTGTCATCGGGTGTCGTTGCGTCACTACGTTGTGCTTGATGGCGTTCTCTACCAGCAGTTGTACGCTGATTGGCGGCACGCTCCGCCTCAGCGCATCTGGCTCCAGGTTCACCTCCAGTCCCAACGACTCGCCATAGCGCACCTGCATCATCTCCACATATCCACGTGTGAACTGCATTTCTTCAGCTAGTGTTGCCACAGCCTGCCTCCCCAGAGTATAGCGGTACGTCTCCGCCAGCCGTTGCACATACTGGTGGGCACGCTCTTCGTCGTGACCAATCAACCCATCCAGCGTGTTCAGCGAATTGAACAGAAAATGCGGATTCACCTGCTGCTCCAGCGACTCGTGGTGTACACGCAGGTTCTCTGCCTGCAGATGTTCGTTCTCCAGCACGGCCAGCTGCCGCTGCGTCACGTTGTACAACAGCATGCATATCAACCATGCTATGATGGCCGCCGTAAAGTTGAACGACAGCGCCACCGCCAGCACGCTGAAATGCATGCCGTAGAGAGACCCTTCCAGCTGATAATTGAGCAGCGTGAAAGCCAGCGCCAGCAGTAGCGAACCTACCAGTCCCGTTGCCATCAACCAGCCCGACGAACCCCGCCAGCGCCGTATCACCGCGAAATTGAAGATGTACAACAGCGTGAAAAGCAGCAGAAAAGCTCCGGCCATCAGCTCCAGATGGAAGCTGGTGTAGAGCCTGTGGGTGGATGGGTCTACCGCGCCGAGCGACATCACCGCCGTCAGTATCAAGGTGGAGGCCATCGCAAGCCATAGTGCACGGGCAGGGCGGTAGGGCTGCAGCCTGCGTGCCTGTACCCATTCCTGCTGTGCGCTCTCTGCAGGTTTGTTGTCTTTGGTCTTCTTTTCCATTGTTATTTGTGTCTATTTTGGTTGTTAGGTCGATAAGTGGTTGTCGTTTCATGAATGGACAAACGGCATTCTTCACTCATCTTTCATCATATTCATCTTCTGTAACGTTTGATAATGTGCAGCGATATGCAGGCCGATACGAAGTATATACCCGCCAGCAGCCACAGTGCCAGATATTCACCCCTGACATCGGCCAGCGTACCTCCCATCGAAGAAATGCGTACAAAGCCTTGTATTCCGGGCGTCGAAGGGAATAGGTAGCTGAACCACAGCCAGAACTGCGGCATGTTGCTCTGCGGCCATACCAGCCCACTCAGGAAAAACAATATAATGCTGAAAAACAGGCAGCAGAGCAGCACGCTCATCCTCTCGTGGGCAAAGATGTTGCCAAATGACATGGCGAAGCAGATGACGGCTATCAGGAAGGGCAGCAGGAATAGGATGATGTCGGTCACGCTACCTAGCTGGGGCATGCCGAATAGTCGTGGCATAATCCAGAGGTCGAATAGTGAGATGGGAATGTAGATTAGCAGGAAACAGAGTAGTCGACCGATAGTGACGCGGTAGACGGAGCGCCCGCGCAGGTGGGGTGGTATCAGATGCAGCGCCTTGCGATTCTCGTTGGCGTCGCCACAAAGTACGCAGATGCCGAAGAAGAGGGTCTGGTGTACCACTAGCAGCAGCAATGCCGGAATGAAGTAGGAGGCATAGCCGCCACCGGGATTGAAGAGCTTCACGTCGTCGTAGGCTATGGGCGCAATCTGTACCTCGGCCTGCTCGCCGGTGATGCCGCTGGATTCCTGGTGTGCCAGCTCGATATTTTTCATCTCGTCGAGCATCACGTTGCTGCCACCCATTAGTGCCGACTTGTAGTAGATGAATGAACTGATGTCGCTGTAGCAGGTGACGGTGGCTTGCTCGTGGTCGGCCAATCGCGTGCTATAATCGTGTGGGAAGAGGAAAATGGCCTTCACGCTGTGTTTGCAGAGCAGTCTGCGAGCCTCCTCGAAGTCCACACAGTGGTGGCTTACCCGCACTTCGGGCGTGGCATCCAGCTTGTGCACAAAGCGGCGCGACGCCTCGCTCTGCGACATATCCACCACTGCCACCGGCATCTCCGTCAGCGCCTCGCGATGGTAGATGTAGTAGTAGAGTGGGGGATAGACCACCGTGGCCAGGAAGAAGATGACAATGGTGGTCTTGTCGCTGAAGACACGACGCACCTCGGCGGTCAGCACTGTCCAGATGTCCAGCAGGTTTGTGGCGATACGCTTCAGCATGCCAACCTCCTTTCGTATTGGCGACCGAACATCCAGGCTCCGATGAGCAACAGCAGTTGGAAGGCTATCAGCATGCATATCTGTGGCCAGCACTGCCCGATGCCGTTCCCGAAGAGGGTCACATCACGCATGGCCAGGAAGTAGTGTCGCAGCGGGAACAAAAGGCTGAAACTCTGCATGGAGAGCGGCATGGCGTCCACAGGGAACGAAAACCCGCACATGGTGAAGGCCAGCGTGCCATAGGCCGAGGTGAGGCTCATGGCCACCGACGGGTCCGGCACACACCCCATCAGGAAGCACCCCGCACATTGTGCGGCCAACACCAGCAACAGCGACAGCAGCATCAGTAGTGGCCAACTGCCTGCCATCGGGAAGTGCATCGGCCCGTACATAATGATTTCGGCCAATAGTAGCAGCAGTGTGTAGTGCAACGTGTATGGCAGCATCTTGCCCATGAATGCCCGCAGGGCGTTGCCACGCGCCTTCTGCATCCATTGGCGTACGCTGTGCTCTTGGCGCTCGCGGCCTATCACATAGGCTGTGTGCAACATGGCCATCAGGGCTATGATGCCCGGGATGAGGGTGGTCATCAGGTAGGTCTGGTAGTTGCCCGTTGTGTTGCCCACTGGATGAGTGTCGAGGATGATAGGCTGTATCAGCCCCATGATAAGGCTCTCGTCCACACCCTTCTTGCGCAGCACCTCGCGCTGCACAGCACCGGCAGCCAGCTTGCCCATCGTCACCAGCTGGCGGTAGCTGAGCGAACCGGCCAACAGATACGACTGGTTGGTGTACAGCGCCAGACGCGGCGAGCGGAACTGCAGCACCGCATTGTAGGTGCCACTGGGTATTTCGTAGAAGGCGAACACCTTGCCCTGCTGCATGGCCTGCCGTGCCTCGGTGTGGCTGGTATATAGCGCCACTACGCGGACACCCTGGGTGGCGTCCAGCTCGTGGCACAGGCGCCGCGAGAGGTAGCTGCCGTCCAGGTCCACCACCGCCACCGGCAGCTTTTGCGGCTGGCCCTCGCGGGTCATGGTGGCGAAGAAGACGAAAGCAAACACCGTCCCCAGCGTCAGCAGCAGCATATAGCGCGGCCGCGCAACGATGCGACGCAGCTCTCTATGGAACACTCTCATCATTCCTTGTCGTCGATTATGGCTGTCATACCGGGGCGCAAGCCGTCGATTTTACCGACGGGCACCACCTTCACGTCGAAGCTCTTCACGTCGTATTGGCCCGTCACCTTGGTGGCGCGCCAGGTGGCATAGCTGGCCATAGCCTGCACGCGTCTCACGATGCAGGTGTGCCGCTCCTCGCCCAGGGCGGGGATGCGCACCCGCAGGCTGTCGCCCACGCTCATCTCTTTCAGTCGGTCTTCGCGCACGGCGAAGTAGAACCACGTGTCGTCCATGTCGAGCACGCTGGCCACCGGACTGCCGGTGCCCAGCAGGTCGCCCACCTTGGCATATATCTCCACCACCTCGCCGTCGCATGGGGCGGTGAGGTAGCTGGCGTCGAGGTAGCTCTGCACCTCGGCCACGGCGCCGCCGGCTTGTCCCACCAGTGCCGCGGCGGCGGCAATGTCCTCGCTCTGTGCCCCTTCGCGGGCCATGAGGTACTGCTGCTCGGCGGCAGCACAGTCGGCCTGCGCCACCTTGTATTGGGCTTCCACCTCGTCCAGCTTCTGCTGGGCCACCACGCCTTTCTCCTTCAGACCCCGCACGCGCTCATAACTCTTGCGGTACACTTCCTCGGCTGCTTTGGCCTTCTCCCACACCTGGCGGGCCATCTCCACCTGCTGGCTGCGGGCGCCGCCTTGTGCCTTGCGGCTTTGGGCGCTGGCGGCACTGCGGGCTGCCTCGGCCTGCTTCATCTTGGCATCGACCTGGGCGCTGGCTATGTGGGCCAGTGTGTCGCCGCGGCGCACGCGTTGGCCCTCGTGTACATAGATGGAGTCGATATGTCCGGGCACCATGTTGCTCACCCGGTATTCCGATGCGTCGGCCTCGCCGGCCATGATCTCTTTCTGCGGATGGATGGCCAGCAGGCCCACCAGGCCCACCAGCACCACGGTGGCTATCACTACGGCCAGTCCGGCCAAAAGGCTTTTGTTGTTCTCTTTCATGTAGATATGCGGATGTGTTGATTAGTTGATTAGTTGATATGTTGATATGTTGGATTATTGTAGTCTCGTAGTCCTGATGTCTTGAAGTCTTGAAGTCTCGAAGTCTTGAAGTCTTGAAGTCTCGAAGTCTTGAAGTCTCGAAGTCTCGAAGTCTTGAAGTCTCGAGGTCTCTCAACTACCCAGCGCCTGATGCAGGTAGACGCGCCCCATCTCGATTTCTATACGGGCGTCTATCACCTCGCTCTCGGCCTGCATCCAGGCCGTCTGCGCGGCCATCAGGTCGCTGCTGCCGCAGGCGCCTGCGCTAAAACTCTCCTGCGCCAGGTGCAGATTGTCCTCCGCAGCCACCAGGTTGCTCTCGGCCTCGGCCAGATGCTTGTAGGCCAGCTCCAGCTCGCACTGCAGCTTGCTGACCTGCAGCGCTATCAGGTCTTCGGCCTCTTCCATCTGGTAGGCTACCTCGCGCCGTTTGGCCTTGGCGGCCTTGATAGCGTAGATGCCGGCGGGATGCACCAGCGGCACGTTGACCGCCACGCCGGCCATCCAGGTGCCACCCCACTCGTTGCGGAAGCCGTCGAACACGTTGGGGTTGGTCATCAGGTAGCCGCCCGTGGCCACGATGTTGGGTTTGAGCACGCTGGCCGCTATGCGCACGCCCTGCTGCGCCACGCTGTCGGCTATGCGCAGTTGGTGCATCTCGCTCCGGTGCCGCCACACGTCGTCCATATTCACCCGCTTGTTGTCCATAGAGGCCGGGGCCGCGGTGGCGTCGAGGCTGGTGGCCAGTTCGAAGTCGCTGTCCAGCGGCATGCCGCAACGCTCGGCCAGCAGCATCTTGGCCAGCCGCAGTCCGTTGGTGGCCTTGGTGAGGCTCATCTGGGCTTCGTTGTGTTTCACCCGCACCTGCGCCAGGTCGCCCTGGGTGGCCATCTCGGCCTGCAGCAGCAACTCCACGTTGTGCTCCAGCGTGTCCAGCAGCGAAGCGTACTGCTCTGCCAGCTGCTTCTTGTAGCCGACGCTGACGACCTGCCAGTAGGCTTCGTCTACGGCCAGCAGGGTCTCCTGCTGCTTCTTGTCCAGCTCCACGCCGGCCAGCCGGTGGGTCAGCTCGGCGGTGCGATGCATGGCCAGTAGCTTGCCGCCCGTGTAGATGGGCTGGGTGAGGGTCACCATGCCGCCACCCATGCGCCGTGTGTCGGTCTCCAGGTCGGCCACCAGGCCCTGGCCCAGGCTGTTGATATTGGCGGTGAGGTCGCTGCCGGCCAGCGCATTGCTCAGTGCGTCGGCCACCGAGGTGCCGAATATCGGCAACTGGTCCAGCTCGCTGTGCAGCGCCTGGCTGATGTCGCTGCTGAGATTGTCGCCTAGGTGGTTCAGCCGCTCCTTCTGTTCCCCGCTCAGCAGGTTGACGCTCCGCTCGGTCCATACGAAGCCGCCGTTGGCTGTCACGCGGGGCAGCATCTGCATGAGCGCCACACGCTCCAGCGCGGCGGTCTCCTCCACCTTCGTCTCCGCCTGCTTCAGCCCGCGGTTGGCCCGCAAGGCCCGTGCACGGCAGGTGTCGAGCGTCAGCGACTCCTGCGCCCGCAGGGGAGTGGACGGCAGTGTCAGCAGCAGCAGCGTCAGCATGATGATTGTCTTACCTCTGTTCTTCATAGTGCGATGAGTTGTGTGCAGTTCTGTTGGTGTGATTTTTGTTATGTTGTAAACTATTGATTTTTAACTAAAAATGTTTTTAATTTTAACATTTCAATATTGGGAAACGTTATCTAAATGGCAAATATTGTGCCATTGGGACAAAAAAATATGTTAAAAAACAATAAAAGCGGCTAGCAGTAGCTAGTGCTCAGAGTTCAGTGTTCAGTGTTTAGTGTTCAGTGTTTAGTGGGTAGTGGATAGCACTCTCCGCTCATCATTCATCATTCATCACACATCATTCCCCATTCATCATTCATCACTCATCATTCCCCATTCATCATTCATCATTAAAACTCTCCCACCTGTTGTGACGCGAAAAAACGCCTTTGTAACCCACTGAACGTCAGGCTCCCAACCTACCATCTCCTTACCAACGCCTTACCAACGCCTTACCAACACCTTACCAACACCTACTATAGTAGTAGTTGATAAGGTTTTAGCCAGTGCAAAACAGGTCCTTCTTTACAGAAAAACGGCGGTGCGGTTGGCGGCAGTGTCCTCGCTGTCGGCGTTCACTCCTTTCTCCGCTCTCGCCACTTCCCCGTTTTATAAAAATAGTTGTACTTTTTTCATTTCGGGTACAATATTCAATGCGGCCGTGCGTTACTTACATTGTGTTGTGTGACGAACGGTGACGGGTGAAAGAAGAAAACTATGAATACATAAATTCAAATTCAGAAAAATAAAACACAGAAAGAGATGAAAAGTATAGCTATCCTTACGGGCGGCGGTCCTGCGCCCGGAATGAACACGGTGGTGGCCTCGGTGGCCAAGACTTTCCTGCGCGACGGTTATCGCGTCATCGGCCTCCACGGCGGCTACAGCGCCCTCTTCACCGACCACCCCCGCATGCAGGAACTCGATTTCCTGACGGCCGACGAGATATTCAACAAGGGCGGTTCTATCCTGAAGATGAGCCGTTTCAAACCTACCGCCGAGGACTTCGAGCAGCGGTTCAACCTCAGCCTGTTCACCGACAACGAAATCAAGCTGCTGGTGACTGTGGGCGGCGACGACACCGCCTCGACGGCCAACCGCATTGCCAAGTTCCTGGCCGACAAGCATTACCCCATCGCCAACATCCATGTGCCCAAGACTATCGACAACGACCTGCCGCTGCCCAACGCCAGCCCCACCTTCGGCTACAACAGCGCCAAAGCACAAGGGTGCGTCCTGGCCACGGCTGTGATGGAGGACGCCCGCACGAGCGAGAACTGGTTCGTCGTCAGCGCTATGGGCCGTTCGGCCGGACATCTTGCCCTCGGCATCGCCGGCGCCTGCCACTATCCTATGGTCATCATACCCGAGTTCTTCAACCGCACCGAAATCACCGTGGACAAAATCATCAACATGGTGGTCAGCTGCATCGTGAAGCGCAAGCTGATGGGCATCAACTATGGCGCCGCCATGATCAGTGAGGGCGTCTTCCACTCGCTCAGCGACGAGGAAATCCGCAAGAGCGGCATCCACTTCAGCTACGACGAACACGGCCATCCCGAGCTGGGCAAGGTGAGCAAAGCGCACATCTTCAACGACCTGCTGGAGCGCAAGGTGAAGGAGCTGGGCCTCAAGGTCAAGTCCCGCCCCGTCGAGATCGGCTACGAGATCCGCTGCCACACGCCCATCGCCTTCGACCTCACCTACTGCTCGCTGATGGGTATGGGCGTGCACACGCTCTTCGGCCAGGGCTGCACAGGCTGCATGGTGTATGTGGACCAGCAGGGCAACGTGAGCCCGCTGTACCTCAAAGACCTGCAAGACCCTGTGACGGGCAAGATTCCCCCGCGCCAGGTCAACGTGAATTCCAACAAGGTGATGTCCTATGTCAACGACATCATGGACTACATCACCCCCGCCGACTACGACGCCGCACGCAAGTATCTGCCCAATCCCGAAGAGTATGACTTCAAGCGCATCCTCGGCTGGTAAGTTGAAAGCGAAAAGTGGAAAGTGGAAAATCATGGTGCTGATCTGCGTCAGCATCGCTTTCCACTTTCCACTCTCCGCCTCGGCACAGAGCAAGCAGCAACTTGAGCGCGACAAGGCCCGTGTGGAGCAGGAGATAAAGCGGCTGAACAACGACCTGGCCAAGGCCCGCAAAAACAGCCGCAGCAGCCAGAAGGAGCTGCAACTGCTGGAACGCAAGATTCGCGAACGCACGCGGCTTATCAATAATATCGGCGGCCAGCTGAACCAGTTGGGCGTGCAGATGACCCAGACGCAGGACAGCATTGTGCTGATGCGGTCGCAGGTGGACTCGCTGAAGGCGGAGTATGCCCATGTGGTGCGTGTGCTCTACGGCGAGCGTGGTTCGCTGGACAAGCTGGTGTTGCTGCTCGACACCCGGAGCTACAACACTGCCTATCTGCGGCAGAAGTATTTCCGCGACTATGGCCGCTACCGTCGTCGCCAGGCAGGATATATCCGTCAGAAGGAGGAAGAACTGACCGAGACCGGAGTGCGGCTGGCGCAGCAACAGCAGGAGACCTCGAGTCTTCTGGCTCAGGAACGGCGCCACCAGCAGCAGTTGGCCAAGGAACAGCGTGAGCGTCAGCAGAATCTGAAGAAGAGCCAGCAGCAGGAGAAGAACCTGAAAGCCCAGATAAGCAAGAAGGAGAAGCAGAAGCAACAGCTGCAGCAACAGATACAGCGCATCATCAACGAGGAGATTGCCAAGGCCAACAAGGCGCGTAAAGCCTCCGGTGGTGGCAGCTCCCCGGTCGACAAGACATCGGCCGCCGATGTGGCGCTGACTGCCGATTTCGCCGGCAACAAGGGCCGTCTGCCGTGGCCTGTGGTCTACACCAAGGTGGTGCGCGACTACGGCCGTTACACCCACGAGAGCGGCGGACAGAATATGAACAACGGCATCGACCTGCAGTGCCGCAGCGGTGCAGCGGTGCAGGCTGTCTTCGGCGGCACGGTGAGCCGTGTCTTCACCACCCCCAACGGCACCAAGGGTATCATAGTCCGCCACGGCGACTATATGACGGTATATGCCAACATGGGCACCGTGACCGTCCACGAGGGCGCCAAGGTGACCATCCGACAGAACCTCGGCACCGTCTACACCAACGAGGACGGCACCGCCGAGTTCTCCTTCCAGCTCTGGAAGGGCACCGCCTCCCAAAATCCACGCTCATGGCTGAAATAAGACAACAAGACTTCGAGACTTCGAGACTTCAAGACATCGAGACTTCGAGACTTCAAGACATCGAGACTTCGAGACTTCAAGACTTCAAGACATCGAGACTTCAAGACTTCGAGCCGGGCTCGAAGACACGAAGTCTCGTGGTCTTTATCAGTGACGCCCACTTGGGCAGCGGGGCCGACAGCCTTGAGCGCGAGAGGGAGTTGTGCGCTTTCCTCGACAGCATCAAGGATGACTGCCGCCAACTGTTCCTGCTGGGCGACTTATTCGACTTCTGGTTCACTTACCGCCATCTGGTGCCACGCGGCCATACGCGCCTGCTGGGCAAGCTGGCCGAACTCTCCGACCTCGGTGTGGAAATCCACTTTTTCATCGGCAACCACGACATGTGGCTGTTCGACTATCTGGAGCAGGAATGCGGCGCCATCATGCACAGCGACCCCGAGGTGCTGGAAATCGACGGCCGTCGCTTCCTCATTGGTCACGGCGACGGCCAGGGACACCTGGACAAGAACTACAGCACCCTGCGCCGCATCTTCCGTTCGCGCCTCAACCAGCGCCTCTTTGCCCTGCTGCCCCCGGCGTGGACCTTCCCCATAGCCCGCCGTTGGAGCGACAGCAACAAGGTGAAGCATGCCCGCCAGGATACTCTTCGCTATCTGGGTGACGACCGCGAGGGCATCGTCATCTACTGCAAAGAGCGCCTGATGCACGAACCACTCGACTATTGTGTCTTCGGCCATCGCCACACACCGCTGGTACGTGAGCTGACAGTAGAAAGCGGAGAGCGGAAAGAGGAGAGTGCTACCCACTACCCACTACCCACTACCCACACTCCACTTACCACTCTCTACGTCAACACAGGCGACTGGATGCTCAACCGCAACTACGCCGTCTATTCCTTCAACGACCACACCCTCAAGCTCTATGACCTTTGCTCGTCAGGCTCGCATGAAATACAGAAAGGCGAGATTACAGGATGTTGATGCTATCATGGCCCTCGTCCAGCTGCGTATCGACTGGATGAACGCCGTCGGACTGCACCAGTGGAACGAGACCGACTACTTCGGCCGATACCCCCGCCGCTACTGGGAGCAGCACATCCCCTCGTTTCTCGTCGGCGAAGAACAGGGCCGGGTGGTGGTAGCCATAGCCCTCTACACCGAGGATGTGCGCTGGACGCGCGACGGCCATTACACCGGCGGCCTCACGGGACGCGCCTACTACCTGCACCACCTCGTCACCGACCCCTCCGTGCCTGGGGCGGGCGTGCAGATGATGAAGCATGTGGAACGGTATGCCATTGAGCAGGGCGTCAGTTTATTAAGGTTGGATTCAGCAGTTGGCAACGCCGTCTTGGAGCGCTACTACACCGCCCTCGGCTACACCCCCTGCGGCACCTGCCAAGACCAACTCTACCACGGCATCCTCCGCGAGAAGCAGCTGTCCTAAGTCAACACGTCGGTTTGTGTTCACAGGCAGCGCAGCCATAACATCCCATTCGCTGTTTCCATCGGCCCACCAACGCTGCATCTGAAATGTTAAAATGCAAGGATGGTGCAAGGATGGTGCATGGTTGATGCATCGTTGGTGCAAGGATGACCCCTCCGTGAGCGGAGGGTGCAGGACTATGGCTCGTGGGTGTTTGTTGCTTATATAAGGAAATAAAAATGAGTGTTTTACGTGGTGGCTAGGATATTTTCTCCACCTTTCCTGGCGTTCTAGTCGTGATTCGCAACTCTAGATTCTTAATTTTCGTTCTACAGTACCTCAGTGTTCATTTGTTTTTTGCAAGTGAAATTCTGTAAAAAATGTTAAGCAAACACCAAATGGCAGTGGGTGTGTACATTGCATAGGTTATAAAGAATGAAACCAGCGGAGGTGCGTTGACGGCACACCTCCGCTGGTTTCCGCTGGAAAGTGTCTATTGTCGGGAGAGTGCTGATCGCAGATGCTCGGTCGTGTTCTTGAAGTGGAGCGTGTGCGGATTGTCTGGGTAGCGCTCCTGCAGCCCCTCGAGCACCAGGTCGTACCACTCGATGCTGTTGGGGTCACGCGTATCAATCAACAGACGGTTGTTGAATGGCTTATAGAGTGCAATTAACGTGCTGAGTGAGCCTTTGTTCTCCTCAAGGAAACGACAGACATAGTCCTGCTGCTCTTGGAAGGTGACTCGGTAGATAGAATCGGTCTCGTCCTTCTTGCGCAGCACGTCCTCCTTGGTAATCTTCTCGTCGAAGAGCAGCTGCGCATAGCGCTCGGTGGTGTCTACCAGCTGGTTGAGGACCTCGGCGCCGTCGTTGGAGAACTGTTGAAGGAGCCAGAGCAAGCCGCTTTCGGGCGACCCTTCGACGGTGTAGCTCACCGACAGATTGTCCCATCGGCCGCCGATTTTGATATGTTCGCCCAGGTCTGGCAGGGTGACTATATAGTTGTCGGCCGTGGTGTGCAGGTTGTAGAACGAGCGGTAAGGCATCTTGTAGCTATACTTGAACCGCCCTTTGCTATCCACTGGAATTGAGTCGATAAACAGAGGCCCGTCGGGTGCTATCTCTTCGAGCCAGAGCGTCTTGCCGGCAGCGCCCTCCAAGGTGCCGCTGATGGTGAAGCCGTCGTGCTTGCACCCGGCTAGCATGACACCGATGAGTCCCAAGATAACAGTCAGTCTTGTCTTTTTCATAACATATAATTGATTAAACACAATGCCGCCATAGACTCCACAATCACCGGCGTGCGGCGCACGGCGCACTGGTCGTGGCGGCCGCCGAGGGTGATGGTCTCCAGGTGGCCATCCTCGTGCAGACATTCTATCGGTTGCGCCACCGACACCACAGGGTGGAAACCCACGCGGAATTCGATGGGCATGCCGTTGCTGATGCCCCCCTGTATGCCGCCGCAGTGGTTGGTGCGCGTGGTGCCGTCTGGGTTCCAGCGGTCTATATATTCGCTCCCTTTCATCTGGGTGGTGGCAAATCCACTCCCCATCTCGAAGCCGATGGCCGAGGGAATGCTCATCATGGCCGCCGCCAAAGCGGCCCCCAGTTTGCCGAACAGGGGCTCGCCGATGCCGGCAGGCACCCCTTCGATGCGGCAGCTCACGGTACCGCCCACGCTGTCGTCTGCAGGCAGCGGGGTGGGGAACGAGGCGGTGGCCTGTATGCTGACCTCGGGCATCAGCTGGCGCGCCACCGTGCCGGCCACCACGCGTGCCACCGTCTCGCGGGCCGAGGCACGCCCGCCGCCGCGATGGTCGCGCTGGCCATATTTGGCAAAATAGGTGTAGTCGGCATGTCCCGGACGGAAGAGGTGCTCCAACGGCTGGTAGTCGTCGGGCCTTTGGTCGCGGTTGCGGATGACGAATGTCAGTGGAGTGCCCAGCGTGACGCCGTCGTGCAGGCCGGAGAGCCACTCTATGTCGTCCTGTTCCTGACGCGGTGCGCCGCTCTGACGGCGCTCCAGCTGGGTGCGTATGGCTTCCATGTCGATGGCAATGCCCGCGGGGCAGCCGTCGATAACAGCACCAACGGCGAGCCCGTGGGACTCGCCGTAGGTGGTTACTCGGAATCTTTCGCCGTAGGTGTTCATTTATTTGGGATTGATTTCCAGCAGTTCCACCTCGAAGACAAGCGTCGAGCCGGGAGGGATGGCACCCACCGCCTGCTCGCCATAGCCGAGGTTGTAGGGGATATAGAGCATGTATTTGGAGCCTTCGTCCATCAACTGCAGACCCTCGGACCAGCCGGGGATGACCTGGTTCAGTGCGAAGGTGAGGGGCTCGCCGCGGTCGACACTGCTGTCGAACTTCTGTCCGTTGATGAGCGAACCGGTGTAGTGCACCTTCACGCGGTCGGTGGCCTTGGGGCGCTTGCCGTTGCCTTCGCGCACCTTGCGGTACTTCAGGCCGCTGGGCGTGGTGTAGACAGACTTGTTGCGACTAATCTCTTGCATGTATTTTGCGCCCTCGTCGATGTTCTTCTGCACACCTTCGCGCTGACGCATCTCGAAGTTGTGCTGGAAGCGCTGCAGCAGGCTGTTGGCTTGCTGGTCGCTGAGTTGGCTGTAGCCCTTGCTGTCGTCAATCATGGCCTGGGCAGCCATCTGTGCGTTTACGCCCAGCTGGCGCTCGGTCCAGTTGGTGAACAGGTCGCGTCCGATGGCGTAGGAGGCCGAGTCGTTGAAGTTGTGCATGGTGGGTGTGGCCAGCCTTTTCTCTAGTTCGGCAATGCGGGCCTGGGCCTGTACATTGGCCTCGGCGGCGGCCACAAGCGATTTGTAGTACTCTTCGCTCATAGTCACCTTGCCCTTTTTGACTTTGATTTCCTGGGCCGAAAGCGTCTGGGCGCCCAGTATCAGGGCGGCTGCCAGCAGCATTGTTGTCTTTTTCATCCTTGTGTCTATTTGGGTTTTTAGCTGTGAGTTGTAAGTTTAAAGTGGGGCGGGAGCCGCAACGGCGTCAGCCACTTACAACTTAAAGCTCAGAACTCACAGCTATAATGTTACTTGTACTCCTTGACAACCACGCCGTCGAGCACCTCTTTGCCGCAGATGGCGAGGGCCAGCATCTCGTTTTCGCCTTTGTAGATCTTGACGGGAGCAATCCAGCCGATGCGCTCTTCGATCATGGCCATCCAGGGTTTGCTGTAGGCGATGCCGCCGGTGAGCAGTATGGCGTCCACCTTGCCGCAGGTGACGGCGGCCAGACGGCTGATTTCCATCGACACCTGATAGGTGAAGGCGTCGACCAGCAGCTTGCACTTCTCGTCGCCTGCCAGGGCGCGTTTCTCGACCTCGTAGGCGTCGTTGGTGCCCAGGTAGGCCACAAAACCACCTTCGGCGGTGACCATTTTCTTCAGTTGTGCTTCGGTGTATTTGCCGCTGCAGGCCACCTCGATGAGTTTGCTGGCGTTGATGGAGCCGCAACGGGTGGGGGAGAAGGCGCCGAGGCCGCAGAGGGCGCGGTTGACCTCGGTGACGCGGCCGTGCTCATGGATGCCGACGCTGACGCCGCCACCCATGTGGGCGATGATGAGGTTGAGGTCCTCGTAGCGCTTGCCCACCTCGCGGGCATAGAGTTTGGCAGTCATTTTCTGGTTGAGGCAGTGCCAGATGGGGCCCTCTTTGCTGGGGTCGAGGTCGAACACGGGATGACCCGATATGCGGGCGAATTCAGGGCGCTCGTCGACGATGCCGGGGTCGGCGATATAGGCGCACTCGAGGCCGATTTCGGAGGCGATGGAGTCGCTGATGAGGGCGCCCAGGTTGCAGGCGTGCTTGCCCTGGATACCGGCGTGGCATTCCTGCTTCATCAGCTCGTTGACGCGGTAGCAGCCGCTCTCGCACGGACGGGTGAGGCCGCCGCGGCCCATGACGACGGCTATCTCGTCGGTGCCGATGCCGTGGCGCTTCACCATGTCGAGGATGGCGCCTTTGCGGTATTCGAACTGGTCGGCCACTTCGGCATATTTCTGTATCTCTTCGATAGGATGCGAGAGGTTCTCGGTAAATACTTCGTTCTCACCATCATAAATGGCGGCTTTGGTCGAGGTTGCACCCGGGTTGATTACCAGCGTGTATCTTCTTTTGCTCATATTGTTGATATGTTTTAGTATTATTTTTCCGAGTGCAAAGATAGGAAATAAAAATGGATTTCGGAGAATTATTTTCATTTTTTTTTCAACACGCCGCCCAGCCAGCAGTGCCAGGGGGCGGCGGACGGCCCGGCGGGCGTTCCCGTTTGCGCCCCTGCGGCAGAAAACACCCCCTCCTGTTGCGACGCGAAAAACCGCCCTTGTAACCCACTGAAATACAGGTTCCCAACCTATCATCGACTTACCATCGACTTACCAACGACTTACCAACGACTTACCAACACCTACTACGGTAGTGGTTGATAAGGGGTTGGCTACTGTTTTGGGTTGCTTTCCGTAAGCCGTCGGTCGGCGGATGCCGACGGTGGGGTCCGAGGGTGCTGGGGGAGATTTTTTTTTGCCGTACATATAATAAATATGTATTCCCGACGTTAACGAAGCATGAAAAACCGGTATATAGTATGGCTTCTGCTCCTCTGGACGCTGTCGGGTGCGACTCCGGCGGCGGCGCAAACGGCTGTGTCCGAGACTGAAGCGGAGCTTATGACGAAGCGCTACTGCAATTCCTACGACAGTCTGCTCAACAGTTATTATATGCGCCGTTTTGCCCACCACCACCTGCGCAGCAACAGCCAGTTCTCGGTCGACGAGTTCGACATGCTGCCCGACTCGGTGCTGGAGAGCCGCATGCGGGCGCTGCACACCGTGGTGCCGATGGTGATGAACAGCGAGGTGCGCGCCCATATCCGTCTCTATCTGCGTATTATGTCGCGCCGGCTCGACCTGACGCTGATGCAGAAGGAGCGCTTCTTCCCCCTCTTCCAGGAGGCTCTGGATGTGTACGGCGTGCCCGACGAGGTGAAGTACCTCACCATAGTGGAGAGTGCGCTCAATCCCGAGGCCACGTCACGTGTGGGTGCCGCCGGACTGTGGCAGTTCATGTACAACACGGGCCGCGTCTACGACCTGGAGGTGAATTCGGTGCTCGACGAGCGCCGCGACCCCATACGGTCGTCCTATGCCGCCGCCCGCTATCTGAGCGACCTGCACCGCGTCTTCGACGACTGGACCCTGGCCATCGCGGCCTACAATTGCGGCCCCGGCAATATCAACAAGGCCATCGCCCGCAGCGGCGGCAAACGCGACTTCTGGGAGATATACTACAATCTGCCGCGCGAGACCCGCGGATACATCCCCTCGCTGATAGCCGTGATATATGTGATGCACTACTATGAAGCCCACGGGCTGCGCCCCTCGCAGATAGAGGCACCGGTGCGGACAGACACGGTGATGCTCGACCGCGACGTGCTGATGTGCTATGTGTCGCAGGCCACGGGTGTGGAGATGGCGGCCCTGCGGCAGCTTAATCCGCAGTATCGCGTCGACCTGATTCCCGCCTCGTCGGGACGCATGGCGCTGACGCTGCCCACTGCCAGCCTTGAGACATTCATCCGCCGGCAGGACAGCATCTACCGCTGGTCGGCCGATTCGCTGCTGCGCCGTCCGGTGAAGGTGAGCCCTTCGCTCGGCAGCGGCAAACAGAGCGGTGCCGCCCGCAGCGGCAGCGGCCACTACTATACCGTGCGCAAGGGCGACACGCTATCCAGCATCGCGCGCCGGCACGGCATCAGTGTGCAGACGCTCAAGAAGCGCAACGGGCTGAAGAGCGACCGGATTCGTGTGGGACAGAAGTTGAAAGTGTAAGGGATAAGGTTTATGGTTTAAGGTTTAAGGTTTAAGGTTTAAGGTTTAAGGATTACCGTTATTGCAATGAAAAAGGTTTGGAAGATACTGGGCAACAAATACATTATCGCGACATTGGTGTTCGCGGTGCTGATTCTCTTTCTCGACGAGTATAACCTGATGGTGACGCACCGTGTGAAGCGGCAGGTGGACACACTGCATGCCGAGGAGCAAGCCCTGAAGGAAGCCATCGTGGCCGACAGCGCCAACAATGCCGCCCTGCGCGACAATCTGGATGCCATAGAGCACTATGGCCGCGAGCACTACTATATGAAACGTCCCAACGAAGATATATACGTCATCCGATGAAACGCCGCATTGCCATATCACTCTTTTGTGCCCTGTCTGTGCTGATGCTCGACGGGTGCCAGACGTTGCGCAGCTTCATGGCCCGCGACCTGGAAGACGAGGACTTTATCATCGGCCAACTCTATGCCGACGAGCTGGTGCGGGAGACGCCTGTCATTGCCGTGCCCGTGCAGGCCAAGCCGCAGAAGACCTCCAGCGGTGCCGATTGCAGCAACGCGCTGGGCCTGAAATGCGACGACGGCGACAATGCACTGCTCTACGAGACGGTCAATTCGTGGCTCGGTGTGCCGTATAAATATGGTGGCACCGACCGCAACGGCATCGACTGCTCGGCATTTGTCGGCACCGTGTTCCGCACCGTATATGGAAAGACCCTGCACCGCACCTGTAACGATATGCTGCAGGACGTGCGTCTAATCTCACGCACACAACTGGCCGAAGGCGACCTGCTCTTCTTCACCAACAGCAAGGGCAAGGTGTCGCATGTGGGAATATACCTTAAAAACAATCTTTTCGCCCATTCGTCCACCAGCAACGGGGTGAGCGTCAGCAGTCTGGAAAGCAGCTACTGGACCAAGCATTTCTATAAAGGCGGTCGGGTTAAATAATCTCGTCCAGCTCCAGCCAACGCATTTCCTTCTCGTCCAGCAGCTCCATCAGCTGGCCGATGCGAGTGCTGGCACGCGTGATTTCCGCCGTGTCGGTGGTGCTGCCGCTGCTCAATAGGGCCTCCAGCTCGCCCTTTTCGCGGGTGAGCGCCTCTATCTCGGCGGTCAGGGTCTCGTATTCCTTCTTCTCCTTGTAGGTGGCGCGGCGTTTCGTCTCCGCAGGTGTCGTCGGGCTTGGCACCTGCTGCTTGGCGTTTTCCTGCTTCCGCTTCTCGCGTTCCGTACGCTCGGCCTTGTCCTTCTCCAGACGGTAAGCCGTGTAGTTGGAGTGGTAGTCGCGTATCTTGCCCTGCCCCTCGAACACCAGCAGATGGTCCACGATATGGTCCATGAACGAGCGGTCGTGGCTGACGATAATCAGGCATCCCTTGTATGTCTGCAGGAATTGCTCCAGAATCTGGAGCGTGTAGATGTCCAGGTCGTTGGTTGGCTCGTCGAGGATAAGGAAGTTGGGATTGGCCATGAGCACCTGCAGCAGGTAGAGACGCCGCTTCTCGCCACCGCTGAGGTTGCCGAAGTAGTTGTACTGCGTGGTGCCGTCGAAGCCGAAATAGGTGAGGAACTGGTGGGCCGACATGCTCTTGCCGTTGTCCAGCTCTATCTCCTCGGCGATGTCTTTCACCAAGTCTATCACGCGTCGGTCGGCCGGAGCACTCATCCCTGCCTGGGTGTAGTAGCCGAACTGTATGGTTTGGCCCACCACCACACGGCCCGAAGTGGGCTTCAGCTTTTCTGTAATGATGTTGAGGAAAGTGCTTTTGCCCACGCCATTGGGGCCTACGATGCCTATCTTTTCGCCTTTTTTGAATACGTATGAATAGTCGTCGATGATGTTGCCATAGCACACGTTGTACAGTTCCAGTATCTTGCCGCCGATGCGCTCGGTCTTCACGGTCAGCTGCGGACGGGAGTCGTCGAAGCGGGTATGGGCTTTGGCCTCCAGTTCATAGAAGGCGTCTATGCGGGCCTGAGCCTTGGTGCCGCGGGCCTGGGGCATGCGGCGCATCCATTCCAGCTCGGTACGGTAGAGGCTGCGCGCCTTCTCCACTTCGGCGCGTTCGTTGGCTTCGCGCTCGGCCTTCTTCTCCAGATAGTAGTCGTAGTGGCCACGGTAGTGATATAGGCGGGCGTTGTCCAGCTCGTAGATATCTTGGCACACAGTGTCCAGGAAGTAGCGGTCGTGGGTCACCATGAGCAGTGCCAGCCGTTGGCGCGAGAGGAAGTCCTCGAGCCATTCTATCATGTCGATGTCCAGATGGTTGGTGGGCTCGTCCAGGATGAGCAGATTGCAGTCGTCCATCAGCAGGCGACAGAGGGCCACTTTCTTCTGCTCGCCACCGCTGAGGGTCTCCATCGACCTCTCGAGCAGAGTGTCCACCTTCATACGGCTCAGTATCTCTGCCATGCGTTGCTCGAAGGTCCACGGGTCTTCGGTCTCGGGGCGCTGGACGCTGTAGACGAAGTCTTTGACAGTGGGTAGTGTATAGTGGGTAGTGGGTAGCGATTGCGCCCGTGTGCTACCCACTGTCCACTGTTCACTACCCACTATATTCTGTGGCAGGTAGGCCAGCTTGAGGTCGCCGCGGAAGGTTATCTTGCCGCTGTCCTGCAGAGTGTTGTATCCCCGTTGACCGTAGGCGGTCATCAATATATTGAGCAGGGTGGACTTGCCATAGCCGTTGCGGGCGATGAGGGCGCTCTTTTGTCCGGCGTTGATACCGAACGAGATGTCTTCGAAGAGCAGCTTGTCGCCGAAGCTCTTGGTTAGATTTTCTACAGTAAGCAGCGCGTCAGCCATTCTTCTTTATCTTATTGTATTCCTTGCGTGCTTTCTTCATCAGCTTCAGGAAGCGCTTGTCGGCATGCAGGCGGGCCACGGCGGCGCTGGCGGCCAGGCGACCGGCGTCGACATCGCTCTGCCAGTGGAATCCGGCTATCACACGGCTCTGGCCGTACATATAGCCACGTGTCATAATGGTGTCGGCATGCTCTGGAGCCAGCTCGGTGAGCAGCAGGGCGGTGGTCCAGCCGAGGATGGTGTGGCCGCTGGGATAGGAACCGTTGTGGCTCAGCTCTTCCTCGTCCCACGGGGCGAGGGTGGGCTCGTGGAAGTACATGTAGGGGCGGATACGCATGTAGTGGGCCTTGGCGGTCTCGCTCACCTTGTCGGCGGTGAAGATGCCTGCGGTGAGCATGGCGTAGATGGCCGGCGTGGCCTCCTTGGAGAGGGTGATACCCATAGCCCCACCCATAATGCGGCACATGTAGTCCACACTCCATTCGGCATCCTGGGTGGCCAGGGCGCGGCGGGCGCTGTCGTTGCGCTGTTCAAGGCCCCAACGGTACTGTGCCTTGTCATACTGGAAGGCTGCACTGGCAGTATCGGGCGGTGGCGGCAGAAAACGACGCATATTGGGCAGTTGGCTGCTCGGGATTAGTGGCTCTTGTGCCGCTGCCATCAGCGGCAGCAGGAGGAAAAGAAGGAATATCCTTTTCATTGTTTTAAAAGCTTATCGGCCTGTTCTTTGGCCTGTCGGTTGATGTCGGGGGTGAGGTATCGGTTCAGGGTGCGCAGGGCCATCATGAGAGCGGTGAGGTCGTCGGTGAAACCCAGGGCAGGGATGAAGTCGGGCACCAGGTCGGCGGGCAGTATCAGGTAGCCCAAGGCACCGATGATAAGGGTCTTGGCCTTCACCGGCACATCCTTGGCCTGGAGCAGGAAGTAGAGCTGCAGGGCAGGGTAGAGCACCTTGGCGCCCACCTGTGCTGCCACATGCTTCAGTTTTTTCCAAAAGGTGTCTTCGCCGTAGTGCCGCTCATACTGCGGCGCTGTGTCCAGAGTGAATTTGTCCATGCTCCAATGTTTATTTCCCCAACGCCTCCATGATGGCCTTGGCTGCCTTGCGGCCGGCGCCCATAGCCAGAATGACTGTGGCGGCACCGCTCACGGCATCGCCACCGGCAAAGATGTACTTGCGGCTCGTCTGTCCGTTCTCGTCGGCCTTGATGCCACCCCACACCTCGCAGTCGAGGCCGGGCGTCGAGGTGCGGATAAGGGGGTTGGGGCTGGTGCCGAGGGCGGCCACGATGGTGTCGGCCTCCACGTCGACCTCGCTGCCTTCGATGGCGGAGAACTTGCGGCGCCCTTTCTCGTCGGGTTCGCCCATCTCCATGCGGACGCAGCGCAGGGCGCGCACATAGCCGTCCTCGGTGCCTAGTATCTCGAGGGGGGCCGTCTGGAACATGAACTGCACTCCTTCTTCCATGGCGTGGTGCACTTCCTCGCGACGGGCGGGCATGTCCAGCTGGCCGCGGCGGTAGACCACCGTCACCTCGCTGCCGAGGCGCAGGGCCGTGCGGGCGGCGTCCATTGCCACGTTGCCGCCACCTACCACTATCACCTTGCGGCCCAGGTAGATGGGCGTGTCGTACTGCTCGTCGTAGCCATGCATCAGGTTGGTGCGCGTCAGCAACTCGTTGGCGCTGACGACGCCGATGAGGGTCTCGCCAGGGATGCCCATAAACTTGGGCAGGCCGGCACCCGAGGCGATGTAGACGGCGTCGTATTCCATGTCGCTCATCAGCTGGTCGATGGTGATGCTCTTGCCGATGATGACGTTGGTGCGTATCTCGACGCCCAGCCGGCGCAGGTTCTCAATCTCAGGCTCCACCACTTTCTGCTTGGGCAGGCGGAATTCGGGTATGCCGTAGACCAGTACGCCGCCGGCATGGTGCAGGGCCTCGAAGACGGTGACCTGATAGCCATGCTTGGCCAGGTCGCCGGCACAGGTCAGGCCGCTGGGACCGCTGCCCACCACCGCCACCTTGCGACCCGCCGGGTAGCACTGGCTCTGCGGCTTCGACTGGGCTCGGTGGTTGTCGGCCACAAAGCGCTCCAGTGCGCCGATGGCGATGGGTTCGCCTTTGACGCCCATCACGCAGCTGCCCTCGCACTGCGTCTCCTGCGGGCACACGCGTCCACAGACGGCCGGCAGGGCCGAGTCCATGCTGATGCTGACGTAGGCTTGGTTGAAGTTCTCTTCCTTGATGTTCTGTATGAAGCGCGGTATGTTGATACCCACGGGGCATGCCTCGACGCAACGCGGCTTCTTGCACTGCAGGCAGCGGCCTGCCTCGACGATGGCTTGTTGCTCGGTGAGGCCGAAGCTGACCTCGTCGAAGTTCTTGGCGCGCACCTTGGGGGCCTGCTCGCGGGGCTTCTGCCTGACCGATTTCTCACTAACCGAAGAGTCTGAATTATTCGACTCCGGTGATTCGGTTAGCGCCTTTTCCACAGCGGGGGCCAGGTTGCACTGGTGGCCGCTCTCGGAGGTGGCTATGCGGTAGCGGCGGGCGTCGGGGGTCTTCAGCTTGCGCGCCGCCTCGTCGAAGTCCACCAGGTGGCCGTCGAACTCGGGACCGTCCACGCAGCAGAACTTCACCTCGTCGCCCACGCGCACGCGGCAGGCGCCGCACATGCCCGTGCCGTCTACCATCATGCAGTTGAGGCTCACGATGGTGGGCAGGTCGTATTTCTTGGTCGTAAGGCTGACGAACTTCATCATCGGCAGGGGACCGATGGCCACGCAGTGGCTGTATCTTCGAGTCTTCGAGTCTTCGAGTCCACTAGTCTCGATGTCTTGACGTCTCGAAGTCTCCATCGAACAGAGTTCGTCCACCTTGGCGGTGACCAGGCCCTGCTCGCCGTAGGAGCCGTCGTCGGTCATGATGTAGAGGTTGTGGCACACGGCACGCAGCTCGTCCTCGTAGAAGAGCAGGTCTTTGCTTCGGGCACCGATGATGACATCGGTCGGTATGCCGTTGCGGAAAGCCCATTTCACCTGCGGGAACACGGGCGCAATGCCGACGCCGCCGGCCACGAACAGCAGCCGCTTCAGCTCCCCGCGTTCGTGCTTCTCGATCAACTCGGATGGCCGGCCCAGCGGTCCCACGATGGTGTATAGGTTGTCGCCGACGTTCATCTCGGCCATCTGGCGTGTGGTGTCGCCCACCACTTGGAACACCAGCACTATCGACTGCCGCTGATACACGATGTCGCTTATGGTCAATGGTATGCGCTCACCGGTGGGGTGGGGGATAACGATGACGAACTGGCCTGGTTTGCCGCTGAGCGATATCCACGGTGCGTGGACTTCCATCTGATAAATCTCGTGGCTGTTGAGCAGCCGCTTGCTGATGATTTCGTACATGTTGCTTTACTTTATAATAAATCCATAACGCCCGACACCCCGTTTTATTGCCCTTCAGGCCACCTTTTTTTATATGGTTGGCAACCTACGACCTAACCCGACCTCATACCTCCGACCTCATACCTCCGCCCTAATCCGACCTCCGACCTCCGAGTTTCGACCTGACCATCGTTGCTTCCGAAATGTTAAAATGGTAGGATGGTGGTAGGATGGTGGTAGGATGATGGTACGTTGGTGGTAGGATGACCCCCTTCGGGTAAGTGGTCAGTGTGCAGTGTTCAGTCTTCAGCGGTCTGCAGAAAAAAGGCTGCTGCACACCACCTATAAACTTAACACTGAATATCTTACTCTGGCACTGCTCACTGAACACTGAACGCTGCTCGTTGAACACTGCACACCGAACATTGCACACTGAACACTACACACTGAACACTGAATAAAACCCCCTCAGCGTGCATTTGGATTTTGCAAGTTAAATGATGTTAAAATTGCAGTGGTTGTATCGTACTGCATTCATTGTCAATCATAAAAAAGCGCACGGACTACGCGGGACATGCCGTTGGCGGTGAGGGGTCAGCGGTTCGTGCCGTGCAATCCGTGCGGTGGGCCGGGCGCGAGTGCTACTCGGCGAAATACTTATAGAACAGCGGTATGGTCTCGATGCCGCGGAAGAACTGCTGCAGGGGGTAGTTCTCGTTGGGGGCATGTATATCGTCGCTGGCCAGACCGAAGCCCATGAGTATGCTCTTCAGGCCGAGGATTTTCTCGAATCCGGCCACGATGGGAATCGAGCCGCCGCTGCGGGTGGGTATGGGCCTGCGGCCGAAGGTGTCCTGCATGGCGCGCTCGGCGGCCTTGTAGGCTTTCAGCTCCAGCGGGGCCACATAGGCGGCGCCACCGTGGCAGGGGGTCACCTTGACGGTGACATAGTCCGGTGCCGCACTCTCGAAGTACTCCTGGAACTGGCGGCTTATCTTCTCGAAATCCTGGTTGGCCACCAGACGGGTGCTGATTTTGGCGTATGCCTTGCTGGGCAGCACGGTCTTGGTGCCCTCGCCGGTATGGCCGCCCCAGATGCCGCACACGTCGAGGCAGGGGCGTATGCCGGTGCGCTCCTTGGTGGTGTAGCCCTTTTCGCCCTTCAGTGCGCGGACGCCGAGCTCGCGCTTGTAGGCTTCCTCGTCGAAGGGGGCCTGGGCCATCAGGGCGCGCTCCTCGTCGCCGAGCACCAGCACATCGTCGTAGAAGCCGGGGATGGTGATGTGGCCATCGGCGTCGTGCAGGTCGGCAATCATCTTGCAGAGCACATTGATGGGGTTGGCCACGGCGCCGCCGAAGATGCCGCTGTGCAGGTCGTGGTTGGCACCGGTCACCTCCACCTCCCAGTAGCAGAGGCCGCGCAGACCGCTGGTGATGCTGGGCACATCGGGGGCTATCATCGAAGTGTCGCTCACCAGTATGATGTCGGCCTTCAGCAGCTCCTTGTTCTTCTCGCAGAAGCCGTACAGCGAGCCGCTGCCGATTTCCTCTTCACCCTCGAGCATAAACTTCACGTTGCAGGGCAGCGTGCCGGTGCGCACCATGTATTCGAAGGCTTTGGCGTGCATAAAGCTCTGCCCCTTGTCGTCGTCGGCGCCGCGGGCCCAGATGTGGCCGTCCTTCACCACGGGCTCGAACGGGGAGGTGCGCCACAGCTCGAGCGGTGCCACGGGCATCACATCGTAGTGGCCATACACCAGCACGGTGGGCTTCGCGGGGTCTACAGTCTTCTCGCCGTAGACCACGGGGTTGCCCTCGGTGGGCATCACCTCGGCGCGGTCGGCACCGGCTTCGAGCAGCAGCTCGCGCCAGCGCTCGGCGCAACGCACCATGTCGGGCTTGTGCTCTTGCTCGCTGCTGATGCTGGGAATGCGGATCAGCGAAAACAGTTCCTCCAGGAACCGGTCCTTGTTCTCTTCAATATATTGTTTCATCATTATAAGATAGTATTTGATTTGCTGCGAAAAACAAATTTTACGGTGCAAAAGTACGTTTAAAATCCGACATAGACAAATTATTTTTTTGCATTTGGATTTATTTCGTATCTTTGCCCAAGTCAATAAAAAATAGATAAATATTTAAAAAACTAACTATCATGAACATAGATTGGCAAAACCTTCCGTTTGGTTACGTAAAAACGGACTACAACGTGCGCTGCTGGTATCGCAACGGCCAGTGGGGTGAAATAGAAGTTTCGAGCTCCGAGCACATCGAAATGCACATGGCTGCCAGCAGCCTTCACTACGGCCAGGAAGCCTTCGAGGGTCTGAAAGCCTACCGCTGCAAGGACGGCAAAATCCGCATCTTCCGCCCCGAAGCCAACGCCGAGCGTCTGCAGAGCACCTGCCGCGGCATCATGATGCCCGAGCTGCCCACCGAGAAATTCGTCGAGATGTGCAAGCGCGTCATCAAGCTCAACGAGAAATTCATCCCGCCCTACGGCACCGGCGCCAGCCTCTACCTGCGTCCCCTGCTCATCGGCACCGGCATCACCGTGGGTGTGAAACCCGCCGACGAGTACCTCTTCCTCATCTTCGTCACCCCCGTGGGACCCTACTTCAAGGGCGGCTTCAAGGCCAACCCCTACGTCATCACCCGCAAGTATGACCGCAGTGCCCCCCTCGGCACCGGTATCTACAAGGTGGGCGGCAACTACGCAGCCAGCCTGAAGGCCCACGTCGAGGCTTGCCACGGTGGCCAGTACGCCTGCGAGTTCTACCTGGACGCCAAGGAGAAAAAGTATGTCGATGAGGCCGGTGCAGCCAACTTCTTCGGCATCAAGGACGGCGCCTACATCACCCCGAAGAGCACCAGCATCCTGCCCTCCATCACCAACAAGAGCCTCATGCAGCTGGCCGAGGATATGGGCATGAAGGTTGAGCGTCGCCCCATCGACGTCGAAGAGCTCAGCACCTTCCAGGAAGCCGGCGCCTGCGGCACCGCCGCCGTCATCAGCCCCATCGAGCGCCTGGACGACCCCGAGACCGGCAAGAGCTACGTCTTTGGCAAAGAGCCCGGTCCCTACAGCACCAAGCTCTACAACGCCCTCCGCGCCATCCAGCTCGGCGAAGCCGAGGACAAACACGGCTGGAACACCGTCATGGACTAATCATCCCTGCAGTTCCGCAAAATGCAGCGGGCCACCCCGATAGGATGGCCCGCTTGCTTATTGTTCATATTATTGTTTTGGGCATAAAAATAGCCGGCAACACACATGTGTGCCGGCCAAAATGCTTCTTTTAAAGTTAGGCACCAATCTTGGCCGTGTAGGCGGCGGCGTCCATCAGGGCGTCGATATCGGCCATATTCTCCGGGCGAATTTTGATGATCCAGCCGGCGCCGTAGGGGTCAGCATTGATAGCGCTGGCATCCTCGAGGGCGGCATTGAACTCCACCACCTCACCCTTGACAGGCATCAGCAGGTCGGCCACAGTCTTCACAGCCTCGACGCTACCGAAAGCCTCACCGGCCTCGACGGTGTCGCCCTCGCAGGTGACGTCCACGAAAACGATGTCACCAAGCTCGTGCTGGGCATAGTCGGTGATACCAACGTAAGCGAATTCGCCTTCAATACGCACCCATTCATCGTCCTGGGTGTACTTCAGATTTGCAGGAATGTTCATGTTCTTTCGTTATTTAAATTGTTATTTTATCTATCATTTCGACGGTGCAAAATTACAAAAAAATATCCATACCGATAATTTTTTTTTACCACCAACGAAAAAATGTGTATTTTTGCATCGTCAAAATTCAAGGGGAACACAGCGTTTCTTGGACCTAACACCCTTGAAATCCAATAAAATGAACTTATTAAAACGTCAACAAAGACTCATCAGTCGATAAAACAAATTTATGTTCAGCAAGACCGAACTGGAATCCAAAGCCCTTTTTGAGCTCATAGATATAGCCAAACAGATGGGCATCAAACGTGCCTCACATCTTGAGCAGCAAGACCTAATCTACCGTATTCTCGACCATCAAGCCGCCAATCCCCAGCCCGCCACCGACGACGAGCAGGGCACCAATGGCCGTCAGCACCGTCGCCAACACCTGAAACCGCAGTTGCTGGCCGAGTCGTCTGTAAAGAATCCCGAGGTACACAAGCGCAATTCCAAGCCCGCGCCCCCCAAAGCAGAGCCTCCAGTGAGCAATGTTGAGGTGCACACTGTACACAAATCCAGCCTGGGTGACATCAGTGGCCTCGAGATGCCCACCGTGCCCACCGTGCCCGATGTGCTTTCGCCCGACGGCAAATTCCTTTTCCGCCGCGAAGCCTCTCCCGCCACACCCGCACCGGCACCCAAAGCTGAGACGGCAGAGGCAACCGCCACTCCCGCCCCCGAACCGCAGACGGCCGCGGTGGCCGAAGCAACGCCTGCCGCCGAAGTGCCCGTCAAGCGCAAACGCGGACGCCCCAAGAAGAATGCCACTCCCGACGCCGAGCCCGTCCAGCCCGAGGCAACACAGCCCGTTGAGCCCGCTGCAGCAGCCGCGTCCGCCCAGGCTCCCGCCGTTCAGCCCAAGCCTGAACCCAAGCCTGCCGCTGCCGAAAACGCCCCCTCTCGCAAGCCCTATGCCTTCGAGACCGAAGGCGTCATCGAGGCCGAAGGCGTCCTGGAGATGGTTCCCGACGGCTATGGCTTCCTCCGCAGCAGCGACTACAACTATCTTTCCAGCCCGGACGATATCTATATCAGCCCGCAGCAGATACGCAACTACGGCCTCAAAACCGGCGACACCCTGCGAGGCACGGTGCGACCTCCGCGCGAGGGCGACAAGTTCTTCCCGATGGTGAAGATTCTTGAGATTAATGGTCTCTCGCCCGACCGCATCCGCGACCGCATACCTTTCGAGAGCCTCACGCCGCTTTTCCCCGACCAAAAGCTCAAACTCACCGGTCACCCGCAGGAGACTCTCTCCACTCGCATCATCGACCTCTTCACCCCCATCGGAAAAGGTCAGCGCGGTCTCATCGTGGCTCAGCCCAAGACAGGTAAGACCACCCTCCTGAAAGAGGTAGCCAACGCCATCGCCTACAACCACCCCGAGGTCTATCTTATGGTGCTGCTCATCGACGAACGCCCCGAGGAGGTCACCGACATGCAGCGCTCTGTCAAGGCCGAAGTCATAGCTTCCACCTTCGACGAACCCGCCGACCGCCACGTGCGCATCGCCAACATAGTGCTGGAAAAGGCCAAGCGTCTCACCGAATGCGGCCACGACGTGATGATTGTGCTCGACAGTATCACGCGTCTGGCCCGCGCCTACAACACGGTGCAGCCCGCCAGCGGCAAGGTGCTCAGCGGTGGTGTCGAGGCCAACGCGCTGCAGAAGCCCAAGCGCTTCTTCGGTGCCGCCCGCAACATCGAGGGTGGCGGCAGCCTCACCATCATCGCCACGGCCCTCACCGACACCGGCTCCAAGATGGACGACGTCATCTTCGAAGAGTTCAAGGGCACCGGCAACATGGAGCTTCAGCTCGACCGCAAGCTCAGCAACAAGCGTATTTACCCTGCCATCGACCTCACTGCCAGCAGCACTCGTCGCGACGATCTCCTGGTCGGTCCCGACATTCTGGCCCGCAGTGTTGTGCTACGCAACCATCTCACCGACCTCACACCCATCGAGGCGATGGAGTTCCTTCAGAAGACCATGCGCAACACGCGCACCAACGAAGAGTTCCTCTACACGATGGACAAGTAGCCGTCGGCCGATATACAAACGAACAGAGGGGGCGCAACAGTCACGTTGCGCCCCCTCTTGTGTGGGAGTGTGTCGCCCCCGAGCCTGCGTCAATTGATTTCGGCGCTGCCCAGATAGGTGCTGTCGGAGAGCAGGTAGGGGGTGTCGGCACCGTCGGCGGCCATCACGAAACCGTACACGTGGACCGTCAGACCCTGCCATGCGGGGGGCACCGTCAGCGAGACAGCATCGTCGATGCGCACCGCGCTGCCGTCGCTCAGCATCGACTGGTTCCAGTCGGGGCTGTAGGCCACGAGGTACACGCGGTCCTGCTCTTTCACATGGGGCGTGCCCATGTTGCTGGCGGTGATGGGGACCTTGACGCTCAGTGCGGTGTCGGTGTCGATGGCGCCGAAGCCCACGCCGGTGAGGTGGCCGGTGCTGAGCACCATGCGGTCGTAGGCCACCGCCAGCGTCTCAGGCGTGCTGCCGGTCACGTTGCCGTAGTTCAGCTCCACAAACGAGGCAGTGGGGGTGGAGACGTGCTTGTCGGCGAATTGGCCCAGGCCCATCTGCAGCGCGTTCAGCAGGGCGCCGGAGAGGCGTCCCAGCAGGCCGAACTTGGCGCGCACCGCCTGCTGCTTCTCGGTGCGGGGGTCGGCGGGATACTCGTTGTAGCTGCGCATCACCTTCTTGCCTTTCCAGAAGCTGCCGACCACAGTGCCCAATTTACCGATGAATCCGTCGAGGATTCCTTTACGAACTTTTGCCATAATGTTTTTTCCTTTCTTTTTTTGAAGTGTTGATAAACTTGTTTTGTGTCCCTTTTGTCGCGACTGGACACCCAGCAATATAAGGCCATTTTCGGCAAAAGGCAAAAATCGTCCGATAGAGTGACGTCAGTGTCCGGTAGGGCAAGGGGTCAGCCGCCGAGGTCCAGACGGCCGTTTTCCTGGATGATGTTGGACTGCAGCAGGCGCTCCACCTCGTCGGCGGAATAGAAATTGCGGTTGCCCAGACGCGAGGGGTGCAGCAGTCCGCGCTTCACCCAACGATTGAGGCTGCGCGGCGAGGTGTGCAGACGCTCGCACACCTCCACCGTGTCCAGCCATTGGGAGAGTCCCCGCTTCGGATGTTCCACGGCCAGCAGCCGTGCCCGGCGCGTGGCCGGATACTCGCTTTCCATGATTTCCAGCAACTGCTGCTCCGTCAGCGGCTTACGGTTGCGCTGGCGCGCGTGGCGCACGCTGATACTGAAATTGTTGATTAGCCCGTCGTCGGTCTGGTAAAAGACATAGAGCAGGGTGGGCGTGGCATCGAAATCCAGATGGAGATGATGCAGGATTTCTTTTAATTGGTCCAGTGTCATAAGGCATTGCTTTTAGGGGTTAAACGTGATGCAAAAGTACGTCATTGCCAGTATTTTCCATCGCTATATCAAGGGCAGTGGGAATGGGTGCGGAGCGGGTGTACTGCGGGGGTGGTTTGCGGTGGCCAGCGTGCGGTTTGCGTGCACTATACGTTAATTATTTCTTAAAATTTATATACTACTGGAAAAAGTGTGTAATTTTGCAGCGGGAATGTAAATCTTTCGTCGTCAATGGAAAGGGGTGAACATAGTGGGCTGGTGTGCACGCGGCAGGTAAACTGCTGCGGCTCCGTTGTTGCCGCCGAAGAGGTGGAGGTGCAGCGTGTGATGACGGCAGCGGGCCTCTTTGCCGACGCGCAGGCGCGGGAGTGGCTGCGGCTGGCCCACGAATACACCGACCCGGACTGGATGGAGCTCTGCATGGCCCGGGCGCGGCGCGCGATGCAGATTGTGCACGACGAACAGGAGATAGGCAGCCAGATTGTTTCCGGCGGCAAGAATGCGTGGGCCGCGGCGCCGTCACAGTCGCCCGCCGGCGCGCTGGCGGAACGGCATTTCGAGTGGCTCGGCGACCGGATTCACGTCACCGTGGAGGCCGTGCGCGACAGCATAGCGGCGCTGGCCAAACAGGGCTATGTCTGCCCCGAGGCAGACCAGCAGGCCGCCTTCAGGCGCGGGCTGGGCATCGCCCTGAACGAGAGCGAGCGCCAATCGCGCGCCCCCTGGGTGCGTTGGCTCGGCGAAGCCGACGCGCTGAACTATCTGGTGAACACCCTCTGGCAGGCCCAGCTGATATACTGCAGCGGCGGACAGCGCTACAAATGGCTCACGCTGTGCGGCGTATTCCTGAAATCGAACGGCTCCCGCTACGAGCCTTCAATCAAAAGCAACCGCTGCGAGAACGTCCGCAAGATGGCCTCCATCGACAAGGCGTTGTACAACATCATGCGCATGGTGGAAAAATAGGGCCGGGGAACGGAATTTTATCCCGACGGAAGTTGTATCTTTGCAGCGAGAAAAACGGAACAGACTATGAAACGGATACTTCTGACTGTCACGGTGTTGAGCACCATGTTGTTGCTGGGCGGCTGCGAAACGGAGCCGCGCGAATACATGCCGATGGGCATGTGGTACCTGATGGACGACTACGGCGAGGCGCTGCCTATGACGCTGACCTTCAACGGCGAGACCGTGGCGGTGCAATATTCTGTCAACGGTTGGCCCACCGACGACGGGGTGTGGGAATACTACATCAACCAGGAGAACGAGATGCGCATCACACAGTACTACTACGATGCCGACAACGACTACACCACCGAGACGGTGACGCTGGACTGGGCCATGCTGAATGGCGGCAACCGTATGACGCTCTCCTACAAGCCCTTGTGGAGCAGCACCCGCCATTTCAACTTCGGCCGCGTCGGATCCTGACCCCTGCGGCGCCGGCACGTCGCCGGGTATGCCAGCCCCCGTGGCGTCCGGAACGCCTCTGTATCGACCGGCGTCAGGCATGCTAAAACCTTATCAACTACTACTATAGTAGGTGCTGGTAAGTCGTTGGTAAGTCGTTGGTAAGTCGTTGGTAAGTCGTTGGTAAGTCGTTGGTAAGTCGATGATAGGTTGGGGACTTGTGTTTCAGTGGGTTACAAAGGCGTGTTTTCGCGTCACAACAGGCAGGGGTTTTCAGTGGTCAGTGTTCAGTGTTCAGTGTTTAGTGGTCAGTGTGCAGGGGAAGTGTATTTTTTTCGGGCGGGATGTACAATAAAAGGTGTGCGGTATGCGTTATCACGTGTGCATTGTTTACAATACAGTGCAGCCGAATGTAGAGCTTTAGAAACAAGACGTTAAGAATTTAGAAATCAGAAATCGGAAATCCGGAAATTACAAGTCGACATGTTGAAAAGTTGACAAGGGGCGAGCCACTTGCCGGTCCCGACAACGTATCAACAAATGAACATATCAACCTATCAACAAAGATTATGAAGATACATATCGTACAGCATGACATCCGTACCCTGCGGATGGAGGAGAATCTGGAATGGATAGTGAGCGAGCTGGAGACGCCGGCATCGCACGAGGCACTGCTGACCGTGTTCCCGGCCTGCACGGTGTGCGGCTCGCCCCTCTTCGCCGCCGCCGGCTACACCGACGTGCAGAAGCGCGCCCAAGCCGTGCTGCAGGAGCTGGTGGCCCGCTCCGAGCACCGCGCCTTCCTGGTGGGCATGCCCCTGCAGATACAGGACAAGGGGCTCTGCAACGCACTGGTATTCGTGCAGAATTGCGCTATCCGCGGCGTGGTGACGAAGAAGTATCTGACGGTCGACGAGCAGAAATATTTCGTGCGCGGCGAGGGGGTGCAGGTGATCGACTTCCACGACCAGCGCATAGCCATCGGCTTCTACGAGGACCTGAAGGAGCTGAGCAAGGGCCATGTGGAGCAGCCGGACATGGTGGTGTGCTGCGGATGCCAGGTGTTCGACTACCAGAAGCCCTACCGCACGCGCTACCGCATGAGCAAGATAGTGGAGACGCTGAACGCCAGCCTGGTGTATGTGAACCGCACGGGCGGCGAGGGGTCCTACCTCTACGCCGGCGGCAGCATGGCGATGAATGCGGCCGGCGGCGTGCTGTGCCAGCTGCCCTACTTCGAACAGGCTTGCCAGACGGTGGACATGCAGCAGCTGGAGCCTATCGGCGACGAAAAGCCCGAGGCTGTGGAGCTGGTCTACAAGGCACTGGTGTGCGGTCTGCACGACTATTTCGGCAAGAATGGTTTCCTGTCCGAGAGCCGAGGACGGGGACCCAAGGCGGTGCTGGGCCTGAGCGGCGGCATCGACTCGGCCCTGGTAGCCGCGCTGGCTGTCGACGCACTGGGCGCCGAGAATGTACACGGCCTGCTGATGCCCAGCCAATACAGCAGCGACCATTCGGTGACCGACGCCATAGAGCTGGCCAACAATCTGGGCATGAGCTACGACATTGTGCCCATCGCCCCGATGTTCGAGCAGTTCTGCCGGGCGCTGAAACCCGTCTTCGGCGACCGCGCCGAGGATGTGACCGAGGAGAACCTGCAGGCCCGCATCCGCGGCACCCTGGTGATGAGCTACGCCAACAAGTTCGGCGCCCTGGCCTTGAACACCACCAACCGCTCCGAGGCCGCTATGGGCTACGGCACCCTCTACGGCGACTCCTGCGGCTCGCTGGCCGTCATAGCCGACCTGTACAAGACCGAAGTATATCAGCTCAGCGAGTGGATCAACCGCGACGGGGTCCGCATACCGGTCAACAGCATTCGCAAGGCCCCCAGCGCCGAGCTGCGCCCCGGGCAGAAGGACAGCGATTCGCTGCCGGACTATGCCGTGCTCGACGCCATTCTGAACCTGCATCTGGACGAAGGCATGTGCGAGGACGAGATTGTGGACGAGGGCTACGACCGCGACATGGTGCAGATGGTGCTGCGCAAGACCCGCCAGAACGAATGGAAGCGCCTCCAGTTTGCCCCCCAGCTGAAGGTGAGTCCTATGAGCTTCGGCCTTGACCGCCGTTGGCCAATCAGCTAAATTGGATTAAGGTTTAGGGTTTAAGGTTTAGGGTTTAAGGGTTTTCCCAAGGGCATGAACGAGCAATTGGAGCTGGCCCGGCGCTATGTCGGGCAGACCGGCGTGAGCGTCTTCCTGACAGGCAAGGCGGGAACGGGCAAGACCACCTTCCTGCGCGATATCGACGCCCACTGCGCCAAACGCCACGTGGTGGTGGCGCCGACGGGGGTGGCTGCCGTCAATGCCGGCGGTGTCACCATCCACAGCTTCTTCCAGTTGCCCTTCGACCCCTACCTGCCCGACGTCAAAGAGCTGGTCACCGAGTATCAGATGGCCAACAGCCATAAGGCGCTCAACAAAAACAAGCTGAATATCATACGCACGCTGGAGCTGCTCATCATCGACGAAATCTCGATGGTGAGGGCCGATTTGCTCGACGCCATCGACATGACGCTGAGGCGTGTGCGGCGCAGCAGCCGCCCCTTCGGCGGTGTGCAGCTGCTGATGATAGGCGACGTGCATCAGTTGCCTCCCGTGGTTACCGACAGCGAACGCCCCTTCATGGAGCGCGTCTATCCCTCGCCGTTCTTCTTCCACAGCAAGGCACTGCAACAGCTGCCCTACGTCACCATCGAGCTCACCACCGTCTACCGCCAGCAAGACCATGTGTTTGTGGCGCTGCTGAACCGCGTGCGGGAGAACCGTATCGATGCCGATACGCTCGGTCGGCTCAATTCCAGGGTGGAACATGCCGTTGGCAATGTGCCGTCTGCCTCCACGCCCATCACCCTCACCACCCACAACCACCAGGCCGACGCCATCAACCGCACCCACATGGCGGCCCTGCAGGGCGAGAGCCGTGTGCTGGAGGCTGAGATTGTGGGCAGCTTTCCCGACAGTGCCCTGCCGGCGGAGAAGCGGATGGAGGTGAAAGTCGGCGAGCGGGTGATGTTTCTGAAGAACGACAGCTCCGGCCAGCACCGCTACTACAACGGCAAGCTGGGCACCGTGTCGGCCTTCTCCGTCGACGAGGAGGGCGGATTGTCGGTGGCGGTGGACTGCGACGACGGCGACAGCGTCGATGTGGGCCGCGAGGTGTGGGAGAATGTGAAATACACGCTTGACCCCAAGGACAACCAAATCAAGCAGACGGTAGACGGTACCTTCCACCAGTATCCGCTGCGTCCGGCCTGGGCCGTCACCATCCACAAGGCACAGGGGCTTACCTTCGACCGCGTGCGCGTCAATGCCGCCGACGCCTTCGCCTTCGGCCAGGTATATGTGGCATTGAGCCGCTGCCGCTCGCTCGAGGGATTGACGCTCACCAGCCCCATCACGGCTGGTGTGGCCTTCGGCGACGCCGACGTGGCTCGCTTTGTGGACAGCCAGCCCTCCTTCCAGCAAGCTGCCGATGCCGTGGCCGACGCCGAACTGCAATACTACTACGAGCAGCTGTCGGAGCTTTTCGGTGCCGAAACGCTGCTGGCCGATATGGATAGATTGGAATCTGCCTACGGCCGGCTGCTGACGCTGTACCCGAAGAATGTGGAGGCTATGGGGCGCCTGCGCCAGTCGGTGGCCGACCTGGCGGCCGTGGGCGAGCGTTTCAGGAATCAGCTGTTGCGCCTGCCACGCGAGCAGCATGCCGACCGTGTGGCCAAGGGGGCTGCCTATTACATCGGTCAGATCGCCGCATGGCAGTCCACGCTGGAGGCGTTGCTGGCAGTCGATGTGGACAACAAGGAGCACTCCGCCCGCATCCGCGAGGCCGGCGAGGTGGTGATGGAAAGGGTAGGGGTGAAGTTGGCCTGTCTGAAGGTCGTGTGCGACAAGGGCTTCGACGTGCAGGCTATCCAGCGCGCCAAGGCCGACCGCATGCTGGAGGAGGGACGCGCCAAGACGAAAGGCCGTGCCCGCAGCGGCAAAGTGCCCAAGTACGACCCCTCGGCCGACGAGGTTCAGCCGCTGCTGGTGCAGATGATTACCCAATGGCGCCGCGAAAAATCGGCCGAGCTGGACTTGCCGCCATTCATGATTTTGCACCAGAAGACGCTGTTGGCACTGGCCGCCGCTATGCCACACAGCATGGCAGAACTGACGCGTGTGCCGGGTATAGGAAAAGCCAAAGCTGCCCAGTATGGCCAAGAGTTGCTGGGCCTGGTGGCCGACTACTGCGAGCAGCAGGGGATTCACGCCGCCAAATAGCGTCTGTTTTCAGTCATTGCTCAAATAATTTTCCCGCACACACAATATTTGAATGCGTGCATGCGTTAGTTATTTGGTTTAAAAAAAGAAGTAACGTATGAAACGAATATTGACTCTCGGTGTCCTGCTGTCGGTACTCTTCTCGGCGAATGCACAGATGCAGGCCGTTTTTGGCTATTCCACCTTCTATCTTGCCGACAGGCAGCAGCCCTATGTGGAGACATATCTGCAGTTCGATGCCTGGACTATGCACTTCGAGCAGCAGACAGCCGGCAGCTACCGTGCCCAAGCCGAGGTGACCATCATTGTGCGCCAGCAGGATTCGGTGTGCTTTTTCAAGAAGTACGACCTCTCCAGCCCCGCAGTGCCCAGTCTCGACCGTCTGGACTTCAGTTTTATCGATGTACAGCGTTTCTCCTTGGCCAACGGCATCTACGACCTGGAAATCAGCCTTCGCGACAAGGGTGTCGCGGGCGAGCCCTCGACGGTGTCGGAGAAGCTGCTGATCAGCTACGACCGCCGCCCCTCTCTGTCCAGCCTCCAGCTGATGGCTTCGGTACGTCCCACCGAGCGGGAGAATGTGCTCTCGCGTGGCGGCTACGACATGGAGCCCTATGTCAGCGACTTCATCCCGGAGCAGGTGAAACAGCTCAATTTCTACTATGAAATCTACAATATCGACCGCGAGGTGGGGCAGAACGCACTGCTTACCACGGCCTATGTGGAGCAGGTGGAGACCGGCAAGCGCTTCGAAGAGAGCCAGGTGGTGAACCGCCGCAAGTCGGCGGCCACGATTCCTGTGCTGGGTAGCCTCGATATCTCCAACCTGCCGTCGGGCAACTACAACCTGGTCTGCGAAGTGCGCAACCGCGACAACCAGCTGATGCTCTACAGCAAGGTGCCCTTCTTCCGTTCCAATCCGCAGGTCAAAGGCGAGCATGTGAGTGACTTTGCCACCACATTTGCCGGCCGCTACACCGACGAAGAGGAGTTGAACCTCTACCTCGACGCACTCTATCCCATCGCCTCCGAGCGCGAGAAAGTGGCCGCCCGCGAGCTGGTGAAACAGCCAGGCGTGGAGGCCAAGCAGGCTTTCCTCTACCAGTTCTGGACGGCACGCGATGCGATGGCACCCGAAGCCGAGTGGCTCAAATACAAGGAACGCATCGACTACGTGCAGGAGCACTTCAGCTATCCCCGCACTCGCGGTATCATGACCGACCGCGGCCGTGTGTATCTGCAATATGGCCCGCCCGATTTCATCCGCGACGAGAAGAACTTCGCCGTCGTCGGTGCCACCAGTGCCATCATGCGCAATTCCAACACGCTGGGTGAAATCGGCAACACGCGTGCCACGGTGAGCAATACCGACGAGGTAGTGGGTGTGGGACAAACATTCTATCTGCCCTATCAATTGTGGCGCTACAACAAGCTGCCCGACGATGACCAAAACCGCGTATTCCTCTTCTGGGACGAACACCGTTCGGGTTATTATACACTGCTCAATAGCAATGCCCGCGGCGAGGTGCAGGAGGCTGACTGGGAGCGTCGTCTCAGCCGTCAGCAACTGCCCGAGGGCGCTACCGGCGAAGTGGGTCGTCAGTTTAACCGCGGATATTGATGTACCTGCTCTCCGACATACTCTATCTGATTGTCTATTATCTTGTAGGCTACCGGCGCCGGGTGGTGCGCGACAATCTGTGCACCTGTTTTCCCGACAAAACGGTGCATGAGCTGCGGCATATAGAGCGCCGCTATTACCGTCATCTGTGCGACCTCCTGGTGGAAGGCGCCTACAATGTTTTCTTTGCCACTCCGCCATTCCTCAAGAGCCACTACCGAATCACCAACCGGCAACTGCTGGACCGCTACTACGAGCAGGGGCGCACCGTGGTTCTGGCATCGGCTCATTACGGCAACTGGGAGTATATGGTCAGTTCACTCAATATGCAACTACTCCATCATGGCATCGGAGTGGGCAAGCCATTGGACGACAAGAGCGTGGCCGCCTATATCACACGTCGCCGTACCCGCTATGGCACCCAGGTGGTGGACCAGACCGATGTGCGGGAGCATGTGGCATTCTTCGACACCCATCGGGTACCGTGTGCACTCATGATGCTTGGCGACCAGTCGCCCAGCAACCCGCACAAAAGCTATTGGACCACGTTCCTGGGACGCGATACAGCATTCCTTTACGGCATCGAATATTTCGCCCGCAAATACAACTACCCCGTGCTCTATTATAAAGTGAACCGCACTCGCCGTGGCTACTACGACGTCACTTTTTCACCCCTCTGCGACAATCCGCTGGAGGTGCCGCAATACTCTATCGTTGAACAATATGTACACCGTCTGGAACAGGATATCCTCGCCTGTCCCGAACATTGGATTTGGAGCCATCGCCGGTGGAAGCTCACCCACGAGGGCCGCATCCTCAAAGACGGCACACTCAAAATTATCAAGCCATGAATACTGTCGCCGTCGTTATTCTCAACTGGAACGGGCGCACTATGCTAGAGCGCTTTCTGCCCTCGGTACTCGCATGTTCGGCCGATGCCCGCGTCATTGTAGCCGACAACGGCTCCAACGACGACTCTGTTGACTTTCTCCGGCAGCAGTATCCGCAGGTGCAGCTCATCCTGTTCGACAAAAACTATGGCTTTGCCGAAGGTTACAACCGGGCATTGGAACAGGTGGAGGCCGATTACTATATCCTGCTGAATAGTGATGTGGAATGCACTCCGGGTTGGATAGCACCCGTCGTGGCTATGATGGAGGCACAACCCGATATCGCTGTGGCACAGCCCAAGCTGCTGATGTACGACCAGAAAGACACCTTCGAGTACGCAGGTGGCGCTGGCGGTTTCATCGACAAATACGGATATCCGTTCTGCCGTGGACGGCTCTTCTCCACGTTGGAGAAAGACTATGGCCAGTATGATGACCCGTGCGATATATTCTGGGCTACCGGCGCCTGTATGTTTGTCCGTGCTTCGGTATGGAGAGAACTCGACGGCCTCGACGGCGATTTCTTTGCACACATGGAAGAAATCGACTTCTGCTGGCGCACCCATCTGGCAGGCTATCGCGTCGCCTACTGTCCCACATCCAAGGTATATCATGTCGGTGGCGGTACCCTGCCCAAATCATCACCCTTTAAGACTGAACTCAACTTCCGCAACAACCTGTCGATGCTCTATAAGAACCTGCCTGCGTCCCGCAGGGGGATGGTACTGTTCATGCGTATGTGGCTCGACAGGGTGGCAGCCCTGAAGTTCCTTTCCGAAGGTCATGTCGGCGAATACAAGGCCGTGCGCAAAGCCCACCGCCAATACCGCCAGTGGAAACCAGTCCTGCAGGAGAAACGCAAGAAAAACGGAACCCGTCAGGTGCCGCAGATATACCAGGGATTGCTCCTGTTGGAATACTATCTCTTGGGCCGCAAGACTTTCTCTAGTCTAAGAGGCCGCTTCAGCCGCTAGATGTCATGCGCTGAAACTGCTTCCCTGTATTTATGGGAGCTGATTTATTGTGCGGGGCGTCAGGCGTTGAGCCAGGCGTCGACATGGTCGAAGACTATGTCGGCGCGGGTTGCGAAGCTCTCTTCGGTGGCGAAGGCCACATGTGGCGTGACCAGGCAGCGGCGGCTGGAAAGCAGCAGGTGGTCTATGGGCAGAGGTGGCTCCTGCTCGAAGACGTCGAAAGCGGCACCGGCGATGACTCCTTCGCGCAAGGCATCGGAGACGGCAGCGATATCGCATACGGGGCCACGGGCGGTGTTGACCAACAGGGCCGTGGGCTTCATCAGCGCCAGCTGCTCCTTGCCGATAAGGTGGCGCGTCTGGTCGCACAGAGGCACATGGAGCGATACGATGTCGCTCTGCCGCAGCAGGTCGTCGAGCGGCATGTATTCCACGCCCATAGCCTTCACCTCGGGTCGCTCGGTGCGGCTCCAGGCGATGACCTTGGCACCAAAAGCCAACACCAGACGGGCGGTGGCGATGCCGATGGCACCGGTGCCAACAATTCCGACGGTCTTGCCCCTCAGTTCACGGCCTAGGAAGGTGCCACGGCTGCCCCCCTGGCGGATGAGCTCGTTGAGGGTGATGATATTGCGCAGCAGGTCGAGCATCATACCCACGGCCAGCTCGCTGACGGCCGTGGTGGAATAGCCGGCGGCATTCTGTACTTCGATGCCATGCTCACGGCAGTAGGCCATGTCAATATGGTCCAAGCCGGTGAAGGCCACGCTGAGATATTTCAGGTTGGGGCACTGGCTGAGGACCGTGGCCGGCAGCTTGATATTGCTGATGACGACCACATCGGCGTCGCGCATGCGCTCGACCAGGATGGGCTCGTCCTCACGGCGGTCCGTGTAATAGGTGAAGGTGTGGCCCAGGGAGGCGTAATGCTCGCGGAGGGTCTCGAAACGGTCGGGGCTGATGCCCAGGGGTTCTACACAGGTGATGTTCATGATGGGTTGGGTTTTGGTGGTTTGGGGGCCACGGGCTGACGCCCGCGGCACGGGGGCTTGGTTGGTGGTTGGGCCGTGGGCTGACGCCCAGGGCACGG
>JAZNHG010000024.1:0-13835 GCA_045576855.1 Bacteroidales bacterium | reverse complement strand
TTCCTTGTCGGGTAAGTTCCGACCTGCACGAATGGTGTAACGATCTGGACACTGTCTCAACCGTGAGCTCGGTGAAATTGTAGTCCCGGTGAAGATGCCGGGTACCCGCAACGGGACGAAAAGACCCCGTGAACCTTTACTGCAGCTTAACGCTGAATTTGGGTACATGATGTGTAGGATAGGCAGGAGACTGCGAAGCGGGTACGCTAGTATTCGTGGAGTCGACGTTGAAATACTGCCCTTTGTGTATTTGAGTTCTAACCACGTGAGTGGGACACCGTTTGGTGGGTAGTTTGACTGGGGTGGTCGCCTCCAAAAGAGTAACGGAGGCTTCCCAAGGTACCCTCAATACGAATGGCAACCGTATGTAGAGTGCAATGGCACAAGGGTGCTTGACTGCGAGACAAACAAGTCGACCAGGTGAGAAATCAGGGCATAGTGATCCGGTGGTTCTGCGTGGACTGGCCATCGCTCAAAGGATAAAAGGTACTCCGGGGATAACAGGCTGATCGCCGCCAAGAGCTCATATCGACGCGGCGGTTTGGCACCTCGATGTCGGCTCGTCACATCCTGGGGCTGGAGAAGGTCCCAAGGGTTCGGCTGTTCGCCGATTAAAGTGGCACGCGAGCTGGGTTCAGAACGTCGCGAGACAGTTCGGTCCCTATCTGTTGTGGGCGTTTGAAGTTTGAGGGGCTCTGACTCTAGTACGAGAGGACCGAGTTGGACAGACCTCTAGTGTACCGGTTGTAACGCCAGTGGCACCGCCGGGTAGCTATGTCTGGATCGGATAAGCGCTGCAAGCATCTAAGTGCGAAGCCGGCCCCAAGATGAGACTTCGTCACAGGGTGGTCGAAGACTACGACCTTGATAGGCCGCAGGTGTAAAGGCAGCGATGTCAAAGCCGAGCGGTACTAATTACCCGAAGACTTTCCGTATGTACATTCTTTGTACAGTTTCTCTTATATGTTTTGTCCAATGTGCCAAAACCATTACTTTTGGTGGTTATAGAGACGGTGTTCACCTCTTCCCATTCCGAACAGAGAAGTTAAGCCCGCCATCGCCGATGATACTGCACTAGTTTGTGGAAAAGTAGGTCGCCGCCAATCTTTTTAAGGGAACCGAACTCGGTTCCCTTTTTTGTTATTGTAGGTATAGATTGGGTTGGGGTACTAAAGTCTGGTCTCATAAATAACTATCGGCGACCTTACGGCCGCCGCACGGGGGGAAGGGCGGGAAACTAGTTTGTTTTCATGGCTGTGGGTATGGGGGAAGATATGTTTTGTATATGTAAGGCAATAGGGTTTGTATATGCAAAGCAATATGTAATGTATATGGTGGAGTTACTCTTACGCTACCGGTCCAATGTGACGAAACGATTAAGGAACTGGATCGTAGCCAGAACCTCCGAATGGATGGCAGCGTAGGATACGTTTCAATGTAAGCCATCCTCCACGGAAAGGACCGTATTTGATGATGGCCTCTTTGGCATACTGCGAGCAGGTGGGTGTGTAGCGGCATGCTGGTGGTGTGAGAGGGGAGATGCAGGTGCGGTAGAAGGCAATCAGTCCCAACATCATTTTACTGAGCAGCCACGTCAGTGCATGAAAGATTTTCTTCATACGAGTTGATGTCTTTGGATAATTGCGCCATGAGCTTGTCGAACTTGTTCGATAGCTGTTCGTAAGTGAAATGTTCGTTGTGGACGTAGACGAGTGACAGGGTAATGTGCATTTGCTTTTGTTGCAGTAGTTCAATTAACTGCTGCTTGTGCAGGCGGTAGCATTCGCGCGTCAGCCGTTTGACCCGGTTGCGGTCCACGGCATGATGGAAACGCCGCTTGGGTGCAACGATAAGAACCTGACAAGGCACAGGCAGGTCGGGCTCCGGATGCCACAGCACGCTGTATGGGAATGCCATCAGCCGCCGACCGTCGCGATACAATCGCTCAATCAGTCGTCGGCTACACAGGTGTTCTTTCTTTGGGAAAGAGACGTTCACTTGACCTCCTTGGCTTTGGTGACCTTGGTGGCGGGCTTCTTTTCTGTTTTATCGCTTTTCTCCAGGCTCTCTTTCTTGGCCTTTTCGGCAGCACGCTGTGCGCGGCGGGCAGCGGCCTGGGCTTTCTTCTCTTCCATGCGCTGTTTGTAGACCTCCTTGTTGGCAATCACCGGTTTGGTGCGCTTTGCGGTCACTGTGGCCACGGTACGGGTGCGTTTGCTCTCACCTTTGAGCGAGATGATGCTGCCCTGCTGCTTGCCGAGTATATGGTTTTCGAGAGCCATAGCCATCGAAGGGGCCACCTGGGTGGGGGCGGCAATGGTGAGTTTGATGCCATGCTCCTTCAGTGCAGCATGGGTGGAGGTGCCGAAGGCGGCTATAATTATATTGCGCTCTTTGATATCAGGGAAGTTCTTGACGAGACTTCTGACGCCGATGGGCGAGAAGAGGCAGATGGCATCGTAGTCGTCCAGGTTGAAGCGGCTCAGGTCGCGCGCTACGGATGTGTACATCGGCGCTTTGGTGTATTTGATTTTTGCCTTGTCGAGCGCTTTGGTGTATTCGGTCTGTTTCTCGTCTGAGCAGGGGAAGAGGAACTTTTCGTCGCGATGTTTACCGATGATTTCCACGAGTTCGGAGAAGAACTGTGCGCCAAAGAAAACCTTGCGTTTGCGGTATTGAATGTAGTTCTGCAGGTAGAGTGCAATGGCCTCTGTGGAGCAGAAATACTTCATGTCTTCGCTCACTGTCTCGCGAAGCTCCTTGAGCATGCGGAAGAAGTGGTCGATTGATTGCTTGCTGTTGAAAATAATGGCAGTGTATTCACCGATGTGGATACGCGTTTTGCGGAAATCGCTGGCCGAAATACCCACCACCTCGAAAAACTTGTAGAAAGTGATGTCGATGCCATGCTTCTGAATTAAATTGCGGTAGGGAGATTTCTCCAAATCGGCCGGTTCCGGCTGCGAAACGAGTATTTTTTTGATCTTCATGCTCTGTCAGGTTATTAACTCAACTGTCTGAATGTTATTCAATAAGCCACTTTATGAGGACTAAAATCGGTACCAATTCGACGATGCAAAGATAGTAAAAAAGATAGAAATGGGAGGCGGTCGATTGTGTTAAAAAAAGTTTCATGCCTCGGAATAAGCGCAATAGAAACTCCAAGAGTGTCACGCCCAGTAGTCCGTAGCCAATTGCATCGTGCCCGTAGGGCATGTAGCAGTAGAGGAATGCCAACGGTAGTACAAGCGTGGCGAGTGCCAGATGGTATAGGTAGTTGCTTGTGATGTAGGAGTCTACGGCGTGGTCGTCGAAGATAGCGCCCAGCAGGCGGATGATTCCGTTGCGCAGCAGATAGGCGGCTGCGACGGCGGCCCAAAGCAGCAGGTAGCCCATAACGCCGGTATGCCTCATCGCCACCAAGTGCACCGGCAGGGCAATGCCAGCCACAACTAGCAGTCCAATCGGTATCAGCTGTATGGTGCGGGTCAAGTTGTTGTTGCGCAGCATGCGGTCCATCGCCCGGCTGTCGAACAGCGACTGCAGCATGTCGGCTATGTGCAGCTTGTGTTGGCGGTAGTACAAGGTGAGCAGGGCGGTCAACACCACCAGCAGAACAAATATCCAGGACTCTAGTCCCAAAAATGTGCGGATTGTCATGCCCCCGTGTATCTGGTCGAGCCCGTGTCCCGTGAACATCGAGGGCCTCACCAGAGTGTCGACCGCTTCCCCTTGAACCATGTAGAGACTATAGCAGCTGTCGGTGGCCACTCCCGGATCGGGTGTATACTCCTCGATGGGGTAGGGGATGCTGTCCCATTGGTAGAAAGCAGTCGGGCTGAGTGAGAGGGTGTCGGGCGTATTCATGGCTGGTGTCGGATGATGATTTTTTGGTTGGCGGCCCCTGAAGGCGAAAGCATTTGCATCATGTAGATGCCGTCGGGCAGGTGGGAGAGGTCGAGTATATCGCAGGCGGCGACCTGTGTGCTATACACGGTGCGCCCCATCAGGTCTGTGACGGTCAGCATTCCCGGCTGAGATGCGCGGAGTATGACCCGTCCGCTTGTGGGGTTGGGATACAGGTCGAGGCGGTCCAAACTGTCGGTCGGGACGATGCCAAGTGCGTCGGGAACGCCGAACCAGCCGCATGCGGTATCCCACAGCGCCAGTGGCATACGTATGTCGTCGAGCCAGGCGCAGTCGCTGCCGGCATCGTCGCTGCCGTCTTTCACATATCGCCACGTCACCGTGTGCCGTCCTTCGCTGAGCATCACTCGGTGGCGGCGCCACTGGCTTTCGCCCGACATCTCGTTGCTGCGGCGTTCACCGTCGATGTATATCTGCAGGCGGTCGTGTCGCTCTTCGCTCGATGTGCGGGCCCAATAGACAAGCGTGTCGGATTGTGGCAGCAGTAGTTCTATCGTCAGGTCCGAGGTCTGGAGCGGTCCAATAGCACCGCTGCGCAGCGAGAAGTGCCCCTCGTGCACCATGCTGCTGTCTGTCTGCCACGGGGCACTACCGCCGCTTTGCCAGGGATGGGAGCCAAGCCCCTCCTCGAAGGAGTCCATTCTGTGGCCTGCCACCAGCCAATACTGCTGGTGGTTGACGTGGTTGCCCAACCGCAGAGTGGCTTCCACATGCAGATGCGTCAGTGTGTCGGGGGTGGAGAACGGGAGCGTGGATACGGAGTCGGAGAGCGACTCCAGCAGCAGTGTGTCGCCGGCAGGATAGGCTGTCAGCAGCAGCGAGGCGCTATCCATGTCGCCGTCGATGGTGGTCTGCAGGCGGTAGTTCCGGTCGGGGCAGAGAGTGCCCGCGGCATCCAGCAGACGGAAACTGGCCTTGGGGTAGCGGACCGACATGGTGCGGCGCAGGCCGAGGCAGCACAGCGTGGTCCCGCTGCTGTCGCGTGCCAGTAGCCGGGCCCGCCAGAACGGAAGTTGCCCAACGGCAGTGATATGCACAGGAAGCGACACGCGGACGCTCTGATGCGGCTCTAGGGTGTCCACCGACGCTGTCTGCTCAAGGATGAGAGCGCAGCTGTCGGCCGCGGCATCGGGTTGGACCAGCGCATACTGCAGGTGGTGCAGCGGCAGGGTGCCGATATTTTCCAGTCGGAAGGATACGTTGCTGTCGGTCACTGCAATGTCGCGCAGCGCAGCACCGAGGCCGTCCACCATGTCGACGTACAGGGTGTCGATCCGAGGCCGGTGGTCCGAGGCGGTGGCGGTGAGGACAAGCGGCAGGGTGTCCAGCGAGCGATTCAGCTCCATCGCTGCCGTGCCTTGCTCGCCGATGCGGGCTATGCCGAGCACGGTGTCGTGCTGCATGGCGGTGACTGTGGCGCCGGGTGTGCCGGTCAGGTGGAGGCTTGTGGCCCCATTGCGCGGGTTGCCGTCGGCAATGTGGCAGTCCAGGGACTGCGGTGCGCCCACCCAGGGCTCCAGGCTTGGGTCGCCCAGCAGACAGTAGATTTCCCAATAGAATCTGTCGTTGGGCGAGCCGAAGGCGCTGACGGCCAAGTTGCCAGCCACCAGCAGGCCGCCTTGGGTGGCGACATCGCCGGTGCGACCTATCCAGCGGTCGAAGGCGCCCGGCCGGTCGGCAACATAGTCCGGCTGCAATCCGATGGGCAGTTTGGGTCCCACGGCCCAGTAGTAGTCCTCTTCCCAGAGGGTCGAGTTGGTGGCTCCGATGACGCCGATGGCACCGCCGTCGGGGGCACGCAGCAGCTGTTCGCCGAAGCAGGTGCCGCCGAAGCTGTTGCTTTGGCAGCAGTTGTTGACGAAAAGCAGCGGTTGGCAGAGCTGCAGGGTGTCGATATTGGTGAAGCTGACGGCAGGCGAAGTCCAGCCGCCGGTGGTGCAGTGGGCGGTGTAGTTGAGCAGTGTGGCGCCTTGGCCCAGGTCGTGGAGTATGGCGCTGCGCTGGCTGCCCGAGGCGGGATTGCGGTATGTGAGGGTGTCGAGGGCGGGGTGGGCCAGTTTGATTTCGCGTGCCAGATAGTTCACCTGGCCGTTGGTCGACTGCGGTGCCGGTGGCTCGTCCTCCTCGCCCGCCACCAGCAGCACACGGCTGAGCCATCCAGTGTCGAGGTTGCGGCACTGCTCGTAGCGCAGGGTCTTCCCGGCCACGGCCCTCAGCTCAGCGGTGTCGTTCACAGGCCAGCGCCCCAGCAGGGCGTCGGGCAGGTAGTCGCCCGTGTGCTCGGCATAGTAGAGGTCGGTCGTGTGGCTCTCCGTCCCCGAGGGATGCACGGTGCCTATAAAAGACTGCAGCTGTGCGGCATCGCCCACCAACAGCATGTAGCGGGGCCACTCCGCGCTGTCGGGGCTGAAGTGGGTGGCCACCAGTGCCCGTACGCTGTCGCGCAGGTGGGTGGTGGCGTAGATTTCGGCGACGGCGAAGCCCTGCTGGCGTTTCCATCGCACGAAGTCTTGCAGCCCGTCGCGAAACTCGGGCCGCGACACGATGAGGTATTTATCCCGTGTGGCGGTGCTGCGCAGCAGGGTGGCCGTGGGGTGGACGGTGAGCGTGGCGGTGATGTTGTCGGTCAGCTCCAGCGTGGCGGTCGACGGCAGGCAGCGCACCGGATGCACGGTGATGCGGTAGAGCTGACGGTCGGCCATGACGCCCAGGTCCTCCACCTCGACGGGTGCACCGGCGCTGTACCAGCTGTTGCTGCCGTAGGTGTCCTTGTCGGGCGCGGGCATCTGGGGCTCGCGGCCCTTGACCGAGGCGCCGGCATAGGGCAGCAGCCGACGGCTGTTGCCGTCGGTGGGCGCCAGCTGCCGCGGCTGGCTGGTCGCGGTACGGCCGATGGCAATCCGGCTGCCGCGGGGCAGGGCCAACAGGCGGCTGGCCTGCGGCAGGGCGGGCAGTCCGGCCCGCGGGGCCAGGATGGCCATGCCGTCGGCCTCGATGGCAACCAGGCTGTCGGATGCCGGGCGCAAAGCAATGTCGCCCAGCCGGAAGTCGACCCAAATGAGGCTGTCCGACACCTGCGAGAGCGAAAATGCAGCACCTTCGCGCACTTGCGCGTGCGTTATGTGCGCACACAAGAGGCACACAGCCAGCAGAATATGTTGCATCAGCGGTTTCATGCGGCCAGTCTGGACCGACGGCAAAATTACGAAAAAAAAATAAATGCAACTCGGGAACTTTTTCGGTGCACAAAAGTGGCGCCCGAAATGTTAAAAAGGTAGGATGGTGGTAGGATGGTGGTAGGTTGATGGTAGGATGGTGGTAGGATGACCCCTCGGCGGCGGCCTCCGAAAAGCATGCAGCGGGCAACTTTAATTTGCATGGAATGGGGAAAAAATGTATCTTTGCAGTCTGAAATTATTTGCTATGGCTAACGTTAAGTGCTCAATACCAAAGGGAACGCGCGATTTTCTGCCCGTGGAGATGGCGCGTCGCAATTATATATTCGACACCATACGCTCGGTGTTTCGCGAATTTGCCTTCGAGCCGATAGAGACTCCGTCGCTCGAGAACCTGAGCACGCTGATGGGTAAATACGGCGAAGAGGGCGACAAGCTGCTCTTCAAGGTGCTCAACAGCGGCGACTTCATGGACGGGGTGGACTTCAGTCAGGACTACCACAAGGTGGCGCCGCAGATATGCGAGCGCGGCTTGCGCTACGACCTCACGGTGCCCTTCGCTCGCTTTGTGGTGCAGCACCGCGACCAGCTGCAGCTTCCCTTCCGCCGCTACCAGCTGCAACCCGTGTGGCGCGCCGACCGGCCGCAGAAGGGACGCTACCGCGAGTTCTACCAGTGCGACGCCGATATGATTGGCTCCGACTCGATGCTCAACGAGCTGGAGCTGGTGCAGATGATTGGCGAAGTGTTTCGCAGACTGGCCATCCGTGTGACGGTGAAGGTGAACAACCGCAAGATCCTGGCCGGTATAGCCGAACTCATCGGGGCGCCGGACAAGCTGGTGGACATCACCGTGGCCATCGACAAGCTGGACAAAATCGGGCTCGACAACGTGCGTGCCGAACTGCGCGAGCGTGGTCTCGGCGAGGAACAGATAGTGGCGCTCAACCCAGTGTTCGAGTTGCAGGGCGATGCAGGCCAGAAGCTGGCCCGCCTGCGCGAACTCTTTGCCGGCATCGAGGTGGGCCTCAAGGGCGTGGAGGAGACTGGCGAGCTATTCAACCTCATCGGCCTCTTCGACCTGGGCTGCGAGGTGGAGCTGGACCTCACCCTGGCACGCGGCCTCAACTACTACACTGGCGCCATCTTCGAGGTCAAGGCCCGCGATGTGCAGATTGGCTCCATCTGCGGCGGTGGACGCTACGACAACCTGACCGGCATCTTCGGCATGCCGGGCGTGAGCGGTGTGGGCATCTCGTTTGGCGCCGACCGCATCTACGACGTGCTCACCGAACTCGGCCTCTTCCCGGCCGACCTCGGCCAGCCGGCCCGCGTGATGTTCGTCAACTTCGGCGCCGAGGAGCAGAAGCACTGCCTCCGCTGTGCCTGCCGTCTGCGCGCCGCCGGCATCGCCACCCTCATCTATCCCGATGCCGCCAAGATGAAAAAACAGATGGACTATGCCAACCGCAAGGGATTCCCCTACGTGGCCTTCGTCGGCGAAAGCGAGATGCGCGACGGCACAGTCACCCTCAAGGATATGACCGCCGGCACGCAGGAGACCCTGACTGTCGACCAATTGATCGAGCGTCTGAAATGAAACGCCTGCTGCTTATAGCATTGTTCCTCCTGCCGTGTGCCCTCGTGCGGGCACAGGTGATAGACACGCTGGCCGAAGTCGGCGTAGGTACCTGGGAGGAGGTGGAGGCTGCACCGGCGGCCCCCGTGTCCCCGGTGCACGACACCGTCTATCTGCTCCATACCGACACCGTCACGCTCCTGCGCGTCGACTCGGTATATATCATCCGCACCGACACCATAGTCCGTCGCGAGGCGGACACGGCGGCCCTCAAGGCGCTGCAGGAGAAGGAGGTGTTCTACCGCGAGATACTCTCGGCCAACGGCGTGGACAAGGAGAAGCTGGAGGCCGAACGCAATTATTATATCCGTATTGTCGACTCGCTGCGCAGCATAGTGCGTGTGGCCGAGATAGAAGCCGTGCGCAAGGAGGAGGCCAACAAGTATCTGGCCGAGCGCGCCCGGGCGGCAGAGGAGAAGGTGGCCGCCGCCACCAACCGCAAGAAGAAGGTGCGCCCCATACAGGGTGTGGCCATGCGCTTCTACCGTACCCCCGCCTGGGAGATACGTCTGGACGCCAATGGCGACCGCCACATAGCCAACCGCAATGCCGGCAATATAGAGTTCGACTATGTCACTGGCGCCTCGGTGATGCTCTGGGACCTCACTCCCATGTTCAACAAGAGCCATAAGCTGAAGACTGGCGAGCTGCCCAAGTTCGACCAGGATTTTGCCTACGACCTGGGTCTTTACGTCGGATTTGGCGGCAGCAACTTGTTCAAGAACTTCTATGTCGGCGCCAGCTTCCGCTTTGTAGACTTCTTCTACTTTAGTGCCGGGTTCAATGTGGCGGAGTATCAGGTGCTGGCCGAGGGGCGTAGCACCAACGAGGTGCTCATCCACGGCGAGAGCATCGACGACGTCACCGCCAAAGCCTGGCTCCTCAAGCCATTCGTCAGCCTCAGCATCGACCTCGATTTCCTAAGCTATATCAAGAAATAACCTGTCGCAGGGCGCGGGCCAGCTGGTCGGGGCAGGAGGTGGGGCCGCCGTTGCAGCTGATGCCTTCGAGGCGCGATATCACGTCGGTGGCGGGCATTCCCTCCACCAGACGGCCGATGCCTTGCAGGTTGCCGTTGCAGCCTCCGAGAAATACTACGTTGTGCAGACGCCCTTCTTCGACGTCGAACTCAATGCGGGCACTGCAGGTGCCAAAGGTGTTGTAGGTATAGTGCATGGGGTTTAGTTCCAGATACTCAGTTTGCTGAGGAAAGAAATGTTCTCGCGGACCGAGGACTCGATGAGTTGGTCGAACGAGAGGTCGCCGTCCTGATGGAAGGCCACCCGGACGGGCAGCACGTAGACGGGCAGGTCGGCGGTGAGGCCACGCAGGCGCGCGGCGTCTTTTTCGGTGGTGACAATTACCTTGCGCTGGGCGGGCATGGCGCTGAAGGTGTCGCCTATGCGGGCTATGTCGCGCGGGGTGTAGTGGTGGTGGTCGGCGAAGGCCATGTGCTGCGCCTTGCAGCTGCGGCGTATCTCTTCGAGCATCGGGGCCGGATGGGCGATGCCGGTGACCACAAGTACCTGCTCCAGCCGGCGCAGGTCGATGTCGGCGGGGCGCCCGTCGAGGGTCAGCAGGTCGCCGTACTGCAGGTAGGAGAAGAAGACTTTTTGGTAGTTCTGCAGCTTCAGGTCGTGGATGATGTTGTGTTTGTCGATGGGGTTGAGCCGGGCGGGGCTCTTGGTGACTATCACGATGCCGGCGTGGCGGCGGGCGGAGCGGAATTCGCGCAGGTTGCCGTAGGGCAGTATGTGGTCGCTATAGTAGGGGTGGTGGTACTCCGTGAGCAGGATGTTGATGTTGGGCTTGATTTGCCGGTGCTGGTAGACGTCGTCGAGGATGATGAGCTGCAGTGGCTCTGGGACGGGCTCTGGCGGCGCGGCGGGGGCGTCCGCCTCGGCTGTGTCGGTTGGCTCGGGCGGGGTGGACAGGGCCATCAGGCACTGCACGCCCTCGACGCGTTTTTCGCATACGGCCACCTGCACGTGGGGGTATTTGCGCGCTATCATGGCTGGTTCGTCGCCCAGCAGCGCGGTGTCGTGGCTGCCATCGTCGAGGACGAAGCCTTTGCTGCGGCGTTTGTAGCCCCGGCTGAGCATGGCGGTGCGGTAGCAGTCGGCCAGCAGGTCGAGCAGATACTCCACGTGGGGGGTCTTGCCAGTGCCGCCGACGGCCAGGTTGCCCACTCCGATGGTGGTGATGTGGGGCGCCTGCTGCCGCTTGATGCCGATGGCGAACAGGAAGTTCCGCACCGCCACTCCGACGGCATACCACATGGTCAGCGGGAACAGAAGTCGGCTTATGGTGGTGCGGAAACTCATTTGGGTGTTGTTTTTTGCGGGTTGAAGTCCGTGATACGGCGGTGTTTTATTGCTTGAAGTAGCGCTTCAGCAGACCTTCGAAGGCTTTGCCGTGGCGGGCTTCGTCGCGGCCTATCTCGTGGACGGTGTCGTGGATGGCGTCGAGGTTGAGGGCCTTGGCACGCTTGGCGATGTCGGCGCGGCCGGCGGTGGCACCGTATTCGGCCTCGGCACGCACGCGCAGGTTCTCGGCGGTGCTGTCGGAGAGTATCTCGCCCAGCAGTTCGGCGAACTTGGCGGCGTGGTCGGCCTCCTCGAAGGCGGCCTTCTCAAAGTACATGCCCACTTCGGGATAGCCCTCGCGGTGAGCCACACGGGCCATTGCCAGGTACATGCCTACCTCTTTGCATTCGCCTTCGAAGCAGCCGCGGAGGTCGTTCTTGATGTCTTCGGGGGCGTCCTTGGCCACGCCGAGCACGTGTTCGGCTGCCCAGGTCTTGCCTTCTTCCGTCACCTCTTTCATAGGTTGGCCGCAGATGGGGCACTTCTCCGGCATCTCGTCGCCCTCGTAGACGTAGCCGCACACGGGGCAGATATACTTTTTGCTCATTGTATTGTTTTTTGTTTTAGGGTTGATATTTGCCTTGTTTTCGGAATGCAAAAGTACTACTTTTTCGCGACATGGAGAAATATTTTTTTCGCTGCCGGCGGCAAGCAGTCCGGCGGTGGTGATAAGGCGTTGTAAATCAAATGCGGTGTGCGACGGCAGTGGTGGCCTCCCGCGGTGTGTGGCGCCGGCGTGCCGGCGGTGGGCGCCGCCGGCGGTGCGGGCGTGTGGCCGTCGGGTGGGGGTGGGGAACCCGCAGCCAAGGGGAAAATACCCCCACCTGTTGTGACGCGAAAAACGGCCCTTGTAATCCACTGAAAGACAGGTTCTCAACCTATCATCGACTTACCAACGACTTACCAACGACTTATCAACGACTTACCAACATCTACCACGGTAGGTGTTGGTAAGTTGTCAGTGTGTTGATTGTGTGCTGCTTGGATGTGTGCTGCCGGGCGTGTGGCGCCGGGTGTGTGGCGGCTATTCGGCCTTCCAGTATTCGCAGCCTTCGATGCCGAGGGCCTGCGGGTCGAATTGCGGTTCGCGTCCGGCGCGCTTCTGCCGCTCGTAGTCTTTCAGTGCACGCAGTGCTTTGGGCGAGAGCAGCAGTATGGCAGCGATGTTGATCCAGGCCATGATGCCCACGCCTATGTCGCCCAGGGTCCAGACGGTGCCGCTGCCCACCAGCGAGCCTGCGAAGACGGCCGCTACGGTGCCGATGCGCAGCGCCCACACGACCAGCCGTTCGCCGCTGTCGTCGCCGAGGTGCATGTCGGCGCGCTCCAGCTCGTCCAGCCGTTCGGGGTGCTTCTTGTAGATGCGGCGGCGCCAGCGGTTGAAGAGGTAGACCAGGTTGGTCTCGGCATAGTAGTAGTAGGCCATGATGGTGGTGAAGGCGAAGAAGAAGAGTGCGACGGAGATGACCATGTCGCCCATGCGGTGTCCGACCACGGTGCCGATGGCGCCGCTGGTGTAGAAGACGCCGGGTTCGCCGAGCGGGGCTTGGGGGTTCTGCTGCAGGTAGGTCACCACGGCCTCGCCGCCCACCACCGGGGTGACGCTTGCGATGATGTTGTAGGTGCGGCAGGCCAGTATCATCATGGCCGTGGCGGTGCATACCAGCAGGGTGTCGATGTAGACCGAGAAGGCTTGCACCAGGCCCTGCTTCACGGGATGGCTCACCTTGGCGGCGGCGGCCACTATGGCGCCTGTGCCCTGGCCGGCCTCGTTGCTGTAGATGCCGCGCTTCACGCCCCAGGCGATGGTGCTGCCCAGCAGCGCCCCGCCCACCTCGTTGACGCCCACGGCGCCGCGCAGCATCTGCAGGAAGACATCGGGCACCACCTGCCAGTGCACGGCCAGCACCACGACGGAGAGCAGGATGTAGATGAGCGCCATCACCGGTGCCACCACCTGCGCCACGTTGGCTATACGCTTCACGCCGCCGATGATGACCGTGGCGATGAGCACCGCCACTGTGAGCCCTACCGCCCATACGGGCACGCCGAAGGAGCGGGCGCAGGAGAGCGCGATGCCGTTGCACTGCACCGGTGGCAGGAAGATGCCGCATGCCACCGCCGCCAGTACCGCGAAGAGGGCGCCGAAGAAGGGCGAGCGCAGTCCGGACTCGATGTAGTAGGCCGGGCCGCCGCGGAACTGCCCGTTGTGGTTCTCCTTGTATATCTGGGCCAGCGTGGCCTCGACAAAGGCACTGCCCGCGCCGAAGAAGGCTATGGCCCACATCCACACGATGGCCCCGGGGCCGCCGAAGCCGATGGCTGTGGCCACGCCGACGATATTGCCCGTGCCCACACGGCCCGACAGCGCCATTGCGAAAGCCTGGAACGACGAGATGCCCACCTTCCGCTTGTCCCGGCCCGCACTGCCGAACAGCAGACGCACCATCTCGCCAAACCGGCGCACCTGTACAAATCGTGTCCGCAGGGAAAAATACAGCCCCGCCGCCAGGCAGAGCGCCACCAGCGCCGGGCTCCACACCCAGCTGTTGACCGTCGCCACGGCTGCCGCCAGCCATTCCAGCAATCCTCTCATAGTGTCTGTTTTTTTTCGAGTGCAAAAGTACAATTAATTATCGACATGGCCAAAAGAATTTTTCGCGCATGCGCCAGCAATTCATCTACTTGCAGCCGAAAAAGCAGGCGGGCCGACGCCTCCGTGGGGGC
>JAZNHG010000023.1:0-26316 GCA_045576855.1 Bacteroidales bacterium | reverse complement strand
TGTGGCAGCGGCCGGGGAGTGATAGGTTGTGAGACTATGTTGGCGCCGACGCCTATTGGATAGCGGCAGCGATACGCGACGCGAGGTCAAGTCGGGAGGCCAAGCGGGCTTAGGAAGACAATACTAATGGCCAACTCCTTGGCTCACAGAACGACATGGCTACGATCCGACTTTGTGGCAGCGGCCGGGGAGTGATAGGTTGTGAGACTATGTTGGCGCCGACGCCTATTGGATAGCGGCAGCGATACGCGACGCGAGGTCGCTCAGCTCGGCGTCGGTCATAGCTACATGGTGGCTGAAGTCGAGGTCGCCCGGCTGGTTGAGCGGCAGCAGGTGTATGTGTGCGTGGGGCACGTCGATACCCACCACAGCCACGCCCACCTTGATGCAAGGGCACACCTGGCGCAAACCGCGAGCCACGCGGCGGCTGAAGAGATGCAGCTCGGTGAAGAGCTCGTCGTCGAGGTCGAAGATATAGTCCACCTCCTGCTTGGGGATGCAGAGCACGTGGCCACGCACGACGGGATTGATGTCGAGGAAGGCGAGGCAATGGTCTGTCTCGGCCACCTTATAGCAGGGTATTTCGCCCGCCACGATTTTGCTGAAGATACTGGCCATAGCGCTTAACGTTCAATTTTGGTGAGTTCGAAAGTCATCTTGCCTGCAGGCACGTTGACCTCTACGGTATCGCCCACTTTGTGACCGAGGAAGGCGGAGGCGAAGGGCGAGGTGATGCTGATTTTGCCCTGCTTGAGGTTGGCCTCGCTCTCGGGAACGATGGTGTATTTCTGGACGGCCTTGGTCTTGGTGTTACGGATGGTGATGATGCTGAGCAGGAGCACCTTGGAGGTGTCTATCTTGCTCTCGTCGAGGAGACGGGCGTTGGCGACAAGCTCCTGGAGCTTGCTGATACGTGCTTCGAGGTGGCCTTGAGCCTCCTTGGCGGCATCGTACTCGGCGTTCTCGCTGAGGTCGCCTTTGTCGCGTGCTTCGGCAATGGCAGCCGACGCGGCGGGTCGCTCGACGACGATGAGGTGATGAAGTTCGTCCTTCAGTTTCTGGAGACCTTCTTCGCTGTAATATTTTATTTCTGCCATGATGTGATTGAATGATTTTTTGACGTTCAAAAAGTGGGAAAGGCTTGTTGGAAAGCCTTTCCCAAACTTTGTCTATGTGTTAGATACTCTTAGAAGCGGAAGCTGGCGCCAATGGAGTGAGTGCCACGCAGGGGCGAAGCAGACTGGTAGGAGTAGTCGACGGTGAGGCCGGTGGTACCCTCCTTGGAGAGGGGCACATCGACGGAAGCACCGGCGCAGATACCGTTGTTAGCGGTGGCTGGATCGTTGGTCCACAGGCCAGGCTGGACGATGTAACCGGCACGAAGCTGGACCATCTTGAGCAGACTGTACTCGATGCCGAGGATGTAGTTGTCGCGCAGGAAGGCGTTGGAGGTGAAAGCCGCCGCCAGAGTGAGGCGCTGGTCCCACTTCTCGAAGAGGAAGTCGTAGGAGAGGCCGATGTTGAGGCAGGTGGGAAGCTCCATCTCGGCAGCGCGGGTCTCGACGGTGAAGTTGTTGCCGGCGGAGTTGACCATCTGCAGAGAGAGGCCGGTGCCACCGAACTTCATGGAGGGACCCCAGTTCTTGAGGGCGATACCGAACTTGAGCTGGTCGTCGTCACCAGTGACATACTGGATACCAGCGTCGATACCGAAACCGGAACCAGACACGTTGTCGGTGCTCTCGGTAATCACCTTGAAGTTGACAGCGCCGTGGATGGTGTTGGTGAAGCTGTGGGCATAGGCCACATTGATATTCATGTATGAGGGGGAGAAGGTGCCGTTCACACCGGCCTCAGGGCTGAGGACGGTGGTAACGTCGATATCTCCGAAGCTCATGGCCATGACATAGACACCGGCGACACCGCGGTCGAAGATGCGGATGCCGAGACCAAAGGCGTTGATGGAAGCGCCGCTGGAGAGGCCATTCTTGCCACCATAGAGCATGGTGTTGGAGTAGCCCACCTCAATGCTTTCGACGAAAGCGAGACCGGCCACGTTGGAGAACATGGAACTGAGGCCGCGCACATTGGCGACATTGACGCCACCCCAACCGGTGTTGCGTGCCCAAGGATTGATGAGCAGCTCGGAACCACCGGCAGTGCCACGGCGCTCGTCGTTGCCGGCCAAGGCCGACTGCGACGTGAGGGCCGAGAGGACCACAACTACAGCAATTATTTTAAATATGTTTTTCATCTCTGTATTGTTTTTGTCGTTCGTTAGGTGATACACTGGTTAGAAGCCGAAAGAGTTGAGGTCGACAGGACGCATGGTGCCAAACCACTTGATGACACGCTCGCCGATGCCGGGCACCGTGACATGGATGAGGTACATACCACCGGCAATGGGGATACCGGTCTGGTTGTGCAGATCCCAGTCGTAAGTGGTGGTGTTGACAGGCGTGGGGCCAAGCGTACGGACAAGCGTACCGTCGGAAGTGTAGATGCGGATGTAGCAACCTTCCTTCTTGCCGTTCTTGTTGACACCGGTGGGCAGGTTGACGATGCGCACCTTGGTCTCGAGCTGGCTGGCCGTCTCGTAGTCGGAATAGCTGTAGTACGGGTTGGGCACCACATTGATGAGGCTCAGCAGCGAGTCGACATAGCTCTGGCGGGCATTGCTGGAGGTGGCAAGGTTCTCCACCACCGCGTCGTTGGCGCCTATGACGAACTGGTAGACGGGCATATTGCGGTTGATAGTCGTATTGCCGGTACGGCTCACTTCGGTACCGTTGGGGCCGAGGTACTTGTTGTACGGCGTGCGGATGTCGATATCAACGATAGCGTCGCAGGGGATGTCCTTAGGATTGCTGAAGCTGTAACGGTCGCTGACCAGGGGCATGTTGACCCAAGCCACCGAAGCATAAAGCATGGCGATGGAGTCGCGGCGTGCCACATAGTTGTCGGCACGGTTGACAAGACCCTTGTAGAGCATCTTGGCACCAGTGGCGGGATAGAGCGGCGAGTTGAGCACGCGCTCGGCCGAAGCCAGCATGGTCATGGCCCAGCGACCACCATCGTAGCTCGGAGTGACGTAGGTGGTGTAGGGGTTGGGGCTGATACCGTTGTCGCGCAGGTCGTAGAAGGTCTGGCGCGAAGCATTCATCACATAGATATAGTGGCGACCGCCCATGACATAATTCTGCGTGCCCTCAGTGGTAGTGCTGACGGGATTCCACATCATGTCGCGGCCATTGAACTGGACATATCGGGAATCCTCACCGAACATAATGTTGAGACGCTCACCGGTGACGGTGTTGATGGCGTAGCCGGGGAACCAGCTCATACCATTGGCCGAGATGTATTCGGGGTCTTCGGAGGTACCAGCAGCGTAGCTGATACCAGCGGCATCGAGCTCAGCCTTGGTCTTGCCGTCCTTGTTGACGGAGGCATGACGACGAGCGGCAAAGCGACGGGCGTTGCCTTCGGAGAGCGTGTAGTCGTCGCACATCTCGATGACCGGGCAGCGGGTCCACTTGCTCTGGTCGGCAGTGAAGACGATGCGCACACTGGGCAACTTGGCTATCTCGTTATAGTTAAGGGCTTTATTGAAGACATTGGTCATCAGCAAGCGCTCGAGCTGATAACGGTTGACGCCGAGGCTGTCGAGCATATGGTCATCGTCAGTGATGAAGGAGGCAAAGCTGAAGCCGGGGTGGAACGGCATGGTGGAGACCAAACCGTAAGGAGCCCAGAGACCGCCAACGCAATTCTCAAAGATCTGAGTCTTGTCGATACCTTCGCTGGAGTCAATCTGAGAGGTCTGAGAGGCAGGATACAGCTTGAAAGCCTTGAAGAAGTCCTCATCAAGGTAGGACTCATTGACGTCATAAGGAGTGGATCCGGCGATAAAGGCTTCGTAAGCATTGGCCGAGAACTGGCTGCCCGAACGCACCCAGTTATAGGTGAGATAGGAGTCATTGTCGGGAATACCGCTTAGCCACTGCTTGTTCTGGTCGGCAAAGCTCATGGAAGAACCGAGGAGAGCACCTTCGTTGACAAAGCCCTGATAGAACTTGCCGGGGAAATAGTTGGTCTTCGGCTGACCATAGTTGACCGTACCAGGAATGGTGTGCTTGTAACCCGAGATGTCGATACTAGAGGCAGCTGCCTTGGGATTGAGCAGGGTGACTGCAATACCGAGCTCGGGGAATATCTGCTCGTTGTAGCGGCTGATGGAGAAGTGCGACCAGACGGTATCGACGCTGTCATAGACAGGCTGACCGGGGACTGCATTGACAATGCACCAGCGCGTGTTCTTGTTCACGCCACCACCAACGGTGTCGTTGTTGACATTGGTAATATTGCCATTGGCATCGTAGACGGCATTCCAGAAGAGGATGTTGAAACGGCCTTCTTTAAGTTGCAGCGGGTCGATGACACGCACGTTGAGGGGACCGTAGTTTTCCTCATACTGGGGATGAGCGATGATGCAAGGATCGGTGACATAGGAACGGTCACCCGACTGGCCGATACCAGCGGAGAAGTTGGCAACATAGGTGCCAGGGGCCTTGCCCTCGACTCCGGGAGCGCCCATCAACTCTTCGATAGACTGCGAGCTGAGACGCAGACCCGAGGAGGTGCCGTTACCATAACCTTCGATACGGATGACATTGGGGCACATGCCAAATTCGGCCTGAGCCATCTTACCACCATCCTCGGCAGCGGGATTGTGGGGAATGACAGTGATGGGGACAATGCTACCGCCGCGCTCGTTCTTACGACCGGCAAGATAGGGTTCCTTCTGACCATCGAGAAAAGCACCCTCGGTCTGGGAATACTCTTTGAAGCGGTTCTGGGCATAAGCAATAGCGATGAAATAATACTCGTGGTTGTTAACCAACTGATTGTTGGTACCAGTGGCAAAAGCATCGGTGGTGATGCGGAACACATGCTGAATACCCTGGTTGGCACCACGGACCATAATATTACCAGTCAGCAGACCAGTCTCGGAGTTGGAGGTATAGTTGGTCAGCGTCGAGATAGGCAGGCTGGGGTTGGGATTCCAGGTGGTGTCGATATGGTCGACGACAGTGTCGTTAGTGGCGGTAAGTGTCCACACAGTGTCGATTGAAAGGATGGTGTCATAATAGTTCTCGATATCGCACTGGGCAACAAGGCGAGCCTTGGCAGGATTGTTGATATCGGCGATGGAGGTGTTAGCATCCTTCAACTGATATATCTGATATCCTTCGAAGATATAGCTGCGAGCGGTAGAGTCGTAGAGGTGAGTGTTGCCAGCCTCGTCGGTGTAGCTACGAACAATGGCAGGATCAACCTCGCGATACTTCTCATTGTAGTTGTTCGAGCTACGATCCTCATAATTCAGGAAGAGGATAACCTCGTTGCTGAGCTCCTGAGCCGTCATGGTGGGAGCGTCGGGACCGTCGAGCACCTTGAAGCAGTTCTCGAAGAGGGACTGGCAAACGTCGTCGATCTCACGGAGGAGGGCAACGGAAGCCCACTGCTCGTCGCCAGAGGAAGCCTGGGCGAAGGGGATACCGACAGTGATATAGTTCAGAGCGCCGGGTTTCAGAGTGAAGGGGCCAGCGGACTGCATGAAGCGGCGGTCTCCGGGGCTGTTACCAGCAGTAATCTCACGCCAGGAGTCATAAGTGAAGCCGTGGGCGGCAGGATCTTCGCCATTGGTACCCCAATTCCAGGGGTCACTGTTGTCAGGGAACATGAAGTCGCAGTCGAGGTCGGTGGTACCGGTGCTGACAGCATTGCCACCGAACTTCATACGCTGACCATTCTTCCAATAACCACGCAGGTAGTTGTAGTAGTCGCTAGCCTTGGAGGGTTCACCGTAGATGGGGTTAACACTGTTATCATAGTACACAAAGCGACGCATACCGAAACGCTCGTCGTCGGGAATGTTATTACCGAAGTTGACACCATTGATGGCGCAATTGCCTACTGCATCGCCAGGAACGAAATACCAGCTGGCAGGATCGAGAGCGAAGAAGAGGTCGGCATCGTCGGTGATGGAGATGGTGTCATAATAGAGAGCACCAGAAGCATCGTAGCGGCGATAAGTCTCGAGAAGATTTTTGACCTGAAGATTGGTGTAACTATCGCTACGGATTTTGTCGATATCAATCTTGGGATTGTCCTTTCCATCAGGATCCATATAGGGGCCCTGGAAGAAGTCGATACCAACCGCAGGGGGCAGACCAGAATAGCTACCGGAACCAGGGGTATCCTGAGGCTTACCATTATAGCAGTAGCCGAGACCACGACGAACGTCACATCCCACAAAGTCGTCCCATGCATAACCCAGATCCGGGTCAACCCACTGGCTGAAGTAAGTCTCGCGCAGTTCATAAGAAGAACGGTTGATAATTTCGTAGGAGTAGAAAGTCATGTTGTTGATCTCATCGTTGGTGGAGAAAGCAAAAGCCTGAGCACGAATCTCAAGACCGATAGCCTCTCCTTTCGACTCGGTGTGAGTGTTACCCTTATCATTGAAAACCCACCAAATAGTCTGGTCGCCTTTCAGTACCTGGTCGGAGAGGAGACCACCTTTAACGATAGGGTTGGGGCCGCTACTTTCAGCAGTGGGCATCACATGCTCGGTGTACTGGTTACCCCACTCGGCCTTCAAGCTACGAGGGCAAAGAAGATTGTCGAAATCATAGTAAGGATAGTCACCCAAGCTGGGTTCGTATTCACCATTTTGGTTGGCATCATAAAAGGGAGCGAGGAACGGTGTCAAATCATCACCATCACCCTTGGCAGGCCAGTTGGCAATAACATCGGGGATGTCAAAACCAGTCTCGATGGCGTCAGCACGATCGTCGCTGTATTCGAAGTGAGCCTTATGGGCCAACACCTCGGCCTTTGTGATAATCCAATGCTTGTCGTACTTGTTGCAAATCGGCAGGTCGACTGAAGCGGTACCATTAATTTTCAGGGGACCGGGCCAGTAGTCATCACCGTCGCTACCGAAACGAAGAGCGGCGATACGCAGCTGATCATTAACATCAGTACCACCAATCCACAATGCAGCACAGAACAACGGGCAGGTGTTACTCGTTTTGGGCAGGTGGTACTGGGCAACGCTACCGTCATACCACATGTTGCCATAGCCGTTAATCAAGGCACGCACATTGTTAATGTTAAGCTCAGCAGTACTCTGGGCTCTCTTACAAACAGCGGCCTTCGATTGTACAGCAGCTTTGTTCGCGTTGGTCTTCTTGCATTCGATACACTCGCGAGCTGAAACTGTGTTCGAGACAGAAATCAGCAGCAAGGAAACCAAGACAAGTTTGCTATATATACTTTTCATCTTAAATAATTTTTTTCGCTGTTAGATTAGAAATTATAGGACACAGACAACTTGATAGTACGCGGGCTGGAGTAATTCCAGCTGTTGTTGCGGAGAATGATTGTGTAGATGTCGCGGAAAGCCTGAGGATCGAGATAGGCATTGATGACCTGCTGCGACTCACGGTCGGTCAGGTAACCATTATCCTCGGGGTTGCCAGTGACGGGAAACACTCCCACCACGTTGCGGATATCAAAGAGGTTGTTGATTGTGAGGTCCACCTTGAGATAGGTCTCACGCTTGCCAACCTGGAAGAACCAAAGCTTGTCGGCCACAATGTTGAAGTAGAAGCCCCAAGGCAGACGGGCACCACGGTAACCACCGACGATGGTAGCCTGCGAATTGGAGAGCTGCTTAGTGTAAGGACGACCCGACTGAGCAACAGCCAAAAAGTCGATACCAAAGTTCTCAAGAAGCTTAATCTCTTTCTTACGTTTCTCGCCAGTCTCCTTGTCGGTAACAACGCGAGAGATAACAGGACCATTGTATTTGGCACCGTAGCCATAACGGAAGTCGACGTTAGCTTTGAACTCGTGACGACGGTCGTCGCTGATGGGGTTGAGCATCTTCAGGGTCGTGTAGCCTTCCTTGATGAGCTCGGTCATAGTGGTCGAAGACAGACCGGTACCTTCAGCATACTGAAGAGTGTAGTTTGCATTGATTCGGATATTTTTGGTCTGACGAAGGTCATAGGCCAAAGTGACACCCTTGATGGTACGGAAGTCTTTGTTGTCATAGCTATAATAGTTGGGGTTGGGGTCAGCACCGGCATACTGGACAAGCTGGATAAGATCGCGCGTCTCTTTATAGTATGCAGAAGCACTGATTGCCGAAGACTGGTTCAGAGCCTGCTGGAAACCGAGTTCATAGTTAGTAATACGCTCAGGTTTCAAGTTGGGGTTGGTAATAGAGGAAATCTGAGTCATATAGAGGTAGCTCAGATAGCTGGCCTCCCATCCCGAGGAGGGACGACGGGCAATAATGTCGTAGCTAGCCTTGAACTGAGACTTCTCACCGACGGGGAAAGAGAATGCGATACGAGGCATGGCGACAAACTGGGGAGTATAGCGCTCAAAAGCAGAGGCATATACAGTGTTATTCTTCATGGCAGCCTGACCGCCTCTCTCACCAGCAGTGCGGTAGGGGGTCGGTTTACCAGAGATACCGTTGACGGCATTAGGAGTAGAGACCTCGGTACCGGTAGCATCATACCATTTGCCATCAGGCGAACGGTAACCAACAATGGTCGGCATGGTGGGGTTACTCTCATCCGGAACATAGTTCACATAGGGGACCCAGTCTTCAATACCATCAGTGTAAAGGTAAGCATCGCCACCGGAGATGAGACCAGGGTTCTTGCGGATATCAGCCACAGTATAGGACTCATACAACAGGTAGGGGTCTTTCATCACGTACTGGTTACCATTAAAATAGTCGAGACGAACACCGACGTTGAAGATAAGATCCTGGAAATAGAACTTATCCTGAATATAGCCAGCGACATAGATGGGCGAAAATGCGGGGAGTAAACGGTCCTCGGAATTGAAGAACTTGTCGAGGGTCCAGTTGGCACCATTGTACTTCTTACCAGTATGGTCATAGCCGAGGTAACCGACAACAGCGTTACCGCTATTGAAGAGTTCGTCAGCCGAGAACATATTAATACCGCCAGCGTTCACATAGTCTTCTGGAGAATAGCGGTCGACGTCAATCCAAGTGTACTCGTCAATAGGACTTCCATCGGTATTAGTATAACCGTGCTCCATCAGGTACTGACGGAAAGCGGCATCAAAGGGCGACTGCTGGTCGCGGTCGAGCAGACGAGGATAACTCACATAGAGTTGCGAGCCACGCTGCGAATAGATAGCAGCCGTATCACTGGTGTTCATCTGTGAGATGTGACGGTTGGCATTCTGACGCATGATAGTCCACAGGCTGTAGGCACTCAGCGAGTAGGACGACTGCCACATTTGGTCATACTGCACACCAACTTCAATCTCATGTCCCTTCACATCAGCAGAAGCCTTGGCCTGCAAATACAGGTAGTCATTCTGCGACTTGGCAAAACCAGTGCTCTGGACACCCACGTTAGAAATGAGGCTATAGATGCTCGAGGGAGAATCGCCGTTATAGAGACCCTTGTAACCCAGGATGTAGTCACGAGTTGTCAGATACGGTTGGATATCGCGGAATTCCTCACTGGAGAACAATTGTTCATTATAGTTGGCCAGAAGGGGGTTATACGTGGTGTAACCATTAACGGGATCGTTAGGCGAAACATACGACACAACATCGCGCCAGTTGTTCTGCACATAGGCCCACTGCTGAATACCATTATAACTTATTTGACGCAACTCGTAGGTAGGTTCCTTTTCCGTGATAAACTTACCGATATAACCATATTTAAAGATGTCGTCGATGTTGCCACCAAAGTTTTCGTTATAAGACTTCGACAGATAACGGTTCACCATACCGGTGATGTTGTACATCACATTCTTGATAGGTGACGAAGCCTTGGCCTCATCCTCATTAGAACTTTCGGCATCGGGGAAACGCTGAGTAAAATCAACGGTAAGCACCATGTTCATACCATCTCCGACAACAGAACCCGAGAGGGGCATTGCCAAGGGAGAAATGCTGGCCGAAGGAGAGTGGCTAGCACTGAACTCGCCCGTGAGGGTCAGGGTGGCATAATCCGAGAAACGGAAGTCTAGGGCGCCTTCCAAACCGATGCTGTACGACTGCAGGTTGGGCACACGAGAAGCGTCGCCTCCGAAGTTGCTCTTGCGCAGACGGGTAATCTCATAGAAATCATCTCGACGCAAACGAGTCTCTGCCGAATAGTTTACACCACCAGTGAGAGGATCATACGACAACGGAGACTGCTCCAATTCTCTTACGATATCATCCTTCACAATCTGGTAACGATATCCCTTCACACGGTAGAAAGGAGACTTCTGGTAACCCAGCTGACCCGTAAGACGGAAGCCTATCAACGTACGTTCAATGGCAGAGCCATCAGCCTGGACGAAGTTCTTTTTGAAAACCGGACCAGTCAGATAGAACACCAGCGCATTGTAGAGACGATAGTCAAGATAAGTTTCCCAACGAACCAGACCTTTGAACTGACTGGTTGGCGGCTTGAGGGTAATAATCTGCGTACCACCAATTGCCTCACCGATGCTAGCCGGCGTACCACCAAGAATAACCTGGATTTCAGCCATTGCTTCCTTCGGAACCGAGATACCCGTACGCTTACGAACATTACCCTGCATGGTAACCATACCGCTTTCACCACGGGCCGTGCCAGTACCACCATCACTATAACCCACACCACCAATCGAGGATACAATGCTCTCAACCGAGTTACCAGGCATACGAGCGATATCATCACTCGACAGACGAGCACCCTGCTCGGCCGAACCAATTTCGATGACTGGCACCTTGTTATCCACAATCTCGACTGTTTCGAGGGTCGTAGCTGTGGGATTCAGGGCTACATCGACGATAGTGAGACCTGAAGCCTTCACATTGATACCCGTCTGCACGTAGCGATTGTAACCCACCGAAGATACCTCGATGTCGTACTTGCCGACCGCAAGAGGCTTGATGGTATAAATACCGTCGAAGTCCGTTTGGCCGCCGTGAACCTGTTTACCGTCTTGCTTTACCACAATGTTGACGAAAGGCATAGCCTCCTTCGTCTTGGCGTCGGTAATGGTACCCTTCAGCGTGCCTTGAGCCAGGGCTGCCATTTCCGCCATCAGCAAGAGTCCGAATGTCAATAGTACTTTTCTAAACATTCTCATTGCGTTTACTGTAAGAGATTATTGATTTTGTTTTATTTGTTTCGTTTAGGGTTGTTATTTCAGGCCAATTCTTTGGTTTTCTGTTTGCCAGAAATCTCATACACCACTGAGCAAGCAATGCAGAGCGACGAGAAGACACCCACCAAGACACCAACCAGCAGGGCGAAGATGAAACCACGAATCACCTCGCCACCGAAGATGAACATCATCAAGAGGGTGACAAAAGTAGTGCCAGAGGTATTCACCGTACGAGCCAGAGTAGAGTTGATAGCATCGTTCATGTGGGTAACAAGTTCACGCTTGGGATAGAGTTTGCGATACTCACGCACACGGTCGAAGATAACCACCGTGGCATTGATTGAATAACCAATAACCGTCAACACTGCGGAGATGAAATACTGGTCCACCTCAAGGTTGAAGGGCAACAAACCATAGAGCAGCGAGAAGATACCAATAACCAATATGGTATCGTGAGCCAAAGCAGTCACCGAGCCAATACCGAAACGCCAGCTACGGAAACGCAGACCAATGTAGACGAACATCACAATCAAACCACCAAGGACAGCCCAAATCGAATGGACTAGATTGTCATGGGCAATCGTGCCACCCACCTGGTCAGCCTGGATGATACCCAGAGGATTGGTCTCCGTGCTCTTGAACTCATCTATCGTGATAGCGTTAGCAAAGTACTTGCTGGTACCAGCATACAGTTTTTCTACAATTTCATTCTTCACGGCATCACCGTCTTCACCAATCTTATACTTGGTGGTAACTTTCACCTGATTGCTGGGTCCGTAGGTCTTCACCTCAGGAGCCTCATCGAACTGCTTAGCCAAATCCGAGCGGACATCAACTGCACTCACTGGTTGGTCGAAGCGGACCACATAGGTGCGACCACCCGTAAAGTCAATACCGAAGTTCAAACCACGGAAACAGAAACTGGCCACACAAATAGCAATAGCCACACCGGCAATGATATAGAAGGTCTTGCGGCGACCGATGAAGTCAACATGAGCATTGCGCAGGAAGTTCTCAGAGAAGGGGAACGAGAAACTGAGCTTACGCTTGTGCTCCAAGTTGTTGTCGATAATCAAACGGGTAATAAAGATAGAGGTAAAGAGCGAGGTCACAATACCGATGCAGAGCGTGACGGCAAAACCTTGGACAGCACCCGAACCGAAGAGAATCAGAACCAGACCCAGAAGGAAGGTGGTCACCTGACCGTCAATAATAGCCGAGTACGCATTCTTGAAGCCGTTCTCCACTGCATTGGCCATGCTGGCACCAGCACGCAACTCTTCTTTGACACGCTCGTATATAATCACGTTGCCATCCACTGCCATTGCCATTGTCAGAACAATACCAGCGATGCCAGGCAATGTTAACACTGCGCCAATCGAAGCAAGAATACCAATTAAAAGGAATACATTAGTAATAAGAGCGGCAACCGACACCCAACCGGCACGATTGTAGAAGAACACCATGTAGATGAGCACTACGACGAAAGCCAGGATGAAGGAGATAAGACCGTTGCGAATCGACTCCTGACCAAGCGAAGGTCCAACGACGGCTTCCTGAACAATAACTGCCGGGGCGGGAAGCTTACCACTCTTCAGAATGTTAGCAAGGTCCTTAGCCTCTTCCAGAGTAAAGTCACCGGTGATGGAGGAGCGGCCACCAGCAATCTCGCCGTTCACGCGAGGAGCAGAGTAGACCTGGTCGTCAAGAACGATAGCAATGCAGTTACCCACATTCTCTCCCGTGATACGTTTCCACTCGCGCGCGCCCTCACTATTCATTGTCATAGAGATTTCATTGCCACCCACGTTCGAGAAATCCTGACGAGCATCACTGATGCAACCACCGTCAAGCAGAGCCGAACCGTCGCGGGTCGTAATCTTAATGGCATAGAGCACATAGATATCGGGGCCAAAATGCTCATCAGCCTTTGCCGACCAGAGGAACTTAACAGTACGCGAATCAAAAACCTTTTTCTCGGCAGCCATCTGAAGCATGGCGTTGATGTCGGCACGATCTTTACTTGCAGCCAGACCCACAATAGGACCAGGCAGCGGCTGATAGTTTTGGTCCACATAGAGCTGCAGCTTAGCTCTCAGCGGATTCTGCTTGGCAAATGCCTCCATATCGGCAGCCTGCTCCGCACTGGGAGCCACATCGGAAGTAAGCTGTTCCAGCATTGCCTCGGCGCTGTCCTTCACAACCTCTTCACCCTCGGCGACCACACTGCTGTCGGCCGTCTCTGTAATATTGATAGAGCCAAGATAATCGTTGGCGTTCACCAAGAAGTTGATGGCCTCAGTATTGTCGTAGGTCTGCCAGAACTCCAATTGAGCAGTACCCTGTAAAAGTTTGCGCACACGCTCGGGCTCTTTCACACCGGGCAGCTCAACCAAAATGCGCTCCGAAGCAGACAACTTCTGAATGGTGGGCTGGGCCACGCCGAATTTATCGATACGCTGGCTGAGAATCTGGTATGTACGGTCATAAGCACCGGCAGCCTCTTCCTTGACAACACGAATCACATCGTCGTTTTTGTCACCAAGTTTAATCTTGTCACGAAGTTGACCGCTGAAATAAGAAGCCAGAGACACATTGGGGTCGAGTTTCAGAATCTCATCATAAAAGAGGGAAACAAAGTCGCGATTGGTACTTTTCTTCTGAGCTGCCAAAGCATTGTCGATAGCTTGGTTGAAGAGGACGTCTTCTGTGTGGTCAGCCAAAGCACGCACCACATCCACGGTCGACACCTCAAGCATCACGTTCATACCGCCTTTCAGGTCCAGACCAAGGTTAATCTCACGGCCCTGGCACTGGCGATAGGTGTAGCCGAGGTAGATCTTCTCGGAAGCCATCGAGTCAAGATAGCGGGCTTCACGAGCATTGCGAAGCGAATCCACAAGGATCTGAGCATCCACATCATTGGTGGTACGCTGCGCCACCATAGCCTGAGTTTGCTCACTCTTCACATAGTTTTCAGCTGCTTTCTTGGCTTTACGTTCCACATTGCTTGTCACGAATGTGAACGATAATTGGAACAAACACACCAATGCGAATGCCCATGCCAAAAATCTGATAAGTCCTTTATTCTGCATAGTTTATGTATAAATTTATATTTTTGTTTTTTTCTACTTTGAATGTGCAAAAATACCAAAAAATATTGACATGACAAACAAATTTGAAAAAAAAGATGTATCTTTGCACCGAAATTGTAGATATACAACAAGATATGGAAGAAAAAAAATACCTCACCGTAAAGGATTGGGCCAACGAGGACAAACCACGCGAGAAGATGCTCCTGCGGGGGAAGAAAGAACTCTCTAATGCAGAACTAATTGCGATACTTTTGCGAAGTGGTTTACCTGGCAAATCCGCTGTCGATGTAGCCAAGGAAGTACTCAACCTCACCGCCAATAAATTGACCGCACTTTCTCAGCTCGACTACCGTCGGCTTGCCAACGTCAAAGGGCTCGGCCAGGCCAAAGCCACAACCTTACTCGCGGCACTCGAGTTAGGCTGGCGTATGCAGGGAGAAATCAACGACTCTAAAGAGCTGATAATAAATGATAGTAGCTCACTTTTTGACTATATGAAACCCCTACTCGCAGACCTAGACCACGAAGAGTTTTGGGCCGTATATCTCACAAACCGTAACAAAGTAATTGCACGCCAGCGTATTGCAAGTGGAGGACAGACCGAGACGAGCGTAGATCCACGAATCGTATTCCGTGGTGCACTTGAATGTAAAGCAGTAAAAATAGCAGTATTACACAATCATCCGTCGGGTTCACTGGCACCCAGCAAAAACGACAAACGGCTGACCGACCGACTATACGAGGGTGGCAGACTATTGGAAATATCTGTTACAGAACATATTATAGTGGCCATTGGACCCAATGGGAGACCCGACTACTATAGTTTCCACGACAACGGATTGCTATAACGCATTCACATGCACCAAAAAATGGAATCAACACACTGATTCCATGATATATGAATAGTGTACTATTCCTCCCTTTCCAGTAGTAATTCAACGCTTACAGACTCCATCTGCCCTCCCAAGGGGGGATTGAGCTTGCTCACACGCACCACAACACTCATGGTATCAGCGAACTGAGCAAGAACAGCATCCCCAATACGCCGAGCCACATGCTCCAGTAGATGCGAGGGCTGTTCCATCTGATGCTTCACCACCTGATACACCTCTAGGTAATTGACCGTATCCGCAATGTTATCAGACACTTCTGCCTTGGAGGTATCCGTCTCGAATTGCAGGTCCACCCGAAAATGCGTGCCTATACAACGCTCCTGTTCGAAACATCCATGATGCGCATAGAAGCGCATGTCGTTAATAGCAATCCGACCCATCAGATAATATTATCAAACTGGTGAAGGAAGCGGAGGTCGTTCTCAAAGTAGAGACGCAAGTCGCGAATCTGGTGTTTCAACATAGCCATGCGTTCGACCCCCATACCGAGAGCAAAACCCGTATATCCCTTGCTATCAATACCACAGGCATCGAGAACATTGGGGTCGACCATACCGCAACCGAGAATTTCCAGCCAGCCGGTACCCTTGCATATATTGCAACCCTTGCCGCCACAGATATTGCACGAGATATCCATCTCGGCACTGGGCTCGGTGAAGGGGAAGTAACTGGGACGCAGACGAATCTGAGTCTGCTCACCAAACATCTCCTTGGCGAAATAGAGAAGAGTCTGCTTGAGGTCGGCGAAGGTAACCTTCTTGTCCACATAGAGAGCCTCCACCTGGTGGAAGATGCAGTGGGCGCGAGCACTGATAGCCTCGTTGCGGAAGACCCGACCGGGGGCAATGATACGGATGGGGGGCTTGTGGGTCTCCATTACGCGCACCTGCACCGACGAAGTATGGGTGCGCAAAGCCACCTCCTGGCGCCCCTCTTCCTTCTCGACAAAGAAAGTATCCTGCATATCGCGGGCAGGATGGTCGGGCGGGAAGTTGAGGGCCGAGAAGAGATGCCAGTCGTCCTCAATCTCGACCGATTCCTCGACCGTGAAGCCAATACGGGCGAAAATCTCGGCTATCTCGTTCATCGTGACCGACAGCACATGGCGACTGCCCTGCTGCAAAAAGTCGGCCGGCATCGTAAGGTCATGGGTGTCATTGAGCTCGGGCGACTGCTCGACAAAATTCTTCCACTCTTCAACCTTGGCCAAAGCAGCGTTTTTCAGCTGGTTGAGAGCGATACCGATATCTTTCTTCTGATCGTTGGGCATCGTCTTGAACTGCTCGAAGAGCTCGTTCATAATACCTTTGCGGCCCAGAAAGCGAACTCGGAAGTTTTCCACCCCAGCCGCTTTGTCGGAAAAATCTTCTATACGGGCGTTCCGTATCTCTTCAATGTACTTGGAAATAAGAGTTTTCATCTATATCAGGTAGTTTATTTTATCACTTTCACACTCAGGATACGCACATCCTCGCGCGGACGGTCGGCGGCGCCCGTAGGAGTGGCGGCGATGCGGTCCAAAACATCCATGCCCTCAACCAGTTGACCAAAGACCGTGTAGTCGCCATCCAGATGCGGCGTACCACCCACACTGGTGTAGACCTTGCGCTGCTCGGCGGTGAAGGTACGACCGAAACGTCCCTCCATCATGTCAAGAGCCTTGTCGTCCCACACCTGCCCCTGCACAATATAGAACTGCGAGGCCGACGATTCTTTCTTAGGGTTTACGTTATCACCCTGGCGTGCAGCACATAAGGCGCCTTTCCGATGAATATGGTTCGAGCGGAATTCCGCAGGAACAGTATAGCCGAGAGTGCCGTCGCCAAGCATCTGTCCAGGACGGGCATCGCGGGATTTGGGGTCGCCACCCTGCACCATAAAATTGCGGATGACGCGATGAAAAAGAAGGCCGTCGTATGTGTTCTCACGGACCAATTTCAAGAAGTTGTCGCGGTGCATAGGCGTGTCGTCAAAGAGTTCAAATACCATTCTGCCCTCGCTGGTCACCATTTCGACACGGGTCCCCGGCCTAGTGGCACGCTTTTGATTTCCATTATTTTGCGCACTTGCGAAGAAGACTAGTGATAAAAAAATTGCAACAAAAGTGATTTTTTTCATCATATGTAGAATATTTTTACTAATTTTGCAATGCAAAAATAAGAAGAAAAATAGACATAACAAGACAAAAAAACATACTTTTATGAAGAAAAAAATCCACACTTTATCCCTACTGCTGTTTTTCAGCATCTTACCTTTGGTGCTTTTCTCGTCGTGCGACAAAGACACCAACTCCTATCTCGACGTTTTGGTGATCGACGAAGCCACAAAAGCCCCTATTCCCAACGCAATTGTGGAGATTTATCAGAACAACTGCGACGACAGCGACTACAACTACCGCATCGGCAATACCGACAATAACGGCATCTATTCCACCTACTTCGAGGCGCCCGGCATCTTCTCTATCCGTGCCCGACTGTTGGACGAGGAGACCGGCGGCTACCGCGAAGGCACTGGTACAGAGCGCGTGGTGGAAGGTGAGACGAAGACCAAACAGATTATCCTAACGTCCGAACTGCACTTCTAATATACTGATACCATGACTTTTATACCCACAAGTGAAGACCTGGTCCAACTGCAGGAACTGGGGTTGGACCTTGTGCGCGTACAGCAACAGATAGACAACTTCCGCCAGGGTTTCGCCAAGAGCCGCCTGGACGACGCTGCCACCCCCGCCAACGGGGGCATACGCGTGCTGGACGACAACAAGATAGCCCACTACGAGAAAGCCTACCGCTCGCTTGGCCAAGGGCTCAAACTGCTGAAGTTTGTCCCTGCTTCCGGCGCTGCAACGCGCATGTTCAAAGACCTTTACAACTTCACTTCGACCTATTTTGGCGTGGCTGGCAACTTCGGCAAGGAGTTTCCGGAGGTGAAAGAGTTTCTGGAGAACATACACACATTCGCCTTCTTCAACGATTTGCGAGACAGCATGGCCGCCGCCGACCTGGACATCGAAGAGTATCTGCAACGGGGCGACTACAGCACCGTCATCAATTTCCTGCTCAAAGAGCAATATCTAGGCTACGGCAGTCTGCCCAAGGCGCTGCTCAAGTTCCACCGCTACGGCGAGGTGCAGCGCACCCCGCTGGAGGAGCATATCGTGGAAGGCGCACTCTACGCCCGGTGTACGGACGGCACCGTGAACCTCCACTTCACCATCTCGCCCGAACACCGCAGTGCGTTCCGCCGCAAGCTGGCCGAGGTGAAGCACTACTACGAGAGCACCTTCGGTATCCATCTGAAAGTAAGCTTTTCAGAGCAGAAGCACTACACCGACATCATTGCCGTCGACGAGCAGAACAACCCGCTGCGCGACGAGTCCGGCCGACTCATCTTCCGCCCCGGCGGACACGGTGCGCTCATCGAAAACCTCAACGAGCAACGTGCCGACCTTATTTTCATAAAGAACATAGACAACGTGGTACCGGACTGGATGAAGCATACCACGGTCATCTACAAGCAGGTGCTGGCCGGTATGCTGCTGGAGTTGCGCCAGCGGTCGTTCGATCTGCTGCGCGCCCTGGACAACAATGCCGACGACAAGACGCTGCGCGAGACAGTGCGCTTCGTGCGCGAAGAGCTGAACATAGCCGTGGCGGACGACAGCGATGCACGCACGCTGCACGACTTGCTCAACCGGCCGATGCGCATCTGCGGCATGGTGAAGAACCTGGGCGAGCCCGGCGGAGGCCCATTCTACACCATCGACGCCGACGGGCGTCGCAGCCTGCAGATTGTGGAGTCGGCACAGGTGAACCACAACGACCCGCAGCAGGAAGCCATCTTCCAGGCATCGACCCACTTCAACCCCGTAGACCTCGTCTGCAGCACCAAGAACTACCGCGGCCGCTATTTCGACCTGCCCCGCTATGTGGACCCGCGCACCGGATTCATCAGCAAGAAGAGCAAGGGGGCGCAGACCCTCAAGTCGCAGGAGTTGCCGGGACTCTGGAACGGTGCTATGGCCAACTGGATTACCGTCTTTGTAGAGGTGCCTGTAGCCACCTTCAATCCCGTGAAGACCGTCAACGACCTGCTCCGCAAGGAGCATCGCGAGGGCTGACGACAGCGCCTCCACCCTACCCCAAAGGCACTCGCGAAGTGCCTTTTTTTGTTTCTCGGCTTGTTATGCACTTTCTGTGCAGGACAAATCCGCGCTCATGTGAGAAAAAAAACCATCCTGTTGCGACGCGAAAAAACGCCTTTGTAACCCACTGAAAGCCAACCCTCCAACCTATCATCGACTTACCAACGACTTACCAACGACTTACCAACGACTTACCAACACCTACTATAGTAGTAGTTGATAAGGGGTTAGCTAGTGAATAACGGGGCGAAAACAGGAGAATCATCCAGTCGCGGCGCCAGGTGCTGCGGGCGACGACATCATACGGGCCGGATGCTGCCGTCGGAGTATCGGCGGTAGAGGGTGAAGTGGCCACGCACTTTCTCCAGGAAAGGACTGAGGACGTGCGGCGAACGGCTGTAGTAGTCGTTGTAGGTGATACAGAGGCGCCGGCGTGAGCGGGAGAGGGCCACAAAGAGACGCCGTGCGTCCTCCTGTATCTGCCGCTCGGTCCAGCTGTGGCTGCCGGGATAGTTGCCGTCGATAGCGCGGTAGACAAGTACGGTATCGAACTCCAATCCCTTGGCTTTGTGCACAGTGGAGATAATGAAACGCTCCTGCAGCGAGCCGCCGCACATGTCGGCCTCCTTGCAGGTGCAGAGGTCGGTGACGTAGCGGTCGAGCTGCGTGCGCAAGGTGGGATAGAGGTCGGGGCGCAGCACATCGGCCTGTAGGTAGTGTATGAGGTGGGGCCATTTGTCGACGGCGGGAGCAAGATTGAGGCCGTAAAAGTACTGCAACTCGTCGACGATGCTGCCGCCCTCCACGTTCAGGCGCCGGCGCGCGTGCAGGTAAGGCTTGGCGTAGCGCTGGCGGAAACGGTCGACGGCGGCGCGGTGCAGGTCGAGGAACTGCCGCTGGCGTCCGACGAGCGGCAGTGCGGCGGAATGGCAAAAGCGCAGCAGCGAGAGGGTGGCCTGGATGTCGTCGTCGGCCTGATGGCTGTTCTGCCCCTCGAGATGGAGGGTCTCGAGCAGATGGCCCAACTTGTAGTGGCGCAGGCGCGGCCGGACGAGACGGATGTACTTCAGCGTGTCGAGGCAGTGCGGACAGAGCTGTTCGAGGACCAAATCGGGGCACGAACGGCGGAGATTGTGGCTCAGTATCTGGTAGTCATAGTCAACATTATGTCCCACCAGAATGGCACCCCGGCAGTAGTCGAGGAAGCGCCGCAGCCCCTCGGCCCTGGACAGGCGGGTACTGCGGCGGTAGACGTCGAGCATCGGGTTGGGGTGTCCTCCCACGGTGGCGGGCAGCTCACGGTCCGTCTCCAGAATGACATTGAACGGCTGCCCCACCACACGGCCCTGTCGCACACGCATGGCCGCTATCTGGATGATGTCGTCGGTGCGGGGGTCGAGGCCGGTGGTCTCGGTATCGAAGATGACAAGTTCCTCGGTATCATAGGCATGCACAAACCGTTGGAGATACGAACTGTCGGGATAGAGCAGGAAATCGGAGGGCAACAGGGCCACGCGGCGCATGTCGCGCATGAGCGAGCGGGCGGCGGTATAGGAGGGTACGGCCTTCAGTCCCCAGAGGAGGCGTGCCCAGGCGATGAAGACCGTCTCGTCGGTCAGCACACTGAGGTGGGCCAGCATCATCCGTACGGTGGGCAGCGAGAAGAGGTCGGTGCCGCTAATCTTGAAGTGAGGCACCCCGAGGGCCGTCATAGTCTGGCCCAGTTCGTCGGCCTCGCGGTTGGTGCTGACGAGTATGGCCACGCGTCCGTCGGGTTCCAGATCGGCATAGCGGCGGGCGAAGCGCACGGTGTAGTAGGCTTCCAGCTGCGCGTCGCCCACATCGAGCAGACACAGGTCGGCCGGCGCAGCGGCGGTATCGTCGTCGGTAGAGGGCAGCATCCGGCGGTCGATACCGAGGTTACGCACCGCAAAGTCGTTCTGCAAATCAAGCAGATAGCGCGGCGAGCGATAGTTCGTGTGCAGATAATGGATATGTCCGCGACAGCGATGCTTGAGAGCCTCGAGCGTCTCGAGCTGGGCGCCGATGAAGGAAAAAATGGCCTGCTGCTCATCGCCCAGGTAGACCACCGTGGCATCGGGAGCGGCAAAACAGTCGACCAAAGCGAACTGCAGCGGGTTGAGGTCCTGCACCTCGTCCACCTCGATCCAACTATAGCGCGGACAGCAGTGAGCGGAATGTAGCGAGCCATTGTCGACGCCGCCCTGCTCTCCGCTCTCCACACTCTGCTCTCCACTCAAATACTTATAGGCCAGCACCAGCAGGTCGTCGTAGTCGAGCAGGTCGTTCTCGGCCTTGTAGAGCTGGTAGGCGCGTGCCAGACGCATCGTGTTGGCGGCCGGCAGCTCGTGGAGCACGGTGTAACGCTCCATCAGTGCCTCAATGTCGGGATAGATACGCGCCAGGCTGTCCTCGTCGGCGGGCATACCGAGCACGTCGCAGAGCTTGGTCATAGCACCGATACGCAGCAAATCGGCATGCAGCACCACCTGGCCCCGCATGCCGAGCTCGAGCTGCCACAGGGCATGCTGGAAGCGCATCAACTCGGTGGTACGGCTCTTGATATTGAGCCGCGGGCAGAGCTCCTCCTGTATGATACTCTCCATGTCGCCCTCGTCGATGATGGCGCTGTTGTGATTGACAAGTCCCTGGTTGAAAAGCATCTGCGAACAGAAGCGGTGTATATTGCCCACGAAGAGGTCGTCGGGCACGGGGTTGCCGGTGCGGTCGGCTATGCGTTGCGCCATGCCCTTGGCGGCGCGATTGGTGAAGGTAAGGCACAGCATGTCGCTGTAGTCCACCCCATTGGCATGGGCATGGACCACCCGCTCGGTCAATATATCGGTCTTGCCGCAGCCCGGCGGCGCCAGCACCAGGTGGCGTCCGCCGCTAATCTCTATCGCCTCCCGCTGCCACGGGTCAAATTGTCTCTGCATGTCGTCCTGTTTTTGGACTGCAAAGATACACAATTTATCCGACATGGACAGGATAACGTAAAAAATCCTGGTACGCAAGCAGCCTGCCTGCGGTTGGATGGTCATGGTACGCAGGCAGCCTGCCTGCTGTCCCCATACATTTCGCGGACAGGCTGTCCGCGTACCAAGCTGGCCGTCCTGCGTTTGAATGGTCCTGGTACGCAGGCAGCCTGCCTGCGGCTGAAAGCAGTTGGTATTGTCCCCATACATTTCGCAGACAGGCTGTCCGCGTACCACGCAGCCTGCCTGCGTTTGAATGGTCATGGTACGCAGGCAGCCTGCCTGCGGCTGGAAGCAGTTGGTATTGTCCCAATGCTTTTCGCGGACAGGCTGTCCGCGTACCACGCAGCCTGCCTGCGGCTGGAAGCATTTGGTATTGTCCCCATACATTTCGCGGACAGGCTGTCCGCGTACCAGAAGGGGTTATTGCAGCCAGGGCCAGTCTGATGGGGTGGCAGCAAGTCCGGCTTTTACGGGATTGTTGAGGATGTATTCAACAGTGGTTTCGTAATGACGTTGGTCGCGGATATAACGGTCGAAGTATTCGTGCATCCAGAACGGCCCGCTGCGGCCGAGCAGCTCGTTGGCACGTTGGGCGGTATAGGAGCGCCACGAGTGGAGGATGTCCGATAGGCTGTTGTCGCCAAGCACTTCTAGTAGGACATGCACGTGGTTGGGCATGATACACCAATGGTGTAGGTTGTAGCGCTTCCCGTCGTGGAACAGCAGATTCTCTTTGACGATGGCGGCGACCTGTGGCTTTCGCAGATAGCAGCTGCCATACGATGCGTCCTCGTAGCTGTCGATGAGCCTCATCATGGTTCGGGTCCGCGGGTCCTTATATCCTGTCTTCTCCCAGTTTTGGGTGAGCATCCTGCAAGTGTCAATGACATCTTTGGGGATGGAATCGAAAAGGCGATAAGTGATGAACTGGAGGCTCCGTGTCTCTATATGTGGCAGATATTTCCTACAGTGGTTTTCCTTGGTACGCAGGCTGCCAGCCTGCGGCATGGTGGAGTCCTGGCTATTCTCCTTGGTACGCAGGCTGCCAGCCTGCGGCATGGTGGAATCCTGGCTATCTGCCTGGCGGCTGGGATGTGTTTCGTTCCGCGGACAGGCTGTCCGCGTACCAGACGGGGCGTCGCTGGTACGCAGGCTGCCAGCCTGCATACCAATAGCCGGCATACCATTACCGTTAAGGATTGCGCGAGTCAGTTCGTCTTGAACATATACGAGTTTCATGCTGAAGAAAGGCTGCCGCTCGTCCATCAGCAGGCGCAGGAATATCTTGTCGCCCTCCCAGAGGTTGATGGCCGGATTGCCGATGCCGTCGGCCACGGGCAAGTCGGACTTGGCTATCCACGCCAGCGTGCCCTCGTCGTCGATGCTCATGTCGGGCTCGCCCTGCCATTCGGTGACCGTGAAGAGATGCATATACTCGTTGTCCCACGTGTCGGAGATGAAGGTGACGATGCCGCGGTAGTGCCAACGGGTAATCTCCAGCCCGGTCTCCTCCCGCACCTCGCGCAGCATGCACTCGTCGGGGCTCTCGTCGGCCTCGCACTTGCCGCCCACGCCAATCCACTTGCCGTGGCTGGCGTCGTGGGCCTTCTTCACACGGTGCAGCATCAGGTAGCGCTCGCCGTCGTCGATATAGCAGAGAGTGGTCTGTTTCATGTACAAAAAAAGGCCGTCGTGCGGCCTCCAGTTGTTTTTTCCTTGTGAAAAGAGTTAGTCTTCGGCGTTGATGATGGCCTTGTGCACAGCATTCCAGCCGGCGGCGGTGATACCCCAGTTGTTGGTGGAGTTCTTGTTGCCGTTGATGCGAACCTTTCTTCTCTTCACTTTTTTGTTAGCATTGATACCCATGATGTATTCTTTTTTATTGTTTATATTCTTGACTATCAGTTACTCAAAGCAATAACGCCCCGAGAAAACGTGCTGCAAAGATACTAACATTTTTCAAACCGTACAAATATTTTTTACGATTCAGAATCTTCCCGACGCGCCGCCGCCACCAAAACTGCCACCGCCGAAACCGCCGAAGCCGCCGCCAAAGCCGCCTCCGCCGCCCCACGAATGGCCCGAGCCGCCACCGTAGAAGAAGCCTCCCGTACCACCCGTGCCGCCACCGTGCCACTGTTCGGGATGCTTCTTGGCCGAGACAATGACCAGCACCACTATGACCGCCATGATGAGCACAAAGACACCCAAGGCCACCAGGCCCGCGGTGCGCTCCTCCTTGCGGTACTGCGCATAGCTGTATTCGCCAGCCATGACGGGCTCTATAATGTCCAGCGCCGCCACAAGGGCGCCATAGTAGTCGCCCTCGCTGAGCGGTCCCAGCATGCGGTCGTCGATAATATGCTTGCAGAAGACGTCGGGCAAGGCCCCCTCTGCGCCATAGCCGGTAGCTATGGCCACGGCGCCCCAGTCCTCGTCGGCGGTCTTGCTCTTGATGAGGATGACCACGCCATTGTCAAACTCGGCCTGTCCCACACCCCAGCGCTCGCCGATGCGCTGTGCCGCGGCATTCTCGTCGTCGCCTTCCAGCGTGGGGGTGACGACGATGAGTATCTGGTTGGAGGTCGAGTCATTGAAAGCTACCAGACGCTGCTCCAACTGGCTGCGCTGACCGTCGTCGAGGATGCCGGAATAGTCGTTCACCAGCCGGTCCGTCTTCACCGGCAGCCACTCGGCATGCAGCTGCACAGGGACGAGCGCCACCACCGCCAGTAGGACTATATGTTTGACAGCCCTTAGCATTTGACTCAACTACTTAATTACTTCCCACTTAACTACTAGAAATCGAACTCCACCTTGACGGGCTCGCTGGCCTCCTCGGGGGCTGTGAAGTAACCTTTCTTATCGAACCCGAGCATGCCGGCAATCAGGCTGGCGGGGAAACGCCGCAGGCTGGTGTTGTATTTCTGCACCGCCTCGTTGAACTTGCCACGCTCCACGGTGATGCGGTTCTCGGTGCCCTCCAGCTGCGTCTGCAGGTCGCGGAATCCCTGGGTAGCCGTCAGCTCCGGATAGCGCTCCACCGTCACCTTGATGGTGTTGGCCACAGCCTTGCTCAGGTTGTCCTGGGCCTTCTGGTATGCCTTGATTTGCTCTTCGCTCAGCTGCGAGGGGTCCACCTGGGTCTGCTCTACGCCGGCGCGGGCATTGGTCACCTCGGTCAGCACACTCTTCTCATAGTCGGCAGCGCCCTGCACGGTGGCCACCAGCTGCGGGATAAGGTCCATACGGCGCTTGTAGACATTCTCCACCTGGCTCCATGCCTGCTGCACACTTTCGTCGGCCGTGACCAAGCGATTGTTGACATTCACACCCCAAAGGAAAATGACAGCCACAACTGCCACCAGGGCTACGATGATTCCTGTTTTCTTCATTTCGATTGCTTTTTTTCTGTTTTACACTGATGACGAGATAACGCAGATTGAATCCCTATAGTATGTGCAGAGCTGAAAAAAAATGGAGAGCGGGAGCGCAGGCGGGACGCATGCAGAGTTGACAGTTGGTAGTGGGCAGTGGGCAGTGGGAGCGCAGGCGTCCCGCCTGCAGAGTTGGCAGTGGGTAGTTGGCAGTAGGCAGTGGGCAGTGGGAGGGCAGGCGGCCCGCCTGCGGAATGAGAATTGAGAGCAGGCAGTCTTGGTACGCAGGCGGGACGCCTGCGGAATGAGAATTGAGAGCAGGCAGTCTTGGTACGCAGGCGGCCCGCCTGCGGAATGAGAATTGAGAGCGGGCAGTCTTGGTACGCAGGCGGCCCGCCTGCGGAATGAGAATTGAGAGCAGGCAGTCTTGGTACGCAGGCGGCCCGCCTGCGGAATGAGAACGGAGAGCAGGCAGTCTTGGTACGCAGGCGGCCCGCCTGCGGAATGAGAATTGAGAGCAAAGTCGGAGGCCAAGCGGGCTTAGGAAGACAATACTAATGGCCAACTCCCTGGGTCCCAGAAAGAGAAGGA
>JAZNHG010000022.1:0-53521 GCA_045576855.1 Bacteroidales bacterium | reverse complement strand
CGGCTCCGGAGGACCCAGATGCCGTTCCAGCGGTAGCCGACGGCGGGCCCCAGCTTGCCGCTGAAGCCGCCCATGTAACTTCCATATTGTTTGGCCATAGTGAATAGGTTTTGGTTGGTGATACAAATGTTTTACTTCGGTGTAACAAGCGGACATCGAGGGCATTGCCAGGGGTTGGCGAGGTAGATGCGCCGCATGTACCACTAACCATAACGTAACATACGCCTAATTATTGCCTACTCGGGTAGTGGAAGGGTAGGGGAATGGTAGAGAGATAGTAGGCGATGAGTAGGAGAATACTTTGCTTTGACCTCAGTTTGAGTGCCTTGCGGGGCGGTGGCTCCTGTTCGCTGCGCTCGCGAGATCTTGTGGATCTTGTGGAGTGTCGGGGTGCCGGGTCGGGGGTGGCCTGCTCGCTGCGCTCGCGAAATCTGGTAAATCTTATAAATTATTCCGCCTGCGTCAGGTGGAAATTCTATGGATTAATGGATTACAGCCCGCCAGGACTGGGAGGATAGCCGGATTGCCGGAGGTGCGAGATTTGGTGGAACTTGTGGAGGGTCGGGGCGGTAGGGCGGGGGATGGTGCTGCGGCGGTCGGGTGGTGATTTTTTTTGCGGGGTGGTTTTTTCTTCGTATATTTGCACCGTGATTAAAACGATAAAGCAATGGATATGAATCTATGTATCAAGCAGGGTATCGGTGATATACGCTTTCAGATGCCTGTGGAGGAGGTGGTGGCTCTGTTGGGCACCGCCGACGAGGTGGAGAATATGGACAACGCCGCCGACGAGCCCACTACGGTGCTGCGCTACAACGAACGGGGGTTGACGCTCTTCTTCGAGGGCGAGAATCCTGTGCTGGCCTGCATCGACGTGTGCAACGAGGACTGCACGCTGCTGGGCGAGCGGGTGTTCGATATGGACGAGCGCGCTATTGTGCAGCTGATGGTGAGCCACGGCTACACCGAGCAGGAGGTGGACGACGAGGACTGGGGCGAACGCCGGGTGACCTTCCCCGAGTGCAATATCGACTTCTACTTCGATGAGGGGGAACTGATGTCTATCATCCTGGGAGCATGAGTATTGCGTTGTTCAGCACGGCCTATCTGCCGCCGGTGGCCTATGTGGCCGCACTGGCGCGTCGCGAGGCGGTGCTGATGGAGATGAAGGAGACTTTTCCAAAGCAGACCTACCGCAACCGGGCGCTGATTATGACGGCCGAGGGGGTGAGGGCGCTGACGGTGCCGGTGGTGAGGCGCAACCATAGTCGCACGGAGGAGGTGACTATCGACTACCGCACGCGGTGGAATGTGGTGCATCTGCGCACCCTGACGGCGGCCTATGCTGCCTCGCCCTATTTTCTGTACTATCGCGACGGGTTGGAGAGCGCGCTGCTGAGACGCTACGAGCGGTTGGCCGACTTGAACGAGTCGCTGTTGGACTGGCTGCTGGGGGCGCTGAAAATCAGCTGCCGACGCATCCCGACCGACGACTACAGTCCCGTGTCCGACGACGACTACCGCAACTGCTATTCGCCCAAGGTGGCTCTGTCGGCCGATGCGTTTCCGCCATACTATCAGGTGTTTGCCGACCGTCAGCCCTTTGCGCCCAACCTGAGTGCGGTGGACCTGCTGATGAATATGGGCCCCGAAGCAAGAGATTATCTGAAAGATATCGCTATATGAAGAAGACATTGACAATCAGCTATGAGGAAGTGGCCGGCCTGGCCGCCCTGGCACCGGCCGACCGCGAGCTGATGGAGGCGGCGATACGTGCCGCCGACGGGGCGTATGCCCCTTATTCCCAGTTTCATGTGGGCGCTGCTTTGCGGCTGTCCGACGGCAGCGTGGTCGTGGGCAACAACCAGGAGAACGCGGCCTACCCGTCGGGCTTGTGTGCCGAACGCACGGCGCTTTTCGCCGCCTCGGCCCAGCGGCCGGCGGTGCGCGACTACGAGGCGTTGGCCATTGTGGGTGTCGATGCCGGAGGCCGGCGCTGCGAGGCATCGCCCTGTGGCGCCTGCCGACAGGTGATGGCGGAGTATGAGCAGCGGCAGGGGCATCCGATGCGCGTGCTGTGCTATGTGGACGAGGGTCGCGTGCGGGTGTTTGGCAGCGTGGCCGACCTGTTGCCTTTCGGGTTCGAATTTTAGTTTCCGATGCCTTTCTGCGCCCTGTGCCGACGGGGTGGGCGAGGGTTGCAGGTGCAAAATTTGGTATTCGTTTGGCACTGATATCATGATGTTTGCATGCGCAATGTGGGGATGCTGGCAAAAAAAATTTCGCCACTCCCTTTTTTCTTTGTATTTTTGCACGCTTAAAAGTAAGAAAGAATTATAACATAAAAATAAACTAACACTACAGAAAATGGGAATCATTGGAAGTATCAGAAAACATTCGGGATGGGCAGTAGCGATTGTCGGTATTGCCATTTTGGCTTTCATCCTCGGCGACCTGACGAAGAATAATGGAGGCATCCCCGACGTGGGCAAGGTGAATGGTGCGACGATGACGTCGCAGCGCTTCAACGAGCTGGTGGCGGAGGCCGAGGACAACTACAGAATGCAGTACCAGACGGCCCAAGTGCCCTCGGAGGTAGAGATGCAGCTGCGCGAGCAGGTGTGGCAGCAGTTTGTCGAAGAGACCCTGATGGAGGAGCAGACCTCCAAGCTGGGTCTGAAGGTGACGCCGGCCGAGCTGAACGACATGTATGTCGGCCAGTTCATCCACCCCTATGTCCGCCAGTCGTTTACCGACCCGCAGACGGGTGTGTACGACATTCAGCAGGTGAACTACTGGATTGAGAACTTCAGCAATATCGACACCATGCGCCGCCGCCAGTGGGTGGAGCTGGAGAAAGCCGTCAAGACCGACCGCGAGCAGCAGAAGTATGTCACCCTGCTTACCGCCGGTTTCTATATGCCCAAGGCAATCAACGAGAAGGTGTCCAGCTATGCCGCCGAGGCGTCGAATGTGCGTGTGGTGGCCCTGCCCTACATGAGTGTCACCGACGAGGAGGCTACGATAACCGATGCCGACTATAAGGCTTACTACGATGAGCACAAGGCCGAGTTCCGCATCCGCGAGGAGATGCGCGAGGTGGAGTTCATCACCTTCCCCGTGAATCCCACGGCCGAGGACCTGGCCGAGATAGAGCAGGAGGTGCAGAAGGTGTGGAACGAGTTCCAGAGCGTGCCTGACGAGGAGATGGCTTTCTTCGTCAATGCCGAGTCGGACCGCAGCTATGATTCCAGCTATGTGAAGGCGTCGTCCTTCCGCGCCCCCTTCGACGAGCAGATTGCCGCCGCCGCACCGGGTCAGATGCTGGCTCCCACAATGGTGGGTGGCGAATGGGTGATGGCCAAGGTGATGGGTAGCGCCGTGCGCCCCGACAGCCTGCGCGCCAGCGTGGTCTACGTTCTCAACAGCAATGCCGGTGGCAATATCACCCGCACCAACGACGAGGCCAAGCACTTGGCCGACAGTGTGCTGTCTTTGATTAACAGCAAGAAGATTACCTTCGAGCAGGCTGTGGCCGACTATAGCGACGACCCGCAGAAGGCTGAGACCCAGGGCGACATGAATTGGCAGCTCGATGGTGGCTATGGCTTCCTGAACGAGCAGATTGTCAATACGCCGGTGGGCAGCAGCTTCCTCTTCGAGCATCCGCAGGGTGTCGGCTACTTCATTGTGAAGGTGACCGACAAGACTCCCGCTTCGAAGAAGTACCGTGTAGCCATGATTACCCGCGAGATTGTTCCCTCGAACAACACCAACCGTGCTGTCTACAACGAGGCCAACAAGTTTGCCGGCCAGAACCGCACTATTGATGCCTTCGATGCCGCCGCCCGCGAACAGAATCTGCAGGTGCGCAACGCGCAGGTGCTCTTGATGGACGACCGCATGGCCGGTGTTTCCAATGCCCGCAGCATCGTGCAGTGGGTCTACAACGAGGATACCAAGGTGGGCGCTGTGGCCGACCAGGTCTACGAGTGCGACGGCATGTTTGTCGTCGTGGCCCTGAAGGATGTGTACAAGAAAGGCTATGCCACGCTGGAGCAGGCCCGTCCGATGATAGAGCAGCAGGTGCGTCTGGACAAGAAAGCCCAAGTGCTGATGGAGCGTGCCAATGCCGCCGTGAAGGGTGGCAAGGACATCCAGTCGATTGCTGTGGCTTTGAATATGCCGGTGGACACGCTGGACAGCATTGCCTTTGGCGATATGAACATGCAGCAGTTCGGCATGGAGCCCAAGGTGATAGCTGCCGTGGCCGCCACCAAGAGCGGTCTGGTGGGCCCGCTGAAGGGTTCCAACGGTGTGTATGTGGTGCAGGTGGACAGCAAGGTGCCCCACGTGTCGGACGGCACCGAGCTGAGCCGTATGGTCCAGATGTACCAGTATAAGACCCTGCGCGACGGTCGTCGTGCCTGGCCTGTGGCCCAAGTGCTGCGCGATGCCGCCAAGATTACCGATCAGCGTAACAAGTTTTTCTAAAATATAATAGGCAGAAAGATGGCCAGTGGTCAGTGGCCAGTGTGTAGTGGCCCACTGACCACTGGACACCGGATGCTGACCACTCGCCTTTTTATCACATGTCGCTCAAGAACTGGTGGTATAAACTGAAAGACAGTGCCATTGCCGACGTCATCAAGCGGAAGCACCGTTTCGTGGTGATGGACACCGACACCTTCAAGGAGAAGTTCTCTTTCCAGCTGTCGGGCATCAATCTGTTTGTCACCATCGGTATCACGATTATTGTGCTTATCCTGCTGACGACTATACTCATTGCATTCACCCCCCTGCGAGAATGGATACCTGGCTACACCAATACCGCAGCCGTGGAGCAGACCTATGCCAATGCCAAGAAGCTCGACTCGCTGCAGGTGCAGCTGGAAAACCAGGAGTGGATGGTGGCGACGATGCAGGCTGTGTTGCGCGGCGAACAGCTGGGTGAGCAACCGACCGACGACAGTGTGGCGACGCTACAGCAGTTGACGACCGAGTATCGCCGGTCGAAGGAAGACAGTCTGCTTCGTCTGGAAGTGGAGGCTGAGGACAACCGCTATCAGGTGAAGACTGCGACACCTGCAGGAAACGCGCCTGTGACCGAGGTATCGTCAGCCATCACTCACCTGTTTTTCACACCTCTCAAAGGGAACATACTCACACCCTACAGCGCCAACCACCACGGAGTGGATATTGCGGGCGATGCGGGCAAGGCTGTGTGTGCTGCCTATAGTGGCACCGTGGTCTTCGCCGGCTTTACGGCCGAGGCAGGCCAAGTGCTGGCATTGCAGCATCCGGGCAATGTGGTTACGGTGTATCAGAACTGCAGTTCTCTGTTGAAGCGACAGGGCGATGCAGTGCGTGCCGGCGAGCCTGTGGGATATGTGGGCAATGGTGGTCGTCGCGTGCTGGGCCCCTACCTGCATTTTGAAATATGGGTGAGCGGCGCTGCTGTAAATCCGGAAGAATATCTCTCTTTCTAACTACATGAAACAAATAGCAATACTAGGTTCGACAGGCTCTATTGGCACCCAGGCGTTGAATGTCATCAGGCGTCATCGCGACCTTTTCGGGGTCGAGGTGCTCTGTGCCGGTTCGAATGCAGACCTGCTGATAGAGCAGGCGCGAGAGTTCCAGCCCAATGCGGTGGTGATTGCCAACGAAGAGAAATATGAGCAGGTGCGTGACGCTTTAGCCGACCGCGATATAAAAGTCTTTGCCGGCGAGGCGGCTATGGTAGACCTGATGGAGATGGAGAGTATCGACATGGTGTTGGCTGCTATAGTGGGTTTTGCCGGTCTACGCCCCACGCTTCGTGCACTTGAATGTGGTAAGCCAGTGGCTTTGGCCAACAAAGAGACTATGGTGGTGGCAGGCGCTATCGTCACTGCTGCCGCCGCAAGTCATCGTGCTCCCATTCTGCCTGTCGACAGTGAACATTCAGCTATATTCCAGTGCCTCATTGGCGAGGTCAGTCCCGTCGACAAGATACTCCTCACTGCCAGTGGCGGTCCTTTCCGGGGCAAGACGCGTGCAGAGCTGGCTGGCGTCACATTGGAGCAGGCGTTGCACCACCCCAACTGGAGTATGGGCCGCAAGGTGACCATAGACAGCGCGTCTTTGATGAACAAAGGGCTGGAGGTCATAGAGGCCAAGTGGCTCTTTGGCGTTGATGCCAAAGACATAAAGGTGCTGGTGCATCCGCAGTCGGTGGTGCATTCGATGGTTCAGTTCCGCGACGGTAGCATCAAAGCCCAGTTGGGTGTGCCCACAATGGAGACTCCAATCCAGTTTGCATTCTCCTTTCCCGAGCGCATAGAGAGTCATCTGCCACGGCTTGATTTCAGCCAGTACGCCGCTCTGACATTCGAAAGTCCCGATCGCTCCACGTTCCGGTGCCTCGATTTGGCCTATCATGCTATAGAACGGGGGGGCAATATGCCCTGCGTGATGAATGCTGCCAACGAGGTGGCTGTGCAACAGTTCATCGAAGGCAGGATTGGTTTCTTGGATATAGCAGACCACGTGGAACGCGCCATGCAGAAGGCCGACTTTATTCCCAACCCAACACTTGACGATCTTTTCTTAACAGATAAAACAATTCGCAAACAATGAAATGGCTTGCACTCATCCTTAGTCTGTCGCTCTTGGTGATGACACACGAGCTGGGACACCTAGGCTTTGCCAAATTGTTCCGCACGCGCGTGCGACGGTACTATATTTTCTTTAACTACAAGTTCTCTATCCTGAAGGCCAAGAAGTTTGGCGGAAAGTGGCATTTCCTCTTTTTCAATGCCAAGACGCCCGACTCGTGGGATGAGAAGAATCTGGCCCCCGAGGACCAGGACAACACGCTGTGGGGTCTGGGCTGGATACCGCTGGGTGGCTACTGCGACATTGCGGGCATGATTGACGAGACCAAGGACGAGAAAGACCTGGAGAGTGAACCCCAACCGTGGGAGTATCGCACCAAGCCGGCCTGGCAACGCTTGTGTATCATCAGCGGCGGTGTGCTTGTCAACTTCATCTCGGCCCTGTTGCTTTTCACCATCATCTTTGCCCGCTGGGGAAAAGACGAGTTGCCTCTGCGCAACGCCACTCTCGGCTACGACTATCATCAAGTGTTGCTCGACGAGGGTTTTCAAAAGGGTGATATCATATATGCCATCGACGGCAGTGAGATGTATGACTTCGACGAAGCCAACAAAGCACTGCTTCTCAACGACCCCCGAGAGGTAACAGTCATGCGCGGCGACTCGTTGGTCGACATTGCGATGAGTGGCCAATTGCTGGAGCGTGTCAATCGCGAGCATGTCAAGCGGCTTATGTCTCCACGTATGCCTTTCGTTGTGCGCGACTTTGTGGGAGCCTCACCTGCCCAAAAGGCGGGAATGCAACCCGGCGACAGCGTGGTGAGCATCGCTGGCGAGCCGATGGGAGCATATAGCGATATCTCTCCTGCACTTAAAGCTTATGCCGACCAGACGGTCAGCATTGGATTCTATCGCGACGGTCGACTCGATTCGTTGCCTGTGCAAATCGGGTCGGACGGCAAGTTGGGGGTGCAGTTGGTCTCCGACATCGCCGACTTGTTTGTGGTCAACCATATCTCCTACAACGTCCTGCAGGCCATTCCTGCCGGTATCAGCCACGGATGGAATACACTGGTGGAATATGTCTCCTCGCTCAAGGTGCTCTTCTCGCCGGGCGGTTTGCAGAGCCTGGGCGGCTTCGGCACCATGAGCAGCATTTTCCCCGACCACTGGGATTGGCATGCCTTCTGGAACATCACAGCCCTGCTGGCATTGATACTTGCCTTTATGAACGTCATCCCCATCCCCGGTCTCGACGGTGGCCATATTATATTCACACTCTGGGAGATTGTGTCCGGACGCAAGCCCTCGGACAAGTTCCTTACCGTGGCGCAGAATATCGGCATGTGGCTCCTGTTGGCACTGATGGTGGTGGCCAATGGTAATGATATCCTTCGTGCATTAGGATTGATGTGATGAGAAAACTCGACCGGCTGATACTCCGCTCTTTCGTGGGTCCTTTGGTGCTTACCTTCACCATTGCGGTCTTCGTCCTGCTGATGCAATTCGTCTGGAAATATATCGATGATTTGGTCGGCAAGGGGTTGGAGTTCGGTGTGATAGCCGAGCTGCTCACCTATGCTTCCGCCACCTTTGTTCCGATGGCGCTCCCCATTGCGGTGCTCTTCGCCTCTATCATGACGATGGGCAACTTCGGCGAGAAATACGAACTGGTGGCTATGAAGGCCGGCGGTGTCTCTGTCAGTCGCATAATGATGCCTATGGCGGTGGTGGTGCTGATGCTTACAGGCATGGCCTTCTATTTTGCCAACAATGTGATGCCCACTGCCATGCTCCGTTATCGCATGACGCTCTACGATATCACACGCAAGAAGCCCGCCGTCAATATACGTCCGGGAGAATACTACAAGGACATAGAAAACTATGTGATACGTGTCGGCAGCAAAGACAGCGACGGTAGCACCCTGCACGATGTTATTATCTACGACCATTCGCGCGGCGCGGGCGAGACCAACGTGATTGTGGCCAAGAGCGGAGTGATGACGGCCTCAGCCGACAACCGCTATCTCTGTTTCACCCTCCGCGACGGCTATTCCTACAATGAAATCTCCTCCGGCGAGAACTACGAGAAGCGTCCTTTCACCACCATAGGCTTCGACGAGCAGACCATCACTTTCGATATCAGTTCGTTCTCGTTCAACCGCAGCAACGAGGACCTCTTCAAGGGCAGCTATCAAATGATGAACATCGCCCAGCTCGACACCACGGTGCGCCGCCTCGAGGGTGCGTTGGAGAACCGCCGCAACCAGGGACGCGACCAGATTGTGGCCGGACTGCAAGGTTGGGGCCACTACAAGTCGGGCGACAGCGTACACCAGACACCCCCGGTCGATATGTCTACCCGTCAGAACCAAGCCATCAAGTTTGCCCTCAATACGGCGCGTGCTGCGGCCAAGGAGACTCACATGCAGGCCGACCTGCAGAAGGCCGACCAGGAGTATATCAACCGCCATCTCATTGAATGGCAGCGCAAATACACGCTTTCTATCGCCTGTCTGCTGATGTTTCTCATCGGGGCACCCTTTGGCAGCATAGTGCGCAAGGGCGGTTTGGGATTGCCGCTAGTGGCATCGGTGCTGTTCTTCGTAGTGTATTATATGATAGGCATGATAGCGGAGAAGGCTGTACGCGAGAGTGCTATGGGCCCAATAGGCATGTGGGTAAGCACCCTTGCCATGTTGCCCATCGGCATTGTGCTCACCCTTCAGGCCACCACGGACAGTGCCCTCTTCGACGGCGCCTCGTGGCAGCGCTTTTTCAAACGCCTCTTCGGCCGTCGCAAAACGAAAAAACAAGTATGATTATGAAAGAGATACATGACTTTACCATCGTCGGACGCCAACAGCACGGCACACGCTATTTCACGCTTGTGCTACGCCACGGTGGCACGATGCATCCCATCGCACCCGGCCAGTTTGTCGAAGTGCGGGTGGATGGCCAACCGAGCGTCATGCTGCGTAGACCCATCTCCATCCACGATGTCGACCCCGAGGCCGGGACGCTGAGTCTGCTGATACAGATAGTTGGGGCTGGTACCCAGCGCCTCAGCCAGCTGCAGGTGGGCGACAGCCTCAATCTGGTCTATCCCTTGGGCAATGGCTTCAGCACCGATTTGGCGGCTGGCAGCCGTGCCTTGCTCGTCGGTGGCGGTGCCGGTATCGCTCCGTTGCTTCATCTGTCCAAGGTGCTGAAGAACAGTGGAGTGCAGTGCACCATACTCCTTGGCGGCCGCACGGCCGATTTGATTCCCACCCGCGAGGAGTTTCGCCCCTACGGCGAGCTCTGTCTGGCCACCGACGACGGTTCGCTTGGACATAAAGGTCTTGTAGTCAGCCATCCGGCATTTGCCGAGCATTATGATATAATCTATACCTGCGGCCCCACGCCTATGATGAAGGCCGTGGCCCGCAGCGCTGGCGAACGGGGCATACGCTGCGAGGTGAGCCTCGAGAATATGATGGCCTGCGGCGTGGGCGCCTGCCTCTGCTGCGTCACCGACACCGACCAGGGGCACCGCTGCGTGTGCAAGGACGGCCCGGTATTCGATATTTCCACCCTCAAAAAATGGTACCAATGCTGAACGTCAATATACACAATCTCAAGCTGAAGAACCCGGTGATGACTGCCAGCGGCACCTTCGGCTACGGCGAGGAGTTCGCCGACTTCATCGACCTCAACCGTCTGGGCGGCTTTGTGGTGAAGGGCACCACGGGTACGCACCGCGAGGGCAACCCCTATCCCCGCATGGTGGAGACTCCCTCGGGCATGCTCAACAGCGTGGGCCTGCAGAACGGCGGAGTGGAGAAGTTCTGTTCCGAAGTGTATCATAGAATCAAACACTTAGACACCAATATCATTGTCAACGTGAGTGGCTCCTCGATTGAAGAGTATTGTTCCGTTGCCGAGCAAATCGATGCGCTGGAGCATGTGCCCGCCATCGAGCTGAACATCTCCTGCCCAAACGTGAAGCACGGCGGCATGGGCTTCGGCACGCAGCCAGAGATGGCGGCCGAGGTGGTGGAGGCAGTGCGCAAGGTGTACCATAAGACCCTGATAGTAAAGCTCTCGCCCAACGTGACCAACATAGCCGAGATAGCCAAGGCCGTGGAGGGTGCGGGGGCCGACAGCGTGAGCCTCATCAACACGCTGCTGGGCATGGCCATCGACATCGAGCGCCGTCGCCCCTGCATGGCCAATGTCACCGGCGGTCTGAGTGGCCCCGCGGTGAAGCCCGTGGCCGTGCGTATGGTGTGGCAAGTGGCTCATGCTGTGAAGATTCCTGTGGTGGGCCTGGGTGGTATCTGCACCGCCGAGGACGCCATCGAGTTCCTTATGGCCGGCGCCACAGCCATCGAGGTGGGCACGGCCAACTTCCTCGACCCTGCCGTCACGGTGAAGATTATCGACGGTATGGAGGATTGGTGCAAGCGTCATGGTGTCAGTGATATAAATGAAATCATCGGCATCATATGATTCTGATTGCCGACAGTGGGAGTACTAAGACCACTTGGATGGAAGTAGGGTCTGGTAACAAGGTGGTTACCGAGGGTCTGAACCCCCACTTCACCAGCGAAGAGCAGTTTGTGGCCGCCTGCAATGCCGTGCGCCGGAACTTTCAACTTTCAACTTTCAACTTTCAACTTTTCTTCTATGGTGCCGGCTGCGGTCTGGCGGTCCAGCGCAAGAAGGTGGTTACGTGGCTCGCTAATGCCTTTGGAACAAGCGATGTACATGTCGAGACCGACATGCTTGCCGCCTGCCGAGCCACCGCCGCCGACCGGCCTGCCCTGGTGGGCATACTCGGCACGGGCAGCAACGCCTGCCTCTACGACGGCCATGAAATCACGCGCAAAGCCATCAGCACGGGATATATCCTGGGCGATTGCGGGTCGGCCAATCATGTGGGCCGCGTGCTGCTGAACGGATACCTGACGCATCACATGCCGAGCAGTCTAAGACGCATGTTCCATGATACTTACCCCATGAGCGACGCCCAGCTGATGGATGCCGTCTACCATCAGCCCAACCCCAACCGTTTCTTGGCCTCGCTGGCGCCTTTCGCGGTGCAGCACCAGATGGATGACTATTGTCGTCGTGTGATCACGCACACGTTGGGCGACTGGCTTTCCGATGTGCTCGTGCCGCTCAAGCGCGGGAGCGACCTGCCGCTGTCGGTGGTGGGTGGCTATGCCAAAGCCATCGAGCCCACGTTGCGGGCCGTCATGGCGGACAACGACATACAGGTGGGCACCATCGTTGCCGACCCCATCGAGGGACTCCGACGGTTCCATTTGGGTGCCGGCGCCTGACCGGCAGCCTGCCGACGCGGATGCAATGCTATGTGCCACCGATGTGCAATCGGTGGCATTTTTGTTTTTTCACCCACAAAAGTACCCCTCGCAAAGGTCTCAAACTGAGGTTCTCCAGCTACCATCTCCTACTCATCTCCTACTATTCGACTACCCATGCTCTACTCATCGCCTAGTCGAGTAGTCGATGGGTAGTCGAATGTAAGTGGAATGTCAGGCGAAAGGTAGGGGATTGTAGCTTGCCGCCCCCTCGGCGCCCCCTTGCCGCCCCCTTGTCGACTGCTCGGCGGGTGGGGCTGCCGGTTTGGGGGAAAAATATTGCCGGGGCACACAATATTGTCGGCGGGGGTGCGTTATGGTTACGTTTTGTTTAATATTAATGGAATACTAATACTAAAACGAAGAATAAGACAATGGATTTATCAAACATCCTCGTGATTGCCGGCAAGCCGGATTTGAGTGAACTGGTGTCGCAGACCAAGGGCGGCGCCGTGGTGAAGAACCTCGTGACGGGTCAGAAGTACCCTGTGTTCAAGAACGATAGAATCAGTTCGTTGGGTGAGATACGCATCTTCACCGAGAGCGACGAGTGTCCGCTGCAGGAAGTGATGCAGTCTATCTACAAGCGGCTTGAGGGCAGGGCTACGGAGTTCGACCCGAAGAAGGCGGAGAGCAAGGTGATGTTCGACCTGCTGGGCGAGGTGCTTCCCGACTACGACCGCGACCGCGTGCACGCTTCGGATGTGAAGAAAATCTTCGCGTGGTACAATGTGCTGCTGGCCGCCGGCAAGATAGACCTGGAGACAGCCGAGTCGGCCGAGGCCGAAGCCCCGGAGCAGTGATGCCGAAAATGTAATACAAACCAGTTAAATACAGAGATTATGAAAAAAGTATTGTTTGCGCTCTGCGCCCTGAGTCTGCTGACCTTCGGTGCGTGCAAGAAAGAGAATGTGGCCCCCGACACCCCCGGTGCCAATCCGGGAGGCAACACGCCCGGCATGAACGAGGACCAGATACCCGACGGCGAGGGCTACTACAAGCCCGGTGCCAAGATAGCAGAGCTGCAGTCGGACGGCGAGACGGTGGAGCTGTGGAACTGGGAAGACGGTCTGCTGACCGCCATCCAGGCGCCCGACTCGAATGGCAACATGGCCGACGCCAGTGTGTTCACCTACAACAGCAAGCGTCTGGCCACGGCCACGACGGCCATGATGGACATGCCGATGCAGGCCAACTATGCCTATCAGGGTTCGCAACTGGCCTCGGTGAGCGCCGCTGTGGGGCCGATGCAGGCTGCCAACATAGCCTTTGGCCACAATGCCAACGGCAAGATCAGCAATGTGACGGTGACGGTCAACGAGCAGTTGCTGGGCATGCTGAGCAATCTGCTGGGCAGCGGTCTGCTGGATGGAATCGACTTTGGCGACCTCTTCGGCAAGGGCACGCAGCAGAAGCTGGCGTTCACCGGCTCGAATATCGCTGTGGACATGGAGTGGCAGGGCGACAATGTGAGCCGCCAGCGGGTGACGGTGGACATCAACGGCAGCGTCACGCTGGGCGAGATTCGCCAGATGGTGAACCTCGACTCGCTGTTGGGCGGCATGGCAGCCATGCTGGCCTTGATACCCGACAGCACCCAGATGCCTATCAACATAGCCATGCGCGACACGATGGACATGACCTACGACAGTCACCCCAACCCCTATTGTGGCTTCCTGGGCCGTCTGGAACCGGCTGCCCTCTCGGCCAACAATATGCTGAGCTCGCACAATGCCATGTCGGTGACCGTCACGCTGACCCTTGCCACCTCGTTCGGCAACTTCCCCATCCCCATGCCGCTGCCGCTGCCCGAGCCTGAGGACGAGACCTACACCTACACCTACAACGCTGCCGGCTATCCCGAGACGGTCACCGACGGCAACGGTGATGTGACCCGAATTATATATCAACAATAAGTATGGTTTATACAGAGAAAGACAAAAACTATCATCGCTATACCGTCACCTCGGCCCTGCCCTACGCCAACGGACCGGTGCATATCGGCCATCTGGCCGGCGTGTATGTGCCCGCCGACGTCTATGTGCGCTACCTGCGCGCCCAGGGCGAGGAGGTGATGTTCATCGGCGGCTCGGACGAGCATGGTGTGCCCATCACCATCAAGGCCCGCAAGGAGGGCGTCACGCCGCAGGACATCGTCGACCGCTACCATAAGATTATCAAGGACTCCTTTGCCGAGCTGGGCATCTCGTTCGATATCTACAGCCGCACCAGCAGCAAGGAGCACCACGAGACGGCGGCCGCCTACTTCAAGAAGCTTTACGACGAGGGCAAGTTTGTGGAGAAGGTGTCGCAGCAGTACTACGACGAGGAGGCGGGCTGCTTCCTGGCCGACCGCTACATCACCGGCACCTGCCCCCATTGCGGCAACGAGCACGCCTACGGCGACCAGTGCGAAGCCTGCGGCACCTCGCTCAACGCCACCGACCTCATCAACCCCAAGAGCGCTCTCAGCGGCTCGAAGCCCGTGCTGAAGGAGACCAAGCACTGGTTCCTCCCGCTGGACCAGGACGAGCCGTGGCTGCGCCAGTGGATACTGGAGGAGCACAAGGGAGACTGGAAGACCAACGTCTACGGGCAATGCAAATCGTGGATCGACGCCGGGCTGCAGCCCCGTGCCGTCACGCGCGACCTTGACTGGGGCGTCAAAGTCCCCGTCGAAGGGGCCGACGGCAAGGTGCTCTACGTGTGGTTCGACGCACCCATCGGCTATATCAGCTTCACCAAGCAGCTGAAGGGTGACGACTGGGAGAAGTGGTGGAAAGACCGCGATACCAAACTGGTGCACTTCATTGGCAAGGACAATATCGTCTTCCACTGCATCATCTTCCCCTCGATGCTGCACGCCGACGGCAGCTACATTCTGCCGGCCAACGTGCCTGCCAACGAGTTCCTCAACCTCGAGGGCGACAAAATCAGCACCTCGCGCAACTGGGCCGTCTGGCTGCATGAGTACCTGAAGGATTTCCCCGGCAAGCAGGATGTGCTCCGCTACACCCTCTGCAGCAACGCTCCCGAGACCAAGGACAACGACTTCACCTGGAAAGACTTCCAGCTGAAGAATAACAGTGAGCTGGTTGCTATCCTCGGCAACTTTGTCAACCGCACGCTGGTGCTGACGCACAAGTTCTATCAGGGCCGTGTGCCCGCCTGTGGCCCCCTGGGCGAGGCCGAGCGTGAGCTGGTCAAAGAGATGGCCACCTTCCCCGAGCGCATCGGCCGTTCGATAGAGACCTACCGCTTCCGCGAGGCGCTGAGCGAGATGATGAACCTGGCTCGCTTGGGCAACAAGTATCTGACCGACACCGAACCCTGGAAGCTGGTCAAGACTGACCCCGAGCGCACCGCCACGGTGATGAACCTCTCGCTGCAGATATGTGCCAATCTGGCCATTCTCTGCGCCCCCTTCCTGCCCTTCACGGCCGACAAGCTGCACCTGATGCTCAACCTGCCCGCCAAGGGATGGCAGGATGCCGGCAAGGCCGACCTGCTGCCGGAAGGCCACACCATTGGCACCTCCGAGTTGCTCTTCGAGCAGATTAGCGACGAGACTATCCAGGCCCAGGTGGACCGTCTGCAAGCCACCAAGGAGCAGAATGCCCTCAGTGCTTGGAAGCCCGCCGAGGTGAAGCCTTCGGTGACTATCGACGATTTTGGCCGTATGGATATCCGTGTGGCTACCATCCTGGCCTGCAGCAAGGTGCCCAAGGCAGACAAGCTGCTGCAGTTCAGCCTCGACGACGGCACGGGCACTCCGCGCACCATCGTCAGTGGTATCGCCAAGTGCTACCCTGAGCCTGAGAAACTTGTCGGACGGCAGGTGTGTTTCATCGCCAATTTCCCGCCGCGCAAGCTCAAGGGCGTCGAGAGCCAAGGTATGATTCTCAGCGCCGAGGACAAGGACGGCCGCCTCGTGCTGCTCACTCCCAGCGACCTGGTCAGCCCGGGTTGTTCGGTGGGATGAGTATAATCCTGGATTGATTACGGCAGACGAACGCTACTCGTGGTGTTCGTCTGCCTTTGTCTAAATGGTTGACAATATGCAATGTATAGCTACTGATGAGGAAGAACCGACGCCTCTGTGGGAAAAATAGGTGACGGTTTCGGAATTTCCCTCAGAAAATGGTTGTACTTTTGCATTCGGAAAAAAACGAGAATCAAAACTAAAAAGAAAGGAGTAACGATATGAAAACTTCGAAAGCAATAACTCTGGTCATGATGGCCCTCGCCCTGAGCGCCACGCCTGCACTTGCACAGCGCGGTGGCGGTGGCAGCCGTAGCGGCGGTGGCGGACACAGCAGCTCGATGAGCAGCAGTCGTTCGTCGTCGAGTGGAAGCTCGTTCAGCGGCTCCAGCCGCAGCAGTTCGTACAGTGGTTCAAGCCGTTCGTCATCGTACAGCAGCCCGAGCCGCAGTAGTTCGTACAGCAGTTCGAACCGTTCGTCGTCGAGTAGCAACGCGAGCCGCAGCGGTTCGTACAGCCGTCCGAGCCGTTCGTCGTCGAGCAGTGCGCCGAGTCGCAGCGGTGCCGTCAGCGCTCCTACCCGCTCTATGGGTGAGTCGGGCGTCAGCCGCGGAGCCAGCCACGCCGGTGTGCGTGGACGCGAAGCCGGCACGGTGTCGCGCGGTCGCGAGGCTGGCACGGTGTCGCGTGAGCGCAGCGCTGCTGTGGGCCGCGAAGGCAGCCGTGGCGGTGGCAACATCAGTGCCCCTGCCGGTACGGTGAGAGCTTCGGGTCGCCCCGCTCCCGCTGGTCGCGAATATGCACGTCCGGGTCGTCCCGGCGGCTATATGCCTCCCGCGGCTCGCCCCATCCGTCCGGCCCCCTACTTCTACCACCCCTGGCATCACCATGTGGTGCACTGCCACCCCATCTTCTGGGACCCGCTGCCCCCGCGTCCTTGGTACTGGCCCGGCTTCTGGCACTACTGCAACAGCTACTGGTATGACTATCATGTGACCGACGTGGTCGTGGTTCGCCAGTACGTCCAGGACACCTACCATGTGGACATGATTACCTACGGCATCAGCGGCGACATCATGTATGCCATCATCCGCGACGGCGGCAGCACCTACCTGCAGGTCTACGACCAGAACGATCACCTGCTGGCCGAGCAGAAAATCAACAGAAAGTACTGCAACATGGTCATCGACGCCGAGAACGGCGGCTGCTGGATCAGCAAGAAGCACGAGAAAGACCCCCTGCTCTTCATCTGGGCCGATGGTCAGCTGCTCATCTACGAAGCCGATTAAAAGACTGTAAATCATTCACCCTGCGGAGCGTCCGGACCGATGGAGTCCGGATGCTCCAATTATTGTAAAGCAAGCAACAGATATGGAACTGAAACCCTACAGGCACGAAGTAAAGTACTATGAGTGCGACCGCATGGGCATCACGCACCACAGCAACTATGTCCGCTTCATGGAAGAGGCGCGCGTGGACTGGATGGACCAGCTGGGCTATGGCTTCGACCGCATGGAGGCCGAGGGCGTCGTCTCGCCCGTGGTGGCCGTCGACTGCCGCTACAAGCACCCGTCGACCTTCAAGGATGTGATCGAGATAGTGGTCAAGGTGGCTGATACTACGCCACTGAAAATCAGCTTCTCCTACACGATGACCGTCGGTGGCCGCACAGTGTGCACCGCCACCAGCACCCATTGTTTCCTTGAGCAGGGCCGCCCCGTATCGCTCGAAAAACGTTTCCCCGAGTTGTACGCCATGATCCAGAACCTCTGAAATGTGACGGACTCAAACGTTAAACTACGTTAAAAACCACCCGACATAGTGCTGAAACGGCCACATTGCTTACCCAAAAGTAAGTGGCTTACCATTGGGTACCCTCTTGCTGGATTTTCGAAAGTGTCGTACTTTTGCAGCCGAAATAACAACAAAAACTGAAAGAAAATGAGAACAATCGAGACAATCAAGAGTGGCCGCAACTACAAGGCCGTCAGCGTAGGCACTATCGACCAGGTCATCGAGCACGAGCTTCCGATGGGTCCCAACGTCATCCAGGGCAAGGTCTTCGTGGGCCAGGCCGTGGGCGCCACGGGCAGCGAGCTGTCGTTCCAGACCCTCGTCCCCGGCCAGGACAGCGGCTTCCTGCACACGCACAAGACGCACGAGGAGCTGTACATCATCCTCCGCGGCGAGGGCACCTACCAGGTGGACGGCGAGCAGTTCCCGGTCAGCGAAGGCACCATCGTTCGCGTAAGCCCCGACGGCCGTCGTGCCCTGAAAAACACCGGCAGCGAGAATTTGACCATGCTCTGCATCCAATACCGTGCCAACAACTTCACCGAGGCCGACAGCCCGATGACCGACGGCAACATCCTCGGCGATGCGCTGGTATGGTAAGCGTCTGCTGAACACGAATTGCCATACACAGCCTGCCTGTCGACGGGAAAAAGTATGGCAATTCGTGTTTTCTTCAAAATGAAATAATGCTATACACTGAACAATTCGTACTTTTGCACCATGATTGAACAAGCATTGGGGTTTCTTGACGAACACGCTGAAGGCGTGTTGGCCACGGTGGATGGCGACCGTCCCTGCGTGCGGGCCTTCCAGATAATGAAGCAGGAGGGCACGACTCTCTATTTTGCCACCTCCGAGCGCAAGGAGGTCTACCGCCAGCTGCGGCAGAACCCGCATGCGGAGTTCCTCGTGATGCACAATCGCGTTTCGGTGCGATGCTCGGGACAGGCCGACTTCGAGGTGGACGACAGCACCAAGCGCTGGATTTACGACCACAACGAGGTGCTGCGCCGGCTCTACCCGAGCTACGACACGATGGCCTATTTCAAAATTCCCGTCGAGCGGATGGACTACTACGACCTGCGGCCCACGCCGCCCATACACAAATCGTTCGACCTCACCACCGGCGACACCCGCGACGGTTTCGTCGGCGCACGATTCTCAAGGTAACAGAAAACATTATGGACCGACTGGCAAATTTGGACTTCTGCATCCAATACCTGATGCGTCAAAACGGCGTAGATGCCGATGTGCCGACGACGCTCGAAGACAGACAACGGCTGCTGCGGGCCCTGATGAATGTCTGGGAACCGCAGCCGCTGAGCGAGGCGTTTCTCCGTGCGCAGGATGCCGAGTTGCAGGCACAGCTGCAGGACAAGGGGGTGGTGAGCTTGGAAGACATCGCCGCGACAGCCAACACACTGCGCCTCTGGCAGGGCGACATCACACGGCTGCGTGTCGACGCCATCGTCAACGCCGCCAACAGCCGGATGATGGGCTGCTGGCATCCGCTGCACGCCTGCATCGACAACTGCATTCACAGCGCCGCCGGTCTGCAGCTGCGGGCAGAATGCGCCGAGGCTATGAGCGGTGCCGAGTGCCCGCCGATGCATCCGGAATACACGTTCAACGGCACCACCTATCGGCATGCCTTCACCACTGAGACTCGCATCACCGAGGCCTACAACCTGCCGTGCCGCCATGTCCTCCACACCGTGGGCCCCATCATCCCTAATGGCGTACCCACCAAAGAACAAGAAGCGCAGCTGGCCAACTGCTACCGCAATTGCCTGGGTTTGGCAGAGGCCAACGGCTGCCGCAGCATCGCCTTCTGCTGCATCTCCACGGGCGAGTTCCACTTCCCCAACCGCCGCGCCGCCGAAATCGCCGTCAATACAGTAAAGACTTATGAGTTTAAAGACAAGAGTTTTACCATTGTCTTCAACGTATTCAAAGACATCGATTATGACATCTACCGGGAACTATTGTCAAAGGGTTGATGCGCTGCGCCGAGCCATCGGCGAGGCCGACCACATTATCATCGGTGCCGGTGCGGGCCTGACCACAGCCGCAGGGTTGGACTACGCCGGAGAAGAATTCCGGCGCGAATTCGCCCCATGGATTGAACGCTATGGTATTACCGACCTCTACACCGCAGGCTTCTACCCCTTCGAAACCGACGAGGAACGCTGGGCGCTCTGGGCCAAGCACATCTGGTTCTGCCGCTATCGCACGGGAGCACTGCCGCTCTACCGCAAGCTGCTGGCGCTGTTCCCCCACGCCTTCGTCGTCACCACCAACGTCGACGCACAGTTCGAGCTGGCAGGATTCCCTACAGAGAACATCTTCGCCACGCAGGGCGACTACGGCTGTTTCCAGCCTGCAAACGGAAGCCCCAAGCGACTGGTGAGCAACCGCGATTGGGTGGAGCATGTGCTGCCGCTCATCGAGGACTGTCGTATCCCTACAGAACTGATCCCCACAATGCCCGACGGGCAACCGGCGGCAATGCATCTGCGTGTGGACGACACCTTCGTCGAGGACTTCCACTGGCAGCAGCAGGCACGACGCTACACCGACTTCGTCAGCGCTGCCTCGCCGGACCGACTGCTGCTGCTCGAGTTTGGCATTGGCTACAACACCCCTGGCATCATACGCCTGCCTTTCGAGCAGTTCGCTCAGAAGTTCCCGCACACCACTCTCGTCCGCTTCAACCCCAACAATCCCGACCCATACCTCCAGGACTTGCCACGCTTCACCGCCTTCACGGAGGACATCGATACTGTGATCAATGAACTGCAGAAACCTTAAACGCTAAACCAGAAATGAAAGACTTCATCCAAGACCCCATCTTCCCGGAGTGCCCCATCCGCAACGTGCTGGCACGCATCGGCAACAAGTGGACCCTGGCGGTGCTCTACACCCTCAACAAGCAGGGCGCCCCGATGCGCTTCCGCGACATCGCAGCCGAAAACACCGACTGCTCGCAGAAGATGCTCACGCAGACTCTGCGGGGGCTCGAGGCCGACGGCCTGATCGGCCGCACGGTTTACCCCGAGATGCCGCCCCGCGTCGAGTACACACTCACCGACCGCGGCCTCAGCTTCATGCCCGTCATGCAGCAGCTGATGGACTGGGCCTACCACAACCTGCACGCCATCGTTACCGACCGCGAGCAGTACTACGCCCACTAGTGAAAGTTAAGTGCAAAAAGCAATCGGGGCCTGCCATTCGGCAGGCCCCCCGCTATTTGGGTGTGCCAGCACGCCCGGAGAACCCGGATGCGGCATAGACCCACGCGCAGGGGCATAAGGTATTGAGCCTTATGCCCCTGCGCGTGTTTGTATCACAGTCGTGGCGGAATGCGCAATCTTTCTTGCAGCAATCGTGAAAATCCCCCGAAACACACCCCCCGCAAAGCCCTGAAAGAGAGGTCTTCCTGGTATCATCTCCTACTCATCTCCTACTCATGCGCTACCCATCTCCTACTCATCCCCTAGCCGAGTAGGCGATAAGTAGTGGAATGCACGGCGAATACCAGTGGAATAGCAGTCGAACATACTTTGTTGCCTCCTGGCATACTTCAGCCAAGGGCGCTGCCGGGATGAAAAAAAATTTTGCCAGTATCAAAAAAGTGTGTATCTTTGCACTCGCAAACCGACAGTGATTGTTTGCAAAAGATAGTGCAATTTTCGCTCTATTCCGATAATAGTGAACTTGGACACTTCGCTACTGAAAGTTAGGAATAAAGGAAAGTTGAATGAATGCTATGGTTATAATCGCGAGCATACGATAGTATCCATAGTGGAGTAATTCACTAATAGACCTTTATTTTTACTTTCAGGGGAGTCCAAGCCCTACTATTAGAAAATAGGGATGATTAATGGATGGCTCCACTGTCTTTGTTATTTTTTATTCCGCTCACGAGTCATGGGCACAAAGAAGTTGCGCCCGGCACGTATCAGGGATGGACAGATGGGAAAGAAAATACTGATGACGGCAGTGATGATAATGTTCGCTGCGGTTTCGATGGCTCAAGATATGATAGTCCTGAGCAACGGCAATGTGATTAAAGCCAAGGTGGTGAAGATTGATGGAAATGCAGTTCGATACAGAAACTATGCGGACTCCACTGGGGCAGTGTTGACGATTTTTACCCCGGATATTCTCTCAATTACTTATGAAAACGGAACCGTGCAGTCTTTTTCGGTTACCACGCCCACCCAGGCACCCGCTAGCTCGACACAGAGCACACCGTCCGGAAACGACACATGGAAGCAGATGGAGCGTTCTAGGCTTCTTGCTGCTGCCAAATCATGGGATAATGTTGGTGATGTGCTTTATTGGGTAGGCGCCCTTGGCGGATTGGGAGTTGGCGTGTATCTGGGAATCAACGGTGTAAGTTCGTGGTGGATAGTGTGGGTTTCGGCATGGGGGTCCGGTGCACTCTGGATGATTATTTGTGGTGCAGTGTCCTCGGGCTTGGAAAGACAGGCAAATGCATTGGCGTATAGTCCATTGATTAAATACGATTGGCAGTTTGAGCATGGCAGTTTGACTACCAGTTTGGGCTCATTTGCCATGTCCAGTCCCTCCCTGCCGGGCAACGGACTGACAGGTTCGGTATCGGGATTTGGTGCAGGGTTGAATTTCAGGTTCTAACGTGAAACCCACATATTAAAACAATACATTAACATTTAAAAAATCAAAAACATTATGATGAAAAAAGTACTGCTGGCAATGATGCTCTTGGTGAGCACTTGCGGATGTCTTTTTGCGCAAAGCATGAAAGACGTGGTTTATTTGAAAAACGGTGGCATTGTGAAAGGCATCATCATGGAACAGGTGCCAGGCCAAAGCCTGAAAATTCAGACGAGCGACGGATCGGTGTTTGTCTACAACATGTCTGAAGTAGATAAGATAGGCAAGGAGCAAGTCGCTGCCGAGAAGGCTGATTACAGCACTGGCCACCAGGTGGGGTACAAGAATCCCACTTCGGCCTGGGCGTTGTCGTTTCTGATTCCTGGTGGTGGCCAGTTCTATAACGGGCAGACCGGCAAAGGTGTCGGCTTCCTGGCTGGCTATGTTGCCTCCGCTGGCGTCTTCTGGTTTGTCAGTTGGCCTGTCGGTTTGGCCGGCATGCTGGTGACGTCTGTATGGTCGCAGATTGATGCTCCGATGACTGCCAATCAGCTCAATCGCATGAATTCTCTCACGTTTACTTTGGGAGACAAGGTGACGCTGGGTGTCAATCCTTCGGTTATCAATATGTCCGATTTAGGCTTGGGTAACGGCTTGGCTTCTGGCATGAGCTTGTCGTTGACTTTCTAATGTTCAAACATTTAAAATAATAGAATTATGATTAAAAAAATATCTTTGATTGCGGTTTTCCTCTTCACAACGGTACTTTTCTCCAGCTGTGACATGGAGCAAAGCAATTTGACCGGGACCTGGTCGAATAGTAGATTCCGTGTCACATACAGTTCGAATGGTAATCTAACAGTAATAAATAGCCAGTTTGATGACTACACAAGTATAGAGACCGGCACTTATTCCTACGATTCAAAAACTAATACTATAATAGAGACTTTCACACAAGGCCCGCGTACAGAGTCCTATTATCCGTTCTCAATTACACTATATGTTCATACATTGACAGACAATACATTGATATTGCTCAACATGTATGGAGATTCATATTATGGTACTTTGACAAAATAGCCAAATGCTATGTACAGAAGCTGTAGAGATCTCAAGATATTGAAAGGGTATAGGGCATTATTGTTCTTTGCTCTGATTGGAGGAGCATGCGTTGTCTCCTGCCAAAAGGAAGATGGTCCTAATGACATTTACAATGGCTTCCCCGATCAACATCTTCCACTTGAGAAATGTGGCACTTGGCAAGAAGTGATGAAAGGAAACGCATATTTTTGCTCTTTGACAATCAACACAGACGGAAAAGTTTCCGCTGAATATTTCGATGATTTCAGCCATGAAATTATACCACTTAAAGGAAAGTGTTACTATGGAGATGGGTATATTGAACTATATTATGAAGTAGGAGATAGTTGGTGTACGTATCCATTAGGAGTTTCCGGTTCTTTTACAAACTTGAACATCGGAGAAGATGAATCCGTTATACCGATCATAGAGTGGACTGATTCAACTTTGGTTCTGGCCGATTTCCAGAGTGCGCTTTTTATGTCAAGAGACAAGAATGTACCAGCCTTTTTCTTGGGTAATAATCGACCACAGAATTTCACAGGAGGTTGGACTCATTCGAATGGATCGCATGCCTTGGATTTAAACCAAGATGGCACAGGAACTAGAAAGTACGTAGGCTCAACATATAGTATAACAGATTGGTTTGTCAGGGACAACTGTTTTTATATCAAGGATGGTGGAAATAGCCATTACGAGGTATATAACATTGTTTTTTCCGGCAACACGAATTTCCTTTACAGAGCAACTGCACCGGATTGGACTTTTAGAAAGGAATAGTTTGTATTCTTGTCAAAAGGTGATACTATGGGGCTGCATACACAGTATGCAGCCCCTCTCTTACCAAACATTCTGAGCCAAATGTACAAAATCTCTGGGGCGCCCTATGATTGTCTATGGATTATCCGACGATGGCGGCCGGGCCGGTGTGGGTGCAGATTTCGGTGGTCAGGGCGTTGAGGTTGTGGAAACGGCTGTAGTCGGTGTCGGAGGGGATGCCGTCTACGGCGCCCAGCGTGTCGAGCTGCCACGGGGCCAGGATGAGCAGGCTGCCGCGGGCACAGGCGTCGAAGCGGCTGCGCTCGGGTTTCCAGTAGGGGCCGATGGGCTCTTTCTGCAGATGTATGAGTGGGTAGCCGTGCTCCAGGCATTCGTTTTTCATCTGTTGTTCGCCGCGCGAGATGCCGGGTGTCACGATGACGGTCTGTCCACCCAGCACGGCATCGCGCCACTGGCGGCGTTGCCGCTCGTAGTCGGCGGTGATCTCGTAGGGTTCTCGGCTGACGGGGTGGCGCCGGTGGCACTGCACCTGCACCTTGCGGGCCCAGCGGAGCAGGAAGAGGTTGCCGAAGGCGCCATAGCTGCGGTTGCCGATGCGGATGTGCAGGCATCGCTGCATGAGGTCGGGTTTGGCCCGGCGCAGCAGGGCCCGGCGCGGGTTGTCGTGGACGTAGGCTATCATGGCTTCGCGGTGGCGGTCGTCGAGGCAGACGGTGTCGTCGTAGTTGTCGTCGAAGAGGGGGCGCTGCTGACGCTGCACGAGGGCGTAGTATTCCTGCCGCTGCCGATGGGAGAGGGCGCGGACGAGGTCGCCTTCGCTGTCGAACAGCAGGGCCTTCTCGCGGAGCCATGCGGGGGCGGCGGGGGATTGGCAATCGACCGAGATCGGTCGATTGCGGGAGGCGGGGCGGCCCTGCATCTGCTGCCATCGGCTGGTGCATACGGCCTTGAAGGCTTGCACGATGTCGCCCAGGCTCCACTGCATGGGTTCCAGCACCGCGATGACCCCGTGGAAGTGGTCGGGCATGCAGACGCAGGCGAGGACCTGCACGCGGTTGCCGTGGGCGGCCTGGTGGGTGGGTGTATCCTCCCATGCCTCGCGTACGGCTTCGCCCAGCGGGGTGGCGACGTGGTGTTCTTCTCGACCGAGCTCGGCCGAGAAGCGGGCCAGCAGGGGTTGCCGACCGCTCACCACTACGGTGATGAGATAAAGGCCACGACCGTAGTAGTCGTGGCCTTTGTTGCGTGGACGATAGGGGGATATCTCCATCGGCCCCTTACTGCAGCTTGGCCAGGGCCTCTTTGATGCGGCGGAGGGCTTCGCGCAGGAGGTCCTCGCTGGTGGCATAGCTGAGGCGGATGCAACTGTCGTCGCCGAAGGCAGAGCCCATCACCGTGGCCACACCGGCTTCGTTCAGCAGGTAGAAGGCCATGTCGGTCGAGTTCTCAATCTTCGTGCCGTTGTAGCTCTTGCCATAGTAGGAGCTGCAGTCGGGGAAGAAATAGAAGGCGCCCTGCGGCAGGCGCACCTTGAGGCCGGGGATGTCGCAGAGGAGCTTGTAGACCATGTCGCGGCGCTGCTGGAAGATGTTGCGCATGTCGATGATGTCCTTGCTGGTCTTGGGGTCCATGAGCATGGCGCAGACGGTGGCCTTCTGGGCGATGGAGCAGGTGGCGCTGGTCACCTGGCCCTGCAGCTTGTTGCAGGCTTTGGCGATGACGGTGGGGGCTGCGATGAAGCCGATACGCCAACCGGTCATGGCGAAGCCTTTGGCCACGCCGTTGACGGTGATGACGCGGTCTTTCACCTCGGGGAACTGGGCTATCGACTCGTGCTTACCCACGAAGTTGATATGTTCGTAGATTTCGTCGGCCATGACGAAGAGGTTCTCGTGGCGGGCCACCACCTGGGCGATGGCGTGGAGCTCCTCTTTGGTGTAGAGCATGCCGGTAGGGTTGCTGGGCGAGGAGAACATGATGAGCTTGGTGCGGGGAGTGATGGCGGCCTCGAGCTGCTCGGGGGTGACCTTGAAGTCGTTCTCGAGTTTGGTCTTCACGTAGACGCATTTGCCTTCGGCCACGCGGACGATTTCCTTGTAGCTGACCCAGAAGGGGGTGGGGATGATGACCTCGTCACCGGGGTTGACCAGGCACTGCACCAACTGGTAGATGCTCTGCTTGGCACCGGTGCTGACGACAATCTGCTCGGGTTTGAATTCCAGACCGTTGTCGCGGCGGAACTTCTCGCAGATGGCCTCGCGCAGGTCGGGGTAGCCAGGCACGGGGGGATAATGGGTGAAGTTGTCGTCGATGGCCTTCTTGGCAGCTTCTTTCACCTGGTCGGGGGTGTTGAAGTCGGGCTCGCCGATGCTGAGGCTGATGACGTCTTTGCCCTGGGCCTTGAGTTCACGTGCTTTGGCGGTCATGGCGAGAGTTTCGCTCTCGGCCATATTGAGAATGCGGTTTGATAGGATTTCCATGATATGAATGTGTTAATGTGCTAATGCAATTGTATATCAATGTTTTTGGCGGAAGGTGAAGATGAGATTGCCAAAGAAATTCCAGAGGGTAGTGACGCCCACGGCGACAATCCACAGGATATAGAAGCGCCAGTCGTCGTTCCACGACGGCAGCAGGCGACCGGTGAGCCACAGGGTGCCGTTGTTGATGCCCAGTCCCACCACGGAGACAAGTATGAACTTGAGGTATTCCACGCCCACCTGCTTCTCATGGCTGCGGAAGGTCCATATGCGGTTGAGGATGTAGTTGGTGGTGGCTGCGGTGATGAATCCAATGGTGTTGGCTACATAGGGGTTGATAGAGAGCACCTCCTTGCAGAGGAAAAGCACGCCAAAGTGCACTACCATACCGCTGGCACCGACGACGCCAAACTTGAGAAACTTGAGGAAAAGCGGGCGGAGTTCCACAACTCAGAATTGTTTGTCGGCCTCGGTATGGATGATACCGGTCTTGCGGACCTTCTGTTTCTTGTTGCTCTTGGGACGGCTGATGCGAGGTTGCGGTTTGACGGTGCGCGGGATGTATTGTATGTCGCCGTCGCCGTTGACCTCCAGACCGTAGATTTTCTTGGTGGCTAGATTGCACTTGATATGCCAGAAGTGGCCGCAGCCACCGCTGGTGAGCAGCACGTCGCTGGCCAGTTTCTCGTCGGTCAGATTCTCGTCCCACAGGAAGTTGGCCCAGATGATATGGTCGCCGCGGTCGTTGGTGAAGCCTACATACTGGCGGCGGTACATGCGCATATGCTCGTCGATGACAGGACACATGCCCTGCTGGTTGTAGTGGTCGCGGTTGGCATATCCGATACGCTTCTGTATGATGCGTTCGGCCTCGGCGATTTCGGCGTCGGTGGGGGTGAAGCGGCCGTCCTGGTTCTCCACGGTGAAGTCGACCTCCCAGTCCTGATGGAACGCCCAGCCGTGATAGTTGTTGCCCCAAATCTCGACAACCTTCCACTTTTCGACTGGCTCAATATACTCCTGAGCACTCGCCAAAGGGGCGAAAAGTAGTACTATTATGGCAGAAATCAACGTCTTTTTCATCCTTTTATCTCTTAGTTTTCAAGTGCAAAAATACTCATATTTCGGCATCTGGGCAAATTTTTTTTTCAATATGCAAAAAATATAGTATTTTTGCAGTCTGAAATCAATAACGTAACAAACAATAAAATAGTATAAAACATGAAGAAATTTGTCACTGTGAAAGAGGCCGCCGACATGATTCACGACGGCATGACTGTTATGGTGGGCGGCTTCCTCGGCGTGGGCAACCCCATTGCGTTGATTGACGAGCTGGTGGCCCGTAATGTGAAGGATCTCACCATCATCTGCAACGATACCGCCTATCCCGAGGTGGGCGTGGGCAAACTGATTACCAACCATCAGGTGAAGGCCCTCATCGCCACCCATATCGGCACCAACAACAACACCATCGACCAGATGAACGCAGGCGAGCTGAAGGTTACCCTGCAGCCCCAGGGCACCCTGGCCGAACAGATTCGTGCCGCCGGCGCAGGTCTCGGCGGTGTGCTGACCCAGACGGGTCTCGGCACCGTGGTTGAGAACGGCAAGCAGAAAGTGACCGTCGACGGCAAGGAGTACCTGCTGGAGAAACCCGTGCGTGCCGACGTCGCCATCATCGGCGCCAACATCGCCGACGAGAGCGGCAACCTGGTCTACAAGGGCACCAGCCAGAACTTCAGCCCCATGATGGCCACCGCCGCCGACACCGTCATCGTCGAGCCGCAGGAGATTGTCGCCACCGGCGCCATCGCCCCGGAGAACGTCAAGACCCCCGGCATCTTCGTCGACTACGTCATCAAGAAGTAACCTGGTACAACGCCGTTCCAATAAGTGTAAAGCGGGGCAACCAAATGGCTGCCCCGCTTCATTTTTATACCCTATATTTTTTCAGATGTTTAGTTCAATAAACAAATTTTGCTTTTATTTGTTTAGTATATTAAACAAATTTTGTATCTTTGCATCATAATAAAGTGATGATATGGAAACATTATTTTCTTTACAACGGCAACTGATTCAGAATAGTACAACGACATTTGTGCGTTCGGTGATGAATGAAATTGACTGGGAGGGCACTCGTCTTATTGGCATTCGCGGTGCCAGAGGGGTCGGTAAAACCACGCTGTTGCTTCAACATATCAAATTGCACTATGGCGCTGGAACGAAAAAAGCATTATACATTAATCTTGACAGTGCATATTTTACACGTCACGATTTGATGGATACCGTCCAAACATTTTACACCTCCGGTGGTGAATGCCTGCTGCTGGACGAAGTACACAAATACCCACATTGGAGTCAATATGTGAAGAATATCTACGACCTATATCCTACAATCAAGATTGTTTTTACTGGTTCGTCATTACTGCAAATTCTCAATGCAGAGGCCGACCTGTCGCGGCGTTGCGTAAGCTATGAAATGCAAGGGCTTTCGTTTAGCGAGTATATGAGGTTCTACCATAGGATAGAGCTGCCACAATGCACACTCAATGACATTATCTACCATGCAGATGATATTTGCGAGAAAGTAAATGCCTTGTGTCGGCCATTGGAATATTTCAGCGATTACCTAAAGTCGGGGTATTATCCTTTTCGCAAGGAGAACCCCAAGCAATATACCACACGGGTGGAAAATGTAGTGGATATGATTCTTGGCATTGAACTACCCCAGCAGCGTGGTGTGGATGTGGGGAATGTGCGTAAACTCAAGTCGCTTTTGGCGGTATTGTCCACAGAGGTTCCTATGCTGGTAGATATCAGCAAACTGTCGAAGATGACCGAGTTGAGTCGTGTGAGCCTGACATCTTATCTGCAATATCTGCATGATGCGCGCCTCATTCGCCTGCTCTATTCCGATGTTGCATCGGTGAAACGTATGCAAAAGCCCGACAAGATTCTGATGGAAAACCCCAACCTGTGTTACATTCTCAACCTCGGACAAGCCAACGAAGGAACCGTCAGGGAGACCTTTTTCTGCAACCAAATGGCCTACCGGCATAGTGTAGAATACACCAAGCCTGCCGACTATGTGATTGACGGTAATGTTGTTGTAGAAGTGGGAGGAAGTTCAAAAGACGGTGGTCAGATTGCTGACAGAGAGAATGCTTTCCTTGCCTGTGACGGAATAGAATATCCTTATGGCAAGAAGTTGCCGCTTTGGTTGTTTGGGTTGACCTATTGATTTTACTCCCCTTTTACTCAAACTTTAATCATCTTTTGCCTGCCTATATGGTGCCAATATTGTAGCACCAGTACGCCTACATCGACATTCTATCCAAGAATACATAAGAAGGAGCAACCGATAGGCTGCTCCTTTCTTTGTGGGTTCGGTGGTCCTTCGATTAAGTGTAATTGTGAGAAGAACTCCAAGTATGTCAATAATATCATTGATTGACAATTATGATTTGTGATATGGTAGCAGAATCTTTGAAAAAGTTTGATGGTAGATCAAAGATAAGATTTCCGCTATAGAACCCATTTTTGATTCTTTTATTGGCGTCAGGTGTCAACCCGCTGTCCGTGTCATTGCAGACTAATACGATGTTGCCATAGCGGAAGGTAATACTCCAACTGCTTGACTCATAATCGTATTCTATTTCGGCCTTCACGCCACCTTTGCTCAGAGCATCTTTTACCTTTGTTTCGACAGCGATACCGTTCTCCATCTTAACCGCAGAAGTCTTTATTGTTATATTTTTTATGGCTTGGGTTGTGAAGTCGGCCATCACGTCGCCTACCAATTTGCTGCCATTATACAGGCCGTAATTGATGCCTGAATATTTGTCGGCCGTCAGTTTCTTTGCAGAAGTGTAGAAGGTCCCTTTAGGGGTCGGCAAAGGGAACTTTTTTCCTAATTGCAGAGGGCCGACACCTTTCGAGGTTATAGTCGGAGAACTGCTTGTCGTGTTTGCAGTTGCCGATGTAGAATTGGCATTGTTGAAGTCTATCCATTGTATGGGAACGTTCTGCGCAATATATGTGCCGTTTTCCCGGCTGTTGCCAATCTGCATTTCAAGATATCTTATTTTTTTTGTACTGGGGTGGACAAGAACTGGCGAGCCTGACTCCCCGACAATGGCGACTTCGCACCATTGGTTCGGCACTATATCGTACTTGTTTTTGGTTCTGCCTCTGAACGTAATGAGTTCTCCCTTGTATTTTATGGTTATTGCATCGGAAAACACCGATGTGGCACCATTCGATTTGACCTGCATAATAAAAACGAGCTGTCCGGTCTTGATGTCGCCAGCTACAGCTTCTAGCCGCAGGCTTCCGTTGAAAGTCTCTTTGCGATCTTTGAAGTAATGGTATACGCCAATGTTTTTATCCAGAGGCTTCAATCCAAATTGATGGGAGAAGTTTGTGGGAAGATTTTCCGGCGCCCCCCACTCTATTGGGACATCGTAAAAAGCAATGGCGCCGTGTATGTTATGATGCTGGTAATCATTGAAAGGATGTCTTGTTTGATATTCTATTCGAAGGACAGAAATGGTGTCTTTATACGTGGGCCACTCTTCTATTCGGAAATACTCGTCAAGATTGGTTTTCACCCATATGTCCTTGTCTACGTTTACTTCCCAAAATGGGCAATGAGATGTTGTCATATCATTGTCCCACTGGTTGTTCTCGCAAACAAATCCAGCTACAGTCCACGCTTGCGGACGGGTGAGATGAATCTCGGAACTCCCCTTGGACCTCAAGCGCAAAACAGGATGAAGAGTTCCATTTACTGAGTCGCCTTTCACTGCCACAAGTTGAGCTTCAATATTTGCATCGCTATATGTTGTTATTTGAGCCTGTGCAAATGCAATGCACATTATCGTTGCAAGAAATATTGTTATTTTTTTCATTATACGAAAGTTTAAATGTTTACTTTGGATTCACCCATTGAATAGGGATATTAAGCCATTCAAAAACGTATTCGGAGCCTTCATCGTATCCATAGGTGTCTGATTTTCCGGACATTTTTACCTTCTGCAAGGTGGCTGTTCCGACAGGGACTCTGAAAGGTTTGAAGGATAATTCTGTATAAAAGTAATCAAATTTTGTACCTATCTGATGATATGATGGGCGTGTCCAATCGTATTCATATCTGTAGGCTTGCCCATCTTCGTCGAATCCTGTGAGTTGACTTATTGCCAACTTTTCATCAGTGCCATTCCCATATATTGAGAAGATAAAACACACTTCTCCAGTAGCATTATTTCCAACTGCACCTAACAGGTGAATCAACAATGGTTGCTCTTTTGTTGTTGTGAAGCCGCGATATCGGTTTACGGGTGTTCCTTCGACTATCTCGTCCACACCTCTTTTGTTGCTGAAATAGTATTCTGCAGGATGGTTTGCTGTTTTATAACCTATTTCAGTCCAACGAATCTTAAGGTCATTTTTTACAGTATAAACAGATTGATTGTAATTACAATTGTTGCAATCATAGGCAAGTGTTCGGTTGGATATAATTTTCACCGATTTTACCGACTTGACAGTTGTCGGAATAATGACACCCTGTTTGGAATTCATCATACCATAGCTTGTAAAAAAACCTTTACCTAATGGCAGCCATAAGCCTTCTGGTTTAGAGATATCATAGCTAGAAGAATTTTCGTTATTATATGTATTGCCATTGTTATCAACGACAGATTCAATATAGCAATTTGCATATAAATCAACATCTCTACTCCCAAGTTCTGGCTCGCATATAACTATGCCAGTCAGACTATCACCATATAAACGAGAAACATATATATACGAACTATAATCCTTGAGCATATTCATAGCGAACTGGTTATGATACTTTTGTCCTCTCGCTATGGGTGTAGTTACTACTATAATAAGCAGCAACGGTATCACTTTTTTGAATATATATTTCATTGTATTATTTTTTTAATGGAACATACTGATACTATTGTCCGATTCGCTATAAAAGAATCCAAATGCCTTGGAATTCGTTGGAGCCATTATTTCTTCGCCATCAACGGAAAGTATTGCCTTTCTTGCACGGCTGTAGCTGTGTTCTCCAGGCAGGCTGACGATCATTCTTTTTGCCACCACATCCGAGGCATCGGGAATCTGATTGACCGAACCGTTTTTCAAATTTACCAACAAGCAGGGCGATGAATAGACGAGACCATAACCACCTTCGCAAGCCATTGCATCGCTGGCACTAAATTGAGGTTCTACAACATAGTTGCCTTTGGTGTCGATGAAGCCCCACAATTCGCTATCGTAGTCTTGTACAGCCGCATAACCGTCGCAGAAATCACCGGCTTCGCTGAATTTCTTGCCAAATTGGGGCTCATACTGAGAATTTATATAAATGTAAGCCATCCCACTTTGTGGGTCGCTGACAACGGCCAGCCCATCGTGGAAGCGGTGCAACCCCTGGTCGGCTCCGTGAAAACTCGGACGGAAGTCAAGTTCCTTTTTCACATTGCCCTTTTCGTCTATCAGCATCGCCTTGTCATCTTTGTCGACAACGGCAGCATATCCATCCTCGAAACAGAAGGCGGCCCTGTACTGTGGAGCTATCACAACGGCTCCCGTCTTGTCCAAATATCCATAACCATCGCTGGTCTGGCACAGAATCATTCCATTGGCACATATAATGAGTTCGTCGTACTCTTGATCTGACAGCGGTTGCCCCTTTGTATCAAATAAAAAGTGTGAACCACTCCCGTAAGCGTTAACGACATCAGAGTTCCAGTCGTCGATTGTCAACGGGGTACTGAAGACCACGTTGCCTTTGCGGTCAATCAGACCCACATTCCTTACACGTGCATACCCTTTGTGGAACATCAGCGGCTCTCGGGTCGCATCGGGCGAACTGTAGTCACTATGTTCAAACGTGAAAGGAATCACCAACTTGCCTTTTGTGTCGATGAATCCCCATTTGCCGTCGCTTCCTTGTACGGCAGCCAAACCTTCGCTGAACGGCTTGGCATCAGTGTACTCGGAAAGGTCGATAACAACATTGCCCTTGGTGTCGACAAAACCATTTACTTCTCCTTCTGTGAAAAGGGCTAAAGGATCTCCCTTACGTACTCTTTCGTCATTACTTGAAGTCCGATTGCAGCTGACCAGGCTGGCCATTCCCATAAGTGCTACGGTGCAAATGGCAATCATTCTTTTGTTCATGGATGTTGTATTTATAAGATTCAAAAAAACCGTGAACTTGTTTCTTTGTTCTAAGTCGAGGCTCTGGTAAACCATTAATCCGAACAAGAAAGCTCACGGTACCGTGAGCGTTTCCCTTTCTTGTGGATTAAAGGTAAGTGAAATTTACCAGATTTCGACTATAACAAGAAAAGCGAATACGCTTCAATATATCTGTATGTCTATACTATTCTGTTGTTTTTATGCCATATATTATTGTTTTGGTTCGACGGTGCAAAATTATACATTTTTTCCGACATGGCAAAATTATTTTCCCCTATCTCAGAAAAAAATGTACTTTTGCAAAAAAAAATAGAATCAAACTAATCATGAAGAAAACAACGTTGGCGAGCCTTGCGGCATGCGCCCTGATGGCCGTGGCATGCTCCGCTCCCACACAAAACGACAAAGCTATGAACCGTAACGAAGAATGCCTTATCTGCGGCGCGCCGCTGGAGTATCTGGAGCAGGACACTATGATGGAATGCGTGCTGTGCCACCGCCAAGAGCCCAGCAAGACGCGCTGCATCGATGGCCACTACGTCTGCTCCGACTGCCACACCCAGGGCATGGACTCCATCGTCGCCATGTGCCTCGCCGAGACGTCGAAGGACCCCATCGCCATCCTGGAGAAGATGATGTCGCAGCCCTTCTGCCACATGCACGGCCCGGAGCACCACGTGCTGGTGGGCGCCGCCCTGCTGACGGCCTACAACAACGCCGTCGCGGCCGACAGCATGAAGGTGGACCTCGCCACCGGCCTCGCGGAGGTGATAAGCCGCGGCCGGCAGGTGCCCGGCGGTGCCTGTGGATACATGGGTGCCTGCGGCGCCTCCATCAGCACGGGCATCTTTATGTCCATCGTCACGCGCAACACGCCCCTGTCCACCAACACCTGGCGCCTCTGCAACCTGCTCACCGCCCGCGCCCTGGAGCAGGTGGCCCTCAACGGCGGCCCCCGCTGCTGCAAGCGCGACTCCTACCTGTCGATACTCACGGCCGTCGACTTCGTGCGCGAGAACCTCGGCGTGGCGATGGAACGCCCCACCGTCACCTGCTCGCGCAGCCACATCAACAATCAGTGCATCGGCCGCAAGTGCCCCTTTGCACCGAAGAATGAATAGGATGCAGCGTGGCCGGTGAGCATGAGAAAGAACAAGTCCACCCCTCACCCCTGCGGGGAGCTCTCCTGTCTCAGGGGAGCATTAGGGAATGGAACACTTGCGGGTGAAACGGTGTGCTGGTTGCTCCCAGAGGGCTGGGGGAGCGGCAGGGAATGATGCGCTTGCAAAGAATTGGCGCGCAGGCTGCTCCCCTGGGACAGGGGAGCTGTCGCGAAGCGACTGAGGGGTGGATGATGCGGACACCGCAGTGGAGAAATACACCGTTGTGCCGTCGCGCGCAAAAAAAAAAGATTTGGCCAGATGGCTGGAATTGTGTATCTTTGCAAACGTGAAACCTTGAGGTTTATGGTTTAAGGCTTAAGGTTTAAGGTTGAGAATCAACGTATAAACAAATCATAATATAAACAATTAAAACAGAAAAAAATATGGCAGTTACCTCTATGCTCCGCGTTCGTATGAGCGCCAAGGACGCCCACTACGGCGGCAATCTCGTCGACGGCGCCCACATGGTCCACCTCTTCGGCGATGTCGCCACCGAACTCCTTATCAAACAAGACGGCGACGAAGGTCTCTTCTGCGCCTACGACATGGTCGAGTTCAAGGCCCCCGTCTACGCCGGCGACTACATCGAAGCCTACGGCGAAATCACCCACGTCGGCAACACCAGCCGCAAGATGAAATTCGAGGCTTACAAGGTGATCCGCACCCTGCCCGAAATCAGCGCCAGCGCCGCCGAGGTGCTCGAGGAGCGCATCCTCGTGGCCCGCGCCACCGGCACCTGCGTCACCCCCAAGGAGTGCCAGCGCTACAACAAGTAAAGTCGCCAGCGCTGCCGGCGAACCCCATCGCCCCTGGACCGTTAGGGTCCGGGGGCGTTTTTTTTTAATCTCTCGGCGAGGGAGCGCGGCCGGGTCGGCGAGGGGGCGGCGAGCTGCATTCCCCTGCCATCGGACTGCCATTCCCCGTGCATGGGACTACTCATGGACTACTCGGCTGGGAGATAGGTAGGCGAAGGGTAGGGGAATAGTAGGAGATGAGTAGGAGATGGTAGCTGGAGAACCTCAGTTTGAGCCCTTTGCGAGGGGTGCTTTGGGCGCGTTCGGCGGCGGTTGGTGCAAAAATGAAGCGCTTTTTACACGGGGTTTGTCCGGGTATTGTAATTGGCTGTGCAGCTTGTTGTTGCGTCTTATTTTGTGGGTTGGGCTTGGAGGAATGGTTTTTTTTTCGTAATTTTGCAGTCGATGAATATGCAAGAGTCCATAGAACGGTTTCGCGACTATCTGGCGACGGAGCGACGGCTGGCGGCGGGTACGGTGCACAACTATGTGTCCGACCTGGAGGACCTGGCCGCCTATGTGACGGCGCTGGGCGTGGAGGAGCTGTCCGACTTGGATGCACGCGATGTGCGGGCCTGGGAGATGGAGCATCTGGAGCGGGGCGAGAAGGCGTCGACGGTGAAGCGCCGGTTGGCCTCGGTGGGTAGTTGGCTGCGGTGGATGCGCCGCGAGGGCCTCTTCGACCGCGATCTGATGGCCAAGGTGTCGGTGCCGCGACAGCCGAAACGGCTGCCCGTCTTCTTCCGCGTGAGCGAGGCGGAGCGGCTCTACGACGAGGGCATCTTCGGCGACGACTTCGCAGGCCGCCGCGACCGGCTGCTGCTGCGCATGCTCTACGAGACGGGCATGCGGCGCGCCGAGCTGGCCGGGCTGCGCGAGAGGTCGGTCGACCTGCAGGGCCTCAGCGTGAAGGTGCTCGGAAAACGCAACAAGGAGCGCGTGGTGCCGATAGAAAGTGAACTGGCACGCAATATTTCGGACTATCTGGCGTTAAAGCATCAGACGATAGGACCTTCGGAGTGGCTCTTCGTGAACAACCAGGGGAAGCCGATGTCGGGACAGAATGTGTACTACGTGGTGTGCAAGTATATGCGGCAGCTGTCGACAGCCGAGCGGGTATCGCCCCACGTGTTCCGCCACAGCTTTGCCACCCATATACTGGAGGAGGGAGGCAACCTGCGGGCCATACAGGAGCTGCTGGGTCACGAGAGTCTGTCCACCACGGAGGTCTACACCCACGTGAGCCGCGAGCACCTGAAGGAGGTGTACAGCCACGCGCACCCGCGCGGCAGGAAGAAGTAGGCGGCAGCTCCGGGCCGAAGAGAGGAAAGAATAACTAACCATATAATAAAAAAGGAGGATATTATGAACACAATCATCAACACATCCAAGTTTCAGGCCGACGACAAGCTTGAGAAGTACATCCGCGAGAAGGTGGGCAAGCTGGACCGCATGACGGACCGCGCAACGAAATGCGAGGTGTATTTGAAGATAGACAAACCCGAGAGCGAGTTCAACAAGATAGCCGAAGTGCAGCTGGCCATGCCGGGTCAGACCCTCTTTATCGCCAAGCAGGCCGACAGCTTCGAGCAGGCTGTGAGCGAGGCAGTGGATGGCATGAAGGTGCAGATAGAGAAGTACAAGAATGCCTGATAGAGAGCGGCTTGCCGTCCCCAGGGGCGGCAAGCCGCAATACTAGTGTCGGGGGGCGAACGTCTGTTCGCCCCCGACATTTTTTTCTGTCTTGTGAAGAGGGGGTGCGGGCCTCAGAAGGGCAGGTCGCCGAGGGGTTCGGTCTCCGGAGTGAGGATGTCCATCAGGGGGTTGTTCCGCGGCTCTTCCTGCTGGCGCTTGGAGAGGAGGAGCAGATTGTCGGCCACCACCTCGGTGACGTGACGCTTGTTGCCTTCTTTGTCTTCCCACGAGCGGCTCTGCAGCCGTCCTTCTATATATATCTGTGCGCCCTTGGTGAGGATACGCTCTGCCACGTCGGCCAGGCCGCGCCAGCAGACTACATTGTGCCATTCGGTGATTTCCACGCGTTCGTTGTCGCGGTTGCGGCGCGCTTCTGTAGTGGCCAGGGGGAAGGATGCTTTCTTGACGGGCGTGGCGCCGTCGGAGGGGAAGGTGACCACATCGGGGTTCTTGCCTACGTTGCCTACGAGAATTACTTTGTTTACTCCAATCATTACTATTGCTTTTTAGTCTGGTATAAGCTATCAATTGAGGGTGCGAAAGTACAACAAAAAAACGAATTGGAGAAATAAAGATATTCACAATGACTGCAAATACCTGTCAATCAGTCGTGGCAAGGGTAGAGATTGCATCTGTGCGGCGCCGACAGGGAGCGCGTTTGCGGGCCAGGTGGACGGCGCTTTGGGCAAATCTGCGCGCAGGAAACGGGCGTGGATAGTGCGGTGGGTGAGCTGGTGTAGCACCGGGGTCGACAGATGGAAGTGCGGGTCGGCGAGATGGAATGCCTCTTCGGCAAAGCGGATTGCCCGTTGCAGCAGCTGGCCGTCGGCCGCGTCGGCAGGCAATTCGAGCATCGGAAACTCGTATAGCCCACACCAGATGTCGCCCGCCGGGCGGCGCTGCATGAGAGTGCAGGCTTGCCCGTCCTCGTTCCAGCAGAGATGGAAGTAGAGGAACCAGCGGTCGGTAGGCTTGGCTTTCGGCGCGCGCACGGGCAGCAGTTCGACCCGACCGGTGAGCAACGCCTGGCATTCGTCGGCAAACGGGCATGCGCTGCAGTCGGGTTTGGGGCGGCACTGGAGCGAGCCGAAATCCATCAGCGCGGCATTGAAACGGTCCGGGCGGCGGCGGTCGATCAGACGCAGCAGCAGCGTCTCGAACTCGTTGTAGGCGGCATCTGTGGCGATGGGGGTGGAGATGCCGCGCAGGCGGCTGATAAAGCGGTAGACATTGCCGTCAATCACGGGACATGGCAGCCGGAAGGCAAACGAAGCAATGGCGGCCGCGGTGTAACGGCCCACCCCTTTGAGCTGCAGCAGACCCTCGTAGGTGGATGGGAAGCGGCCGCCGCAGTCGGTCATAATATAGCGCGCGGCGGCATGCAGATTGCGGGCGCGCGAGTAGTAGCCCAGGCCCTGCCAGAGGCGCAGCACCTGTTCCTCGTCGGCGGCCGCCAGGTCGGCCACGGTGGGGAAGGTGTCTACAAAGCGCTGCCAATAGAGACGGCCCTGCTCTATGCGCGTTTGTTGCAGTATGATTTCGGAGAGCCATATGCGGTATGGGTCGTCGATTCCGCGCCAGGGCAGCGAGCGTCCGTTGTCGGCAAACCAAGCCTCCAATTTGTCGGAAAATGCCATTCGTAGGGGTGATATTTGCGCCTTTTACGGCAGGTAAGTGACTGATAAATGAGTGTTAAAATGCGTTTTTGGCTTTTTGTTATCTAGTTGTAATATAGTGTGTTGTAATTAACGAAGTGTTAAAAAAGTTTAAAAAGCGAGTTTCTGGGGGTGAAATGTTTTGCCATGTCGGAAAAAGGTGGTACTTTTGCACCCGTTTTTCGCCACAGAAAAACGCTGGAAAGATAACGAAGTAAAACAATAAAAAGTATATAGCAATGTCAAAAAAATGTGAAATCACCGGCAAGAAAGTGGTCGTTGGCAACAATGTGTCGCACTCGCGCATCCACACCAAGCGCACCTTCTCGCCCAACCTGCAGACCAAGAAATTCTACATTCCCGAAGAGGATATGTGGATTACCCTGAAAGTATCGGCCAAGGGCATGCGCATCATCAACAAGAAAGGCATCATTGCCGCTCTGAACGACGCTGCCGCCCAGGGACACCTGATGTTCTAAACTGAGGGGCAAAAGGAAACATTAGTATTAACCATAAAAAGAAAGAGGTATTAGCAATGATCGTAGTTCCCATTAAAGAAGGTGAAAACCTTGAGAGAGCTCTGAAGAAGCTGAAACGCAAATTCGACAAGACCGGCGTCGTGAAAGAGCTGCGCAACCGCCAGAAGTTCACCAAGCCCAGCGTCATCAACCGCGAGAAGCGTCTGAAGGCCATCTACGTGCAGCACCTGCGCCAGCAAGAGCTCGACAAGTAAGCGCCAGAGCAGAGAGCTCCCCCGGTAGGAGCAACGCCATTGAACGACAAAGAAGCCACCCGGAAATCAGGGCGGCTTCTTTTTGTTGTCGCCTGTCGGGTGGCGGCGGTGTGGGACGGGAATGAAGAGGGCGCCGCAACTCTGTTGCGGCGCCCTCGCTTTGTTGCCAGTCGGCGGCAGGGGTTACTGCTGCTGGGCGGTGATGCGCTCCAGCCACTTCAGCATGCCGAACATGACGCCCATAGCGATGAGGCAGATGACGGCGAAGACGGCCCAGGTCATCCAGAGGCTGGGCAGCTTGTTGAAGAGGAAGGGGCCGACCATGATGAGCAGGTTGCCCACGGCGGTGGCGGTGAGCCACAGACCCTGGCAGATGCCCTGGATATGCTTGGGGGCAATCTTGGAGACGAAGCTCAGACCCATCGGCGAGATGAAGAGCTCGGCCACGGTGAGGAAGAAGTAGGTGACGATGAGCACCCATGCGTCGGCTTTCATGCCGGCGATGGTGGCGGCGTCCTGCTTCATGAAGGCTTCACCCGAGGGGTAGCCCATGTGCATGCTGAAGATGGTGAGGAAGATGTAGGCGCAGGCAGCGAAGAGCATGCCGATGACAATCTTGCGCGGAGCGGAGAACTTGCGGCCCCACGAGGTGCCGAAGAGCCACATGATGACCGGCGTGAGCAGGATGACGAGGGCGGGGTTGAGGAACTGCCACACCTCGGGGGCCACGCTGTCGGAGTTGACGAAGTTGCGGGCGAACAGCGAGAGCGACTGGCCGTTCTGGTGGAACGACATCCAGAAGAAGACGCAGATGCCCAGCACGGCGTAGAGACCGGCCATGCGCTGGCTGATGTCCTTGGCCATTGCCTGGCGCTCTTCGGGGGTGTACTCCACCACCTCGGCTTTGGCCTTCTTGGCGGGAGTGGGGAACATCTTCTTGAAGATCATGAAAATCAACAGGGAGATGAGCATGGCGGCCACCGAGGCCAGGAAGGAATAGTGGACACCGGTGTTGAAGACCTGCAGGTAGCTCTCGCAGGCGGCCTGCATGTTGGCCGGGTCGAAGTGGGTGTTGTTCTGGCTCATCCAGGTGGTCAGGTTGGCCATCTGGGTGGCGTCCATGCCGGTGGCATCGCTGAGGTACTGATGGCAGAGGGCGGGCAGGTCGCTATTGTAGGTCATGCCGTTGCGGCCCAGCCACCACTGGCGCAGCGAAGGAGCCACGAAGGGTGCCAGCACACCGCCGATATTGATGAACACGTAGAAGATCTGGAATCCAGGATCACGCTTGCTCTGAGCCAGGGCCAGAGCCTCGGGGCCCTTCTTGGCGGCCTCGGCTTCGAGGTTGTCGTACATCTGGCCCACAATGGCCTGCAGGTTGCCCTTGAAGAGGCCGTTGCCGCAGGCAATGACCAGCAAGGCGGCGCAGGTGATGACCAACACCGTCGACATCGACAGGCCGTTGGCGCTGTAGCCGGCAGGAATCGACAACACCACATAGCCGACGGCCATGGTGATCAAGCCGGCGATAATGGTGCCCTTGTAGTTCTGCAGCTTGTCGGCGATGATACCGCCGGGCAGAGCCATCACGTAGATGCCGAAATAGAAGACGGCGTAGATGATGGCCGCCACATTGTCGCTGATGCCAAACTTCGAGCAGAGGAAGAGCAGCAGCACGGCATTCATAATATAGTAGCCGAAGCGCTCGCCCATATTACTCAATGCCGCCGCGATTAATCCTTTAGGATGTCCTTTGAACATAATGCGTAATTTTTTGGTTTATAATTAATTTAAATTAACTTTCTCCTCTATTTGCAACCGTTTGCATGATGCAAAGATACAAAAAAAACTCAATATGACGAGGCTATGTGGCGTTTTTTTTGTATTTTTGCAGCCCGTATGGAAGATATTGTCACACGCACGGTCGAGGTGCTCCGCCGCGGAGGCACCCTGCTCTATCCCACCGACACCATCTGGGGCATCGGCTGCGACGCCCGCAACGCCGAGGCGGTCGAAAGGCTGTACCGCATCAAGGAGCGCGACCGCTCGAAAAGCATGCTGGTCCTGGTGGAGAGTGGGGAGTGGGGAGTGGGGAGTGGAGAGTGGAGAGTGGAGAGTGGAGAGCGCGACGGCGGGCGGCCGACGACCTATATACTGCCGCGCGAGGTATGGCAGGACCGCTTGCACCTCGCGGTGGCCCCCAACCTGCCTGCCGACGACGGGACGCTCGGCGTCCGCTGCCCGCGCCATGCCTTCTGCCAGCAGGTGATGCGCCGCCTCGGCGCCCCGCTGGTCAGCACCAGTGCCAACCTCAGCGGACGTCCCTCGCCGCAGATATATAATGATATAGAAGAAGAGCTGAAGCGGAGGGTGGACTACTGCGTGCCGCCGCGGCCCGAATTCCTCTCCGGCGAGACCCGCGGCAGCCGTATCCTGAAGGTGGGCCCGGACGGCACGCTGACCGTCGTGCGACCCTAGGTGCATCGGGGCGGCATCCTGGCCTCCGAAATGTTAAAATGGTAGGATGGTGGTAGGATGGTGGTAGGTTGATGGTAGGATGGTGGTAGGATGATACCCTTCGGGTAGGTGTGCAGTGTTCAGTGTTCAGTGTGCAGCCTTCAGCGAAAAAAGGCTGCTGCATGCATCCTAACAACCTGACATCGAACACTTAACACCGAACGCTAAATAAAGCCCACTGCCTGCTGCCAATTTTCAATTCTCATTTTTCAATTCTCAATTCCCAATTCTCAATTCAAAGCCTCTCAGTGTGAGGTTGGATTTTACAAAAGAAAATTGTTAAAAAGTGCTAAGTGCACGCTTCTGTCTTCGGAAATGCCTGTGCCGGAGTGCGGTGTATAAATGAAGGGCCCGCCGACGCTTTGCGTCGGCGGGCCCTGTGTCTGTACCGGGCCCCGTAATGTCAGTGCCGGATGGCGCTGCGCTGCGGACCTATGGCCAGGGCGGCTGCCGTGTCGGGGTCGCCGGTGGCGAGGTCTGTGACCGTTATGTCGCTGGCGCCGAGGGCCGCTGTCATGCTGCCGAACCCCCGTATGCCTGTGCCGCGGCATTTGAGCACCGCCTCTTTGCGGGTCCAGAGTTGGAGGAAGGCCATCGCCGGGTCGGCGCTGCTTGCGATGGTGTGCTGCTCCCCGGGTGTGCATATGCGCTCGGCGAGCCCCGGACCGATACGGCGACGGCTTTCGATGTCGATGCCCACTGGCCTGTCGGCGCTCAGGGCAGCGGCCACGGCGGTGCGGCAATGGCTGAGGCTGATGTGCAGCCCGGGCCGCGCGGGCAGGTAGGGGGCCCCCTGTTCGTCGTGCGCCACCTCCAGGTCGTCGCCCACCAGTTGCGACAGCAGCCGGCGCGCGGCCGCGCTCTGCTCGGCGTGCGTCGGCCACTGGCCGTGGGCTATCAGCCATTGCGCCGGGGCATTCATGCCTTGCCCAGAATGTCGTAGGGCACCGTGTCGCCCATCGTGGTGCGGGGCTCGTTGATGGTGCCGAACTGCTGCTCGTATTTGCGTATGTTGTCGCTCAGGGCGGCGAGGGTGCGTTTTGCGTGCACGGGATTCATGATGATGCGCTGGCGCACGACGGCACCTTCCTGGCCGGGCAGCATCTGTGCGAAGTCCATCACCACCTCGGCCGGGGTGTGGCTTATCACCACCAGGTTGGAGTAGGTGCCCTCCGCCACGTCGGCGGCGATGTTCAGCTTCAGGTTTTGCGCTTGGGGTTCTTTGTTGTTGGCCATAATGTTGTATGTTTTATTGTTTTGCTACGGTAACGCACGAATGCATCAATTATTGTGCCCGTGCAGGTCCAAAAGCCGCCTCCGTGCGTTCCGGCTCGGTTGGCGATGCGCTGTGGCGGGGTTGCGGGCGTGTTGTGTAATGTTTTGAAATACAGTCTTATGTGTTTGTATATAAAGTATATAGTACATTTTCTTGCTGCGGAATGGAAAAAAATATGTATTTTTGCATTTTCAAAATCAATGCGAAAGATGAGTCACAAGACTGCTATACGGGTTTATGAGATTGCGTCGTATGTGCTGATACTCGGCGCCACGGCTATCTATTTCATCATGAAGCAGCAGGGGCTGTCGCTGACCATGCTGGTGCTGGCGCTGGCCATCTTCTGCCGCTGGATGATGGACCGCCACCGCTACCGCTCGTGCGACGAGGAGAACGACCAGCTGCGCAACGATTTGCGCCGTCTGACTCAGCTGCTGGCCGAGGAAAAGAAAAAGAACAATAACAAACAATAATCAAACATCAGTATTTTTATGGCAACAACCACCGACATTAAGAACGGACTTTGCATCAACTTCAACAACGACATCTACACCATCGTTGAGTTCCTCCACGTCAAACCCGGCAAGGGAGCCGCCTTTGTGCGTACCAAGATGCGCAACGTGAAGACCGGCCGCATGCTGGAGAACACCTTCCCCAGCGGTGCCAAGATTGACATCGTGCGCGTGGAGCGTCGCCCCTACACCTATCTCTACAAGGAGGGCGACATGCACGTCTTCATGCACCAGGAGACCTACGAGCAGATTTACATTCCCGAGGCTATCATCAACGCCCCGCAGTTCCTCAAGGACGGCCAGTATGTGGAAATCACCGTCGAGGCCGACACCGAGACCCCGCTCATCTGCGAGTTGCCCCCGTTCATCGAGACTGTGGTGACCTACACCGAGCCCGGTTTTGCCGGCAACACCGCCACCAACGCCATGAAGGACGCCACCGTGGAGCCCGGCGTGCAGGTCCGCGTGCCCCTCTTCATCAAGGAAGGCGAGCGCATCAAGGTCGACACCCGCACCGGCGAGTATGCCGAGCGCATCAAGTAAAGCAGTGGAAGAACCGATAATCGAGAGTTGAAAATTGGGACCCAATATTCAAAAATCACGAATCATTCTTGTTGCAGCCTGCCTGATTCTGCTGGCAGGCTGCAAACATAAGCAGCCGCAGGTGGTGTCCGCCCCTTCGGTGGACTACACGCAGGTGGCTGTGCCCGACTTCTGTTCCGACTCGGCCTACCGCTATACGGCCGAGCAGCTGGCCTTCGGCCACCGCATTCCGGGCACGAAGGCATGGCAGCAATGTGCCGACTACCTGGTGGCGCAGATGGGCCGCTGGTGCGATACGGTGATGGTGCAATCCTTCCGCACCACGCTGTGGGACGGCACCACGGTGCCGGGGCGCAACATTATAGCCTCGCTGCGCCCCGAGCTCTCCAAGCGCGTGCTGCTGGCTGCCCATTGGGACAGCCGCAGTTGGGCCGACCACGACGCCAATCCCGCCCTGCAGCGCAACCCCGTGCCGGGCGCCAACGACGGTGCTTCGGGCGTGGCCGCCTTGATGGAGATGGCCCGCGTGATGAGCCAGATGCCGCCCTCGGTGGGGGTGGACTTCATCTTCTTCGACGTCGAAGACCAGGGTGTGGCCGAGTGGAGCGAGGTCTACGACGAGCACTCGTGGTGCAAAGGGTCGCAGCACTGGGCCGAGAACCGACATGTGCCGTACTATACGGCAGTCTATGGTGTGCTGTTCGACATGGTGGGCACCCCCGAGCCCCGCTTCACCAAAGAGTATATCAGCCGCCAGTATGCACCGGGCCTGACCGACAAACTGTGGAACTGTGCCGCCGCCCTGGGCTACGGCAATATCTTTGTCAATCAAGCCACCGACCCGATACTGGACGACCACCTGTACGTCAACCAGCAGGCTGGCATTCCGATGGTCGACATAGTGCAGAATTCGCCCACCACCAGCTTCTTCGCCCACTGGCATACCACCACGGACGACATGCAGTCGGTCAATGCCGAGGCGCTGCGCATTGTGGCCACGGTGACAATGAAAACCCTCTACGGCGACTATCCCGCCAAATGAAAAACCAGCGGCATATAGTAGGCGCGAGACTGCGGCAGACGTTCTGCCTCGGTCTCGCGCTCTTGTTTTGCGGCTGCCATGTCGACCGCTGTACGACGCCTTTCGGCGAGGGCGGCGAGTTGGACCTGCTGATGCCCGAATTCTTCAACCTCTACAACAACCCCGGCGGGACGCTGGTCATCAACCGTGGCTACCGCAACACGGGCATCTTGGTGCACTGCATGAACCTGGGCGAATATGTGGCATTCGGCTGTGTATGCCCCCATTGCCAGGACCAGGTACTGCAGCCCGACGATGCACAGCGAGCCACGTTGCTCACATGTCCGGATTGCGGCTCCAGGTTCGAGGTCTATTTCGGCAATCCCATCGAAGGGTCGCAGACCAGCTGCCCCTTGTTTCAGTACAACACCCGCTACGACGGGCGCTACCTGAGTATCTATTGATGCCCCGGCTGTCAGGCGTAGGAGTGCATTCCTCCCAGCAGCAGATTGACACCAAAGTAGGTGATGATGACGCTGAAGAAGGCCAGCACGCAGTAGATATGGAACGCGTATGGCCGGCGCAACACGCCGGGATGGAGTGGCAGCGCGTAGACAATCAGTGTGATGAGTGCCCATACCTCCTTGGGGTCCCACGACCAATAGCTGCCCCACGAGATATTGGCCCACACTGCACCGATGATGATGCCCAGCGCCAAGAGCGTGACCGCGGGGTAGAGCAGGATGAGGTTCAGCCGCCGGTAGCCCTCGGCATCGGTCGTCAGGCCGGCCACGCCCCCCATCATCGCAAAGAAGAAGAGGGCATAGGCGCACATGATAACGGCCACGTGGAGGGTCAGCAGGGGTGAGTTGAGCACCGGCATGAGGTTGGTGATGGGCGGATTGGCGCCGCTCATCATGGCCACCAGCAGGCAGAACCCCATAGTGAGTATGCCGGCCGGCAGCGCCATAGCATGGCGCCGGCCGAGCAACAGGGCCACTATACCGATGACGATGGCCATGAGGTTCATCGAGTCGAACCCTCCGGCCATAGGTGCATGACCTCCTGCTATCCAGCGCAATACGAATATCAACAGAAGGAAGAGCGTCAGTGCCGCCACCCACACGGTAGCGGCAGTGCGCAACCATGCGGGCAGGTGTTTGCTGCGGCGTTGGCGTATCAGGCTGTAGGCGAAGCAAAGTATGCCCAGAGTGATGCAGGTCATGGCTAGCCAGCGGCCGGTGGTCAGCGCATTGTAGAGGCGTTCGGCCCGCGTGCGCGTGGGTTGTTCGTCGAATCGGGCTGTCTGATACTGGCGGGTCTTGTCGAAGACATGCTCCAGCTCTTTGAGATCCCCCTTGATGACTAACTCCTGGCAATAGCTTTGCCACTGGCGGATGAAGAGGTATTCATCGTCGGCTACCGAGAGGGGCAGGTTGTCGTTCTGCCCGTACCAGCTGCCTTCGATGGGGAATAATTTGAGCATCTTGCCGTTGAGAAGCATCTTCACCAGATTGTACTTCTCGCTGGCGGAGCGTAGGTTTTTGCTGCTCATAGGACCAATGGTGGTGTCGGCCAGGAAAGACATTTGGGCGATAGATGCCCGTTTCGGCAGATTCAGTTCGTCGGCACCTTTGAGTTTGATGGCTGGCTCGGTGGCCCACTCGGAATAGTAGAACAGGTATCCGCTTAGCACCTGCTCGGGCGTCAGGCCGTGATAGGTGGCGTTGCCGGTGAGCTTGGTGGTAAAGTCCTTGGCAAGGGTTTGCAGCGGGCATACGCGTCCCTTGTAGAGTACATACATCTGGCCCATCCTGTCGGCCGTTTCGCGAGTCAGGGTCTGCGGGGTGGCCGAGGCGGTGGCAGGCAGCAGGAAGAGGACTGCCAGGGCGCTTCCCCTCAGCAGCTGTCGGAAACGTCCGTTAGGACTGACGATCAGCCCCGCGAGACCCAGCAGGAGCAGCGCGTAGCCGCAATAGGTGACGCCTATGCCCCAGGGGTCGTGGGCCACGCTGAGTGTCGACGAGCCGTCGTCGCCATAGTCTTCTTGATAGAAGCGGTAGCCCCGATGTTTGAGGATGTTGTTCATCGAGATGTCTTGGCGCTCGCCCTCTACGACGACGTGGCTCACAAAGTCCATCGGCGTACGAGTGCCAGGATAGGGTATCACCTCAAATTTCTCCAACTCCATCTCAAAGGGCAGTGTGGCTGTCTGGCCGTCGATGGACTCGATGGAGGTGGAGCTCACACCGGGCTGCAGGGTCATGCTGCCGTGCAGACCGGTCCATGTGGTCAGGGCACCACCCAGCAGGATGACTACCACCGAGGCGTGGACCAGCAGCAAGCTCGGGCGGCGCCACATCTTGCCCTGCACGATGCTTACCAAGGCGGCTGCGGCCACCAGGGCCATTAGGACGATGAACCACCACTGGTCATAGATGCGCACATCGGGGTGCAGGCGTTCGACGATGGTGCCGGCAGCGAGCACAGCCACTACCACAGCCATCAGGGCTACTCTAATCTTCTTCATTTGTATGTTTGCTTCTGTGTGTTGCTATTGGCTTTAGATGGCGTCGATGAACTTCACCACGGCATCGCGGTCGGCTTTGCTGAGTTCGCGGAACTTCTCCACTGTCCAGCGGGCATCGCTCTGTGCGGAGCCGTGCCACATGATGGCCTCGATGACATTGCGTGCGCGGCAGTCGTGCAGACGGTCGGCATGGCCAGAGCAGATGGGGGCCAGTCCGCGACCCCACAGCGGTGTGGTGCGGCACCAGCCGGTGCGTATATCGTTCTTCATGAAGAGGCGGTGCTGCACCATGTCGCTATACGGCCATATCTTCTGGTGCGGATAGCGGGGCAGACGGGCATCGCCGTCGGCAAAGAAGCCGTTGGGGTCGGTGAAGCGGTCGTCGCCGGTCTCCCAGCTGGGGCGGTGACAGGTGGCGCAGCCCATCTCGGTGAAGAGTTTCTTGCCGCGTTGCACGACGGGGTCGCTCATGTTGCGAGCGGCTGGTACGGCCAGTCCGCGGTGCCAGACCATGAAGTTCACATAGTCTTGGTCGCTCATCTCGATGGGTAGGGTGTCGCACATCAGGTAGTTGTAGATGTCGGTCTCGGGGTCGCCGCTCTTGTTCCACTCGGGGAAGTAGGTGTAGAAGTCGGCCTGCACATCGGGGTCCTGCGCGGCCGTGCGGGCGTAGATGCTCTTGTTGAGCGACAGATAGTGGCTGCGGCGGTCGCTGCGGGTCACGTTGGGAATGTTCCAGATGGCATTGGCGCCGGCGGCATCCTGCAGCGGACCGCGGCTCAGGGCGTAGGTGAAGCGCTTGGGATGAGTGGTGTTGCCGTAGAGCGAGGCCCAGTCGTTGCCGCCCCAAATAGCGGGATTGAGGTCGGCGCCGGCATCGTATTCGCGCTGGTATTGCGCTTTCAGCGAGTCGTCGTCGATGGCGTCGAGCAGGCCGGTGCCGTAGATGCCTATGGTGCTCTCCAGCCGGAAGGCCAGGTCGCCATAGCTAGTGCCCTCCGAGAAGGGGGCGTAGAAGGCATCCTCCGGGATATTCACTTCGGGATAGATGAGGCTGTAGGTCTCGCCGTCGGCGAAGCGGTTGCCCCATTCGTCGGTGTAGTCCAGCCAGTCGATGGTGATTTTCTCCTCGTCGATGGAGGGTTTGAAGGGGGCCACAGCCTTGGTCTGCGGCATGCCGGCCACGGAGGTCTCGTAGGCATTGGTGTTTTTGTTGTAGACTACCAGCAGGTAACCGTTGCCCCAGTCGTCGGCACGGTAGCGCTCCATGCGTCGTCCGTGGCCGTAGCCCGGATGGCAGCTCTCACAGCTCGACCGCACATACATCGGGCCGAGTCCGTTGAAGGGCGGGTTGTTCTGGGTGATGGTGTGCTCGAAGAAGAACTCACCGTACTTGAAGGCGTTGACCATGCCCGCCTGTTCGACGGCAGGGGTGGGGTCCTCGTAGGCCGAGGCGCTCTGGTTGAAGGTGGTGCCGAGCAGTCCTCCGGCGTAGGTCTCTTCGCTCACCCCGGCCACGGGTGTGGGGTCGGGCTCCGGATCGTGGTTGCATGCGCTGAAGCCGGCGGCTATCATCGCCAGGCCCAGCAGGATAGTTGTCTGTTTCATCTCAGTTCGTTTAGTGTGTTTAGTATTAGTTGTTTCCGATAGCATCTATGACTTCGTCCAGCACGCTTTCGAGGGCGGCGCAGGCTTCGACGGCCTCGCCGTTCTTCGGGTCGCTGTAGTGCTCCACGAAGGGGGCCGGCATAGCGTCGATTTTGGCCAGTGCATTGTTGATGGCGTCGGTCACCTTGGCGTCGAGGCTCTCGTCCAGGGCTTTCACATAAGCATGAAGCGAGCGGCTGTCGTCACGTTGGCCGGTGATGCCACCCATGTACACGTTCTGCACGCTGATGATATTGTTGCGGAAGTCGGTGATGGACATGTGGCTGTAGGGCGACTCGATGTAGGTGATGTCCTCGCCGTCGTAGGCCGAGTTGATCTTCGAGCTGCCCACCTCGTCGGCGATGTCGGCGCAGCCTTGCACGATGGCTATCAGGGCAGCCGTGCGGCTGACGTAGGTGCTGCCGGCCTGGCCAGCACGCTTGATGTTCTGGCCGTAGCTCAGGTTGCCGCCGGCCACGGTGTACTGCATCTCCATGTCATCCAGTTTGGCAATGTGGGCTGCGGGGGCTGCGTCGCCGAGCCAACCCACCTCAAGCTGGTAGCAGCGGTTGCGCAAGTCGCCCGCCACGGCCACGGCATAGGTCCACTGGTCGGCCGTGATTTGGTCCGCTGTCTTGGGCTGTCCGTTGGCAAAGAGGATGTACTCCAGGCCGTGGAAGCCCAGCAGCGCGTTGCCCAGCTGCTCGCCGGCCACCACGTCGCCATCCTCGCCGGCCAGCAGGGCCAGCATGGCGCTGTTGTTCATCAGGGTGTTGAAGGCGTTCTCGTCCAGAGGCCACGAGTCGATGTGGGGGTCCACGCCGAAGTCGCCGGCGGCACCAAACAGGAAGGCTTCGCTCTTCTCCCACTGCTCGCGCGCTTGCAGGAAGATGTTGCAGGCGTCCTGCAGCCCGGCATTGGTCGGGGTGCTCTTGAGGGTGGCCAGCATATCGGCCAGCAGTTCTGTCTTTTGCGCCAGGGCGCTGTAGGTCGGTGCTACGGTGTGGTCCACAAACTGGGTGGTCACATCGGCAGCAAATTCGTCGTTGATTTCCACAGTGTCGTCTTTGCACGATGCAAAGGCCATCGTCATGGCGCCCAAGGCCAGGACGGATAAAACTTTGTTGATACGTCTCATGTTAGATTGTGTTTAGTTATTATTATCTTGTAAAAAAGCCTGTCCAAGTGATGCCCAGTGCGCAATAGGGCTCACTATTGTATTGCTCGGCCAGCAGGCGCACGCCCGCCTCGGCCTTGAGGGTGACTTCGCCGATGGGGCAGTAGTTGATGCCGGCGGACACTACCTGCCGTTCGCACCAGCCCACGTCGGTCTGGTTTTCGCTTGGCACAAAGCTGTCGTAGTGGTCGTAGCGGCCGAAGAGGTACAGCTTGCGCGAGCTATGCCCCCATGCCAGCAGGTTCACTCCCGCCTCGACCGAGGCGTCCCAGGCTGCCTGCCCCACCGTGGTGTGAGGGTAGGGGTTGCCGCTCATCGTGGTCTGGTTCTTGTTGTGGGCCGAAATCAGCGATGCATCGCTCAGGTAGCCGTAGTCGGCATTGCCGCGCACCAGCACGTAGCGGTTGCGGTACTGGAAGTCGAAGGCGCCTATAATCACCGTGCCCTGCACGTCGGCATAGCGCGAACGCTCTTCGGTGACGATATCGTTGTTGAACGAATTGCCTATATATCCGCTCAGACTCAGCCGCAATCCCTCCACTCCGGTCCAGTCCACGCGGGCCGCCGTGGCCAGACGGTTGGCGGGGCGGAACTCATAGGGCGAGGCGCTTCCGTTGTGCACCCACCCCTGGTCGTTGAACATGAATGCGTTGAGGCCGGGAATCACCTGCAGCTCGTAGCGCCACGTGCCCGCACGACCCCACAGGCTGACGCCCGTCTCGTGCCATGTGCACGGCATGATGGTGTTCTCGCCCTCGGGACGGTACACGCCGAAGAACGTGTTGGGTGTGTGATTGTTGTTGGTCATGCCCACGGGCACCACGATATGGCCCGCGCGGATGTTCAGCCCGCGACCGAAGCTTTTCTGTACCCAGAACTGCTCCAGCGCCACCTCGCCGCCGCGCTCCACCTCCTGCTCAAACTCGCCCGTCTCCTCCATCTCCTTCTCCACGGCGGCCTCCACGCCCCCGTGCTCGAACTCTATCTCCGTGCCCATCGTCCAGCCGTGGCCGAAATCGTAGCCCAGCATGATGACTGCATGCGGTACATCTACCCGCCCATAGCCTTTGGCGTCGGCATAGCGCTCTGGAAATGAATAGCGAAACACATTGTCGCTGTAGAAATGGTGGCTGTACACAGCCTCGCCGTAGCCGCCCACGGTCAGGCGGCTTCCCTTGGCCACGATGGTGTCGTTCTGCGCCGCAACTGCGCCGCTCCACACCATCAGCGTGGCTACACAAGTCGTTGTTAGTCTTTTTAGTATGTGCATTGTATTGCCTTTTTTTGCAGATGCAAAGATAAGGCAATGCCGTCACACACTGCTATAACCAGATTTGGTGATTTTTTCTGCCTCAGCGCTTCCGGAGCACGTAGACCAGATAGATAGTCAGCCCCAGCAGTCCCAGCAGCAGCACGCGCGGAATGAACATCGCCAGCAGCATCGTCGCCGCCAGTATCGTCAGCGCATAGGTGGCCGTCTGCTTCTCCGGCGGCAGGTTTTGCACGCGCTGTCGCATCCGTTGCCACCACTGCTGCACCGAACCCACCCTGCGGCCTTCGCTGTCCACCGTCTCGGCCCGCGCCGTCGGTATCTCGGTCACGCGCACTTTGATGGTCTTCGACCCGTGCTTGCCGTCCTTCCACGCCGTCACCGTCAGGGCCGTGCGACCCTTCGAACGGTTCAGTCTGAAGCGTTTACTACCGCTCAGCTCCAGCGGTAGCACCGTGGCCTTGTAGCCATTGTCTATCTTCAGCTCCACGCGCTCGGCGCCGCTGCAGTCCCATTTGATTTCCACCACGTCGCCTTCGGCCACCGTGGTCCGGTCCACGTCGAATGTCATTCTTTTTTCCATAGCAATCTTCTTCTATCAAATTCCGTGCCACTTGTATCGCCCGTGGCGGCACAGTCGTCCTCCGCCGTCGGCGTGTCCGTGGTGTAATATTCTGAATATCCGGTAGTTTCCGTGCGCTCCACCGCCGTGTTCTCCTCGGCCTCCCAGCCGATGAAGCAGGTGCTGGAGCCGACACCCTTGTCGTCCTGGACGAAGCCGTAGAGCAGCAGCTCGCGGCCGACGAAGGTCTCGGGCAGCATCAGCCGCACCATGCGGTCGCGGCGGTAGACCGGCGCCGCCAGCAGACCGTCCTGCAAATCGGGGCAGTAGACGTACAGATACACGTAGTCGTGCGGACGGCTGAGCCGTGCGCCGCTGTTGCGGTCGAAGCTGACGGACAGCACGTTGCGCTCGTCGACCGAGGGCGTTCCAAAAACCACCGGCGCCACGGGACCCTCGCTCAGCGAGAGCCTGCGCCAGTCCACC
>JAZNHG010000021.1:0-85473 GCA_045576855.1 Bacteroidales bacterium | reverse complement strand
GTCCCTATCTGTTGTGGGCGTTTGAAGTTTGAGGGGCTCTGACTCTAGTACGAGAGGACCGAGTTGGACAGACCTCTAGTGTACCGGTTGTAACGCCAGTGGCACCGCCGGGTAGCTATGTCTGGATCGGATAAGCGCTGAAAGCATCTAAGTGCGAAGCCGGCCCCAAGATGAGACTTCGTCACAGGGTGGTCGAAGACTACGACCTTGATAGGCCGCAGGTGTAAAGGCAGCGATGTCAAAGCCGAGCGGTACTAATTACCCGAAGACTTTCCGTTGATAGCTTTAAGCTGTGAGCTGTGAGCTGTAAGTGGGCTACGCAGTCATGCGCCAGCCACTTAAAACTTAAAGCTTAAAACTTAAAACTGATTTCTCTTATATGTTTTGTCCAATGTGCCAAAACCATTACTTTTGGTGGCTATGGAGTGAGTGTTCACCTCTTCCCATTCCGAACAGAGAAGTTAAGCCTCACATCGCCGATGATACTGCACTTGTTTGTGGAAAAGTAGGTCGCCGCCAATCTTTTAAAGAGCATTCCGAGAGGGATGCTCTTTTTTTGCGCAAGTTCCGCGACTTCATCATGGGCGAGGTGCGCTACAACTCGCTGATGAAGACCTTCTCCACTGGATTAGATTTAATTCAGCGGTGTTCAGTTCCCCTTACGGGGTACCCCCAGGAGGCCGAAGAACTCTTCGTCGCCACCGAGCGCAATGCCAAACTGCGCTACGAGGGCTACAAGAAACTCTCGGAGATGTAAACCTGCATCGACACACTAAAACGACGAAAGCCGAGGCCAGCTATGGTCTCGGCTTTCTTGTTTGAGGGTTCCCTCTTATTAAATGAATATCTTTGTTGTGTCAGGGTCTCCATCTGCTCGCATCAGGTGTTGTAGAGCTGAGTTTAATGTAGATAGTATCTCCGACTTGGCAGTCTCCATAGTCGGATTTGTTCCAGAATTCCTCATCGTCTGTATATATTTTACCATCGACAGAGTACTGGTATTCTACTCTCCACATAAGGTTATAATGTCCTGCGTATATTTGATAAATTCTTGTAATCTGTGCGGGATACAGTTCATAGCTTCTCCAATATTTGTATTCAGTTATGCGCCACCAAATAAATACCAAGAAAGCTAATACCGACAAGAAGATAATGCTGTTTCTTGTGTAGTTCGATTTAGGAGGAATAGTAGATTTCTTTTTACGTTTCTTCTTACGTTTCTTTTTACCCATGATTTATTAAAAGTTAGTCACCAAAACAAACGCCACAAGGCGGAATTTATTGCCCGCAGTGCGGCGAAAATTTGCGGTTTCTGTGCAATTTCGCCTCGCACCATTGCAAAACTCTCTTGCAGTCGTGTAAATCGGTCTCGCACCATTGCATTGGGCATTGCACGGCTGCAAAACGGCCTCGCACCACTGCAAAACGCATTTACGGCATTGCAAAACAGCCTCGCACCATTGCAAAACGCTTTTGCAGCATTGTTTCTTGTCCTTGCAGTGGTGCGGGGCGCAATTGCACGGCTATTCCGCCGGCTCGACGGGCTACTCGGGTTCCTCGTCGTCCGGCGCGGCGTCGCGTGTGCGGTGCGGGTCGGGCATCGCGTAGCGGCGGAAGTATTCGAGGTCTTCCTGCATCCGCTTCACGAGGACGACGGCCTCCTCGCGGTCGGGGTTGAGCAGCGCGTAGGCGTTGGTGAACATCACCACGGCGGCGTAGGCCACATCGCTCGCGGCGCGGGCGGCTTTCAGCTCGCCGAGCACCTGCTCCATGCGCTCCTCGTTGCGCTGGGCGATGAGCTGGCGCACCTCGTCGTTCTTCGCCTTCAGCTGGTTGGCCACGATGAGCAGCCCGAGGCGGTTCAGCTGGCGCTCGTACTGCAGCAGGTCTTGCAGTATGTTGTCGATGAGGCCGCTCTCCTTCATGTAGTTCTCGCTGCCATAAATAACGATTCCGACGCGTTTTTATTGTCCTCACGCTCAACAGAAACCGCCACCGGGTTGGGGTGGCGGTGATGTTTAAGATGTCAATGTGTAATCAGTCTTTGCGGACGGGCTCGGAGGTGAGGCCGATGCCGAGTTTCTTGAAGATTTTGCGGTCAACCTCGCTGGTCATGACGGTGGTGTGCAACTGCTTGTCGATATAGTTTACGAAGGCTTGGTTGACGAGGCGGGTGCCGCCGGGGGTGGGGTAGTGTCCGGTGAAGTACCAGTCGCCAGGGTGGTTAGGACAGGCTTCATGCAGTCCTTCGATGCTTTGGAAAACCAATTCGACAGGAGCCTGCATGTCCTCGGGGCGGAGCATCTCCACAATCTTACGGTTGATTTCCTCGACGGAGAAGGGCTCATAGATGGCACGCACGCGGTTCTGCATCTCTTCATTAGGACGCTTTAACTCTTCTTTGCAGGCCTGGTAGGTGTCGGCTACCAGCTGCCGCATGCCTCGTTCCCCGATGAGGGCCATTGTGGCGCGGAAGGCGCAGAATTCCTCCAGACGCGGCATGTCGATGCCGTAGTAGTCGGGGTAGCGTATCTGCGGAGAGCTGCTGACCATCACGATTTTCTTGGGGTGCAGCCGGTCGAGAATCTTGAAGATGCTCTCGCGCAGCGTGGTGCCTCGTACAATGCTGTCGTCGATGATGACGAGGTTGTCCTCGTAGGGCCGCAGGGAGCCGTAGCTGATGTCGTAGACGTGGGCGGCGAGGTCGTTGCGCTCGCTGTTGTCGGCGATGAAGGTACGCATCTTGATGTCTTTCCATACCACTTTTTCTGTCCTCACCTCGTCGTGAAGTTTACGGAAGCCGTCGGTGATGCCGTAGTAGGCCACCTCGGCGGTGTTGGGGATGTAGGAGAAGACGGTGTTCTCGATGTCGCCATCGATAGCACGCAGGATGGCGGGAGTCAGCAGCTCTCCCAGTCGTTTGCGTTCCTGGTAGATGTCGCGGTCGGAACCTCGGCTGAAGTATATGCGCTCGAAAGAACAGGCGCTCAGTTGCATGGCGGGCATAATCTGTTCCAAATTACTTTCACCGTTGCGACGCACGATGAGGGCCTCGCCGGGCATCAACTCATGAATATCGTCGCACTGGAGGTTGAAGGTGGTCTGCAGCACGGGTCGCTCGCTAGCCACAGTCACTATCTCGTCGTTGCGATAGTAGAACGCCGGACGGATGCCCCAGGGGTCGCGCACGGAGAACATCTCGCCACTGCCCGTGAGGCCGCACATCACATAGCCGCCGTCGTAGTGTTCCATCGTGGTACGCAGCACATTGGCCATCTCCACATGGTCGTCGATATAACTCGTGATGTCGATGCCTTCAAGCCCCTTGACTTTTGCCTCCACAAAGAGTCGCTCCACTTCGCGGTCAAGGCGGTGCCCCATCAGCTCCAGCGTGAGGTAAGAGTCGCCGTAGATACGCGGTGACTGGCCCTGGGCGGTGAGGAATTGGAAGACCTCGTCGATGTTGGTCATGTTGAAGTTGCCGCAGAGGCAGAGGTTCTTGGCGCGCCAGTTGTTGCGGCGCAGGAAGGGATGCACATATTGCAATCCACTCTTGCCTGTGGTGGAATAGCGCAGGTGACCCATCAGCAATTCGCCGGCCATCTCCGCTGTCACACGGGAGAAAATCTCCGTGATAGCGTCCTTGCCCTCGGCCCTCTCGCGGAACATATACTCTGTGCCGGGATCGTTGGTCAGGCTCACCGATGCGATGCCGGCGCCCTCTTGACCGCGGTTGTGCTGCTTCTCCATCATCAGATAGAGCTTGTTGAACCCGTAGGCCCACGTTCCGTACTTCTGGGCATAATAGTCGGGTGGCTTCAGCAGGCGAATCATTGCTACGCCGCATTCATGCTTCAGATGTTCCATATCAGAGGCAGGCTTTGAGGAACGACATAAACAGCGGGTGTGGATTCAGCACCGACGACGAGTATTCGGGGTGGAACTGCGTGCCGATATACCAGCGTTTCTCAGGTATCTCCACTATTTCCACCAGATTGGCGGCGGGGTTGATACCGACACACTTCATACCCTTTGCCTCATATTCTTTCTTGAAGGCATTGTTGAACTCATAGCGATGACGGTGGCGTTCCTTGATAAGCGTCTCTTTGCCGTAGGCCTCATAGACGCGGCTTCCTTCTTTAAGCTCGCAGTCGTAGGCACCGAGTCGCATGGTGCCGCCCATCTGGGTGATGCTCTTCTGCTCCTCCATGATGTCGATGACGTTGTGCGGTGTCTTTTCGTCCATCTCACGGCTGTTGGCATCCTTATAGCCCAGCATGTTGCGGGCAAACTCGATAACCATCATCTGCATACCGAGGCAAATGCCGAAAGTGGGGATGTCGTGCGTGCGGGTGTATTCGGCGGCGATAATCTTGCCCTCGATGCCGCGTGTGCCGAATCCCGGACAGATGACTATGCCAGCCAATCCTTCGAGTTTCTCGCCCACATTCTCTTGGGTAATCTCCTCGCTGTTGACAAAGTGCAGCTTGGCCTTCACGTCGTTGTAGATACCCGCCAGGTTGAGGCTCTCGCGGATGCTCTTGTAGGCGTCCTGCAGGTCGTATTTGCCTACTAGCCCGATATGCACCTCGCGTTGGGTATTGCGCTGCTTGTCGAGGAAGTTGTGCCAGGCCTTCATCTCCGGTGTCTCGCCCACGGGGATGCCTATCTTGCGTAAAATGGCGGAGTCCAATCCCTGCTTCTGCATATTCACCGGCACCTCATAGATGCTCGGCATATCCTCGCTCTGCACCACGCATTCGAGGTCGATGTTGCAGAACGACGCCACCTTCATGCGCATATGGTCGTCGAGGTGACGTTCAGTGCGGAGCACAAGGATGTCAGGTTGGATTCCCATGCTTTGCAATTCCTTCACGCTGTGCTGCGTGGGCTTGGTTTTCAGCTCGTCGGCAGCCTTCAAATAAGGCACAAAGGTAAGGTGTACGCATACGGCGTTGCGACCCAGCTGCCAGCGCAGCTGGCGGATGGCCTCCATAAAGGGGGCGCTCTCAATGTCGCCGATGGTGCCGCCCACTTCGGTGATGACGAAGTCCAGTTGCTCGTCCTTTTCGTCTTCGCGCAGCATGCGACGCTTGATTTCGTCGGTGATATGTGGCACCACCTGGATGGTCTTGCCCAGGTAGTCGCCGCGGCGCTCGCGGTCGATGACGGTTTTGTAGATACGGCCGGTGGTGATACTATTGTTGTGCGTCGTGTGAATGCCCGTGAATCGCTCGTAATGTCCCAGGTCGAGGTCGGTTTCAAAACCGTCATCCGTCACGTAGCACTCGCCGTGCTCGTAGGGGTTTAGCGTGCCGGGGTCGATGTTGATGTATGGGTCGAATTTTTGAATAGTGACCTTATAGCCGCGTGCCTGCAGCAGACGGCCGATGCTGGCGGAGATGATGCCCTTGCCCAACGAAGAGACCACCCCGCCTGTAACGAAAATGTACTTTGTGTCCATAATGATGATAAAAATATATATTGTTTGATTGGTTAGTGCGAGAATAGTATCTCACGGTATTTGGGTAGCGGCCAGAGTTCGTCGTCGACGATGAGTTCGAGTTTGTCGACATGGTAGCGTATTTGGTCGAAGTATGGCAGAACGGTGTCGTGGTAGGCGATGGCGCGTTCCCGCTCGTTGGCTATGTGGTTGGCCTGCTTGCGGGCTTCTACCATATTATCCACGTTCTGCTTGATGGAGGCGATATGCACGGAGAGCTCCTCGATGAGCGAGTCGTCATGAGCCGAGAGGGAACGTGCCTTGTCTGCATCATAGACCTGGCGCATCTTATAGACGTTGTCGAGCAGTGCCGACTGGTAGCGTGTGGCCACGGGGATGATGTGGTTAAGGACGATGTCGCCCAGCACACGGGCCTCGATCTGCACCTTCTTGATGTAGGTGTCCCATTTCACCTCGTTGCGGGCGGCCAACTCTGTGCGGTTCATCACGCCCGTCTCTTCAAACATCTGCACCGACGAAGGCGAGGTGTAGGCGTCGTAGATGAGTGGCACGCTGCTTTCGCAATCCAAGCCGCGCCGCTGCGCCTCCTGCCGCCATTCGTCGCTGTAGCCGTTGCCATCGAAACGGATAGCCTTCGACTCGCGGATATACTCGCGCAGCACTTCGAAGATGGCGTGCTCCTTCTGCTCGCCTGCCGTCATACGGGCGTCCACCTCGCGTCGGAACTCCTTCAGCTGCGAGGCGACGGCGGTGTTGAGGGCAATCATGGCGCAGCCGCAGTTGGCCGAGGAGCCCACGGCGCGGAACTCGAAGCGGTTGCCGGTGAAGGCGAAGGGAGAGGTGCGGTTGCGGTCGGTATTGTCGACCAACACCTCGGGGATATGCGCCACGCCGAGCTGCATACGGCGCTTTTCGTCGAGGACGATGGCCTGCTCCTTGTCGGCGTTCTCCAGCTGGTCGAGCACAACCGACAGTTGGCTGCCGAGGAAGACGCTGATGATGGAAGGGGGCGCCTCCTGAGCTCCCAGACGGTGGGCGTTGGTGGCAGTCATAATGGAGGCCTTCAGGAGGGCGTTGTGCTTCTTGACGGCCATCATCACGTTGACCAGGAAGGTGACGAAACGGAGGTTCTCCTCGGGAGTCTTGCCGGGGGTGAGGAGACCTACGCCGGTGTCGGTGCCTAGCGACCAGTTGCAATGCTTGCCCGAGCCGTTGACGCCGGCGAAGGGCTTCTCGTGCAACAGCACCATGAAGCCGTGACGGCTGGCCACCTTGTGCATCAGCGACATGAGTATCAGATTCTGGTCAACGGCCAGATTGGTCTCATTGTAGATGGGCGCCAGCTCGAACTGGTTGGGTGCCACCTCGTTGTGGCGGGTCTTGCAGGGGATGGCATATTTGTAGGCCTCGAACTCCAGTTCCTTCATGAAAGATTGCACCCGGGCGGGGATGGCTCCGAAATAGTGGTCCTCGAGTTGCTGGTTCTTCGCCGACTCGTGACCGAGCAAGGTGCGCCCCGTCAGCAGCAGGTCGGGACGGGCGGAATAGATAGATTCGTCGACGAGGAAATACTCCTGCTCCCAACCCAGATAGGAATATACCTTGCGTACGGTGGGGTCGAAAAGGTGACAAACGTCGGTTGCGGCACAGTCAACTGCGTGCAGCGCCTTGAGCAGTGGTGTCTTGTAGTCGAGTGCCTCGCCGGTATAGGAGACGAACACCGTGGGGATGCAGAGGGTGTCGTCGACCATGAAGGCGGGCGACGATGTGTCCCAGGCGGTGTAGCCACGTGCCTCGAAGGTATTGCGGATGCCACCGTTTGGGAAACTGGAGCCATCGGCCTCCTGCTGTGCCAGCAGTTTGCCCGAGAACTCCTCAATCACGTCGCTCCCCGGCAGACCGGCATATTCGATGAAGGCGTCGTGCTTCTCTGCAGTTCCCTCGGTGAGCGGCTGGAACCAGTGGGTATAATGCGTCGCGCCCATGTCCAGCGCCCAGTTCTTCATGCCTACAGCCACATTGTTGGCAATCTCGCGGTTGAACGGAGCCCCGTTGTCGAGCACATTGCAGAATACCCTGTAGGTCTCGGTCGAGAGGTAGCGTGCCATCTGTTTCCGTCCGAACACATGGTTGCCATAATAGTCGGAAACCATACCGGCAGGAGGTTGGACGGTCATTGCCTTCTTGGCGAAAGCCTCCTGCAACACTTTGAATCGAAGATTACTCATTGTCTAGATGATGGTTATATGCTGGGAAAAAATATAGCGTTTCCCGCTAGTTTTTGATTTCTGGCGGGTGGTTTGTTATACGTAAGTGGTTGTGTCAGTCTTTGCGGACGGGTTCGCTGGTGAGGCCGATGCCGAGTTTCTTGAAGATTTTGCGGTCGACCTCGCTGGTCATGACGGTGGTGTGCACCTGGCAGCCGTCGAGGAGGGGGAGGCAGTCGAGGGCGCGGCGGCAGTTGTCGTCGAGGAGGCTGAGGATGGAGAGGGTGACGAGCACCTCGTCGGTGTGCAGGCGCGGGTTGCTGCCGTGGAGCATGGAGACCTTGGTGTGCTGGATGGGCTCGATCATCTTCTGCGAGATGAGCTTCACCTCGTGGTCGATACCGGCCAGATGCTTGAGGGCGTTGAGGATCAGGGCGGCGCAGGCGCCGAGGAGGTCGGAGGTCTTGGCGGTGATGATGGTGCCGTCGGCCAGCTCGATGGCGGCGGCGGGCACGCCCTCGCGGTCGCGGCGCTCCTTGGCGGCGACGGTGGTGCGGCGGTCGTCGGTGGTAATCTTGGCCTGCTTCATCAAGAGGGCTATCTTGTTCACCTCGCTCTGGCTCGACTTGCCGACGGCGAAGTCGCAGAGGGCGGTGTAGTAGCGGCGGATGATCTCGTCGTTGGAGGCGCGGCAGCAGACGTCGTCGTCGCTGATGCAGAAGCCCGCCATGTTGACGCCCATGTCGGTGGGAGACTTATAGGGGTTCTCGCCGTAGATGCCTTCGAAGATGGCGTTCAAGACAGGGAATATCTCGATGTCGCGGTTGTAGTTGACGGCGGTCTTGCCGTATGCCTCGAGGTGGAAGGGGTCTATCATGTTGACATCGTTGAGATCGGCCGTGGCGGCTTCGTAGGCGATGTTGACGGGGTGCTTCAACGGGATGCTCCAGATGGGGAAGGTCTCGAACTTGGCGTAGCCGGCCTTGATGCCGCGCTTGTTCTCCTGGTAGAGCTGGCTGAGGCAGACGGCCATTTTTCCGCTGCCGGGACCCGGAGCTGTGATGACCACCAGGGGGCGCGTGGTCTCGACGTAGTCGTTCTTGCCGAAACCCTCGTCGCTGTCGATGAGCTCCACGTTGGTGGGGTAGCCCTCGATCATGTAATGGTAGTATGCCTTGATGTCCATGCGTTCGAGGCGTTCGCGGTAGGCTGTGGCGCCGGGCTGGCCGCTGTAGTGGGTGATGACGACGCCGCTGACCAGGAAGCCGCGCTGCATGAAGACCTCGCGCAGGCGCAGCACGTCCTCGTCGTAGGTGATGCCGAGGTCGCCGCGCTTCTTGTTCTTCTCGATGTCCGTGGCGCTGATGACGATGACGATCTCGGCATCGTCTTTCAGCTGCGTGAGCATTTTCAGTTTGCTGTCGGGCTCGAAGCCGGGCAGGACACGACTGGCGTGGTAGTCGTCGAACAGTTTACCGCCAAATTCAAGGTAAAGTTTGTTGCCGAACTTGGAGATGCGCTCCTTGATGTGTTCGGACTGTATCCGCAGATACTTCTCGTTGTCAAATCCGTATTTCATATGATTACAATTTATATATGATTGAAACAAAAAATACGGGATACAAAAATAGTAACTTTTTTTTATATGGCAAAACTTTTAACATTAGAGAATGTGTTATTTTCTAATTTTCAGTAAGAAAAAAATGAGAGGGTGTGGTGTATTGGCATACGAAACAAATGAAACAAGGCCCAATAGACATAACAATTGGGCACTTGTCTCGAGATGATGATAATCGATGTCTGGAAACCGGCAGGGCTTTCTTTAGGCAGAAAGCATCTCGTCCACTTCGTCGCGATGCTCATAAAGGGTGCATCCGCCCGTATGTTCCCAAGCCAGCGCGCTTGCGTCGCGCAGTTTGCTGAACAGGGGAGAGCGGAGGGCGGCCCGCAAGCCGTCGCGCAAGGCGTTGGTGTCGCTGTGGGGCGAGAAGGGGCAGGGTTCGGCGGCCCCGTCGGGGCCGATGTGGAAGAATCCACGACCAGCTGCCATGCAGCCGTCCAGCAGTTTCTCGTCGCCAGGGAAGGAGACGAAAATCATATCCTGCCGTTGGGTGCGTCGCTCGTCGACGGTACGTTCCATCCACTGCACATCCTCTTCCTTGAAAGCCAGGTGCTCGGTGCCCTCGTCGATGGGCACGTACTCCACGTAGAAGACCAGTTTGCAGCCCAGCTCGTGCAGACGGTCGATGTACTCCGGCGCCGTGACGGCCTCTTTGTTCTTGGTGGTGACCGTGATGCTGGTGCCGAAGAAGAGGCCGGCCTCCTGTAGCATCTGCATGCTCAGCAGGGCGCGTTCGTGAACTCCCTTGCCGCGGCGGGCGTTGGTGGCCATAGCATCGCCCTCGAGGCTGATGACAGGCAGCACGTTTAGGTGTTTTTTGAAGAATTCAATATACTGCGGGCCGATGAGGGTGCCGTTGGTGAAGACGGGGAAGAGCATGTCCTTGACGGAGGCGATGCTCTCCAGCAGGTCGCGGCGGGTGAGAGGCTCGCCGCCAGCCAGCAGTGCTACACTGAAGCCCAAGTCGACGGCCTCACGGAAGAGAGCGTTCCACTCTTCGGGCGAGAGGGTAGGCTTGGTAGGCGTGTCGCCGGCGATGCCGTTGCTGCGGGCATAACACCCCTTGCACGACAGGTTGCATGTGGTGGCGATGGAACAAATGAGGAACGGCGGAACGGCCAGACCCTCTTTCTTCAGGATTTGTTTGCGTCTGCGGTCGCCCCGGGCCATAGTGCGTTGCAGCTGCAGCGCAAAGCGGGCTTCGCGAGGGTTGCTGAGGACAGAATGGTAGCCGGTCTGCACCAGTTGCCGCAGATTGTCGGTCATGAATTGGGCCAGGTCGGTCATTGCTTCTTCAGTAGGTTGATGATGGAATCAAGTGAGTGGACAAGATTCGCCACGTCGTCAGCCGAGAGTTTGCTTTCGCCCCAGCACTGTGAGAGGCAGGTGGGCACATCTTTGGCCTTCTCCTCCAGCCGTTGACCCTTCTTGGTCAGGCTGACCATTGTCTGACGGGCGTCGACAATTCCGCGTGAGCGTACCACCAACCCGTTGGCCTCCATGCGTTTCAGCAGGGGGGTGAGGGTGTTGCTGTCGAGCGACAGCCGTTGCCCAATCTCGTTGACGGTCATGTGGTTGCTCTCCCACAGCACCATCATGACGAGGTATTGCGGATAGGTGAGCCCTAGCGGGTCGAGCAGTGGGCGGTAAGCCTGGGTGATCAGCCGCGAGGTGGTGTAGAGCCTAAAGCACAGCTGGTTGTCGAGTTTCAGTTGTTCGTACATGACTAGAGCAGTTCTTCGATTGCCTTTTCAATGTCTTTGGGTTCGGTGGTGGGAGCGAAGCGCTGCACGGTTTTGCCGTCTTTGGCCACGAGGAATTTGGTGAAGTTCCACAGGATATCGCCCTCTTTCTTGGCGCTCTTGCTCATGCCTTTCAGCAGGGTGTGGGTGGCTTTGGCTTTCAGTCCCTTGTACTCTTCCGTGGGAGCCTGTGCTTTGAGGAAGGTGAAGACGGGATGCTCGTCGTCGCCGTTGACGTCGGTCTTCTTCATGATTTGGAAGGTGACGCCGTAGTTCATGCGGCAGAAGCCCTCGATCTCGCTGTCGGCGCCGGGGTCCTGTTCGGCAAACTGGTTGCAGGGGAATCCGATGACCACCAGGCCGCGGTCGCGATACTTCTCGTTGAGGGCCTCCAGCCCGTCGAACTGAGGGGTGAAACCGCATTTGCTGGCGGTGTTGACGATGAGGAGCACTTTGCCCTCGAACTCTTTGAAATCAATTTCTTTGCCGTTGCTGGCAATGCCTTTGTAATCGTAAATTGTTGCCATAGTGTTGTTTGATTGTTGGGACATGGCAGTGCTGCACGCCATCAGCAGGGACAGCACCACCATGACGGATTTCTTTATAATATTCATTCTGACGGGGAACTTACATCTGTTTCATGAGCCAGTTCTGGCGGCCAATCTGGGCAATGAGCTCCAGCTGTTCCTCGTCCCAGTAGAGGTCTTCCTCCTCGTCGGCAAGGTAAGCCTTGGTGATGTCGTAGGTCGTGGGGTCGGCAGCCAGGGCGGGCATCATCTTGTAGAGCGATTCCACACCCTCGCGCTGCAGCTTGAGGTCGGCTTCGATGTAGGCCACCGGGTCGTTGATCAGGGCCGTGTCGTTCTCCACCTTCGACTGGGGCACGCAGCCTAGGTCCATCATGCGGTTGGCATACTTGTTGATCCACTCCTGCTCCTCGGCATAGTGGTCCAGGTATTTCTGCCCCAGCTTCTCGAAGCCCTGCGATTTGAAGAGCAAACCCTGCATTTTGTGCACAAACGAAGAGCCCGAAAGCTCGTTGATGATCATCTGAGAGACCTGTAATGTTGTTGTAAAGTCCATAATTTGAATGTTTTATTTGTTTATTAATTTAAATCGTTCACGATGCAAATATACATACTTTTTCTGATATACAAACAATAAATCAAACAATTAACATTATTTAATATTAGGTCGTGCACGATGTAATTTAATCCATTGAAGCGGATTTGAAAATAAGTCGTATCTTTGCAACATGAATATAATACGGATTGAATCGCTGGAAATAGAAGCCCTGGCGCCCTATGCGCGGCTCACCGAGCGGCAGCTGCAGAACAGGCTGCATCCCGAGAGCGGATTGTTTGTCTGCGAGAGCATGAAGGTGATACACATAGCCTTGCAGCAGGGGTTGCGGCCTGTCTCGTTCCTCTGCGAGGAGAAATTTCTACCCGAAGTGCCCGATTGCGGGGTGCCGGTCTATGTCGGTGCACGCGAAGTGCTGCAGACGCTCACGGGCTATGCCCTGAGCCGCGGCGTGCTGTGTGCCATGCACAGGCCGACGCTGCCCAGGGTGGGGGAGGTGCTGCGCGGAGCCCGCCGCGTGGCGGTGCTTGACGGGGTGGTCAACAGCGAGAATACCGGAGCCATATTCCGCGCCGCTGCCTCGCTGGGCATGGACACGGTGCTGCTCACCCGCACCTGTTGCGACCCGCTGAACCGTCGCGCCTGCCGCGTGAGCATGGGCACGGTGTTTCAGCTGTCGTGGACCTTCCTCGACAGCTATGCGCAGTTGAAGGAGTGTGGATTCGCGGTGGTGGCGCTGGCGCTGACCGACCGTTCGCTGTCGATAGACGATATGAGGCTGAAGAACATAGGCAAAATGGCCATCGTCCTCGGTACCGAAGGCGATGGTCTGAGCGATGCGGTGCTGCGGCAGGCCGACCATGTGGCGCGCATTCCGATGCAGCGCGGAGTTGACTCGCTCAACGTTGCGGCCGCGGCGGCAGTGGCTTTCTGGGAATTAGGCAAGCCACCCGCAGCGCAAGCATTATAATAATAGGTAGTATAGCCACGCTGAGTCCGAAGACCGCCACCCATACGGCGGCCAGCGCGAAGCAGCCCTCCTGCAGCCAGAGCCCCCATGCGGGGCTTTTCCGGTGCCGTATGGCGATGAGCAGCAGCAGCGGCGAGAGCCAGAGGATATTCGGGTTCCATCGGGTGCACCAATGGTCGGTGCCGAACCACATGAAGCACAGGAACAGGCCGGCCAATCCAGCGATGCCGAACAGCAGTCGGTCCATCCAGGGGCGCCACCAGCCTTTGGCGGTCAGCAGCGCCACCACAGCCAGCAGCAGTGCGAATACCACCACCGGCGGAAAGCTGCGGCGCAGCGGCACGCGGTGGTCTTGCAGGTGCTGATGGGTGGCTTGTACCATGCTTTGGCGGCCGTCGGCGCTGCCGGCCGGGCTCTGGCCGAAGGTCTCCATCATCCGCATCGGGTGGAACATAGCCTCGCGCACCCCCTGGCTGACGTCGGTGCGGGCGCCGAGCAGCAGGTCGACGCCCAGCGTCCACCACTGCTGGCAGGGGCCGGCGGACTCGTGCACCAGCTGGCGGTAGCTCTTGCCGTCGCACGGTGCATATAGCGGTGTGCGGTGGCCGAAGGCGCTCTCCACCATGTCGCGCACGCGGGTGGCGCAGTTGTCGCGGAAGAAGTCGTATTGGTAGTAGCGGTTCTCGGGCAGGTAGTTCCATTCGAGCATCAGGTACAGATTGTTGACCTCCTGCGGGCTGAGGTTGAGCCGTTGCTCCCACACGGCGCGCTGCTCGTAGTCGTAGGTGGCCAGGAAGAGGCCGAAAGAGGTGCGGCTGAGGCAGTAGTTGAGCTGTCCCTGGGCAAACTTGAGGTAGAAATGCGGTGTGTCGAAGTCGAAGGTGCCGTAGTTGTAGGCATAGTCGATGCCGCGGGCGGGGTCGCAGATGCGGATGGCCGAGTGGCCGAAGGCGAGGTAGAAATCGTTGCCGGGGCCGCAGGTGATGACGCTGGCATAGGCGCTGTCGCCCAGTGGCAGCGAGCGGCCCTGCGCCTGCGCTTGCGCCGACCCAATAAGCCCAATAAGCCCAATAAGCCCAATAAGCCCTATAGGTCTTCTGTGTGCTCCCCGACTCATTTGGCGGCTACGGCTTGTTCGTCGGGCAGGACGGTGCGGGCCGCCTCGGCGCGCGTCTGCATGTGGAAGGGGATACCCTCTTTGCCGTTGTGCACGGTGACCTGCGGGAACGGGATTTCGATGCCGGCATTGTTGAAGGCAATATAGATGTCCTCGCGGATGTCTATCCAGAGGTCCCAGTATTCCTCGACGGTGGTCCAGAGCCACAGCGTGATGTCGACCGAGCTGGTGTTCAGCTCGCTGACGGCGATGGTGGCCTTCTTGTAGTCCTGATGCACGCGCGGGTCGGCGTCCACCAGCTCGCGCAGCACCTCCTTGGCCTTCTTGAGGTCGGTGCCGTAGGCCACCGACGCCACCACGTCGAGGCGTATTTGCGGCTCCTTGGTGTGGTTGATGAGGCTCTTGGTGGCCAGGTCGCTGTTGGGAATGATGATGATGCGGCCGTTGAAGGGGCGCATGATGGTGTGGAAAATGCGTATCTCCATGATGTAGCCCTTGTAGGAGCCGCACTCTATGTAGTCGCCCACCTTGAAGGGCTTCATCAGCAGGATGATGACGCCGCCGGCGAAATTCTGCAGCGTGCCCTGCAAAGCCATGCCGATGGCCAGACCCATAGCACCCAGCAGTGCGATGAACGAGGTGGCCTTGATGCCGATGACGTCCATCGCCATGATGAGTATCATGGCCTTCAGCAGCACGTCGACCAGCGAGCCGAGGAAACTCTTGAGGCTCGGCTCGGCACCGCGCCGCTCCAGTCCGCGCACTATCACCTTCTTCAGCCATTTGGCCAGCTTCATGCCCAGCCACAGGATGAGGATGGCGGCAATCAGCTTGGGCAGGAAAGCCACCGAGAGGTCCAGCAGCTGGTGCAGACCGTCCTTGACGATGGTGTTCTCGCCAGTCACCACGGCCTTCAGGTCGGTGATGTCCATGTTCTTGATGCTGTCGCTCATGGCGCGCGAAATGCTGTCCTGGGTCTTAATCATCTGGCCGAATTCATCCTTCGGCAAGCTGTCGACCGGCGTGGCCGCGGCGGCCAGCAGTACGGGGGGGGTGTCGTCCAAAAGTATCATAATATACTGTTTTTTATTCCTTATAAATCAAACCGAGAAATAACGAAGCAGCCGTACTGAATATTGTGTCGGCCGCGGAAAAAACTTTCCGTACGGTGCCGATGCCGGAAGCGGTGCTTGGAATCAAAAAATACCCCAGCCTGTTGTGACGCGAAAAACGGCCTTTGTAACCCACTGAACCTCAGGTTCCCAACCTATCATCGACTTACCAACGACTTACCAACGACTTACCAACGACTTACCAACACCTACCACAGTAGGTGTTGGTAAGGTCATGGCAGGTTGATACCGAGTGCTTTATATCCCGGCTGGACCGCCTCGTGGGCGGCTGTACCACCTGCTGCACGGGGCCTTTCGGCTCCCCGTCGCCCGTCGCCGACAGCCGGCGTCGCCGCCCGGCCTAGCCGAGTGTGGTCGACGGGTTTGGAAATCAGTGTGATGTGTATTCTGGTGGCCGGTATTGCACTTTTTTTCGTATCTTTGCAGCGCAAAAGGAACTACAATGAAAGAACGCGAACAGGTGCACGAATGTGCCGAACTGATGGATCTGATAGAGCGGTGGGGCATGATGCCGCTGCTGGAGAGCGGAGTGCCGGGCTTCTCGGCCGATGCTATGGTGGCGCCCGAATGCCGCTACGTGGTCCTGCCCGACGGGGGATGGAAGTGGCCGCTCTGGGAGTGGAAAGGCCCCATCGTCACCGAGGGCCACTTCGCCTATGGCAAATTCTTCGACTCCAATGCGGGCTTCGTCAGCATGGAATGGTGGCCCGACCTCTGCAACTGGCGCCGCAGCCGCTACCCCCAGCCCGACGAAGAGAGCGTCGAAGGGGCCATACTGGCCGTGCTGCAGCTGAACGGAAGCATGATTACGCGCGAGCTGCGGGCGGCCTGCGGCTTCACGGGACCCCGGATGCGCTCGCGCTTCGACGCCTACGTCACCCGTCTGCAGATGGCCTGCCGCATCGTCACCGAAGACTTCGTATATCCGCAGGACAAGCACGGCCGCAACTACGGCTGGGGCTGGGCCCTGCTGAACACCCCCGAGCACCTCTTCGGCCGCGAGGCGTGCCGCTGCGACCGCTCGCCCGAAGAGAGCCGCCAGCGGCTGCTGGCGCACCTGAAAAAAATGCTTCCCCATGCCACTGAGAAGCAGATGGGGAAGCTGATCGGGTAATCTGGACAATAAGACTGTACTAGCAGAGCTCGTGGATCACGAGGCCGGAGCGCAGTTTGGGCTCGAACCAGGTGGTCTTCGGGGGCATGATGTTGCCGGTGTCGGCAATGTCGATGATCTGCTTCATCGAGACGGGATAGAGGGCGAAGGCCACCTTCATTTCGCCGTTGTCGACGCGACGTTTCAGCTCGCCCAGGCCACGGATACCGCCGACGAAGTCGATGCGCTTGTCGGTGCGCAGGTCCTTGATGCCGAGCACCTTGTCCAGCACGAGGTTGCTGAGGATGGTGACGTCGAGCACGCCGATGGGGTCGTTGTCGTTGTAGGTGCCGGGCTTGGCGGTCATCTTGTACCAGTGGCCGTCATGTCGCCACGCCGCTGGTAGCCACGTATATACTTGCCCAGCCACGACCGAAGCAGCCACTGCTGCAGCCTCGGCGACGAGCGGTAGAACAGCCACGACGCCAGCAGCAGGAACGGCGTCGTCGGCAACCCCGGTACCACCACTCCCAGCACGCCAAGCCCTACGGCCACCAAGCCTAATACTATATATATGTATCGTTTCATCCTCGCAACGTCTGTCCCAAAGGCGCTACAAAGATACACCATTTCCCGGACATGTGAGAACATTTTTTTTGCCGTATGAAATATTCTTCGTACTTTTGCACTTGCTTTCGAGAGCGAAAGCTGTAAGCAAGAAAAGCATTGCGATATAGTCCCTTTACCGAATTTCGCCAAAGTTCTAAATGGGTGGACAGAGCATTTGTGCTTTCGCTTGTATGTGTATGCTATAACCGTAGCATATCATCAGGCGTGAGATATGTTCCCCTAGAACCCGTACCCATAAAGGTGTTTGGCGATACCTGGTAAAGACGGACATGAGCACATAACCTCATGCCTTTTCTTATTGGTATAGATTAATGTTCCGTTGGAGGGTCGGAGGGCAACAAGAAGTATGGGGAAAAATATTTACATTCTTTCATGCACATCCTTAAAAAACAAGGATGCCAAGACCGTCAAAGAGTTGTACACGGGTCCGCTTTTCAAAAAAGGCCTTGAATATGCACAACGACATAAACCGGATGCAATACTCGTCATCGGCGGCGTATGCAAGTCGGAGGTCTATCGGCTGGACGATGCCTTGTCATATTATGATGGCATAAAGATAGAAAACCTACATCGTGTCGAACGAGAAATACTGGCACAGAAACGCCTTGACAACATTTTGGCTCATGGCTTCAGCGCCGAGAAAGACACTTTCATTTTTCTTACAGGACAATACTACTATGAATTTATCTTGGCCGGACGCAAGAACGCCCTGCCCAGAGCCCTGCAACATTACGAGACACCGTTCCTCGACAACCACCTTCGTGGCATTGGGGACATATTACTTTTTTTAAACAACAATTAAAATCTTTAACACTATGAAAAAAGCATTATCATTGTTCGCAGTTTTATGGTGCCTGGCATCTACACAGGTGTGGGCTTATGACTTCTCCGCGGTAGCTCCGAGCGGACAAACTTTATACTATATTATCGATAGCACAGGAGCCGGGGTAGTTGATCCCACAGTCGGCTGGGAAGGTTATACCGAACCCACAGGCAATCTGATTATTCCTAGCACAGTTTCTTACGACGGAACGACACTCCCTGTGACTACGATTGGACGCTACGCCTTCTATAGTTGCAGCGGCCTGACCTCCGTCATCATTCCCAACTCGGTGACCTGCATCGGTGATGGTGCCTTCTATAATTGCAGCGGCCTGACCTCCGTCATCATTCCCAACTCGGTGACCAGCATCGACATGTACACCTTCCGTGATTGCAGCGGCCTGACCTCCGTCACTATTGGCAACTCGGTGACCAGCATCGGTGAATATGCCTTCTATAATTGCAGCGGCCTGAACTCCGTCACTATCCCCAACTCGGTGACCAGCATCGGTGAAGGTGCCTTCGATAATTGCAGCGGCCTGACAGGTGCCCTCACCATCCCCAACTCGGTGACCAGCATCGGAGGCGCGGCCTTCGCAGGTTGCAGCGGCCTGACCTCCGTCACCATTGGCAGTGGAGTCACCAATATTGCCGGTGGCGCGTTCTATAACTGCACTGGCCTGACTGAAATTCATTCTTTGAGGCCAGTAGCTCCACAATTAGGCACAAATGATAATGGGGGTGGCGTTTTCTATGGCGTACCTTCTTCCATCCCTGTGCATATCCCATGTGGAAGCTCGGCATCATATTATTCCCGCTGGAGCTATTTCTCCAACTTTGTCGAGGAGGAAGGCTTCACCTTTACCGCCACGTCGGCCAACGAACAGCAGGGAACCGTGCAGATTCTCACAATGCCCACCTGCACCAGCCCACACGCGGTGGTTTACGCCACGGCCAACAGTGGCTACCACTTTGACCACTGGAGCGACGGCAGCACATCGAATCCTTACTCGCTGACAGTGACCGACGACCTCGACCTGATTGGTTACTTTGTATCCGACAGTGGCACCGAGGGTATTTCCGATGTCGATGCTGATTGTTTCCGCATCTATAGTGATAACGGGCGCATCGTGATTGAAGGAGCCGAAGGCGAGACGACATCCATCTACGACATGATGGGGCGTAACGTCGGTAACGCCGACCTACCTGCCGGTGTCTATATGGTAAAAATCGGCAATCACCCCGCCCGCCGCGTGGTGGTGATAAGGTAGCCAGAAGCGCCAATGCTCAAAAGGAAGCCATGCTCATGATTCACCCGCAATCATGAGCATGGTTTTTCATTGGTATCGGTACACTATAGGAACGCTATTGGAACCATAGCGTTACCATATACCGAGGCAAAAGGGGAATAAAAGATTAGCAAAAGGGGAGTAAAACCTAAAGGGCTACTTTTGTAGTTTACTGACTTCTTTTGTGATGGCTGTTTTTATTTCTTCCCAGTTGACGTTTGCCAGCATCTTGGGCATTGCCTGTTGTTCGGCATCGTCGAAATAGGTGAGGCTGAGAAGTGCACGGAAGAAAGAGTGATTGGGATACTTCTGTGCGTAGAAGTCAAGCATCTGGGATAAGGAATGATGCTGCAAAAGGAAATAGATGTCAACAAAATCTTTACGGGAGCCACGTCCCTCGACTGCATTAATCTTCATAGCAGCAATGTCCTGTGGCGAGGCCAATGTAATGCCGTCTTCGACAACAGGTGCACAAATCCATGGATACTGGCTATAATCAATGACATCGACCTTGATGTCACATAAAACAACCTGTAATATTTTTCGGCTGCGATTGTGTATGGATAATGGACCTAACGTTGAGAGCATTTCGACAATCTCATCCTGCTCGACTGATGGTGTACCAAAGAAATCGAGGTCAATGGATTGTCGGTGACCGTACTGCAATGCCAAAGCGGTGCCGCCAACCAAACGGAGGCCGTTCATCTCGGAGCGAGCGGACATCTCTTTTAGGAGTTCCAGAGTGTCGGGAAGGACTGTCTGAACTTGTAGCATCGGTAGTCTTCTTTTTTGGTATCGGTCATGGTACAGACAAACGCCAGTGCTTCGGGAGATAGAGACCGCAGTCCTTTGCAGTCGCTGGCTATACGGTCCAATCCATAGTAGTCGCGTACCATACGCCAGTCGTCCAGCTCGCCGCACTCAAGTACATGCTGTATCAGCTGCGCCGAATGTTTTTCAGGATCGAACTGGTCACGGTCAATGTCCCAGAACAGGACTGGCGAGAGCTTTTCTATTTGAAGCCGTTTGTCCATTGTTAAAAAAGATGGTAGTTAATAGTGGATAGTGGGTAGCATCGTTATGTACTGTGCTACACACTACCCACCAAACTATCCACTTTAAACTAGCAGAGCTCGTGGATCACGAGGCCGGAGCGCAGCTTGGGTTCAAACCAGGTGGTCTTCGGGGGCATGATGTTGCCGGTGTCGGCAATGTCGATAATCTGCTTCATGCTCACAGGATAGAGGGCGAAGGCGACCTTCATCTCGCCGTTGTCGACGCGACGTTTCAGCTCGCCGAGGCCACGGATGCCACCCACGAAGTCGATGCGCTTGTCGGTGCGGAGGTCCTTGATGCCGAGCACCTTGTCAAGCACGAGGTTGCTGAGGATGGTGACGTCGAGCACGCCGATGGGGTCGTTGTCGTTGTAGGTGCCGGGCTTGGCGGTCATCTTGTACCAGTGGCCGTCAAGGTACATGCTGTGCTCGTGCAGCTTGGCGGGCTTGTAAATCTCGGTGCCCATGTCGGTGAGCTCGTAACTCTCGCCGACGGCTTTGAGGAACTGCTCCTTGCTGAGGCCGTTGAGATCCTTCACCACGCGGTTGTAGTCGATGACGTTCAGCTGGTTGTCCGGGAAGATGACGGTCATGAAGTAGTTGTACTCCTCCTTGCCGGTGTGGCGGGGGTTCTGCTCCTTCTTCTCCTGTCCCACGAGGGCGGCGGCGGCGCTGCGGTGGTGGCCGTCGGCGATGTACATGGCGGGCACCTTCTTGTCGAAGAGCTCGACGAGCTCGTCGATGAGCTTGCGGTCGTCGATGACCCAGAAGCGGTGGCCGAAGCCGTCTTCTTTGGCGATGAAGTCGTAGATGGGCTTCTTGGCGGTGACGCTGGCCACGATCTCGTCGATGCGGGCCACGGCGGGATAGGCGAAGAAGACGGGCTCCACGTTGGCGTTGGTGATGCGGACGTGCTTCATGCGGTCCTCTTCCTTGTCCTTGCGGGTCAGCTCGTGTTTCTTGATGACCTTGTTCACATAGTCCTCGCTGTAGGCGCAGGCCACGATACCGTACTGCCACTTGGCGTTGGCATCCTTGGGGTTCATGCTCTGGGCGTAGATGTAGAGTTTCTCCTCCTCATCCTTCACCAGCCAGCCAAGGTCTTTGAACATGTTGTAATTCTTCACCACCTGGAGGTACACTTCGGGCGAGTGCTCGTCGGTGCCTTTGGGAAGGTCGATCTCAGCCTTGGTGACATGCAGCAGGCTGTAGGGGTTGCCCTCGCACTCCACGCGGGCCTCTTCGGAGTTCAGCACGTCGTAAGGACGCGAAGCCAGTTTCTCGACGATGTCGACGGGCGGGCGGAAGCCCTTGAAAGGTTTGATAACGCTCATATTGTGTCTGTTTTTATTGTTTGTTGTTTTGTTTAACGTCGTTCTTTAATATTGCATATAATTTACTGCGGTCGCGGCGGTTGCTCCAAATGCTGACGATGTATATTTCTTCTTCGTGTATGACGTAAATCACACTATTCAGTCTTACCACTAATTCCCGGAAGTCGATGGATATCTCTTCATCAGAAAAACACACCTTGCCTATTTGCGGAAATTGTATGATGTTCAAGATTGCTTCGTTGATGCCAGCGCGCATCTTCAATGCAGTCTGTCGGCCAAACTCTCTGGCTACATACGCCGCCGCGTCTGCGAACTCGGCAAGGGCTTGTTCCGACCATCTGACATTCATACAGCATCCGCAATAGCCTTGTCCACCAATTTCATCGCTTCTTCGTGGGATACCGTATTTTCCCGACCGGCAATGATGTCACGCATCCTCTGTTTAGACAAGATTTCCATTTCTTCCCGTGAACGAATGCCCGGCATATCCAACAGACCATCCACCTGCCGGACACGCACAAGAAAAGCCCGTCTCACCTGCTCGCTCTGCTGCTGGTAGATGGTCCAAAGGGCATCCAACGGCGAAGTCTCCTGATATACAGCGTTTGTTTCCATTACAAATCACTTTATTTCACGCTGCAAAGATACTAACTTTTCTTGATATGGGGAAATAATATTTTTCTATATCAGAAAAATGTCGTAATTTTGCAGCCGAAATGAAACGGAATAATAACGAAAACAAATGCCAATGAAGCATAGCGCATAGTTTAGTATGCACATCATAGAATAGGAAAAAGCGAAGTAGCTTACTCTGGTACTTTTGGAACTTGGACACTTTCAAAATTATCTCCAGACCCAAGCGACGGCTTTCACGTGTTTGCGTGGACTCGTACGTTGTAATTGGAGATAATAGGTAGTCCAAGACCTCAAAAGTACCGATGAAGACGAAAGGTTCCACGCTCTTTTTATGTGCATTCTTCATCGGAACTACAATAACAAATTAATTAATTAAAACCGACGAGCCGATGGTATATAACTGGCAAAAAATTGAAATGAAAAAAATAGCTTTAATCGCAATTGCATTATTTACAGGTTTAAACATGATGCAGGCACAGGACTCTCAAAAATGTCCTTGCCTTATAGAAAATGACATTGACGCTTTGTATGCTGTTGCTGAACAGCACAACTTCTCATATAATACTGAAATGTCGGGAGTTATTACAGCATCTGCCGCAATAGTAAAAGTTGGGTTAGAGGTATATAAGGCTGCTCCAGATGCATCATATTACCTCAAAGTTACTTCCGGTGGCGAAATCAGATATGCCAAGATAACATCATGCCAACTTGCTTTGGAAAAAACATATGATTTACTTCGTCTTGGTGTTGAAGAGGTTCGTATAATCTCTGAAAATCCAACTTTAAATGGAAGCTGCAGAAATAGATCGTACACCCCGAGAGATTTGGATGAGGTGAAAAAGAGAAGAGATGGTTGGAGTGGTGGATTCTAAAAAAATCCAGCATTATAATAAACCCCGCACGGACAATACCTGCGGGGTTTCATTTTATCGTGAATCGCCCCACATTGTATTTCTCTTTTGGTCGGTGGCGGTTGAGTCTTTTTATTGCCTTATTGATTTTGAAAATGGCTGAAGAAGAGTGTCGTAAGTCTCAATAAAAAAAATAATGACTAAAAAGGCTCTCGACGGCCATTTTCAAAATCAAAACGTTGTATTGCAGCACTGCAACGGGCGTTTTCAAAACGAATTGGAACTTTTGCATGTTGCAGCGCAACAAAAAAAAGCCTGCACCGAGGAGTGCAAGCCTTTTGCTTTGTTTGGCGTAATGAATTAACCCTCGTAGAAGGGCATCTTGACGGTGACAGCCTTGAGGAGTTTCTCGCGGATCTTGATGTAGATCTCGGTGCCGGTCTTGGCGTACTCGGCCTTGATGAGGGCGGTGCCGATATTCTTGCCGGTGCTGGGGCTGGGGCTGCCCGAGCGCACCTCGCCGATCTTGTTGCCCTGGGCGTCGCAGACCTCGTAGCCGTTGCGGGCGATGCCGCGATCCACCATCTCGAAGCCGGCCACTTTGCGCTTGAATCCGGCGGCCTTCTGGGCGAGGAGAAGTTCCTTGTTGATGAAGTTGTTGTTCTCGGCTTTCAGCTTGACGATGAAGGCCAGCGGAGCCTCGAGAGGGCTGACGGTGTCGTCCATCTCGTGGCCGTAGAGGGCGAAGCCCTTCTCCAGGCGCAGGGTGTCGCGGCAGCCCAGACCGGCGGGCATGATGCCGAACTCCTTGCCAGCCTCGAAGACGGCGTCCCACACCTCGATGGCTTTCTCCTTGGGGATGTAGATTTCGCAGCCGCCGGCGCCGGTGTAGCCCGTGGTCGAAAGGATGATGTTGGGGATGCCGGCGAAGGTGAGGATTTTGAAGGTGTAGTACTCCATGTCCACGATGTTCTCCGAGGTGAGCTTCTGCATAGCCTTCAGGGCGTTGGGACCCTGCACGGCGAGCTGAGCCCACTGCTCGCTCTCGTTGACGAAGTCCTTGCCGAGCTCCATGCCCATCTTGTCGGCAATCTGGCTCATCCAGTTCCAGTCCTTGTCGATATTGGCGGCGTTGGGCACCATGAAGTATTCGTCGTCGTGCACACGGTAGACGAGCATGTCGTCCACCACGCCACCCTGACCGTTGGGCAGGCAGGTGTACTGCACCTTGCCGTCGAAGAGGTCCTCGACGTTGTTGGTGGTGACATACTGCATGAAGTGCTTGGCGATGGGGCCTTTGGCGCGGAACTCGCCCATGTGGCTCACGTCGAACACGCCCACGTTGTTGCGCACGTTGTTGTGCTCCTCAATCAGAGTGGTGTACTGGATGGGCATGTTGTAGCCCGCAAACTCTGCCATCTTGGCGCCGAGCTTGATGTGAAGGTCGGTGTACGGTGTGGTTTTCATTACTTGATGTTGTTTTTTATTGTTTTACTGATATTTATTCTATTTTATGTCTGTTTTATAACGAGGTATAATATGTTTTATTGTGTGGCTTGAAAATTATTCTGGTGGAAATCATCTTTTTGAAAAAAATGAAAAAACATTCTCAGAAGGTACAAAACATGCCCTTGTAACGCACTCGGAATGAGGTTCTCCAGCCACCCCCTCCTACTCAACTCCTACCCAACTCCTACCCATCGCCTACTCAACACCTACCCAAGTAGGAGATGAGTAGGAGGATGGTAACAGATGGTAAGCCGATGGATTGGCTTTTGTTGCAGGTTCCCCCTGGGCATGGGTAGTGCAAATTTCCAGTCGGCGGTGCAATATTTCGCTGCCGTCGTCGTTTATCTATTCAATTATGGAAGACAAACATCTGTATAGCAACTTTGAATACGACTCGGCGCTGAGTGTGCAACAGGGTGTGCAGCAGCCGCAGCAGGTGAGCAATAGTTATGTGGAACGCATGCGTGCCTTGCGGCAACAGGAGCCATCGGTGGAGGAGCTGGTCAGCGGCATCCGTCATGGCGACCGTACGCTGCTGAGCCGTGCCATCACGCTGGTGGAGAGCTCGTTGTATGCCCATCAGCATAAGGCCCAGCAGGTGATTGAGCGTTGCCTGCCCTATAGCGGCAAGAGTGTGCGTCTGGGCATCACCGGCGTGCCGGGCGTCGGCAAGAGCACCACCATCGAGGCCCTGGGCAAGCACCTGACCAGCCACGGGCATAAGGTGGCAGTGCTGGCTATAGACCCCAGTAGCGAGCGTTCGCGCGGCAGCATCCTGGGCGACAAGACGCGCATGGAGGAGCTCAGCGTCGACCCCAACGCCTTCATCCGCCCCAGCCCTTCGGCGGGCTCGTTGGGCGGTGTGGCTCGCAAGACGCGCGAAATCATCACCCTCTGCGAGGCCGCGGGCTTCGATGTGGTGATTGTGGAGACGGTTGGCGTGGGCCAGAGTGAGGTGGCCGCCCACTCGATGGTCGACTTCTTCCTGCTGCTGCAACTGGCCAATGCCGGCGACGAGTTGCAGGGTATCAAGCGTGGTATCATGGAGATGGCCGATATGATCAGCATCAACAAGTGCGAGCTCGACCCGCAGCGTGCCGACTTGGCTGCCGCGCAATACCGCAATGCGCTGCATCTCTTCCCCATGCCCGAGAGCGGCTGGACTGTCAAGGTGTCGCTGTGTTCGGCCTATACCAAGCAGGGCATCGAAGACCTTTGGAACTCGGTGATGGAGTATGTCACATTCACCAAGCAGAATGGCTATTTTTATCACAAACGCCAGCAGCAGAACCTCCGCATCATGACCGAGGCCATTGAGAATGGCCTGCGCGAGCGCTTCTATGCCACCCCCGGCATCGAGGAGCGCATCGAGGAACTCAAGCAGCAGATTCTGGACAATAAGCTCACCCCCTACGCTGCCGCCGACCAACTTTTGGAGGTCGGAGGTCGGAGGTCAGAGCTATGAGGTCGGAGGTAAGTAGTAATGTATTATGGAAAATACTATAATTCAAAGAAAAACATTTGAGTTCGCTATTCGGGTGGTGAACTTGTACCGATATCTGTGCGAGGAAAAAAAAGAATATGTCTTGTCTAAACAACTGTTGAGAAGCGGAACCAGCATTGGTGCAAATGTTAGGGAAGCGAAGCGGGGACAGACAAGGGCTGATTTTGGCATGAAGATGTCAATTGCGTTGAAAGAAGCAGAAGAGTCGCTGTATTGGATTGAGTTGCTAGAGGCTACAGGTTATCTTTCCGACTCTCAGAGCGACAGTATCAAGGTTGACTGTGAGGGGATTGTAAAGATGCTGGTTGCAACAACGAAGCGTGTGTACGGCGACATTTCCCAATAAACCTCATACCTCCGACCTCATACCTCCGACCTATGTTGTACGTTCACGTGCCTTTTTGCCACCGCAAGTGCACCTACTGCGCCTTCTACTCGATTGGAGCTCCGGCTTCCGGTCGGGTGGATGATTATGTCGACGCACTGCTGGTGGAGATGGAGCAGCGTAAGGCCGAACAGTCGCATCCTATCCGGACGGTCTATTTCGGTGGCGGCACACCGTCGATGCTGTCCATCGGCCAGTTGGGACGTATTGTCGAGGGGCTGCGGCGTTGTTTCGACCTGTCGCTGGTGGAGGAGGTTACCCTCGAGGCCAACCCCGAAGACCTCACCCCGCAATACATGGCCGACCTGTCGGCGCTCTGTTTCTTCAACCGCCTCAGTATTGGCATCCAGAGTCTTGACGATGATGTGCTGCGGATGCTTAACCGGCGTCACAGCGCCCGCCAAGCCCTCGACGCCGTGGAGAACGCCCGTAAAGCGGGATTTCGGAATATCAGCGTGGATTTTATTTATGGGATAGGGCCTAAGGATCCTATAGGCCCTATAAGTCCTATAGCTTCTATGATTAACCACATCTCGGCCTATGCCCTTACTGTCGAGGAGGGGACGGCCCTGGCCCGACAAATAGAGCAGGGGAGGGTCTCGCTGCCCGACGAGGACGAGGTGGTGCGGCAGTACCACGTTATGCATGAACTCTTGGAGCAGAGCGGTTTCCGTCAGTACGAGGTGAGCAACTACGCCCGCCCGGGCTGCGAGTCGCGCCACAATAGCCGCTACTGGGACCGCACGCCTTACCTCGGCCTTGGCCCCGGCGCGCACAGCTTCACTCTTTCCGACGGTGGCTCCACTTCGGTCGCCCGCGGCGGAAAGCGCCGGTGGAACAATCCCGACGGCACCTGGACCGAAGAGACGCTCACCGAGACCGACGCCTACAACGAACTGCTGATGACCTCGCTTCGCACCGTTCGCGGCCTACCCCTGGATGCATTGAGGGAGACAACAAAAAGCCAGTTGCAGCCCTATCTGGACTGCCACTGGCTTGTGTTTCGCGACGGCTATTGTTCACCTACGCCCGAGGGCCTGCTCCATGCCGACGGCATGGCAGCGGCGCTGTTTGTTTAATCCATTTTATAATAGCGCACCTGCTGCAGGGCGGTGCCGGGGGGCACTTGCTCGTCGGGGCCGAGGGGGAGTAGGAGGGTGCGGTCGGTGGAGACCACTCCGTCCACTGTCTGCGCCTGCCGGAGCATGGCGTTGATATTCTCGTTCTCCTGAGCCTTGCGCTCTACCAGGTCGTCGGCCTGCTGGCGGCACTGGCTGATAACGTTGGTGCCCTGCTTGATGACGCGGCCGTAATAGATGAGGTTGGATGTGTAGGGCACGGCCAGAGTGGCGCCGGGGAGGTATATGTCGGCGTCGAGGGCCTTGCTCTTCACCGTCTTGGCAGCCTGGGCGAAGGCGTCGTTGGCGCTCATGATGCTGCGGATGCTCATCTTCTCGCCGTCGAGTCCGCGGAAGGTGACGGCCTTGTAGACCGTGCCGTCGGTGGCCTGCACGAAGTTCTGCTGTATGGTGTACTGCACCTCGCCGCTGGCCAGCATCTCCTGCGTGGTGTTCCACAGGTCGTCGACGGCGGCGGTGAAGTTGTCCATGCTCTGGTCGCCGCTGCGTTCGGCGGGGGTCCATACCACGGGCGGCTTCTCTTTCTTGGCCTTCTTTTTCTTCTCCTTGACGGGTTTGGCCTTGGCGGGAGCGGGCTGCGGAGCCGCCTGGGTCTGCGAGGCACGGTGCTCGTTGATGGTCTTGCGGCTGGGGAGCGACGAGGGGGTCTGCGGCAGGACGCGCTTGTCGAGGGTCATGTCGTAGAGCACGTACTGGCCCGAGCGCACGTCGCCGCACTGCAGCCAGAAGAGCAGCTGCTCGCACTTGTGGATGGGCACGGTGTAGGTGGTGGGCATCATCTTGTCGTGCAGCGTAATCTCGGCTACGGGACTCTGGTCGGCGATGACGTAGAGCGTCACCGGAGGGGCTTTGCCGTCGGCAAACATCTCGTTGAAGGGGTCGACATACTCGGCTTTGTTGGCCACGGTGAAGGTGACCGACTCGTATTCGCGGTAGGGGTTGAAGGCTGCCGCCGACGACTGTCCGCCGCCGTCGCTGACCAAGCCCAGCACGGGGGTGGGGATGATGACGGGCCCGGCGATGAGCGACACCAAGGCGGTGCTGATGCTGATGTCCTCCAAGCCCAGCGGTATGTTGGTCTCGAGCATGATGCCCTTGTATATCTTGCTGCCGTCCTTCATCTGGAAGTATTCGCGCTGCGAGGAGCCATTCTTGAAGCAGTCGTTGAAGTCGAAGTTGGTCAGCGTGCTCAGGTAGCGGCCCACGTAGTGGAAATAGGGCCGCCGGCAGAGGTCGATGAGGTCGGCCTGGTCGGGGCAGTCGGGCTTGGTGTGTACGAAGAGGTCGTTGGGGCGGGGCTTGCCGCGGTAGAGCACTACGTCGGCGATGCCGATATAGACCTGCTTGTCATTCCCGGTGCCGGGCTTGACGAACTTGAGGTTGCGGCAGCGGTTGAGCGGCAGCTCGAAGTGCTTGTTGGGTTCGAGGGCGCGGATGGTGGTCTCCAGGATAAGCTGGTCGTCAGCGTAGACGCGTATGATGTCGTCGTCGAGCACACGGTGCTGGGTGAGGCATCCGGCGGTGAAGCTTATCCAGTCGTATTCGCCCGCCAGGTCGAAGACGGCGAACGAGTTGATGTTGTCGTCGAAGAATGTGGTGCCGGTGGTGAGCACGAAGCCTTCCCAGAACTTTTCGCCACCCATCGAGAAGGTGTAGTGGCGCGAGGCGCCGTCGAAGTAGGTGTTTTTGTGCGACGACACGCCGCGCACCGAGTAGGGCGGTATGTTGGAGCACAGGCCCACCACGTCGGGCAGCTTGCTGATGCGCTCTTTCGACCCGTTGACCTCGCCGGCGGTGGGCAGGACGGTGCTGCCGGCGGGCCAGGCGGTGATGTTGACCACGCCGAAGGTGATGGAACCCAGAAAGTCGCTGTTGGCATACTGGCCGTGGAACGACAGCTGGTTGACTCCCGCCACGTCGAGCACCACCTGCTCGGCCATGTCGGTCTGCTTCACCTCTTTCTCGTAGATTATCTTGCCGTCGGCCTTGACGATGAGCCATCCGCTGGCGCGCGAGCTCTGGTTGTCGCGCGGACCGACGATGAACGAAAGCTTCGAGTAGCGTTTCTGCAGCCAGAAGTAGGCCCAGCTTTGGTTGACGCCGATCAGCGGCTGGTCCAGGTAGAACTGCAGGCCGGTGCTGTAGGTGACGCGGTTGAGGCTGATGCTCTCGGCCCAGTTGGCACCCATAGGCATCTTGCGGTTGGTGACGATGGGGGTGATTTTGCCCTGGCGCATGTAGTAGGGCCAGAGGTCCTTGACGAGGGTGATGTTGCCGGAGGGGTACTTGAGTGGGTTGGGGGCTGCGGTGGGATGCTGGCCGGCTTTCCACAGGCGTGCGGCACTGACGGCCAGGCCGGTGGCGCCGCGCATCACGTCGAAGCGCAACTCCTTGACACCCCGCACGTCGAGCTCCACTTCGCGCGGTGCGTCGTGGTTCCAGATCACCTCGTCAAGCAGGGTGCGTCCGTCGGCGCGGACGGTGACGATGACGTTGTCCTCGTCGCCCGACGCGTTGGGGCCGTTCAGGTCCTCATAGTCGAGTCCGTGGTATTCGCCGCCGTAGGGGCCCATGACGAAGGTCAGCCGCTCGTAGGCGCCGCCGAGGTTGTAGACCACGTGGCCGCCTGGGTCGCTGGCCGAGATGAGTCCGCCCAGGCCCGTCTTCAGCACAAAGCCGCCGCGGTAGGGGTAGGGGGCCAGGCAGAATTGCTTGTCTTTCGTGGTGTAGCGCGTGCAGCGCGACTCGCTGGTGGGCTTCAGGGCGTCGGTCAGGTTTACCTGCGACATGGCCCCAATGGCGAGCATCACAGCCGCCATTGTGAGGATGAATTTCTTCATAATACAAGGTGTTGGCTCACTCGTCGCCGCTCTGCTCGTCGTCGGGGGCGAACAGGTCTTGCTTCGGAGGCTCTGGGTTGATGTTGTCTTTAATCAGATAGCCCTTGTAGGAGTCTTTGATTTGTTGGAGGAAGGCGTAGGCTTCGAGGCGGGTGCGGAAATCACCCACCTTGACCTTGAAGTTGGGTTCGTCGAATACGATGTAGGCTTGCATGGCCGGATAGTCGAGCATGAAGCGGTCGCGCAGGTTGAAGGCGCTGGTCTTCGAGTTGGCGCCGCTGAAGGAGGCTATCTGCACGCGGTAGCCGGGGATGGTCTTCATGCGGCTGTTCAGCTCCACGTGCCGCTCCACCATGCGGCCGACCTCCACGTCGCCCGTGATGTTCACCCGGCCGGTCTGGGCCGAGGCGTGGTTGACCAGGGATAGGGACAGGCTGGCAATCAGCCCGATGCACAGATACTTCCAACCGGATTTGTTCATCTTCGACGATGGTGTTTAGTATTGGGCTGTATCGGCCAGCACGCGCGAGGGACGCACGGTGAGGACCGGTATGTTGCTTTCGTTGATCATCTGCTGCGCGTAGGTGCCGAGGAAGAGGCTCGTGAGGGACGACTCCTGCTCCGTCATGATGGTTATCAGGTCGGCGTTCACAGCGCTGGCATACTCCAGGGTGGTGGTGGTCACGTTCTTGTCCACCTCCATGTATTTGGTGATGAATTTGATGTCCGACTTCTCCAGCACGCGCTCCACCATGCCCACATAGTTCTGCACGATGCGGCGCACGTCGGTCATGCTCGAGGTGTAGAGGCCCAGCAGATGGATGGTGGCGCCGAAGGTCTTGGCGAAGAGGGCGGCGTGGCCCGCCTTCTGGCGCGTGTCGTCGCTGCTGTCGATGGGGACCACGATGTTCTCCAGCTGCTTGTTGAAGTTGAAGTCTTCGCGCACGATGAGCACGGGCACGGGACTCTGTTCTATGGTGCGGTAGCTGTTGCGCCCCAGCAGGCTCTTCTTCATGCCGCTCATGCCGTGGGTGCCCACGATGAGCAGGGCGGCGTTGTCCTCGCGGGCCTGCTTGGTCAGCTCGTCGGCCGGGTTGCCGGCGCGGAGCACATATTCCAGCTTGATGCCCTTCAGCAGATGGGCCACACCCGCGTTGCGGCGCTCTATCTCGGCGCGTATCGGCTCTTCGTCCTCCTTCTTCTCCTTCACATACACCAGCCGTATGTCGCTCTGCCAACGGTTTGCAATGTCGATTGCCAGGTCGACGGCGTAGGCCGAACCCGACGAAAAGTCGAAACCAACTACTACTCTGTTCATGATTCTGGGTTTTTTAGTTGCGCTGTTAATCTATTTACTATCGCGGTGCAAAATTACAAATAAAATCTGAATTGGCAAAAAAATATTTCTTGCATGGTTGAAAAACAGGGGTGGGACGGCCACTCCGACGGCCGTTTTTTGTCGTGTGTGAGTGGTTGAATGATAGTTGCTTGCATGCGGTATGGCAGGCCGTGGTACCCGCGCTGCCGCCTTCTGGAGAGCGGAGAGTGGAGAGTGGAGAACGGAGAGCGGAGAGTGGAGAGCGGAGAGTGGAGAGTGGAGAGTGGAGAGCGGAGAGCGGAGAGCGGAGAGTGGAGAGTGGAGAGTGGAGAGTGGAGAACGGGCTGCCGCTCCCTGGTACGCAGGCGGCCCGCCTGCGGAATGAGAACGGAGAACGGGCAGTCTTGGTACGCAGGCGGCCTGCCTGCGGAATGGGAACGGAGAACGGGCAGCCTTGGTACGCAGGCGGCTCGCCTGCGGAATGAAAGCGGAGAACGGGCAGCCTTGGTACGCAGGCGGCTCGCCTGCGGAATGAAAGCGGAAAACGGGCAGCCTTGGTACGCAGGCGGCCCGCCTGCGGGATGAGAACGGAGAGTGGGCAGCCTTGGTACGCAGGCGGCGCGCCTGCGGGATGAGAACGGAAAACGGGCAGTTTTGGTACGCAGGCGGCCCGCCTGCGGGATGAGAACGGAGAGCGGGCAGTCTTGGTACGCAGGCGGCCCGCCTGCGGAATGAGAACGGAGAGTGGACTCCCACTTCCGGGTACTGCCCACTGCCCACCATGCAGGCGTGACGCCTGCGCTCCCACAGCCCATTGCCCACCATGCAGGCGTGACGCCTGCGCTCCCACAGCCCGCTGCCCACCATGCAGGCGGGATGCCTGCGCTCCCACAGCCCGCTGCCCACCATGCAGGCGTGACGCCTGCGCTCCCACAGCCCGCTGCCCACCATGCAGGCGTGACGCCTGCGCTCCCACTGACCACTGAACACTGACCACTGAACACTGCTCCCAACCTGGCTTCCGAAATGTTAAAATGGTAGGATGGTGGTAGGATGGTGGTAGGTTGATGGTAGGTTGGTGGTAGGATGACCCTTGTTAGGTCGGAGGGAGAATTAATGATGAATGATGAATGAACAATGATGAATTCCAGGCAACTACCCACTATCCACTGTCCATTGTCCACCATCAACTGCCAACTGCCCACTGTCAACTGCCAACTGCCAACTCAACTCCCCTCAGCGTGCAGTTGGATTTTGCAAGTTAAATAGTGTTAAATGCATCTGTCGTGCCACGGATTTCTGCCGTGTGCCGCCTTGGCGGGATGTCGGGGGGTGGGGCGGACGCCAACATTGTCGGCTTCGGGCGCGGCCAAAGGCGGGTCGTGTGCCGCTGCGCGCGGTGGCCGGCGGCGCCGGTGTGTGGAAAGATTTCCGCCTCCGACTGTCTGCCGGAAGCCGGTTGGCCTGCGGTGCGACGCGCTGATTATGGGGTGATTGTGGCTCCGGCGACACGTCTCGGCGGCGCTTGGTTGGGAAAAAACGGGGGCGGTTGAAAACACGGTGTTGAAAAAAATATTTTTCTATATAAAATAAAATGCGTACTTTTGCAAACGATTTTATGTAAAAATAACAATAGTTCGGTAATCCTAAAACAATAACAAATATATGACTCATGACATTCTGATTGCGGTAATAGTGTTGGGTGCGTTGGGCATCCTCTTTGCCGTGGTGCTCTACATTGTGGCTCAGAAGTTCAAGGTGGTGGAAGACCCCCTGATCGACGAGGTGGCCGAGGTGCTGCCCGGCGCCAACTGCGGCGGCTGTGGCAAGGCTGGTTGCCGCGCCTTTGCCGAAGCCTGTGTGAGCCAAGGAAACATGGAAGGACTGCGTTGCGCCCCCGGTGGCGACGCGGTGGCGGCTCGCGTGGCCGAATTGCTGGGTTGCGCCGTTGTGCAGGGCGAGCCCCAGGTGGCCGTGGTGCGCTGCCATCCGGCCAACTGTGGCGACAAGCGCCGTTCGAACTACGACGGTCTGCAGAGCTGCGCCTTCCAGCACACGGTATATACCGGCGAGAGCGGCTGCCCCTTCGGCTGCCTGGGTTGTGGCGACTGTGTGGCCGCCTGCCAGTTCGACGCCATCCACATGGACCCCGCTACCGGCACGCCGGTGGTGGACGCCGACAAGTGCACCGCCTGCGGCGCCTGCGCCAAGGCATGCCCGCGCCGCGTGATAGAGCTGCGCAACAAGGGCAAGAAAGAGCGCCGCGTGTATGTGAACTGTGTGAACAAGGAGAAGGGCGCCGTGGCCATGAAGAGCTGCGCCAACGCCTGCATCGGCTGCGGCAAGTGCGAGAAGGTGTGCCCCGTGGGCGCCATCACGGTTGCGGACAACCTGTCGTACATAGACTACACCAAGTGCATCGCCTGCCGCAAGTGCGTCGTGGAGTGCCCCACCAAGGCCATCCACGATGTGGGATTTCCGGCCCCGGCGGTGAAACCCGCTCCCAAACCCGAGGCTGCCGCTCCGGCTCCCGCCCCCGAAAAGGTGGAAGTGCCCGTCGCTGAACCGGTCAAAGGATAACCTCAGATTTCAATTTTCAATACTCAACATCAATTTGAAAAGATGAAGACTTTCAAGATGGGTGGTGTCCACCCCGAAGAAAACAAGATATCGAACGATGCCGCCATCGAGGTGATGCCCGTGGGCAAGCAGATGGTGGTACTGATGAACCAGCACCTGGGCGCCCCGGCCACCCCCGTGGTGCAGAAGGGCGACCGGGTGAAGGTGGGCCAGCTCATAGGCGAAGCCCAGGCTTTCATGTGCGCCAACGTGCACTCGCCCGTGAGCGGCACCGTGGCCAAGGTGGACTCCTGCAAGGACGCCTTCGGCCTCAGCCGTCCGGCCGTGTACATCAATGTGGAGGGCGACGAATGGATGGAGACCATAGACCGCACCCCCGACATCAAGCGCGAGTGCTCGCTGGAGCCCAAACAGATAGTGGACAAGCTGAAGGAAATGGGCATCGTCGGACTGGGCGGCGCCACCTTCCCGGCTCATATCAAATACAATATCCCCGAAGGCAAGAAGGCCGAATACCTGATTGTCAATGCTGCCGAGTGTGAGCCCTACCTCACGAGCGACTACCGCGTGATGATGGAGCATGCCGAAGAGGTGTGCATCGGCGTGAGCATCCTGCGCAAAGCACTGGGTGTGCCCAACGCCTATATCGGCATCGAGAACAACAAGCCCCTGGCTATCGCCCGCATGCAGGAGATGGCCCGCAGCTTCGAAGGCATCGTGGTCGAGCCGCTGAAGGTGAAGTATCCCCAGGGAGCCGAGAAGCAGCTCATCAATGCCGTCACGGGCCGTCGGGTGCCCAGCGGCAAGCTGCCTATCGACGTGGGCTGTGTGGTGTCCAACCTCGGCACCTGCTTTGCCGTCTACGAGGCAGTGCAGAAGAACAAACCGCTGATAGAAAACATCCTGACCGTCACCGGCAAGGAGCTTCCGAGCCAGCATAACTATATCGTCCGCATCGGCACCACCTACAACGAGATAATCAAGCACAGCATCGGCGAGCTGCCTGCCACCACAGGCAAGGTGGTGAGTGGCGGCACGATGATGGGCAAGGCCGTGGTGAACCTCGACGCGCCCACGGTGAAGGGCAACGCCAGCGTGCTGGTGATAGGGGAGAAGGAAGCCCGCCGTGCGCCGGAGACCAACTGCATCCGCTGCGGCAAGTGCATGCACGCCTGCCCGATGGGGCTGGAGCCCTACCTCTTCTCGGCACTGGTGAAGAACGGTCGCACCGAGGAGGCCCGCCAGCACAACATACTGGACTGCATCGAGTGCGGTTGCTGCTTCTTCAGCTGCCCGGCCAACAAGCCGCTGACCGACGAGATACGCCTCGGCAAAAACCGCGTGCGCGCCATGATGGCTGCCAAGAAATAATGTTGAATGTTGAACGTTGAATATATTATAATATAATATGAACCTATTGAATATATCTGGCTCGCCCCACGTGCATAGCGACGAGTCGACCAAGAAAATCATGTGGCGCGTCAACCTGGCTATGATGCCTATGCTGCTGTGCGCCATTGCCTACTTTGGACTCAATGCACTGCTCATCAGCCTGATTTCGGTGGCCAGCTGCGTCCTCTTCCAGTGGCTGATAGAGAAGTTCCTGCTGAAACAGCCCTCCACCATCAGCGATGGCTCGGCGGTGGTCACCGGTCTGCTGCTTGCATTCAACGTGCCGGCCACCCCGCAGATGCTATGGATTGTCGTCATCGGTGCCCTGGTGGCTATCGGCATCGGCAAGATGAGCTTTGGCGGCCTGGGCAAGAACCCCTTCAACCCCGCCCTGGTGGGCCGCGTGTTCCTGCTCATCTCCTTCCCCGTGCAGATGACCACTTGGCCTCAGGTGGGCGGTCTGTTCCCCATGACGCTCGACGTCACCACCGGCGCCACGCCGCTGGGTGTGCTGAAGGAAGAAGGCATGGCCGGTATGCCGCAGGCTTGGGACCTTTTCCTCGGCCATGTGGGCGGCTCGCTCGGCGAGGTTTCGGCCCTGGCCATCCTCATCGGCGCCATCTATATGCTCTGCCGCAAAATCATCAGCTGGCATATCCCCGTGGCCTTTATCGGCACGGCATTCCTCTTTGGCGGCATCCTCTGGCTGGTGGACCCCACCCAGTACCTCGACCCGCTGAGCACTATCCTCACCGGCGGTATCATGTTGGGTGCATGCTTCATGGCGACCGATATGGTCACCTCGCCGATGGCCAAGAGCGGACAGCTCATCTTCGGCTTCGGCTGCGGCCTGCTGACGATTGTCATCCGCAACTGGGGTGCCTATCCCGAGGGCGTCAGTTTCGCCATCCTCATCATGAACAGCGTGACGCCCCTGCTCAACCGCTGGTGCAAACCCAAGCGCTTTGCGGCATAAGGTTTAAGGTTTAATGTCTAAGGATTAAAGTTAAAGATTATGGCAAAGAAAGCTCAATCTACATTACCTAATATGCTCCTGTCGCTGACGGTCATCGCCCTGGTGGCGGCCGCAGCCCTGGCAGCCCTCAACGGAGTCACCAAGGAACCCGTAGCCAAAGCCCAGCAGGCCAAGGTGGAGAACGCCATCAAGATGGTTATCCCCAACTTCGACCGACTGGAGGACCGCACAATAGACGACCATCTGTGCCACCTGGCCTACAACAGCGCCGACGAACTGGTGGGCGCCGCTATCGAGGCTGGCAACGACAAGGGCTTTGGTGGCCACCTGCAGCTGATGGTGGGCTTCGCCGCCGACGGCAGTGTCAGCGGTTATCAGATACTGGAAACCCATGAGACCCCCGGTTTGGGTGCCAAGGCCGACCAGTGGTTCCAGAAGGACGGCAAAGGCTGCGTCGTGGGTCGCACCCCCTCCGGCTCGGAACTCAAGGTCAAGAAAGACGGCGGCGAAATAGACGCCATCAGCGGTTCCACCATCACCTCGCGCGCTTTCCTGGCTATCGTGAACGAGGCATCCGCTGTTTTCGCCAATATAAACGAGTAAAACACACATCGGCTTTATGAAGACTACAGATATTATCAAAAACGGACTGATTAAAGAGAACCCCACTTGGGTACTCGTTCTCGGCATGTGCCCCACGCTGGCTACCACCACTTCGGCTATCAACGGCCTGAGTATGGGTCTTGCCACCACCTTTGTGCTGATGATGTCCAATATGGTCATCTCGCTGCTCAAGAGTGTCATCCCCGACAAGGTGCGTATCCCCGCCTTTATCGTCATTATCGCCACCTTCGTAACGATGGTGGAGATGGTGATGAAAGCCTACCTGCCCGGCCTCTACGACAGCCTCGGCCTCTTCATCTCCCTTATTGTCGTGAACTGCATTGTGCTCGGTCGTGCCGAAGCCTTTGCCTCGAAGAACAATGTGGGCCAGTCGTTCCTCGACGGTCTCTTTATGGGACTTGGCTTCACCTGGGCCCTGACGCTGCTCGGCATCGTGCGTGAACTGCTGGGCACGGGCTGCTTCTTTGGCCACTCGCTTATCGGAGGTGCCGACGGCATGTTGATGATGATTCTGCCCCCGGGCGGCTTCCTGGCTTTGGGTTTGCTGATGGCTCTGATCAACCACATGAGGCGCAAGAGTGTTAAAAAATCATAAAAATACACTTGGCGTGGTCCATTTGGGATGCCTTTCCCGTCTATAGGACAAACGAATGGAAATAAAACAAAAATAACAGATTCTGCTATGAAGAAGAAATTGATATTGGCTGTGGCACTCCTGCTGGGAGGCTTGAGCCTCCAGGCGCAAGATTGTGATGCGTTGCTCTTGCCGTTATTCAGGTATGATTCGGCCCGTATGGCTGACTACCCGTCGCTGAAGCGCGACTATCGCTGTGCCTATGCCCGAGCCGCTTTCTACGAGTCGGATACCGTTCCGGCGGGCGCTCGCCTGTATAATATCAGCGAGGTACGCGAGAAGTTCGGCACCAATTACCTGCCGCAGAATCTGGTGGTTGACCTCTCGACGTTGAGTTATTACGCTTACAACTTCGAGTATTTCCAGACGCTGGAGCTTCGTCCTACCGATGTGGTGTGCTTCTCCACGCCCTCGTCGGCGCATCCTTATCTGGTGTTGCGCTCGATTGTGGAGATGGGAAGTCTGGCCGAGCAGTATTATTACCAGAAGATGCAGGAAGCATTGGAAGAGCAACAATAAAGTCTAATATATAAGAGCCAATCGTTATGAAAAAGATATTTTCCATACTGGTATTACTGACTGCGATGGGTTGCGGAATGGCATGGTCGCAGGACACGGTGCGTATCAATAGCGCCACCCAGGGCTCTATCACCGATGCAGACGGCGGCGACATCATTGTGCGCGACGACGACTCGCAGGGTGCCGGGGCGCCATTCGGCGGTTTCTATGAAATTGGCCGTGACCGCTACGTCACTATCAAGTCCGGTTGCACCGCCCCCGCCCGCTATTCGTTCCGTGTGAACGAGCTGCAGGTCTCTTGTCTTGACACCATTTATGTCTATGATGGTACGGATACCAATGGTACGTTGATTGTGAAGTTCAACAGTCATACGGGTAATGTGGCTGTGGGCGACGTGTTCTTCGAGACGCCGGCCAACACTACCGGTATGATGACTGTCCGTTTCCGTACCGATCCGCGCACAGACACCAGCCGTACACGCCTGCCTTGCGCTTCGTCCAGTACCAAGGGCTTCCAGCTCACCTTCTCGTGCGGCAAGCCGTGTGAAGATATTGTGCCGATTATTGACTCCAAGTTCTACCGTACACGCAACGGAGTCATCTACGATTCTGCCTATTCCCGTATGGTCACCGAGTACGATACCATCTGGGACACCACCATCGTGGGAGGCCAGCAGATTTTGTCGGTAAACCATGTGGATACCGTAACTTTCCTGGGCATGCATCTCTGTCTTGGCGATGGTGCCATCTTCATGGGGCATGGCCAGTACACGCACCGTCATGGCTACTACAATCCGAGCGATGCCACCACCAAGTTCACCTGGGATATGGACAACGAGGGCGACTCCATTGTCGGGGTGGGCATGAATCGGATTACCTACAACGACTACCAGCAGACCACCTGCTTCGACATGGCCCTCACCATAGAAGACGAGTTTGGCTGCGTCAGCGGCCAGCGGCCGTCGGTCAGGATACGCACTGCGCTGAACCCCATTAAGACCATTTTTACGCTGGATGAGATATGCAGCGACGACTCGCTGAAGGTGAATATGGGCTACGGCGACGACGATGCCACGCTGACGTTGCGCCGCATTGTGCGTCCTGCCGCCATTGCCAAGACCAATGAAATCCGAACCTTTATCCCTGACGGATGCAGCTGTGGCTCGCCCAGCTACTACGAGGCCCCGGTGCTCTTCACCGAGTTCCCCAACACGCGTACGGTGGAGTCGGCAAGTGATATCTGCTCTATCTGTATCAACATGGAGCACTCTTTCGTGGGCGACTTCTTCATGTCCATCGTGTGCCCCTCTAACCAGGAGGCTGTGTTGAAGTTCGGAAGCCGTGTCTTGCAGAACTGCAACTTCCCAGCATTCCCGCCCGAAGAGGGTCTCAACCCCACTGGTCCCGGCACCGAGACCGGTGGCGGCACCGTGCTTGGTTTCCCGCTGGATGCACAGTATATCAATATGAGTGGTGTCGACAATGAACCTAAGTGCGACTCACTGCAGAACCCTTACGGTATCGGCCTCGACTATTGCTTCACTCGCGACCGTAAATACACGCTGATTACCGGCGAGTCGGCAGGCGATGTGTGGAGTGCCACCACACCGCATCCCGCCGGCCACTTCTATATCTCGCCGCAGTACGCCGAGAATACGGTGACCCTTCCCGTCACCTTCGACCCCATCCCAGCGGGTTTTGCCCAGGCAGGCCAGACCCCTCAGCCCAGCAACGGCACCACCATGACGACCAAGAAGCCCAGCAACCATGCCGAGATGACGGACTACTACCTGCCTTGGTCCACCTTCAAGGAGCTCATCGGATGCCCGCTGAACGGTACTTGGAAGATACGTATCTACGATACCTACGGTATTGATAACGGCTGGATATTCAACTGGTCGCTCGACATCTGTGACCTTACGCCCGGCGATTGCGACTATCAGGTGCCTATCGACTCGCTTGTGTGGTCGCCCGATACCTCGGCGCAATACCACGACTACGACATGGGCCACTACCGCGGCGTGGTGGTCAATGCCGCCAGTCCTACGGTGAGCTACATCAGCTCGCCCGACACGGCCGGTACCTTCCCCATCATCGTGAGGGTCTACGACGCCTTTGGCTGCGAGTGGGACACCACCACCAGCATCACGTCCATCTGGACTCCGGAGCCCGACCTGGGACCCGACACGTCGCTCTGCGGTGTGGACCGCATGATGCTCGATGCAAAAGACCGCCACACGGAGTCGCAGAAGTACAGCTATCTCTGGCATCCCTATGGTCAGAATACCGATACTATCACCACGGCCGAGGGCGTCAGCAGCGAAGTGACCTATGTTGTCAGCGTCACCAACACCCAGCCGGGCAAGGCTTGCACCGGCCGCGACACCATCGTGGTGGGCAACCGCCGTCAGCCTATGCCGGCCTTTATTCCTACGCCCTTCACCTTCGAGGGCTGCGACCCCTTCACGCTGAGCTTCGACAACCGCAGTATCGACGCGGTGGAGCACCTGTGGGTGTTCGGCGACGGCATCACCTCCACCGAGCCTAGCCCCACGCATACCTATGGTGCCGGTATCTACGACCTGCGCTATTATGCCACTTCGGCCGACGGATGTATCGACTCTATCGTCAGCCCGCAGTCCATTGCGGTCTACACTTCGCCCAAGGCTGGCTTCTCCTGGACCCCGGTCTATCCATCGGTGGCCAATCCGGTGGCCACGTTCACCAACCTGACCGAGCCCCGTACGCCGGACAATAAATACTTCTGGGAGATACAGTACAATATCAACAACCCGCTCTCGGTCGAGACGCTGCTCGATGAATCGCCCCAGTTCGACTTCTCGCAGTGGACCGACGAGGACCCCTCGGGCAACTATGCCGTGCGCCTCATCGCCCGCACCGACAATCATGCTCCTTCGGGCAACATTGTCTACTGTCGCGATACGGCCGAGAATACTATCCTTGTGGTCAACGACTTCCTGCAGTTCCCCAATGTGGTCTCGCCCAATGGCGACGGCATCAACGACCGCTTCGTCATCAAGAATCTGGTCGAGGGTATGGGCTATCCCATCAATCAGTTGGATATCTACAACAAGTGGGGCGCCCACGTCTACCACAAAGAGAATATCTCGCGCGACGAGGATTTCTGGGACCCGCAGCACATGCCCGCCGGCACCTACTTCTATCGCTTCTCCGCCCGTGGCTATAACGGCAATGTGGAGCACAACGGCGCCATAGAGGTGGTGAAATAGACGCACAGATGCATGCTCAATCCATACAGGCGCTCCGCTTCGGCGGAGCGCCTTTTGTCTGTTTCGGTCCGGTTGTACAGCCGTTTTGCCGGCCGGAAGCGGGCATGACCCCCAAATTACCCCCACCTGTTGTGACGCGAAAAACGGCCTTTGTAACCCATTGAACGCCAGGTTCCCAACCTACCATCTCCTTACCAACTCCTTACCAACACCTTACCAACACCTACTATGGTAGTAGTTGATAAGGGTTTAGCATGTTTTTGGCGGGGTTGTGGTGCGGTGGTTCCGGAGGGTGTTCAGGGTGGGGTGGCGGGGGTGTGAGCGGCCCTGCGCGAGGGTGACGTTTTGGGGTATGGCAAACTTTCTTTTCCCATGTCGGAAAAAAGTCGTATCTTTGCATTTTGATTCTATGATTGACCAGGAGACCATACAACGCATTATGGACGCCTCGCGTATCGAGGAGGTGATAGGCGATTTCGTCAGCCTCAAGAAGCGTGGCGCGAACCATATAGGGTGCTGCCCGTTCCACAACGAGAAGACGCCGTCGTTCTACGTGTCGCCGTCGAAGGGCATCTACAAGTGCTTCGGCTGCGGCGAGGCGGGCGATGTGGTGAAGTTTCTGATGAAGCACGAGCACTACACCTATCCCGAGGCGTTGCAGTGGCTGGCCCGCAAGTATAATATAGAGGTCCAGGAGGAGGAGTTGACGGAGGAGCAGCGTCAGCGCCAGACGGAGCGCGACGGTCTGTTCCATGTAAGCGAGTTTGCGCAGAAGTATTTTGCCGACCTGCTCTACAACGACGAGATGGGTCGTGCCGTCGGTCTCAGCTATTTCCATCATCGCGGCCTGAGCGACGATATCATCCGGCGCTTCGGTTTGGGCTATTGCCTGGACGAGTGGAGCGCCTTCACCGACCATGCGCTGAAGAGCGGCTACAGCGAGACGGTGCTGGAGAAGACGGGCCTGACCATATTCAAGGAGGACACGGGCAAGCGCTACGACCGCTTCCGCGGGCGCGTGATGTTCCCCATCTACAGCATCTCGGGCCGTGTGCTGGGCTTCAGCGGGCGTGTGCTGAGCTCGGAGAAGCAGGCTGCCAAGTATGTCAATTCGCCCGACTCCGATATCTACAACAAGAGTCGCATCCTCTATGGACTCTTCCAGGCGCGCACGGCCATAGCCAAGGCGGGCAAGTGCTATCTGGTGGAGGGCAATGTGGATGTCATATCGATGCACCAGTCGGGGGTGGAGAACACGGTGGCCTCGTGCGGCACCTCGCTCACCACCGAGCAGATACGCCTCATCAAGCGCTACACGCCCAACGTGACGGTGCTCTACGACGGCGACTCGGCCGGCATCAAGGCGGCCCTGCGTGCGGTCGACCTGCTCTTTGCCGAGGGCATGCATGTGCGCCTGGTGCTCTTCCCCGATGGCGAGGACCCGGACAGTTATGCCCAGAAGTACGGCTCGTCGGCGCTGCAGGACTATCTGGCCAACCACGAGGACAACTTTATTATGTTCAAGACGCGTGTGCTGCTCGACGGCGTCAAGAACGACCCCATCCGTCGTGCCGAGCTCATCAGCGAGACGGCGCGCAGCATCGCCCTGGTGTCCGACATACTGGAGCGGGCGGAATATGTGCGGCAGTGTTCGGCGCTGCTGCACGTGAGCGAGGAGGTGCTCACGAGTGCGGTGAGCAAGGCCGCCCTCACGGCACGGCAGAAGGCATACGAGGAGTCGCAGCGCGAGCAGCGCCAGGCGGGCCAGCCTGCGGCCGATGCCCCCGCCGAGGCCGCTGCCCCGGCAGTGGCCGTCCAGCCCGAGGCGGCGCCGGCGCCCGACGCTGGCAGCAGCGTGGTGGCGCTGCCCGAGGCGGAGCGCCATCTGGTGAAGCTGCTGCTCGACTTTGGCAACAGCAAGGTTCCGCAGACGGTGAAGGACGAAAACGGGCAGCAGACGGCGGTGGAATACACCGTTGGCGAAATCATAGTCAGCGAGCTGCGCAACGACAACCTGTCGATGACCCATCCGCTCTGCCAGCGCATATTCGAACAGTGTGCGCTGATGCTCGACATGACCCACCAGATAGACACCACGCGCTTCATGAACTCCGGCGACGAGCAGCTGCGCGTATTCGCCATCACGTTGATGATGGACACCTATTCGCTCAGCGACACCTGGCGCAAGAAGGGCGTGTATGTGCCCAAGCTGGAGGACAACCTGCTGCAGGACCTGACCGAAAGCATCTATACCTTCAAGAGCGGACGGCTGGCTCAGATGACGGCCGAGCTGCGCGAACAGCTGCGCACCGCCGGCGAGGACGAGCAGCGCGAGCTGCTGCTGCAGATACAGCAGTACACCGCTGTGAGCCGCCAGCTGCAGCAGGCCCGCAATATTGTTATAGCACCCCATTTCAGCAACTACTAGACCCTAACTATGGATATCAGAAATATCAAGCAGCGCTACGACATCATAGGCAACGACCCGCGTCTGGACCTGGCCCTCAACAAGGCTATCCAGGTGGCGCCCACCGACCTCTCTATCCTCATCACCGGCGAGAGTGGTGTGGGCAAGGATGTCTTCTCGCGCATCATACATGAGAACAGCCTGCGCAAGCATGTGCGTCAAGGCCACGGCCTCATATCCGTCAACTGCGGCGCCATACCGGAAGGTACCATCGAGAGCGAACTCTTCGGCCATGTGAAAGGCGCTTTCACCGGTGCCGACCGTACGCGCAAAGGCTACTTCGAGGAGGCCGACGGGGGAACGATATTCCTCGACGAGATAGGCGAGCTGCCGCTGGCCATGCAGGTCAAGCTGCTGCGTGTGCTGGAGAATGGCGAGATAATACCTGTGGGTAGCTCCACAGCCCAGAAAATCAATGTGCGCGTAGTGGCGGCCACCAATGTGGACATTGTGGAGGCAGTGCGCACCGGCCGCTTCCGCGAGGACCTGTACTACAGGCTGAACCAGATCAGCATCTATCTGCCGCCCCTGCGCGAACGCAAGGACGATGTGCCGCTGCTTTTCCGCAAGTTCTCGTCCGATGTGGCTGAGAAGTACCATATGCCGCCCATCGTCCTCACCGACGAGGCCAAGCGCATGATGATGGACTATCCCTGGTACGGCAACGTGCGCGAGCTGAAGAATATCACCGAGCAGATAGCAGTGGTGGAGACCGAGCGCACCATCACGCCCGCCATACTGCAGAATTATCTTTCCTTTGTGCCCACCGGCGAGCGTATGCCGGCCGTGGTGGCCGATGCCGGCCAGCCCGGCAGCCAGATTACCGACCGCGAACTGCTGCTCAAGGCCCTCACGATGGGGCAGATGATTAACGAGATGCGCAAGGAAATCAGCGAGCTGAGGGCGGCGGTGGCGCAGTTGGCCCAAGGTGGCGTGCCGCTGCAGGTCGACCAGCACCAGTCGTCCTATCTGCCCGCAGCTGCTCCCCATGTGGACAGCAGCGAGGAGGAAGAGTTCCTCACGCCGGAAATCATCGAGGACGAGGCTGTCAGCCTGGAGGAGCGCGAGCGCCGCGCCATACTGCATGCCCTCGACCGCGCGGGCGGCAACCGCAAGCAGGCGGCCGCCGAGCTGCATATCTCCGAACGCACCCTCTACCGTAAACTCAAGGAATACGACATCGCATGAATACCAACGACATCCGCATCAATCTCCCCGCCTCTAAGAGTATGAGCAACCGATGGCTGATGATCAACCACCTGATGGGAAGCCATTTCCGTATCGGCAAGCTCTCTACCTCCAACGACACGAAGTTGCTACGCCAGCTGTTGGCCCAGCTGGAGAGCCATTCGTCCGACGTTTTTTATTGTGACAATGCTGGCTCGGTGGCCCGCTTCATGATGCCGCTGTTGGCCATTACGTCGGGCCATCATGTGCTCACCGGCGACGAACGACTCTGCCAGCGGCCTATGGCTCCGCTCATCGACGCCCTGCGCCAGATGGGACTTCGGGTTGAGTGTACCGGACGCGAAGGCTTCCTGCCGGTGCAGATACAGGGGGGGGTGCCCAACAAGCGCACCGTCAGTGTGGACCCGCTGCTCAGCAGCCAGTTCGTAAGCGCGCTGCTGCTGGTGGCCCCCAAGATGCCCGAGGGTATCTCGCTCACCATGACCCAGCGCCCCACGTCGCGCCCCTATGTGGAGATGACCTGCGATGCCCTGCGCCAGGCAGGCATAGAGGTGCGCCGCTCCTCCAACGGCCGCACCTATTACGTGCAGCCCTACGAGGGACGCCCCAAGCCCGCCACCATCAATATAGAGCGCGACTGGTCGTCGGCATCCTACTTCTACACGATGGCCATGCTGCGCCCCGACCTGCGCATACGCCTGCTGGGATTGCAACTGGATTCCTGCCAAGGCGACAGTGCCACCGACCGCTTCTTCCACCAACTGGGTGTGGTCAGCACCGAGGTGCGCTCCCCCTACCGCTCCACCGGCCGCAGCGTGACGCTACAGGGGGGCGGCGAGTGTGCCAAGGCGGTGCAGTTCAATTGTCTCGACTGCCCCGACCTGGTGCCTACCTTTGCGGTGGCTGCCGCGGCGGCCGGCGTCAGGGCGGTGCTCAAGGGTGTTAGCAATATCGCTCTCAAGGAGAGCGACCGGCGCGAGGCCATCACCAACGAACTCAGGCGCATGGGGGTGACGGTCGACGCTTCCGGCGACGAGCTCCATATCAATCCCTCCACGCTGCAGCCCCGCGAGACGGTGCGCACCTATGGCGACCACCGCATCGCGATGGCTTTTGCCCCGCTCCGTCTCCGTTTCCCCGACATGGAGATTGAGAATCCCGCAGTGGTCGGCAAGTCGTTTCCCGAGTTCTGGGACGAGTTCGAGAAAATCATGACCTTTGGCCAATGAACCTGAAGGCTGAAGGCGGGCGTCCGAGATTGATAATCGTGGCTGGGCCCACGGCGGTGGGCAAGACGGCATACGCCATAAGGCTGGCCCGCGAGCTGGAGACGGAGATAGTGAGCTGCGATTCGCGCCAGTTCTATCGCGAGATGCGTATCGGGGTGGCCCGCCCGTCGGACGAGGAGCTGGCCGCAGTGCCCCACCATTTCGTCGCCTGCCGCTCGGTGACGGAGCCTTACAATATATTCGACTACCGGCGCGACGCGCTCGGCGTCATACGCGATTTGACGGGCCGCTATGGCTGTGCTGTGGCTGTCGGCGGCAGCGGCCTCTATATAGACGCCCTGCTGCACGAGGTGTCGCCGATGCCCGATGCCGACCCGGCGCTCCGGGCGCGGCTGCAGCAGATGCCGCTCGAGGAGAAGCGCAGCCTGCTGCAACGGCTGGACCCCGACTATTATGCCCGGGTGGACCTGCGCAATCCCGTGCGTCTGCAGCGCGCCCTCGAGGTGTGCCTCACCACGGGCCGCCCCTACAGCCAGGTGATAGCCGACCGCCGGGACCGGCAGGCCGACCGGCAGCCGGAGTGGGACGTGGAGGTGCGTGTGCTGCCTATGGAGCGCGAGGAACTGCGGGCGCGCATCAACCGCCGTGTGGACCTCATGATGGCCGACGGGCTGCTGGACGAGGTGCGTTCGCTGGTGCCCTACCGCCACCTGAACACGCTGGCCACCGTCGGCTACCGCGAGCTCTTCCCCGTGCTCGACAGAGTAGAAGAGCTTGACCACGCGGTAGGCATGATCAAGCTCAACACATGGCATTACGCCCGCAAGCAGCTGACCTGGATGCGGCGTTACCTATAATCTATTTCCTGCGAGCTTTCCCTTTCAGCTCGCGCACTGTGGCGTAGGGGAAGCTGTCGGTGAGCGTGAGCTCGTATTGCACCGAGCCGTCTTTGCTCTGTGTGTAGCGGCGGTTGCCGTCGCAGTAGGGGTAGAGCGGGCGGGAGCCATAGATGGCGTGGCCTATCTTGTCCATGCAGCGTCCCATCTCCTCCATGCGTTGCAGTGCCTCGGCGGGCAGGTTGCCGTCGGCGTCGGGTCCCACATTGAGCAGCAGGTTGCCCCCCTTGGCCACCACGTCGCAGAGCATGTGTATCAGTTCGCGCGTGGACTTGTAGTGGTCGTCCGGCACATAGCTCCAGCTGTCACCCATCGTCATGCAGGTCTCCCAGGGGTAGGGGAGAAGCGAGTCCGGCACCTGCTTCTCGGGAGTGCGGTAGTTCTCGTAGCGGCCACCTACCGAGCGGTCTACGATTATCATCCGGGGATTCTTCTCGCGGGCAATGGCCGCCAGCCGCGGCATGTCCACATCCTGCACCTGACCGCTGCAGCCGAGCCAGGGGCGCGTCTCGTCGTTCACGCTCCATGCCGGGCGCACCCATCCGCCGTCGAGCCAGAGGATGTCGATGGGGCCGTAGTTGTGCGTCAGCTCGCGCACCTGGTTGTGGGTGAAGTCGACATAGCGCCGCCAGCGTTCGGGATGGTCGGCTATGGTGTAGTTCACGTTGCGGTCGGCCGTAGCCCACTCGTGGGCCCAGTAGTCGTCGCAGTGCCAGTCGGGCTTGCTGAAGTAGAGGCCCGTCCACATGCCCTGGGCGCGGAAGGCGTCTACCACGCCGCGCGTGAAGTCGGTATGCGCCGGACAGTCGCCCGTGGAGCTGTAGTCGGTGTAGCGTGTGTCGAACATGCAGAATCCGTCGTGGTGCTTGGTGGTGAACACCACGTATTTCATGCCCGCCCGCTTGGCGGCGGCGGCCCACCCTTTGGGGTCGAAATGCCGCGGTGCGAAGGTGCGGTTCAGCTGCTGGTAAGCCTGCTTGTACTGGTAGTAGTCGCCGTCCTTGGTGCCTCGGATGGGGCGGCCGTCGCGACCTATGCGCTCTCGCACTATCCAGCTCTCGTTGCAGATGCTCCAGCTCTCCACGCATCCCCACTGGGCATAGATGCCCCAGTGCATCATGAATCCGAGTTTCAGGTCCTGCCATTCGCCGATACGCTGCACGATGGCGGGGTCGCTCTCCGCTATGCTGTCGTGCTGCGCACGGCTCGCCGGACCGAGAAAGAGGCAGACTGCAAGGGTGGCTGCCGACAGAAAGGTCTTATATTGCATATTGTTGCCGATTAGTGGTTGATTGTTTCGAAGTGCAAAAATACATGTTTTTTCCGATATGGCGGTGCATCTGCCGAAAAAAAATCCCGCCCGGAGTCGGCACCCCCGCTACAGCACCGGCAGCGGTCCCCCGATTTCCGATATAACAACACCCCGCGATACAGGCTCCCGAAATGTTAAAATGGTAGGATGGTGGTAGGATGGTGGTAGGTTGATGGTACGTTGGTGGTAGGATGACCCTTGTCAGGGCGGAGGGAGGGTTAATGATGAATGATGAATGATGAATGGTGAATATCAGATTGTTACGTGCTGTCAACTGCCAACTGCCAACTACCAACTATCAATTTCCAATTCTCAATTTTCAATTCTCGATTCCCACCCCCTCAGCGTGCAGTTGGATTTTGCAAGTTAAAAGTTGTTAAATAATGGAGTTTGACTATTGATGTCTGACAATCAGTGCTTTGTCGGTTGGTGGTTGGCGCGCCCTATTTCCTGTTGTGGTAGGTGAATGTGATGTCGGTCAGGTCGCGGTCGTCGCTGCTGAAACCGACCTGCAGGGTGAACCGGGTGCCGTCGGCGGGCTCCTCCATCTGTCCGGTGGCGGGATTGTACTGGCGGAACCAGTAGGGGTCCAGCTGGATGGTGAAGGGCACCTTGTGGTCGAAGTCGACGGTGGTGACGGGCATGAGACCCACAAGCTGCTTGATGGGGGCGCTGTCGCTGTCCTGTGTCTTGAGGTAGACCTGCACTATGGTGCGGTGCACGGCGGATTGCGGCGCATCGGTAGCGCACTGGCTGACGAGGCCGCTGACCGTGAAGTCGGCTTCGCTGACGGTCGGCGCCCCCCACAGCTGGTGGAAGCTGTAGCTGAGGCCGTAGCCGAAGGGGTATTCCACCCTGGAGCGGTCGGCGTAGCGGTAGGTGCGCCCCGCCATGCCGTAGTCGTCGAAGGGGGGCAGGTCGCCGGTGGAGCGGTAGACGGTGACGGGCAGACGGCCGAAGTCGTCGCGCTCGCCGTAGAGCAGTTGTCGCACGGCGGTGCCCATCGCCTGGCCGCCGTACCAGGCGTAGAGGACGGCGTCGCAGTCGTCTATGACCTGCTCCAGCGATACGGCGCTGCCGGCGCAGAGCACCAGCACCACGCTGTAGCCCCTCTTCTTGTATTCCTTTATCTCCTGCACCTGCTCCCGAGGCAGCTCTATCAGGGTGCGGTCGCCTTTGAAAAATCCCTCTTTCTCCACGGGCAGCTCCTCGCCCTCCAGCTGGGGGTTGAGGCCGCCGCAGTAGACGACGGTGGGCATTTCAGAACTAAGGATGCTCTTTTTGATATCCTCTTGCAGGGCTTCGCCGATGGTGACGCAGTGCTCGGGAGTGCCGTTGTAGTTGCCGAGGGGCATCAGGCTGTCGTTGGCGTTGGGTCCGGCGAGGATGATGTTGGGCAGTCCGCGCAGCGGCAGCACGCCGTTGTTCTTCAGCAGCACCATGCTCTGGGCGGCGACGTCGGTGGGGTCGGTCGGACTAGTCGGACTGGTCATACTTGTCGGATTGGTCACCGCCAGGCGTACGCGCAGCAGGCGGCGCACGTGCATGTCTATCTGGCTCTGGGGGACGTAGCCGTAGCCGACGGCTTTCTTCAGTGCCGGCAGGCCGCTGCCGCACTCGAGGTCTACTTCGCGCCCGAAGGCGTCGCCGTAGGCCAGCGCGGCGCTGGCATGGGTGCGGTGGCGCGGTATGACGGTGTCGGTCTCGTAGGCGTCGTTCAGCGCCCAGCAGTCGGTGACCAGTATGCCGTCGTATTGCCATTCGTTGCGCAGGATATCGAACAGTTCGCGGTTGGTGCAGCAGGGTTCTCCGTTCAGGCGGTTGTATCCGCACATGACTTGAGCCACGTCGCTGTGCTTGATGATATATTCGAAGGCAGGCAGGTATGTGGTGCGCAGGTCGCGGTCGCTGACGCGGCTGTCGAACTGGTGGCGTGTGCCTTCGGGTCCGCTGTGCACGGCGAAGTGCTTCAGGCAGGCTGCCGTGTGCCCTCCTTGCAGCCCTTCGACGCAGGCGAGGCCCATGCGTGCGGTGAGGTAGGGGTCTTCGCCATAGGTCTCCATGCCACGGCCCCAGCGCGGGTCGCGGAAGATATTGATGTTCGGAGTGAAGAATGTGAGGCCCGTGTAGTCGCCCGTGCCGCCGGTGTCCTGCGCCTGCTGGTATTTGATGCGCGCCTCGTGGGCCACATGGACGAAGACGTCACGTACCAGTGTGGGATCGAAGGTGGCGGCCAGCGCTACCGGCATCGGGTACACCGTAGCCAGTCCCGCGCGTCCCACGCCGTGCAGCGCCTCGTTCCACCAACTGTAGGCCGGCAGGCCCACCCTCGGGATGGCGGGGTTCTGGTGTACCATGAGCGAGAGTTTTTCGTCGAGGGTAAGGCGCTCGATGAGCCATTCCACCCGTTCGTCGAGGTCGCGCTGCGGGTCTTGCCACGGGTAGTCGTAGATGAGCGGCAGCAGCTCGCGCTCGAAGATGTCGCGCCGTACGATGCGGTAGTGGGGATGGTAGGCCAGGTTGAAGGCGCGGCTGTGGTGCTTCACTAGACTGGGGTCTACGGGAGGAATTCCTTCGGCGCTGCGCAGCACCGCCGACGTCAGCTTCCGCAGGCTGATGCGACCGTCCTTGATCACCCGCAGGTTGACGCGCACGAAGTGGCTGTCGCACAGGGTGTATTCGTACATCGGCCAGTCCGATTCAGCCTCCATAGCGGCTGCCTCTCGTTCGATATAGCGGGCGCAGGAGGCGGAGTCCTTGATGAGGTGCCCGGGGCCATAGGTGTCCTGGAAGACCAGCTTTTGCAGGTCTTGCTCCAGTGCGGCGGGATAGCGGCGGGCGTAGTCCTGGAGCGCTTCGTCGCAGGGGGATTGTGCCAGAGCCGCCAGCGGCAGCAGGAGCAGGGCTAGTATCAGTGTTCGTTTCATTTTTCCACTCGTTTAACTATCAATATACTCAATTCCCAAAGCAGATAGATGGGCAGGCTGACCAGCGCCAGCGTGAAGGGGTCGCCGGTGGGGGTGATGACGGCGCCGATGACCAGGATGACCACGATGGCGTGGCGGCGGTAGCGGCGCATGAACTGCGCTTTCAGCACGCCTATCTTGGCGAGCAGCCAGCAGAGTACCGGTAGTTCGAAGAGTGTTCCCATCATCAGGCTCATCACGCCGAGTACGGAGATGTAGCTGCCGAGGGTGATGGCGTTCTGCACGTCGGTGCTGACCTGATAGCCGCCGAGGAAGCGTACGGTGAAAGGGAAGATGACGAAGTAGTTGAGCGCCACGCCAGCGAGGAAGAGCAGATAGCCTGCGGCCACGGCCCGCAGGGCCAGCCGCCGCTCGGTGCGGTAGAGGCCGGGGGCCACAAAGGCAAACAGCTGGTAGATGACATAGGGCGAGACCACAATCAAGCCCGCCCATAGCGCCACCCGCATGTGGATGAGTAGCTGCTGCGTGAGCTCGATGTTGACCAGCTGCATCCCGGCCGGCTTGGGCGCCAGCACCACGGCGAAGAGCTGCTCCTTGAAGCAGAAGCAGCCCACACCTGCCACAACCGCCGCCAGCAGCACATACCACAGGCGACGGCGCAGTTCGTCAAGGTGTTCCCAGAAGGTCATCAGGCCTTGTCGGACTTGTCGGACTTGTCAGACGTATCTGTCTCTATGCCGTTCACACCGTCCTTGAAGCTCTTGACGCCTTTGCCGAGCCCTTTCATCAGCTCGGGGATTTTCTTGCCGCCAAAGAGCAGCAGCACAACGACGGCGATGATGACTATTTCCCAACCTCTCATACCAGTGAGTCTTTAAGTTTGTTTGTATATTCTTCTATCATGCGCATCTTGTCGGGGATGGCGATGTGTTGCGGGCAATGCTTGAGGCACTCGCCGCAGCCGATGCAGTGGTCGGCCTGCCGCAGCCGCTCGATGCTCTTGTCGTAGGTGGTGAGGAAGGCGCGGCGCGCGCGGCGGTACTCCTTCTGTTCCACGGTGCCCTCGCTGGCGATGTTGCCCTCGGCGAGGCTCTTGTTGTAGAACGAGAAGATGCCGGGTATGTCGAGCCCGTAGGGACAGGGCATGCAGTACTGGCAGGTGGTGCAGGGGATGACGGGGAAGTGGGCGTACTCGTCGGCCACGCGGTCCAGCAGGGCCATCTGGTCGTCGGCCAGCGGTGTGCAGGGGCAGTGGCTGCGCACATTGTCCTCCACATGCTCCATAGCGCTCATGCCGCTGAGTGAGGTCATGATGCGGGGGAACATGCCCAGATAGCGGAAAGCCCACGAGGCAAGGCTGCGCTCGGGCTCGCGCTCTTTCAGCTTGTGTGCCAACGATTCGTTGAGTGTGGCCAGGCGTCCGCCAAGCAGAGGCTCCATGATGACAATGGGGATTTCTCGCTTGTCCAGCTCGTCGTAGAGGTAGTTGGCGTTGACGTTCTCCTCCTCGATCTCGTGGGCGTAGAGCCAGTCGACGTAGTTCATCTGTATCTGTGCGAAGTCCCAGTGGTACTTCTCGTGCAGGGCTACCACCTTGTCGAACTCCGACTGCTGGCCGTGGAACGACCACCCCAGATTGCGGATACGGCCTGCCTCGCGTTCTTTCATGAGGAAGTCGAGCATTCCATTGTCGACGAAACGCTTCTCGAAGTCGCTGGTACCGTCGGGGTCCACGCCGCCGAAGGAGTGCAGGAGGTAGTAGTCGATATAATCCACCTGCAGCTTCTCGAAGCTCTCGTGGTACATCTTCAGGCTAGCCTCGGGCGTCCAGTTGCGGAAGTTGGACATCTTGGTGGCGATGAGCCACTTGTCGCGCGGATGCCGCTTGAGGGCAATGCCGGTGGCCTCCTCCGACATGCCGCGGAGGTAGACAGGTGCGGTGTCGAAATAGTTGACACCATGCTCGATGGCATAGTCCACCATGCTGTTGATGAGCTCCTGGTCGAGTCGCGCATCGGGATTGTCGCGCAGGCTGCCGCCACCTTCGACGGGGAGACGCATCATGCCGAAGCCCAGCAGGCTCACCTGCTGGCCGTGGGCGTCGGAGCGGTAGGTCATCTGGCCCAGCGGCACCTCGCCGCTTTGGAAGCCTTCGGCCCGCTGGCTGTTGGGATTCTTGCACCCGGCTGCCACTGCTGCTCCGGCTACGGCACCTCCGGCCATCACTTTCAAGAAGTTTCGTCTGTCCATGTTTATATTTTAACTATTCACTAATCACTATCCACTATCCACTACTATCGCTTGTCGTTCTGCTCCTTGAGCTGCTTGCGCTTTTTGCCGCTCGACCAGAGGCCATAGACCTCGCTGACGTTGCCGGCGGTGGAGAAGGCGTCAATCTTCTCTTCCTTCATCCAGTTTAGAATCTTGCTGAATTCGTCTTTGTTGAGAAGCACTTCCAGCTCTATGCTCTTTTCGCCACTATAGCCACCGGTGACCTCGTAGAGGGTGCAGCCGCGATGCAGTGTGCCAATGATGTACTGGCGGATACGTTCGTAGTCTTTCGATACGATGCAGAGACGTTTGTGATTGTTGAGCGAAGCAGTGAAATAGTCCACCACCAAACCGTTGATCCAGGTGCCGATGAGACCGATGATGACCATGCGGAAGGGGTTGATGAAGAAAGCGGTGCAGCAGATGACGGCACCGGCAATAGAGACCGATGTGCCAATGTCGAAGTGCATATATTTGTTCACTATCTTGGCTAGAATGTCGAGGCCACCGGTGGAGGCGTTGATGCTGAACATCAGAGCTTGCGAGGCCGAGAGCAGCAAGACGAAGCAGCAGAGGTCCAGCCACGGGTCACCCATGACGCTCGGTGTGCCCGTCACAGGGTTTGGATTGGCGATGCGCTCCCACGGGAAGACGGCATCCCAGAAATTGGTCAGCGGGCCCAGGATGAGGGCCGTATAGACCGTCTTGGCGCCGAACTCTTTGTTGATGAGCAGGAAGGCCATAATCAGCAGCACGATGTTGATGCCCATAATCCAGTTGCCCAGATTGCCGCCGAAGATGTTGACCAGCACAATGCTGAGACCCGAGATAGTACCGATAATCAGTTTGCTGGGAACCAAGAAGTAGTAGACGGCGGCAGCAGTGACAGCCATGCCGAGAGTCATGATAACCAGTTCTTTCCAGAATTTGAAAGTACCCATGTACTTCACAAAGTCGATAAGTGTTTGTTTGATGTTGAAAGACATATTAATGAATTGTTAATTTTTACGTTTACATGTGTGTTTCTATATTATGTATTTATATTTCTGTATGCACGGGGCGACCTTCCACATAGATAGCGGTCATGGGTCGGGCGGGGCAGTAGTATTCGCAGGCGCCGCATCCCAGACAGCGGCTCTCGTTTACCACAGGGGTGGGGTGTCCGTCGGCATTGGTAACCATGCTGATGGCTGCGGCGGGGCAGTGGCGGGCGCAAGTGCCGCACTGGTCCTTGCCGGTAGCAGATAGACAGTTCTGCGGCAGGGTGATTGCCACACCGATGCTGATAGCCGTCTTCTCTTCTTTGCTGATGGGCAGAATGGCACCGGCGGGGCATACCTCGCTACAACGAGTACATGCCGTGCGGCAATATCCGTCGGTATAATGCATCTCAGGCTGCATCAGGTGCTCCAGATTGGTGCTGGGACGAAGGACGTGTTCGGGGCACTGGCTAACGCACAGTTGGCAGCTGGTGCAGCGGTTGGAGAAGTTCTTCAGGCTACGGGCGCCGAATGGTTTGAGCGGGGTCTTGCGGTCGGGCACCTGCTTGCCGGTGATGGCAGCCAGTCCGCCATCCAGCTTCTGCTCTTGGGCCTGCACAGCCATAGCTGTTCCCACGGCGGCCGTAGTGGCTATGAATTTGCGGCGGCTCGAATCCACACTGGAGGATGCTGAGGTATTGGCTTTTTTAGAAGTCCGGTCCAGGCTGATGGCACCCACCGGGCATTGGGCCATGCAGTTCCAGCAGTCGACGCAGCGCGAATGGTCGACACGCTTGCCGCCGTCGATGTCGATACACATTGCCTTGCAGCCATGTTCGCATTTGTGGCAGCCTACACATTTGTCAGCGTCGATAGTGATGCCGAAGAGTCGGTAGCGGCTCACGAGGCTCAAGAGCGCACCAACGGGGCAGATGGTGTTGCACCACAGGCGTCCCATCGTGAAGCTCATCAGTCCGATGACCACCAAAGTGACGATGGCCACCCATTGGATGGCGCCACTCATGTGCAGTCCCGTCACCATGCGTGCGTATGCGCTGTAGGGAGCTATCAGTACGGCTATGTTATTCAGTCCCACCAGCATGGCCACAATGAAGAGCCCTAGCACAGTGTAGCGTATCCAGTTGGCAGGTTTTCTGTAATGGAAGGGACGTTTTTTGCCGAAAATTAACTTGTGTATCCAGACGAAGATATCTTGGAATATACCCATCGGACACACCACTGCGCAGTAGAAACGTCCGATAACCAGTGTGACCACCAGCACTGCCACCACCATTACCAGGTTAAGGGCCATGATGTTGGGTAGCAGCTGCAGCTTGGGAGCCCATCCCAGCCAGTGGTACAGCATACCTGTTGTGTCGAGCAGAAGTGCCGTAATGCTGAGCAGCATAAGTGCTGCCAGGATTATCCGGATTACTTTGAGAGATTTATTCATCTTTGTTTATCTTGTTTTCTTTGGGTTCAGCCTTGTTTTTTCAACATGGCATATACAGCCAGACCGGCCACACTCTTGATGCCGGTCTTGCGGGTGATGCTCTTGCGATGGGTGTTCACCGTGTTGACGGCGATGCAGAGCCGTTCGGCTATTTCCTTGCTCGAAAGGCCCTGGGCCACCAATTCCAGCACCTCTTGCTCCCGGTCGCTCAGGGAGTAGTCTTCGGGTGGCAGCAGCAGCGTCTCCTCGATGGTGGCATGTTTCTCCAGGTCCCGGCTGAGTTGCATGATGTCAAAGACCAATTCCATCATCTCCTCGTTCAGCCGCTCGCCGGGGATGTATTTGTATATGATTTGTGTCAGGTCGTTCAGCTTGTCCTTTATATTGTCGTGACTCTTTGCGTAGTGGTCGCTTACGCGCGTCGGACCGCCCTCGGTGAGCATGGCCTCCAGGTTGCGCTCTTCGCGCCTCACATGGTCGCGCACCTCGCGGCAGTAGTCGGAGAAATATTTTTTCAGCACGCCGGCCGACTGTTCGCCCACATGCTCCACGATGTGGTCCAGATGGTGTTGCAGATGGGGCAGACGCTCATAGATATAGTAACGGTGGGAAGCGCGAAGGTGTTCCGCCACCATTCGGTGGTCTATCTTTGACAGCTCCTCGTCGTCGGGTTGGAAATCGTCAAAACTGTAAATATTACATACCGTAAGGAAGAAATTCTCGTCCACACCATGCTCGCGACAGACTTCTCGTACACTCTTGTCGCCAAACCCTAAAGGCACACCAAACCTAGGCAGCATAAGGATTAGGTCGTAGTTAGATGCTATCATGTCGGCCATCTTCATCCGGCCGGTGAATACAGTCCGTTTCATGCGGCAAAATTACAAAAAAAAAACAACATACCATTTTTTTTCTTATCTTTGCAATTGTTTTGTATTAATAGAATAGTGATGAAACGACTGATTTATTCGCTTTTGACGGCTGGTACGCTGTTGTTGGCCGGCTGTGCCTGCAAGGAGCAGGCTCCCCGAAATATTATCCTAATCGTAGGCGACGGCATGGGTGTGCCGCAGGTCTATGCTTCGGTGGTGGCCGAGCGGGCCGACAATTCGGCCTTCCTACGCTTTCCGGTGACCGGATTCTCGCGCACCTATTCGCTCGATAAGTACCGCACCGATTCGTCGGCCGGCGGCACAGCGCTGACCACGGGTCAGAAGGTGGAGAACTACCATGTGAACTGGGCGCCCGATTCTACCCGCCACCGCACCATATTCGACGATGCCGCCGAGGCGGGCATGGCGACGGGCTTTGTGGTGACGAGCGATGTGCTCGACGCCACTCCGGCCTCTACCTACGGCCATGTGCCCTATCGCAAAATGTACGACACGCTGAGCATGCAGATGGCCCAGTGTGCCCATAGCGTCATGGTGGGCGGTGGCTACAAGTATTTCCTGCCGGAGAACCGCCACGACGGCCTGGCTCCCCTGGATACGTTGCTCGACCGCGGTTATACGTTGACGCGTTCGCTGGACTCGCTGCTTGCTTTCGAGGGGCAGCGAGTGGTGGCTTTACCCTACGACGGTGACCCCGACCCGGCCCCTGCACGCGGCGACATGCTGCGGCGTGGTGCTATGAAGGCCATCCAGTTGCTGGAGCGCAGCCGCAAGGGCTATGCTATGCTGATCGAGGGCTCTCAGATAGACTGGGCCTGCCACAACAACGATTCGGCCTATATGCGTGCCGAGTTGGCTGATTTCGAGCTTATGCTGCATGCTGTGCTCGACTATGCCGAGCGCGACGGACACACGCTTGTGGTGGTCACTGCCGACCATGAGACGGGTGGTCTCACGCTGCCCGACGGCGATATCGAGGCCGGCACCAACGATGTGCGCTACCTCTGGGGCAGCCACACGGGGTGCATGGTGCCCGTCTTCGCATATGGCCCTGGCGCCGAAATATTCAGCGGCATTCAGCAAAACACCGATATTCCGCGCAAGATTCGCCAACTGATGAACTGGTAACACACTCCTTCGCTCGCTCCCGATATGATAAAATTCTGTGTCCGACTGGTGCAACGTTGGTTGCCCGAACCGTTTGTATTCGCTATCATGCTTACTTTGGTGGCTGCATTGTTGGCAATGCCCATCTGCCACCAGACGCCGCTCGAGGTGGTGGAACACTGGGGTGGTGGTGTGTGGAACCTGTTGGCCTTTGCCATGCAGATGGCACTGGTGCTTGTCTGCGGCAGCACGCTGGCCTCGGCCCCGGCGGTGAGCCGTGGGGTGAATGCGCTGGCGCGGATACCCCGCACTCCCGCGGCAGCCATAGCGCTTGTCACCGCCGTCTCGGCGCTGGCCTGCTGGCTCAACTGGGGCTTCGGCCTCATCGTGGGTGTGGTGCTGGCCAAGGCCGTGGCCCGACAGATGCAGGGTGTCGACTATCGTCTGCTTATCGCCTCGGCCTATAGTGGCTTTGTGGTGTGGCATGCCGGCCTCTCGGGCTCCATACCGCTCACGATGGCCACTCCCGGCGAGGCTCTGGTCACCGCTACCAATGGGGCTCTGACTGCTCCGGTATCGGTAGGCCGCACCATACTCGACCTGCACAACTTGGTGATAGTGCTACTCGTGACGGTGGGCATCACGGTGGCCAACACGCTGATGCACCCCAAACAGGGCGCTTTCATTGTAGACCCGGCCCTGCTGTCGGACGATGCAGCTCCTTCGGCGGCGTCTGCCCCGGCGGGCGAGCGCACTCCGGCTAAGCGCCTGGAGCAGAGTCCGGTGCTCTCGTGGCTGATAGCCTTGCTGCTGGTGGCCTATCTGGTGCTGAAACTGGCCTTCCGCGGGGCCACACTCGACCTCGGCACCGTCATCATGATATTCCTGGCGGCGGGACTGCTGCTGCACGGTACGCCCGTGGCTTATGTGCGTGCCTTCGGCAAGGCGGCCGGCGGCGCCAGCGGCATCATACTGCAATTCCCCTTCTATGCCGGCATCATGGGCATCATCACCGGCGTGGGCGCCAGTGGCATCTGCATGGGCACGGTGCTGGCCGACGCCTGTATCCGCATCAGTTCGCCGACCACCTATCCGCTGCTCACCTTCCTCTGTGCCGCGGTGCTCAATCTGTTCGTCCCCAGCGGCGGTGGCCACTGGGCCATACAGGCGCCTATCATGTTCACTGCGGGGGCCGACCTAGGGGTGGATCCGGGCCTGACGGGCATCGCCATCGCCTGGGGCGACGCCTGGACCAACCTCATACAGCCCTTCTGGGCCCTGCCGGCGCTTGCCATCGCGCGCCTCAGTGCCAAAGACATCATGGGCTACTGCCTCATCGACCTGCTGGTGAGCGGTCTGATTATCTGCGGCGGACTTGTCGTCTGGGCGCTGTAGCAGGAGTTGCTTTATAATTTTATGAACCAAAACTATTGACCGATATGTTCGAAGAAGTCATCAAACACTATCCCGATTTTCCCAAGCCTGGGATTGATTTTATCGACGTGTTGCCCTTCCTGCACGAGAAGCAAGCCTTCTGCCAGGCGGTGCACGAGATAGACCGTCTCTCGACGTCCCCCAATGTGGCTACCGTCGAGGCCCGCGGCTTTCTGTTCGGCGCGCCGCTGCTGTCGGTGAGCGACCGGGTGCAGACCCTCGTGCCCTTCCGCAAAAAGGGCAAGCTGCCCCATGCCGAGGGCGACTTGGTGCGGGTGGCAATAGAGAAGGAATATGGGAGCGATGAACTCTTCTACCGCCTGAGCGACTTTGCCGCCTGCGTGCCCAATGGCGAGTATATCGACATCACCCTGCTCGACGACCTGCTGGCCACCGGCGGCACTGTGGACGGCATAGTCCGCTCGTTGCAGCAACAGTCCATCGGCGGACGCCGTATCCGCATCAAAGAATTCATCTTCCTGGTCGAACTGCCCGCCCTCGGCGGCCGGCGCCTGCTGGAAGGCATCGCACCCGTGCATGCGTTGATGAGTCTCGAGGGGGTGGAATGATGAATGATGAATGGTGAATGATGAATGGTGAGTGAGGAATGATGAGTGGTGAATGATGAATGGCGGAACGCCGGACTCTGAAGCGGTGTCAGAGTATTGATATCGTCAGGTGGACGAGGAGTATGATGCAGTAAATCACTTTGACCACGATGCCGGCCATCATGCCCAGAAACGAGCCCCAGGCAGCACGCAGCGCGGGGCGCATCTGCCGTTGCTTCAGGTATTCGCCCACCAGTGCGCCGACGAAGGGCCAGAAGAAGACGCCCACCAGTCCGCCGGGGCCGAAGGGCAGTCCTATGATGCCCAGCAGCAGTCCGATGGTGCAGCCCCAGACGCCCCACTTCGAGCCGCCGAACTGCTTGGTGGTCAGTAGCGGGAAGATGTAGTCGAGCACCATGAGCACCACGCCGATGACGGCGCTCCAGATGAGCCACGAGGTTGTGATTTCGTCCACGCCGCCGAGCCGGGCGAGCAGCAGGCCCACCCACGCTACCGGCACCGCCGGCGGAAAGGGGGTGAATACGGCTACAATGCTGACCAGCAGGCAGACGAAGGCTAGGATAATCAATACGGTATTCATTTTTGGTTTAAGGTTTAAGGTTTAAGGTTTAAGGTTTAAAGGGTTGGGGGATAGGGTGTTGAAGAGGTGGTCGAAGAGGTGGCGCAGGCGGGGTGTGTCGTCTATCAGGGTGCGGAGTTCGGCGAGTGGGGCCGCATTGGGGCTGTCGGCGAGCCACAGCTGTATGTAGCCGCCGGCGGCATACTTCTCGTGCAGGTGGTCCAGCGTGCGCTGCCAGTGGCCCTCGCGGTCCAGCTGGGGATAGTGGCTGAGGCCGTATTCCACGGTGCGGCGCACGATGCGTTCGGGTTCCACGTCGCGGTCGGCCTCGGCGATGATGCATCCCAGTGCGGAGCGTGGCGGCGTGGTGGCCGAGGCGCGGTGGTCTTCGGCGGCTTGGGCTATCAGTTCTATTTCCTCTTCGGTGAACCATTGGCGCAGTTGGCTGCAGTTGCGTATGATGCGTCCCGAGGCCAGATGGTGCTGTTCGCGCCCTTCGGCCAGGCCCAGGTCGTGCATGGCGGCGGCGGTGTAGACCGTCGGGGCTGCTTGCATGCACATGGCGCGCGCTATCACGCGGCGTGCGTGGTCCTCGCGGTGGGCGGCGTCGAAGCGGGCATAGCGTGGCAGCACCTCGCTCTCCACCCAGCGGCGCAGACCGGCCGGCACCGTGTCCCAGCGCCACCATTCGTAGGCCAGACGCGGCGTGCCGTCGCCCATATACACGGTGCCGCACTCCACAAATCCGCTCCGGCCGACCAGATGGCGCATGGCATGGTTGGTCTCGTGGGTGTCGATACGCAGGTGTGGGTAGCGCTGCTGGGCATATGCGAAGGCGGCATCGGCTATGCCGGCGGTGTCTTCGCGTTTGGCCAGGCGGTGCAGGGTGGCATAGGGGGTGGTGTCGTCTATCCAGCGGCCGTGTTCTATGTAGCCGTAGGTGGGTTCCGCTCCGGGCACCAGGGCGAAGGTGCCCAGTGTGCTGTCGGCATCCACAATCACATAGGACGTGCCGCGCTGCATGTCGAGGCGCAGCTGGTCGAGGGTGGGGTAGCCCACCCACTGGGTGGTGTTGCCGTCGGCACGCATCAGCCGGCGCGAGTGGTCGTACATGGCCATCACAGCCCCGGTGTCGGCCTCGCGGGTGGGGCGTATCGTATAGCGTGGTGCGGTCACCATACTTTGTCGAAGTCTTCGGCCTCGCGCACCTGCGGGTCGCGTTGGTATTCGAGTAGTTTGGCGTATTTGAGGTAGCTGTTGAGCGCGATGGATTTGGCGAGCGTCAGCCCGTCGAGGCCGCCGCAGATGCCGCCGCGGAAGAAATAGTTCATCACAAAAGCCGAGCATCCGTGCCAGAGCGGCGTCCACCAGTGGGCGCGTTTGCCCTTGAGGTAGAGAATCTTGGCGCCGCGTGTGCTGTAGTTGCGACCCGGTTTGGCGAAGAGTTCGCCCAGGTTGCGGTAGCGATAGTGGACGAGGTCGGCGCGCCAGCGTTGGGTGTTGCAGGTGTCGACGGTGGCGTGTTGGCGCACCTCGGGGAAGCGCAGGCGGTCGTGGCGGTAGAGTCGCACGAGATAGTCGGGATACCAGCCGCAGGATTTCACCCAGCGGCTGCCCACATAGTTGCGGCGGCGCAGGGCGAACCCGTCGTAGGGGGTGGTGTCGAAGTCGGTGGCGCGGATACGCTCTACCAGTTCGGGAGTCAGGCGCTCGTCGGCGTCGATGCTGAGTACCCACAGATTGCGCACATACTGCAGCGCCACGTTCTTCTGTATGCCGTCGCCGAGGTAGGGTTGGGTGTAGACGCTGGCGCCGGCCTGCCGGGCCACCTCGACCGTGCGGTCCGTGCTGCACGAATCCACCACCACCACCTCGTCGCACACCTGCAGCAGCGACTCCACGCAGGCCGCTATGTTGCGCTCCTCGTTCAGCGTGGTCACTATTCCCGATATATGTTTCTGTCCTTTGTCGGTCATCTCCTTTGATTGAAAAAAACGGTGCAAAGATACACAATTTCCCGGACATGGTGAAAAAAAGATTGCATCGCGCCGCCGTCGCGCCACCATTCGGGCGCCGGCACCCGCACCGTCGCCGCACCGTCGCCGCACCGCCGCCGCACCGCCGCCGCACCGCCGCCGCACCGTCGCCGCACCGTCGCCGCACCGTCGCCGCACCGTCGCCGCACTGTCGTCGCACTGTCGCCGCACCGCCGCTTTCGTTCCGGCCGCCCGGCCGCCTTTCACGCGGCAACCACCCCTTGCAAACCCCTCAGCCTGAGGTCCCCCAGCCACCATCTCCTACTCATCTCCTACTATTCCTCTACCTTTCGCCTACAGAAATCTTACTTCAGTAGGCAATAAGTAGGCGAAAAGTACGTTATAGATAGTGGAAAAGAGGTGGAATCCAGTTCGCAAAGGGCTTGTAAAGTGGCTGTGGGTGAGGGTGATGCGGCGTGGAGGCAGGACTGCGGCAGGCCCCGTCGGGCAGGGAATTCCGATAAGACCTATGGGGCCGATAAGCCTTATAGGGCCTATAATCCACCGAAAAAACAGTCAATCAACCAAAACCAACCAACTATGGCAACAACGACACAAGGCATCCTGGGTGGCTTCAGCGGACGGCTGGGCACCGTGGTGGGCTATCAATGGAACGGCAAATGGTGTATGCGGAGCCGTCCGCAGTATATCCGCAACCCGCGCACCGCGGCGCAGCAGGCGCGGCGCAACCTCTTCAAGGCCGAGGTGCAGCTGGCTGCCGCCATGCGCTGGGCTGTGTGCCAGGGCTTTACGTCCATAGCCAGAGCCCACGGCATGACGGCCTACAACGCCTTCGTCTCCATCAACCAGCCCTGCTTCTCGCTGCAAGAGGGCGAGTTCCGTGTGGATTGGGCGAACCTCTCGCTGAGCGAGGGGTCGGTGGCGCCGGTGATATTCGGCGCGCCGTCCATCGACGAGCATAACGTGCTGACGGTGAGCTTCGACCGCAATGCGTCGGCCCGCCGCAGCCGTGGGATGGATTCTGTCTACGTCTATGTCTATTGTCCGGAACTGGAACAGGGCTTCCTGACGGCGCCGGTGTACCGTCGCGACCGGGTGGTAAGCGCCATGTTGCCAGAGACTTTCGCCGGGCACGTGTTGGTGATGTACGGTTTTGTGCAGGACGACAAGGGGGTGGGGTCGACCACCAGCTTCATCGCCTTTGGCGAGGGCGACGGCGCCCCCGGCGTCCCGTCGGTCCACACGTGGCCTGGCGGCGGGGCCGATGCCCTTGGCGAGGGCGGTGCTCCCGCTTCGGCCAGCGCGGCCCGGGATGCTCACGGGCCGGGAAGGGCGCTCGGCGGTTAATTTTTCCTAAATCGTGATTCCGGAGTAATATTCCGTCCCTCTTTTACGTTAATATAATGTGAAACGAGAACGGACAGGCCATGACGCTGCACCCCTCTGGGGTGTGAGGGCGGGTGGCTGGGGGATGTGTAACGGTATATAACAGCAACTATTTCAACCTAAAGCAATGAAACACACAACGACACTATTGGCGCTCGCCCTGCTTCCGCTGGCGGCCGGGGCGCAGACGGCCCTACCCGCCGCCGGCGGCACGGCCGAGGGCGGCGGCTATGCGCTGACCTACAGCGTAGGACAGGTGGCCACCGCCGCCGACGGGCAGCTGCGCGAGGGCGTGGTGCAGCCCCTCTCGGTCGAGGAGGTGGGTATTCCTCGGGCCGCGGACCTCGCATGCACGCTGACCGTATTCCCCAATCCGGCGACGGAAGGCATCACGCTGAGCCGCGACGGGGCGGAAACGGCGCCTGCCGAAGTGCGCCTCTACAGCCTCGACGGACGCCTGCTGCGCTCGGAACAGTGGCAAGGCCCGTCGCTTGCCCTCGACCTCAGAGCGTTGGCCGCAGGCGTGTACATGCTGCAAACCCAAGGTAGAATATTTAAAATCACCAAACAATGAGGAAGATAATCGTAGCCGTAATGGCAATAGTATTCTGTTTTCCGCTCGCCACTGTCAACGTGCTGCAGGCGCAGGCTCCGCAGGGTTTCACCTATCAGGCCGCGGTGCGCGACGCGCAGGGCCGTGCTGTGGCCGGCCGTCAGGTGACGGTGCGCATCGCCCTGGTGCAGGGCTCGGCCCTCGGCGCCGAGAGCTACGCCGAGCTGCACCAGCCCACCACCGATGCCGCCGGCCTCTTCTCCATCATTGTGGGGCAAGGTACTTCCTTGACCAACTGCACGATGGAGGACTGTATCGACTGGGCTGCCGGCCCGTGGTTCCTCCGTTCGCAGGTGGACCCCGAGGGTGGCCAGACCTTCACCCTCGGCACCACCCAGCAGCTGATGTCGGTGCCCTACGCCCTCTACGCCGCCAACGTGCAGCACGACACCGTGCATGTGCGCGACAGCGTGGTGGTGCACATCGTGGACAGCGTCATTGTGCACCATCGCGACAGCGTGATATACGACACCGTGGACACCTATTCCTACGACAGCCATCCGGCCGACGTCGTAGGTTCCCTGCCGGGCGTTTTCAGCATATCGCCTGCCAACCGCATCTGTTTCTCGAAAGGCAACCTGCAGTACAGGGCCAGTACCGACACGTGGCGTTTTGCCGAACACCAGTGGGACATGGTGGGCACCGCGAATGCGAATATCGCCGCCGACGATACGCTGTGGATTGACCTTTTCGGTTTCGGCACCAGTGGCTACGACCTGAAGTACCCTTATATGAGCAGTACCAACGAGTCGGCCTATCCCACCGCCGCTATCAACACCACCAACTACGACTGGGGCAAGAACAACGCCATCAGCAACGGTGGAGACAGCGCAGGGTTGTGGCGCACATTGACGGGCAACGAGTGGTACTATATCTTGGTTGAGCGTCCTAACGCCTCGTCGCTCCGCGCCCATGCCACCGTGGCTGGCATTCCCGGCGTTATACTTCTGCCCGACAACTGGACACCGATACCGGGTATCGGCATCGACAATACGCTGGCGTCCTTCTCTGCCAATGTCTACACCGTGGCGCAGTGGAACACCCTGCAAGACAGCGGAGCGGTGTTTCTGCCGGCTGCCGGAAGACGTGCGGGCGTCAATGTGACAGAAGTCGGGAGCAAGTGCCGCTATTGGAGTTCCTACTATGGCCCCACCAGCGGAGCATACCATATCTATTGCGAATCGGCCGCGTCCTCATCGTCGACGGGATACGGTTTTGGCTACCAGTGGAACTACTATGGCAGCTCCGTGCGTTTGGCACGCGACTTGACGGTGTTGCCGTAAGACCGAAAATGTGTGGTTTTAGTGTTTGAAGTGGCCGAGGGCGGCGAGCTTTGCTCGCCGCCCTCGGCTTTTTATCGCATTGAGAAATAAACGTTTGAAAATTATTTGCAAAAATATTTGGCCATGTCTGAAAAAGTTAGTACTTTTGCACCCGCTTTTGAGACCAAGAGTGGTCCAAACGATGGCGGGATAGCTCAGCTGGTTAGAGCGCTGGATTCATAACCCGGAGGTCATCAGTTCAAGTCTGATTCCCGCTACAAAATGGAAAAGGCTTTGCTTCATTGCAGAGCCTTTTCTATTTTGTCCATCACGGCTTCGGGGGTGATAGCCCGCAGGCAGCGACAGTCGCCGTAGCGGCAGGGCCGTTTGCCGTAGGCCGAGCAGGGCTGGCACGGCAGGTTGGCGCAGAGGGCGTTGTCGCGGTCTTGGGCATGGCCGTAGAAGCCGAAATCGGGATGCGTGGCCCCCCAGATGCTGACCACCGGCGTGCCCACGGCCGAGGCAAAGTGCATGTTGGCGCTGTCCATAGTGACCATGAGGGGCAGGGTGCGGATGATGTCCAATTCTTCGGCGAAGGTGTGCTTGCCGGCCAGCGAAGTGATATTGGCGTGTCGGGCGGCGAGGGATTCCAATTGTGGTGCCTCCTCGCGGCTGCCGAACAGTCTAACCTGGTATCCCTTCTCGGCCAGCATCAGCGCCAAGGTACAGGTGTACTCCCAGGGCCATATTTTGGCAGGGTGTTGTGCAAAGGGGGCGATGCCGATGGGTAGTTGGCAGTTGGCAGTTGGTAGTTGGCAGTTGGTAGTTGGTAGTTGGTAGTTGGTAGTTGGCAGTTGGCAGTTGGCAGTTGGCAGTTGGCAGTTGGCAGTTGGTAGTTGGCAGTTGGCAGTCACTTTCCGCTCACCGCTCACCACTCTCCGCTCACCACTCTCCACTCTCCACTCACCACTCTCCACTCTCCGCTCTCCACTCTCCATTCTCCGCTCTCCACTCTCCGCTCTCCACTCTCCACTCTCCGCTCTCCACTCTCCGCTCTCCGTTCTCCGCTCTCCGCTCTCCACTCTCCGCTCTCCACTCTCCACTCTCCACTCTCCACTCTTCGCGAGTCCCAGACGGTCGAATACTTCTGCGTAGCGTTGGTCTTGAGGTTTGCGCGGATGCATATATAGGTGGCTCAGGAAGAGCCAACGCGAGAGACGCCCCTTGCGGATACGCCGCAGAGGAATGTAGTGCAGATGTGCGAGTGCCTGGAGACGCAGTAGAAACAAGGCACGACTCACGCGGTGGATTTGATGAAGGTCGGCAATGGCATCGGCGCCGGCGCTCTGCAGCTGGCGGCAGATGGCACTGGCACGCTGCTTCTTCTTCACGCCGAGGAAGTCCACATTGGACATTCCCTGAAAGAGAGGCTCCAGCAGGGGCGGGGCTGCCACGGTGAACTGTACGTCGGGGTTGGCCTGGGCATAGGCTTGCAGTACGGGGACCATGATGGCCACGTCGCCCAGAGCCGAGAGGCGCACCACCAGCAGGTGGCTAGGCTTGCGTTTTGCCATAGAGCATCGGGTTCAGCGCTGGGTCGTTGTACATCTTCATCTGGCGGTAGAGGCGCATGATGCGACGTCCGGCGGCGAGGTCGTCGAGCAGCTGGTCGATGGCGGTGGTGAGGTCGGCGCGCTGGGTGAGGAGCGTGTCGAGCTTGGCCTGGCACTTGGCACGGTGCTGTTCGTCGCCGCGGTTGGCCTCGATTTGGAAGTGGTAGATTTTGAGGGCCAGGATGGAGAGCCGGTCGATAGCCCAAGCCGGCGTCTCGGTGTTGAGTCGGGCGTCGGACTGAGGCTTGATGGACTGGAACTGCATGTAGTAGTGGTCGTCGATGCGCTCCACGAGGTCGGTGCGGTGCTGGTTGGAGCGGTCGATACGGCGTTTCAGTTGCAGGGCCGCTACGGGGTCTACATCGTCGGGGCGCACCAAGTCCTCAAGATGCCACTGCACGGTGTCTACCCACGACTTCTCCCACAGCAAGGCTTCGTAGCTGTCGGCAGGGTAGGGGTTGCGGCAGGGCGCGTCTACAGAATCTGTGGTGTGGTACTCGGCCACTTGCCGGGCAAAAAGTGTATATAGTTCGTTGGCTTTCATGGGTTGTCGTTTTTTTATTATATGGGTTGGTTATAAAATGTGTCCGATATTGATATAGAAGTATGGTGCATGTGTGCGGCTGCTATAGCCCAGACGGACGCCGAGGGGTCCGATGATGGTGTTGTAGTTGTAGGCTGCCTGTAGGCCAAAGATGAGGTTGCTGGTACCGAACTGGGTTAGGTTGTCGGTATGGTAGGCCACAACGGCACGCAGTTGCAGGTAATGGTTCGTGAGTATATTGCATTGCAGCTGCAGCTGTGCGGCTGCCAGCTGGCGGTCTGCCAGTTCGATATGGCCCAGTCCGGCCAGCGGCATCTGCTGCTCCACCATCAGGCCGAAGTCGTTGCCTCCGATAGCATTGGTGTAGGCCAAGGGTATATCGTCGGAGAAGAGCATTCGCCCGTAGAGCATGGGTTGCAGGGCCCAATGCTTGCTTAGCGGCAGATTGAGCCGCCAATGCACGTCAAGGTCGCTGATGCCTGGACGCCCCTCGAAGCTGTAGAGGTTGGTGGTGCGGTAGGCATAGGCTGCGTGGAAGCGTGTTCCGCGGGTGGGGAAGTACCAGTCATTCTCGGTGTTGAGGTCGGCACTGGCGTGATAGGAAAAGTAATGGTCGTCGTCGAGCGAGGGCATGTCGCCGTCGGCAGAGAGCAGTTGACCGTAGTAGTTGAAGTAGTCCCAGCGCACCCCGGCTTTCAAATCGTAGCGTCGCAGGCGCAGGTCGAACGGGGTGAGGTCGACGCTGTGTTGGTAGTAGCGCACATTATGGGTGCGGGTGCCTGCGGTGTATATGTCCAAATCGTTGTTGCGGAAGGTGTAACTCAATGTGGGGTTGAAGCCGGGATGCCGCGTAAGCATCGACACTTCGGCACGAGCCATGATGCGTTTGCCCAACCTGAGGGTGCCGACGATGCCAATAGGCCACTGGGTGGAGAGTGGTGCTTTCACGGCCAGCTGTACAGCTCCCATCTCCTCGCTGTCGAAGTGGAATCCGGCAAAGGCTATGGGTGTACGCAGTATATGGGGGCTCTGGTCGAGCAGTTCGGCAGATGGCGGCACCGGGCGGGCGAGGCGAGGGTAGGCAACACTGTCCAGACCATAGTGTTGGCGCAAGGCTATCAATCGGTCCCAAAGGGAACGGGCAGCCTCGTCGCCCCGTCGCAGCAGGCTGTCGATGGAGGCCGAGGTGAAACTGGCAGCACTGTAGCCGCTGACGTCCACATGGATGAAGATATCACTAAGCTTTATGTTGTCCGGAAACTTGTTCCGACTGTTGATGCTGATAATCTGCCCCATCACGGCCATCACATCGTTCAGGTCGCCGGCTTGAGTCAGCAGGTCCTGTACGCTGACGCCGATAATGATGTCGGCTCCCATGCTGCGGGCTATATCGGCAGGGTAATTGTTTCGCAGACCGCCGTCCACCAGCACCATGTCGCCCATGCGTACGGGTGTGAAGACTCCGGGTATGGCCATCGAGGCGCGCATGGCCTTAATCAGATGACCATTGTGGAATACCACTTCGCGGCCGCTGACAATATCCGTGGCCACACAGGCGAAAGGCAGCGGCATGCTGTCGAAGCTGATGCTGTCCAGCCAACCGGCGCAGAGTCGGCGGAAGAGGCTTTCCAGGTTGCGGCCGCGAATCAAGCCTCCGCGTGAAGGTTGGTGCCCCAGACCGCGGATTACGGCATAGGTGTTCTGCTCTTCCCGTTGCCGCAGGGTGAGGTGCGACGGGTCTGTGCGGTCGCTCAGTAGCGATGCCCAGTCTTGTGAACGCACCAGAGAGTCGAGGAATTCGGTATCGTAGCCCAGACAATACAGGCTACCTATCAGAGCGCCCATGCTGGTACCGCATACCATGTCGATGGGTATGCCGGCCTCCTCGATCACCTTCAGTGCGCTGATATGGGCCACACCTTTGGCGCCGCCGCCCGAAAGTACAACGGCAACCTTGGGACGTGTAGTATCATTGCCCAATCCCGTCTGAGAGTGGGTCGGCACAATGAGTAGTGTCAGTAGGGTGAATATGAGTAAGAATCGTTTCATTGTGTGTCCACTTGTCCGTAGATGTCTTTTTTGACGCGTGCACCTTGCAGCAAGCCTCGCAGGAGTAGGTAAACCATGAACGAGAGCCACAGTATGTTGTTCCAAGATTGAGTAGATAGTTGACAGTTGGCAGTTGACAGAGCTTTCAGTCCAAAGTAGAGGGCGAAGAATGCGGCGGTGGCTACAAACATGGCGTTGCGCATGGTGCGGCTGGCGGTGGCGCCGACAAAGATGCCGTCGAATAGGAATGCCGCAAATCCGCACATGGGGATTGCGAGTACCCAGACACGATAGTCGGCTGCCGCTGCGATGAGAGCTTCATCGGATGTGAAGATGTGTAGGAGCGGCTGGCTGCAGAAGGCGTAGAATAGGGTGAAGAGGACTGTGAGAATGAGTCCCCAAAGGAGGATGAGGCGTACGGCAAGCCGGAGATTGCGCGGCTCGCGGGCTCCGATGTAGCGGCCTACGAGACTCTCGCCAGCATAGGCAAATCCGTCCATGATGTAGCTGAAGAGAGTGAAGAATTGGAGAAGTAGGGCGTCGATGGCAAGCACCTCGTCGCTGATGCGTCCGCTTGCGGCGGTGATGAAGGTGAATACGGCCGAGAGGCACACGGTGCGCAGAAAGATGTCGCCATTGACCCGGAAGAATTGTTTCATATCTGCCCACCGCAGAGCTTTGGCAATACGGTTTTTACTATTGGAATACCACAGATGGCTTTCCGATTTGAACTTCCGCCGCAGAAAGATAATGCCGAGCGTGAGGCCCGAATAGTTTGCAATGACTGTGCCAAGGGCAACGCCTGCAATATCCCAATGCAATACTAGCACGAAGAGTAACGATGCCAATATGTTGACGCAGTTGAGTGCAATGGCAATCCACATGGGTGTCTTTGAGTCTTGCATGCCGATAAACCACCCCTTGATAGCGTATAGTCCGAGTGTGGCCGGTGCCGCCCAGATGCGGATGAAGAAGTAGGTCAGTGCTAAGCGCAATACTTCGGAACTGCCCTCGAAGATAACCAATGACAGCTGAGAGATAGGCCACTGCAATATGATGAGCAGAAGTGCAATCCCAAGGGCAATGGCCAGGGCGCGGATGAGTGTGTTCTGTGCTTCGTCCCACCGCTGGGCGCCAAAGGCTTGAGCAGTGAAGCCACTGGTGCCCATGCGGAGGAATCCGAAATTCCAGTAGATGAGGTTAAATATGGATGTGCCGATTGTGATAGCTCCGATATGGGAGCTGGAGAGGTGCCCCACAATAGCCATATCAACCATGCCGAGTAGCGGCACGGTGATATTGGTGATGATGTTGGGCAGGGCAAGCCCCAAGATGCGTCGGTTCATCGCTTTACTGGATGTGGCAGGCGACGCTGTTGATTACTTGGCGAGTCGATTTGTCGCTGAGGAAAACGACGATATGGCAGTTGGACGCGACGCAGTTTTCAGGTAGGTTGAAACTCATGGCACCGTGGACCTTCTGACCGGCTGTACCAGTGGTCTCAACATCACGGCCCCAGAAGCTTGTGACGACCTTGCGAAGCATGTGGTTGTGGCTGTATTCGGGGTCTACGGTACCGTCGGGGAGCAACTGCTTGTATTCTAGCGAATCTTCGACAACGGCCACAGTCAAGGTCATGTCAGACGTATGGCTCTGGATGAATTGCATGTCTATAGACAAACTTATTTGCGACTCTCCCGTAGCAGCGGCTTCAAGTGCTACAATAGGTTGCTGCTGCATGGCATTGTCGAGAGCGGCGGCAATGTTGGACATCTCGCCCTCGAACCGGGTCCCTTTCTCGCGGTTGATGAATGCTGAGGGAATGGCTGTAATGCCATAGTATTCGTCCCATGCAGTGCCACCATCGGTGCGTAAATCAGGTTCGTTGGGGTAGGGCAAGCCTTGGCCTTTAGGGTGGTTGACGGCGATGAGTACAAGTCGGTCGCCCCATTGGTTATGCATACCGTCGAGGGTGATGTCGGCGGTGGGACAGTTGTTGCAACGCGGGCCAGTGAATTTCTCTACAAGTGTACGCTGAACAGGCTGAAGGTCAGCACTACCGGCAGACCATGTAATGACAGCGCCATCGTAGACGGTGTATTCTTCTGGGTCTATCTTGTCGCATGCGGCAAAGAATAAAAGTGCCGCCAGGGCTATTGTGGTTGATTTTTTCATAATTGCAATAAAACAAGATTAGAATGTTGTGGTGAGGCTGACGGTGAATCCATTGCTGGCCGGTACCTGGCGACATACGCCGCCGATACATAGTAGTCCCTCGCGCTGCTTTCCGTAGCCGAGTTGCAGTCGGGTAGCACCGTGGGTATAACCCACACTCAAGTTATAGTAGTTGCCAATACCATCATTGTAGGCATATTGGTCGCTGGCGGAGACAAACCAGTGAGTACCAATATTCCATTCCACCAGTCCCATAATCCAATCGCCAGCTCGGCGGTCGTCATGGTGGTCGTCGGATGCATCGTAATAACTGTCACTGCCCATCCATTCAGCCTCGAAACGCAGGGAGTGAGTCTTGTTGAACTTCCATGACAGGTCGCCTATTATCACATGGTTGTGAATGAGGTTGGCGCCAGGGTGGCCTTCCACAGTGGGATTGAAGATTTGATAGGCATATGTGGCATTTAACTTTACGCTCTTAGAAAGCTTTTTGGCAACCTCAAACGAGGCATCGGTATAATACAAAGCACCCAAACTATTGTTGACGGTGTAACCTTCGGTGCCGCGTCCTCCGATAATGGTGGTGTCAAGTCCATATACGACAGATGCGTTCAGGTGTATATCTGTGCCGTATTTGCCACCGAGAATAGTTCCTTTCTTGAATTTATACATCACATCGCCCTGAATGCCTTGTTCTCCGTTCACTTGGGTGGAGTAGGGATACATGGTGAGGAAGGCATAAGTGTGGTTTTTGGTGATGGCAGGCAGATAGTTGATATAGAGCATTTCTTGTCTGCGGCTGCGTTCAGACTTAAATCCCATATTGTCGATACGCTTGGCTTGCAGGCCCGCACTGAATCCACGACGGGAATAGTTCAGGTTGAGAAGTATGGCTTCGCCTTGGCGGTAGATATAGTTGTTGTCGGCCCAGGGGTCTTGTCCCTTGTGGGCATATTCGGCCTGCAGGCTCCAGTTTTTGTAGCCCAAGTCCATGCGCACTGCAGCTGCACCCACATTTAGCGGTAGGTTGAGTCTGTATTCGGGGTTGAGAGACGAGGGTATGGATTCGTCGTCTTCATACTTACTTACAAAACCAGCGCCAAGCGTGACGGACAGGGGGCTTTCCTGCATGGTGGGAATCAGGGTGTTCAGGTTAACTTCGCCGTCGATGCCGCGCACTAGACCGGCACCGAGGTCCCAGCATACACGCTGTTTTCCAGCCAGAGCTTTGATGATAACACCATCGACGGGCCGCAACTGTAGGTTTATACCCAGGAGGGCATTGTCTAGTCCGAGATATCGGTCTTCGTATGTGCGAAGGATTAGACCGCTGCCGAATTGCTCATAGAAGTGGCCTGCAGTCACTGTCAGTTTCTGACTGTTATAGCTGACAAAGTAGTTGGCTATGCCTTGCCCCTCGTAGTCAGGGTTGAATCCCAGCATGGGATTTTGGTACATCTCGAAACGTAGTCCGGCACTGAACCCTCCATTGGTATAAAGAATATCGGCACGGGCATTCATTAGCATTTTCTCTGGTACATCAGCGGCTCCAATGATAGAGTCGGCGCTACTCATCTGTCCGTCGAATTGCACGTTGCCAGTCACATGGCCGCCGAGGATACCTTGTGCAGATACCCAAGATGAGGTCCCCCATAGAAGCAGGGTGACAACAAATGCATGTTTTGTTTTCATTGCTATGGAACCTTATTTCAGCAGTTCTCTCACTTTTTCGATGACTTCTTCTTCGCCGCCATCCTGATAGCCGGTGTGCTGCCAGATGATTTCCCCGTCACCGTTCAGAATGAACGTGTGTGGCACATTCACCACACCCATCTGTCGTTTCAAATCGCTGTTTTGGTCCAGATAAACCTCGAAGGGCCAATCGTTTCCGTCTACATGGGGCTTCACTCGAGCTGCCGAGCGGGCATCGTCAATAGAAATTGCGACGAGTTTTACTCCAGTCTCTTCTTGCCATTCGTCGTAGACCTCTTTAATCGTATTCAACTCGCGATTGCAAGGTTTGCACCAAGTGGCCCAGAAGCTAATAATGATTGGACGTCCTTCGTTGTTGATGGCTCCGGATTGTACGCTCTTGCCGTCGATGGACTTCAGCGTGACATTGTCGGGAAATTTAGCGTTCTGAGCCATCAGGCTACCGGCCATCAGTAGGCCACACATGATAATAAGTGCTTTTTTCATATTGGTTGTCTATTTTTTGGTTTAGTATTCAATTGTCGTTTTTTATTGCGTAATCATTCTTGGATTTGGCATGTTGTCGAATCCATCAGGCCATTGGGTATCAATAGTGTTGGCCAGTTGTTGAGCGAAAGGTGGCGCTTCCTTGTCTCGGATATCGTCGCAGATTTGGAATAGTCGGCCATAATTGAGTCCGGCGTTCTTCCAGTCGCTATTGCCTAATGCGGCCGCTGTGGCGAATAGGTTTGCGGTCTTGCCGTCCACTACCGTGATGTAGTCGTCTTCTGTCATTGCCCTGGAGGCAAGGTGCTCTTGTTGTAATAGTTCTGCTTCGACCATAGCCATAACCGTTTGGTTTACCATGCGGGATGCATCAGCGTCGCCCACATCATCCAACAATTCCATAATTCGAGCCAAATGATAGTCTCCCACCAGTACAGCAATACTGTTGCTCCATTGGGCGTTGACCGAAGCACGTCCACGTCGGCGGTCGGCATGATCGATGACATCGTCGTGTAGGAGCGATGCGTTGTGGAGCATTTCCATAGCAGTGGCTAGCAATAGTGTACGTTGTTCGTGTAGCCTGTCGGGAGATACACTAGCGGCAGCCAGTAGTAGCAATCGTGGCCTTAGCATCTTTCCGTTTCGTGCAACCGCGTATTGCTCCACTTGGCGCAGCAATCGTCCGTGGCCTTGTGTCATGCGGTGCAGGTATTCGTGTCGCACGGTTTCCAGCAGTTGCTCTATTTCTTGTGCATCTACTTTCATTCTGCGTTGGATATTTCGTTCAGCAGTATGGCCAATTTATTGGACAGCTGTTTGCTGGCCTTGACCAATGGCAAACGTAGTACGTTTGTGATACGGCCTTGGGCCTCAAGCAGAGCTTTGATGCCGGTAGGATTTCCTTCCTCAAAGATGGCGTTCATCAGAGGTAGCATTTTGAAGTGCAGAGGCAATGCACGTTTCAGGTCTCCCTTCATGGCGAAGTGTACCATCTGACTCATCTCAAGTGGTAATGCGTTAGCCATCACACTGATTACACCGTCTGCGCCGAGGGTTAGCATAGGATAGGTTAGCGCATCGTCGCCGCTGATTACTTTAAATCCGGCAGGACGGGCACGCAACAACTCCATCACCTGTGCCATGTTGCCGCTAGCTTCTTTGATGCCAACTATGTTGGGACATTCTGTGGCCAGCAGCAACGCCGTTTCTGCTGTCATGTTGACGCCAGTACGTCCAGGAACATTGTACATCAGGACGGGGACAGGTGATGCTTCGGCGACGGCGCGGTAGTGAGCCAGCAGACCGCGTTGGTTGGGCTTGTTGTAGTATGGTGTTACGCTCAGTAGTCCGCTGATGCCGTCGAAGTTGGTACGAGCCAGGCTGTCGGTCACACTCAATGTATTGTTGCCACCCAGCCCCAGCACGATAGGTATGCGTCCGCTCACCGTCTCTACGATGAATTCTTGCACGGCAGCCCGCTCGCTGTTGGTCATGGTGGCCGCCTCACTGGTGGTGCCTAATGCCACGATGTAGTCAGCCTTCGATGTGATGATATGTTCGATTAATGCTTCCAACTTGGTGAAATCCACGGTCTCTTGTTGTCGGCGAAACGGGGTGACTAGTGCCACTCCGGTCCCTGTAAATAATGATTGTTTCATATGCGGATTCATTTTTTTATCATGCTTAGGTATTCAATTACATTGTTGAAGAATCCTTTCAGCTCGACCTGACCGTCGCCGCGGATGATGAGATCGAACACCTCTGACGGGTCTTCGCTCGGTGTGGCATATACCACTTTCAGGCTAGCCGTGGTTCGCAGGGCTACGTATTGCGAGAAGAAGTTTTCTTCGCCAATCGTATCTATCAGCAGGTCGTAGCTTCGCCCGACAAACGGTCGAATAGCCTCTTCGCTGGGTAGCCCCCAGAAGTTGGTATCGGTCTTCGTTCTTACAATATGGGTGGCTTGGTGGGTGATGACGAATCCAATCTCCTGGTCTTTTTGCAGCAGGGCGATGATGTGGACCTCTTTGCCTTGATTTTCCATTACTTTGGCGAAGTGGTGCAGTATATTCCAATGTTGCTCGTCGACCAATCGGCAGATGACTCCTATGGTGCGAATCTCGTCGATATTGTCGATTTTCTTCTCACGCGGTGCTGCTTTCAGGTCGCGGACCACATGCTTACGGTGTATCTCTTTGATAAAGTCTAACATATATCTTTTGTTCCTTTCCTAGTTAACTATTCAAATAAACTATGTTGCCTGTAGAGTCTGAAGCTACGTCTGTGGTAGGGGCTCACTCCATGTTTTTCTATGGCGTCGTAGTGCTCCTGAGTGGGGTAGCCCTTGTTGCGATCCCATCCATACATTGGGCACATGGTGTGGAGTTCGGCCATAATCCGGTCGCGGTATGTTTTGGCCAGAATGCTGGCTGCTGCTATAGGCATTAGGCGAGCGTCGCCTTTCACTAAGCATTCGTATGGCAGTGGCGTCTCGTTGTAGAATCGGTTGCCGTCTATCAGCAGTATGTCGGGTTTCCTTTTGCCCAATTGTATCCCGCCGCTAGCTATCAGTTCTCTGCTTGTTGCATTGTCCAGGAGTGCCATTGCCGCCACACACATGGCGTGTGTGGATGCATGCAATATGTTCAGCCTGTCCACGCCCGCTGCATCTACTGCCGCTACGGCCCAGGCGTCGGCATCGGCCTCTATCTCTTCGCGTAGCCGTGCGCGTTGTTTCTCGCTCAGTTGCTTCGAGTCATTCAGCTTGTCGCTTTTATACCCCTCGGGCAAAACCACAGCGGCTGCCACCACAGGACCAGCCAATGGACCACGGCCCGCCTCGTCGCAACCTGCCTCTATCCGTCCTGCTATCAGCCGTTCCTCTAACATATCATAGCTGTAATTAATATGACAATCAGCAGTAGGTCGTAAAACCAAAGTGCCTTTTTGCGGCGACCGAACCCTGTGGGGCGATCCATTCCGCGGGCCAGCAGTTGGTAGGTGCAGAGCGAGAATGGCACTGCCATTGTCGCCATCCGTAGCGGTAATATCGGCTGGTAGAGTAGCATGGCTGCGCTACCGATGGCCATCAGCATGACTGTGGCGGCATTCTTTTGCCATAGCACGGGCCGTTCACCCAGGTGTAGGTTTACATCAACCAAGCCCCACAGCAGCGTTATCGCCAGCAGTATGCTTGCCAGGGTGACCCATATGTCGCGAGGTCCCAGGCTGGGGTGCAGGTCTGTCGTCCGCACTATGAGGGTCTGCCACCAAGCGTCGAAACCATTGTTCATATAAAGAACAGCAAACAGCGGCAGATATGGGGCGGCAAAGCCAAGTATCATCACAGCCCAGTCGCGCCAGCTGTAGAGTCTGTAGTTGGCGGCTACCAACATGTAGCTTACCATCAGCCATACAGCGGGTTGGTAGAATAGGGTTGCCAGGCCTATCAGAGCGGTGGCTCCGCAGGCACGGTGGGCCGGAATGGTCAGCAGGGTGCCCCGCAGGGCCAATTGGTTGAGGCTGGCAATCATCATTGCGTTGACCAGCAGTATGGGTGTCAAAGTGCTGGCTCCTGTGCTGGCAGCAATGATGTAGAGCAATGCCGGAAGCAGGCTTTTCTGCGATGTCAATCCGGTATTGGCTAGTAGCAGGTTCAATCCAATGCCTTCGGCAAGAACCAATACCATAGCCAGTACTACAGCCAATCTCGGCACACCGGCCAGCCATTGGCACAGCAGCGCGTAGAGCACCGCCGGATGTTCCCCGTCCGACATGGGTTGCGGATCTATCAGCGGACGGATCCACATCAGTGCCAGCAGCACCAGGAGCAGTGCGGCCTGAACCAGTATGTCGCGTTGGAACAGTTTAATCATGACGTTTAGCGAACAATCAGTTTCTCGGTTCGGCTACCCACGCGCACTATGTACACGCCGTTGGGCCAGCTCTCGGTGTTGAACGAAGCCTGTGTGTCTACCGGCATCTCCAGCATGAGGGTGCCACCGATGGTGTACACCTGCAGCTGCTGGCGTTCGCCGCAACCCGTGTTGATGCATACCGTGCCTGTGGCGGGATTCGGGTATAGGAGGAGTGGCAACTGTTGCTCCTCGACTTGGCGGATGCCGACGAGGCTTATAGCTTTGTTGACGGCGGCCAGTGCGTCTATCTTTCCCCAACCCCAGCGCAGGTCGGCGCTGTCGTTAGCCAGCAGTTCTCCTGTCTTGTCGTCGTTGCGGGCGGTAGAGGTGATGATGCTTCGTATCGAGTCCACCGATAATTCCGGGTTGGCCTGTAGCAGCAGGGCCACGATGCCTGTGACAGCCGGGCTCGACATGGATGTACCGCTCATGGACGACCAGATGTAGTTGCGCATCCCAATCAGCACAGACTCGGTGGCGCTGTAGTTTCCGTCGGTCCAGGTGCTGATAGAGGAATTGACTTGATAGCCGGGAGCCGAAATCTCAGGCTTTTGACGACCGTCGATCAGCGGACCATAGCTGGAGAAATAGGCCAGGTTTCCAGTGTTGTAGGTCGAGTCGGCCGACCATGTGTCGGCTTGGTGTGCGGCCACGCTGATTGTCTTCTCGGAGCAGGCCGGTTCTCCGATACCGTACAGGTAGTCGCCAGCCACAAATCCATCCATGCTGGCGTGGTAGAAGGCGGCACCCTCGTTGCCTGCATGGTTGCTCTTGTTGGCCACGTTCCATGCATGCACGGTACCATCGTCGGCGGTGATGAGGAGCTGCAGTTGCGAGCTGTTTCTGGGATTGTCGACGTCTATTTGTATATGGGGGCGCTGGTCGAACGGGTTCTCATGCTCTATCAGTGCGCGATAGGGGACTGCTACGTCGCCGCAGCGGAGGGTGTCGTAAATGATACTGCTGGTCTGGCCGGCGGTGGTGAACAGGGGGCTGGACCACACGCTGTCGGCTTTCTTGAATCGTATGCGTGCGCTGAAGTCATGGCCCGGTTCACCCCACATGATGAGACATTGCCCAATGGCGTCTTCGACCATAGTGTAGAAGGCGGCGCAGGTCCGGAGGGTGTCAGGTTCCTCACTGAAATTGCGGCTCACGTGGAATTTCACGTCTCCGTTGTTGCCAGCGCTGGTGACGAACACAACGCCTTCGTCGCTCCAGTTGTTGATGGCCTGGCTAAGCAGCGACTGGCCGTCGAGGCAACTGAAAGAGTACATACCCCAGCTGCTGTTCACCACCAGTCGGCGGCTGCTGTCTTCCGCAACGTTCTTCATCCATTGCACGCCTTCCATCCACGAGGCTTCGTCCAGACCGAACGAGCAGAGCAGCAACCGGGCGCCGGGCGCCTGGCCACGGAATCGATGCGACTCGCCGGCACCCGAACCGGCGCAGATGCCGGCCACATGGGTACCGTGGGTGCCGTAGCCATACAGGTTGCTGGTGTCTCCTTTAGCCGTTTTCAGTGCGTTGAAGGTGGTGTATTCGGTGCCGTAGTTGAACCCGGCAGGGGCGGGCCCGCTCAGCTTGAAGTGGTCCCATGCGCGTGCCACACGGCGTTTGCCAGTGCTGAGGCTATAGTTGGGGTGGGTATAGTCGAATCCCCAGTCGGTGATGCCAATATATACACCCGTGCCGTCGTAGCCGTTGCCACCTGTCACACCGTTGCCCTGTTCCACATGGTCTGTGCGGGTGTCTGTGCGGGTTTTGTTCATAGTGGGTGCAGCCACATTGTGGGAGACGCTGTAGAGCAGCACCTCGCGGTTGCTGTCGAGCAGCGGCAGGCTCTCTATGGGCACGTGCAGGGTGACAATCTGTCCGGCCTGGGCACCGATGGTGATGCCAGCTTTCTCCAGCTGCGAGCGGTTGAAGCCTGGAACCATCTTGGCCAGAAAGGCAATGTTGTCCACACCGGCAGTCACCTGCTCCTGGACAAGCGCTTTGGTGTCGATACCGCATTTGGCACTCTGTGCTAATGCAGTGCCTAAGATGCACGATGTCAGTAGAGTGATTACAATCTTCTTCATGTGTTGCATATTTTATCCAAAATGCAAATATACGAAGTTTTTTTTAATTAATGTGCAAAAATATTTTAGTGGCCATAAAACGATAACCCACAGTCTTTCGGGTGAAAGATTGTGGGTTACCGGGTATGAGGCTTGAGCCTTGTGGGGCTCAGTCTTTCGGGGTGATTACACCTCCCATGTGTCGCCGCTGTTGAGCAGGTCGTCCATGCATTTGTATTTGCCGACGTTCATCTGCTCTTCCATCTGCTCCTCATAGAGCTGGGTGTAGCTGACTTTCTTCACGTTGCGAATCACGCCGAGGGCCACGGGCAGGTCGCCACCCATGTGGGCCAGCATCATGTGGATGCCGGTATCCTCGGTGGTCTCGTCGTGCACCATGATGTCGTCGATGGTGATGCCGTTCTCGCCGAGGGTGACCACCTCGAGCTGGCGGCCGTTGAAGCGCAGACCTTTCTCCTTGTTCTTGCCGAAGAGCATGGGCTTGCCGTGCTCCAGCACGATGGTGCGGTCGTCGCGCACGGCGCGGTCGGTGATGGCGGCGTGGGTCTTGTCGTTGAAGATGACGCAGTTCTGCAGCACTTCGACCACCGAGCAGCCGTCGTGTTTGGCGGCGCGGGTCATGCAGTCGGTCGAGAGTTGCGGCACGCAGTCGAGTGTGCGGGCGAAGAAGGTGCCTTGGGCGCCCATCACGAGTTCACCGGGGTTGAAGGGGTAGTCGATGGTGCCGTAGGGCGAGGTCTTGGTCACCTGGCCGAACTTGGTCGTGGGGCTGTACTGACCTTTCGTGAGGCCGTAGATTTCATTGTTGAAGATGGTGATGTTCAGGTCCTGGTTGCGGCGCACGGCATGAATGAGGTGGTTGCCGCCGATGGCCATCGAGTCGCCGTCGCCCATGTTGACCCACACGCTCAGTGCAGGGTTGGCTAGCTTGACGCCGGTGGCAATGGCGCAGGCGCGGCCGTGGATGCTGTGGAAACCATAGGTGTCCACATAGTAGGGGATACGGCTGGAGCAGCCGATACCGGAGACCATGCACACGTTCTCTTTCTTGTAGCCCGTCTTGGGGAAGGTGGCCAGCAGGGCTGCCAATATGGCGTGGTCGCCGCAGCCCGGGCACCATTTCACCATCTGGTCGCTCTGAAAATCAGCCTTTGTATATTCTCTGTCCGCTTTGGGAACGAAATGTTTTTCCATTGTTTTCTGTTTTTATGGCCTATAGGTCTTGTGGGGCTTATAGGTCTTATACGACTTATTGGTTATTTCTCAAGGAGTCTGTTGAACTCGGCTTTCAGCTCGCCCACCTCGAAGGGCAGACCCATAATCTTGTTGTACTGGGTCATGGGGCACTCCGGGAACTGGGTGCGCAGGTAGCCTGCAAACTGGCCGTTGTTCAGCTCGCAGACGACAATCTTCTTGTACTTGCGCAGTATGTCGCCGGTGTTCTTGGGCAGCGGGCAGATGTAGTTGAAGTGCGTGTAGGCCACCTTCTTGCCTTCGTTGTTCATTTCCTCGACGGCGAGGGTCAGTGCGCCGGCGGTACCACCCCATCCGATGACGAGCAGGTCGGCGTCGGGGTTGCCCTTCACCTCCTGGTCGGGGATGTAGTTGGCCACGCGGTTCACTTTCTCCTGGCGGTTGTGGACCATCAGGGCGTGGTTCTCGGGGTCGGTGCTGAGGGGGCCGTCGGGGCATTTCTCGAGGCCGCCGACGCGGTGGCTCAGTCCTTCCATGCCGGGCAGGGCCCATTCGCGGGCGTAGGTCTCCTCGTCGCGGCGGAAGGGGCGGTAGTTCGGGTCGTTCTCCTTGGCCAGGCGGGGCTTGATTTCAGGCATGTCTTTCATGGAGGGGATGCGGAACAGCTGGCTGCCGTTGCCCAGGTAGCCGTCGGTGAGCAGGATGACGGGGGTCATGTGCTCGAGGGCTATCTTGGCGGCGTTGAAGGCCCAGTAGAAGCAGTTGGAGCTGCTCGAGGCGGCTACGACCACCAGGGGAGCCTCGCCGTTGCGGCCGTAGAGTGCCTGGTCCAGGTCGCTCTGCTCGGTCTTGGTGGGCAGACCTGTGGAGGGACCGCCGCGCTGCACGTCGACGACGACGAGCGGCAGCTCGGTCATCACGGCCAGACCCAGGGCTTCGCTCTTCAGCGAGAGGCCGGGGCCGGAGGTGGAGGTGCAGGCCAGGGCACCGGCATAGCTGGCGCCGATGGCGGAGCAGATACCGGCTATCTCGTCCTCGGCCTGGAACACGCGTGCGCCGAGGCTCTTGTGCTTGGCCAGCTCGACCATGACGTCGGTGGCGGGGGTGATGGGGTAGGAGCCCAGGAAGAGGCGGCGGCCGCTCTTCTCGCTGGCGGCCAGCAGGCCCCAGGCGGTGGCCACGTTGCCCGTGATGTTGCGGTAGCGGCCCTTGGGCATCTCGGCTTGGGCAACCTCGAAGATGTGCGAATGCATCACCTCCAGCTTGTCGGCATATTCATATCCTTCGGTCAGCACGGCCTTGTTCAGGGCGATGACCTGCGGTTTTTTGGCAAATTTGCGCTCCAGATAGGCGAAGGTGTGGTCCAGCGTCTTGTGGGTGGCGTAGAAGATGATGCCGAGGGCAAACATGTTGCGGCTCTTCTCGGTGGTCTTCTTGTCTATGCCTTGGGCGGTGCCTATCTTCTCGGTGAAGCTGGTGATGGGGGCCTTGATGATGGTGTAGGCGCGCTCCAGCTCGTCGCTGAAGGGGTTCTCCGTGTAGCCCGCCTTCTCCATTGCCTCGTCGGTGAAGGTGTCGATGTCCACGATGACGGTGGCTCCCTTCTTGGCCCACTTCAGGTTGCTTTTGAACGAGGCGGGGTTCATTGCCACAAGGATGTCGCATTTGTCGCCGCTGCTGTAGATGTGGTTGCCCACATGCACCTGATAGCCGCTCACGCCGGCGATGGTGTTGTGCGGCGCGCGGATTTCCGCGGGGTAGTCGGGGAAAGTGGCAATATCGTTGCCGGTCAGTGCCGAGGCGTCGGAGAATAACGTACCGCTGAGCTGCATGCCGTCGCCCGAGTCGCCAGCAAATCGGACCACCAGGTCCTCTTTATTAATTATCTGATTTTCTGACATGTTATTGTTGTTGTTTTACTTTATTTGTCGTTAGTTTGAATGTGCAAATATACAAAATAAAAGTAACCCCGCAAAAAATATTTTTCAACCACTCCTCCAATTACAACGGCTAATGACTCGAATGACTCGAAACTGCGCAGGCCAGTTTCCGACGAATTGCTCTAATTGATTAATTCGATTAATTCGCCGTTAAAAACAGATTTCACCCTCCGCCTCACCCCCGCAGCCCTCGCACATCCTACCCCCATCCTTAGGTAATCCAAGGGTATTTCGACCGTCGTTTAACCATCGTTCAACCATCGTTTAACCATTCAGAATGGTCGAACGATGGTTAAACGATGGTCGAAAACACGGAGCGGTATGCTTGTCCATCGCTTGATGGGCGGTTGCTCCCCCCTCCGCGGGGTCGCGGCCCCACCACTGCGACGCGGCCCCGTCGCAGTGACACGGGGACGGCCGCGGGCGGCATTTTTTTTGTTTTTTTGCACCGCCGAATACAATAATAAATCTTTTTATCCGTTATCCAGATGCAAAAAACTTATAATAAAATCGAAAATTTGAACAAAGACTTAAAAAAAGGCAAGATGGATTGTCGTGGCCGTCACGATGGCCGCCCTGCCGCTTGCGGCGCAACAGCGCACGACATTGTATTCGCAAGAACTGGGGTTGTCGCCACAGACGATGGACGCGACGCGTGCCTCAAGCTACAACGACCGCTATGTGGTGTCGGTGCAGAACAGCATGGGGAGGTATCAGATTTGGTGCCAGGACTACCAGCAGTTCTTCAATGCTCCGGCGGGAGTGTCACCGGTATTGCCAACCTATTATTTCGACAGTATAAAACGAAAATCATACATATTGGACATAAAGACAATCAACGGAACAGTCGTGTTCTGTGGGAGTTTCCGGGATCCGGATACGGTGGGCGCACCCTACTATGGGTATATCGCCTATTACCCGTTGGCAGCCATGTTTGCGCCAAATCCTGTAAATATCCGTGTGGTCAAGTGCTCGATGGCTCAAAGCTTAAGGAAGATGGTGGTGTATCCAAATGCCACCGGAGGGGTGTCGGTTGTGGCGATAGGCAGTGTGGCGAGCGGACAAAATGTGGTGGTCAATTTTGATGATGCTTTAGCGACCGCCCCGACATATGACATAGCATGGATGAGTTTCCCTTCGCTACAGAACATGGAAGCGCTTTACGACGTGGTGGATTGCGGCTCGGTGCTGGCGTTTGTAGGCCGCTATGGAGATGTGGCGTCGAACCCGTTGCACATCAGACTGGCAAGAAAAGATTCGGTGGTGAATTCAACCATATTCCAGACGGTGCATAGTTACCCTTCCATGGTGGATGCAATCACCGGCGCGGTGTACGCGGCTAATGTGAATAACCGTTTTTTTGTCTGTGGCATATGTTGATAATCAGAACACCCAACTTCCCGCATATCCATATTCCACGATAGTCCGGACAATAGATCTGCAGACCATGGTCGATTTTTCCTCGCAGAAATATTCCACCCGGGAAAAGTATGAGCC
>JAZNHG010000020.1:0-1585 GCA_045576855.1 Bacteroidales bacterium | reverse complement strand
TCAGCGTGTACAGCGAGCTGCCCGTCACGTCCTCCACCGTCCACTGCGACTCCGCCACCCCGAACGGGCCGTAGCGCAGCAGCACGCTGGTGTAGTTGGCCATGTCGTCCCACGTCACCGTGGCCACCGAGTCGCCCACGGCCACCTCCACATTGGCCACCGGCAGGCACAGGCTCTGCGGCGGCACCGTCGTATCCACCTCGATCAGCGGGTAGACTATCGAAAAATAGAACGTATATGGCCAACCGCTGGACCAGTACCACGGCGCCTCGGCAAATGTCCAGGTATTCTGGCCGTCGGTGCCGCCACTTCTGGATTTGTACAGGCTGGTTATGAGGCCGCAACCAGGGAGGGGAAGTTGAATCTCATTGCAGGGACGATTACCTTCCTGCCAGCTTGCAAAAGCATAGTACTCCGTCGACAGACTGGTGGTGCCAATGGCATTGAATGTGAATCCGACATAGAACGAATCGCTGACCGTGATGGCCGAGTCGAAGTAGTACTCATATATAGGGAGGTAGGCAACGCCGGGACTGTAGACGCAACAGGTGTCCTGTCCGGGAGCAGGGACATGCAGCGGGATATGCCTCCCCAGATAGAGCGTGCGGTGGGCGTCGAGCGGATTCCACTCCAGCCTGCCCAGCAGCGGAAAGCTGTCGGGCTGCGCGTCGTAGAGGACAAAGTAATCCTTCACGGCATCGGTGTCGAGATTGTATTGCGGGTTAGGTCCATGCCCTCTCACGCAGCTGCCGGCCAGGCCCACTACACGCAGCGGCGTCGGCGTGTAGTAGCGCTGCAGCGACTCCAGCGTATCGCCGGGGCGGGGCGCCCACATCGAATAGCTAAAGCAGTCATGATTTCTCCCAGCGGGAGAGAGAATGGGCAAATTGTTCTCGTAGAGATACTCGAACGGCCACCAGTCGTAGTAGCCTATCTCCGACCGCCACTCGATGGTGTCGCCCGTGCGGTGGTAGTACAGGTCCGAATACTGCGCCCGCGCTCCGCCGACGACCAGCAGCAGGGCTGCCATTGCCAATACTTTGTGTTTCATATTGCGTTGCGTTTGTCTTTCTTTCGTCAGCGGGCTATCAGCAGGCGCTTGTGGGTGGTGCCGCCTTCGGTGCAGACGGTCACGATGTAGGTGCCCGGCAGCAGCTCGTGCGTACGCACCTCCGCCTCGTGGCCCAGCTTCGGCTCGCTGTACACCAGCACCCCCTGCAGGTCGTGCATCTCTATGCGCCGCAGGCCGAAGCTCGGCGTCACTCGGAACCCGTCGCGCGCGGGGTTGGGCGAGAGGCTGGTCAGCCCCGACAGCGCCGTCGCCTGTTCCACGCCGGTGCCCGGTTCGCCGCCACCAGTGGTGTCGCCCTGGCGGAAGTACACCGGCGACGACCAGTCCTGCACCTTCTTCTCGCACTCCACCTTCAGACTCACCCCGTAGGTGTAGTCCGGGTTGAGGCCCGTCAGCGTGTACAGCGAGCTGCCCGTCACGTCCTCCACCGTCCACTGCGACTCCGCCACCCCGAACGGGCCGTAGCGCAGCAGCACGCTGGTGTAGTTGGCCATGTCGTCCCACGTCACCGTG
>JAZNHG010000019.1:0-12377 GCA_045576855.1 Bacteroidales bacterium | reverse complement strand
CCCACTGCCGAGTCCCCTCCGACGGCCGTCGGAGGGGACTCGGACCGGACTCGGACATGACACGGAGGGGACACGGACCAGACAGCCCGTTGCCCCTGATTTGCAGGCTGTTATACCCAACATGGTCTATCTGGTTGGTTTTCAGCCACATCTGCATTTCCCGCCGTCCACAGGCCGCGTCGGCCGCGAGCCCGGAAAAGCCGCCGTCGGCACGCCTGCCGAAGGGCGGTTTTTTTAGGTCGCACACGATGCAATTTGCACCGCCGGACCTTTTTTCCGACAGCGGTTAAATTCTGTCGATACAGAAAAGCGGCATGCACCTGGGCGCATGCCTCTCTCTATTGTTTATGTACTTCTCAATGATTCAACAGAGCAAATTTCCCTACACCAGTTTCATACTGTGTTTGATGCTCTCTATCTTGGCGTCGAGGGCGTCGTTGGTCTGGTCGAAGCACTCCTTGCAGCAGAGGTCGGCCTTGACCGAGAAGTAGTACTTGATTTTGGGCTCGGTGCCGCTGGGGCGCACGGTTATCTTGTTGCCCTTGTCGGTGAAGAACTGCAGCACGTTGCTCTTCGGCAGGTCGATTTTGGTCACCTTGCCGGTCAGCAGGTCGCGGCTCTCCAGGCACTGGTAGTCCTTGATGCAGACCACGCGCTCGCCGTCAATCTCCTGCGGGGGGTTGTTGCGGTAGTCGCGCATCATCTGCTGTATCTCCTCGGCGCCGGCCTTGCCCTTGCGCACCACGCTGACCAGACCCTCCTTGTAGAAGCCATACTGGCGGTAGATGTCCACCAGCACGTCGAAGAAGGTCTTGCCCTGCTCCAGCGCCCAGGCCGCGATTTCGGCAATCATCGAGCAGGCGCTGACGGCGTCCTTGTCGCGCACAAAGTCGCCTATCATGTAGCCGTAGCTCTCCTCGCCGCCGGCGATGAAGGTCTCCACGCCCTCCAGCTCGCGTATCTTGCCTCCGATGAACTTGAAGCCCGTCAGCACATCGTATATCTTGATGCCGGCACGGGTGGCTATGTCGGCCGGCAGCTCGCTGGTGACGATGGTCTTCACCATGTATTCGTTGCCGCTGAGCAGCTGCTTCTCCTGCCACTGCTTCACAATGTAGTAGAAGAGCACGCTCATGGTCTGGTTGCCGTTCAGGAGCATCCACTCGCCGTCGGGGCGCTTCACAGCCACACCCACGCGGTCGGCGTCGGGGTCGCTGGCGAAGACGATGTCGGCATCTATCTGCCGGGCCAGGTCGACGGCCATCTTCATAGCCGGTTTCTCCTCGGGGTTGGGGCTGGGGGTGGTGGGGAAATTGCCGTCGGGCACGGCCTGTGCCTCCACCACGTTCACGTTGGTGAAGCCCAGTTGCTTCAGCATGCGCGGGATGAGGACGATGCCTGTGCCGTGCAGCGGCGTGTACACTATCTTCACGTCATGGTGCTTGCGTATGACCTCGGGGTTCAGGGCGTTCTGCTCCACGCGGGCAAGGTACACCCTGTCGACCTCTTCGCCGATGGTGACTATGTTCTGCTCGCCGCCCTTCATCTTGACGTCGGAGACGGCTTTTATTTTCAGCACCTCGTCGATGACGGCGGTGTCGTGCGGAGCGGTGAGCTGGCAGCCGTCGCTCCAGTATGCTTTGTAACCGTTGTACTCCTTGGGGTTGTGGCTGGCGGTGACCATCACGCCCGTGTGGCAGTGGAAGTGGCGCACGGCGAAGCTCAGCTCCGGCGTGGGGCGCATACCGTCGAAGAGGTAGACCTTGAAGCCGTTGGCGGCCAGCACCGAGGCGGTAATCTCGGCAAACTCGCGGCTGTGGTTGCGGCTGTCGTGGCTCACGGCGGCGCGCAGCTCGCTCTCGTCGGCAAACTGTGCTTTCACATAGTTGGCCAAGCCCTGGGTGGCCATAGCCACCGTGTAGCGGTTCATGCGGTTGGTGCCCACGCCCATGATGCCGCGCAGACCGCCGGTGCCGAACTCCAGATGGCGGTAGAAGCTCTCGTTGAGCTCCTGCGGGTTCTGCTCCGCCATGTCGCGTATAGCCTGTTTGCTGGCCTCGTCATATTCGCCGTCAAGCCATGCCTGGGCATTCAGCTTGGCGCTCTCGTCGATGTTAAGAGTATTGATATCCATAGTTTGCAGTATTTTTCTTTCATAACTGCAAACCGGACAATTTATTGTACAGACGCAGAATTATTTTGGCCCTCTGCGGCGGCGGCCACGATGGCCTTGTAGGTCTTCTCGGCGGCCAGTTGTTCGGCGCTCTTGATGGTGTAGCCGATGGCCGACTGCTGGGGCTGGCCTCCGATATTGACGCGGCACTCGTATTCGCGGCGCCCGTCACGGTCGCGCATGATGGTGCGCACCACCTCGAAGGTGACCTTCTTGCGGTTCTTCTGGCCCCAGTCTATGAGCTTGCCCTTGAAGTTCCAGTCGGTCTGTGCCAACTGGTCGATGTCGAGGTAGGTGCAGAGCAGCTTGTCTATAACAAACCGCCGCGTGAAGCGGAAGCCCTTTTCCAGATATACGGCACCGATGAGTGCCTCGAAGGCATCGCCCCCAAGGCTCTTGAACGAGCCCTCCTGTCCGCGCTGGTGCTCCACAAGTTCGGGCAAGCCTATCTTCCGCGCCAGGGTGCCCAGACTCTTGCGGCTGACTATCTTGGAGCGCATCTCCGTCAGGAAGCCCTCGCCCTTCATGGGATATTTGCGGTAGAGATACTCCGCCACGATGGAGCCCAACACAGCGTCGCCCAGATACTCCAACCGCTCGTTGTTGATTCGGTGACCGTGGTCGACCGACGACGACGAGCGATGAGTGAGGGCAATATGGTACAACTCCGTGCGGCGCGGACAGAAGCCCAACACGTTCTTGAAGAAACGGTAGAACTCGGGGCTTTCCTTCCTGCGGGCAAAGAGAGACATGGCTAGTACTTTCTGAAAGCCAGACAGACGTTGTGTCCACCGAATCCGAAGGCGTTGCTCAGGGCAAACCGCACATCGCGGCGGCGGGCCTTGTTGAAGGTGAAGTCGAGCGCCGGGATGTCGGGGTCGTCTGTGAAGTGGTTGATGGTCGGCGGTATGATGCCGTTTTTGATGGTCAGAATGGTGGCAATGCTCTCCACCGCACCGGCTGCACCCAGCAGATGGCCCGTCATGGACTTGGTGCTGTTGATTCCGATATGGTAGGCATGCTCGCCGAAGAGGCCGACGATGGCCTTGGGCTCCGATATGTCGCCGATGGGAGTGGAGGTGCCGTGGGTGTTGATGTGGTCCACATCCTCGAGCTGCATGCCCGACTCCTCGACCGCCTGACGCATAGCATTGATTACGCCCAGCCCGTCGGGATGCGAGGCAGTGATGTGGTAGGCATCGGCCGAAAGGCCGGCACCTGTCACCTCGGCATAGATTTTCGCGCCGCGCGCAAGGGCATGCTCCAGCTCTTCGAGCACCAACGTGCCGGCACCCTCGCCCAGCAGGAATCCGTCGCGGTCCTTGTCGAAGGGGCGCGAGGCCGTCTGCGGGTCGTCGTTGCGGGTAGAGAGGGCGCGCATATTGCCGAAACCGCCTATGCCGGCCTCTATCACAGCACATTCGCTGCCGCCGGCTATCATGGCATCAGCCTTGCCCAGACGGATAAGGTTGAAGGCATCGCTGATGGCCGCCGCACTGGAGGCACAGGCCGCCGCCGTGCAATAGTTGGGGCCTCGCAGGCCGTGGCGTATGGCTATCTGTCCGGCGCAGATGTCGATAATGACCTTCGGCACCCAGTAGGGACTGAAGCGCGGTGTGCGGTCATGCTGGGCATATTCGATTATCTCGTCCTGCAGACTGGTGACTCCGCCCATGCCCGAACCCCAGACGACACCCATGCGGGTCTTGTCGATATTCTCGTCGGTCAGGCCGGCGTCGCGCAGCGCCTCGTCTACGACCACCAGACCATAGACAGTATAGCCGTCAAGCAGGCGCATCTCCTTGCGGTCGAAATAGTTCAATGGGTCGAACCCCTTCAGTTCTGCAGCAATACGGGTTCGAAACTTAGCAGCATCAAAACGGGTGATGGGTCCGCCACCACTCACACCGGCAACCAGCGAGTCCCATAAGGCAGGGACATCGTTACCCACCGGGGTCAGCGCGCCGAGTCCGGTGACAACAACTCTTTTCAACTCCATAACGGGTTGGACGACGTTATTCCAAAAAACAAAAGACGTTGAAGCCCGGACATGTCCGTCGCTTCAACGTCCACACACAGTGAAGTCTTTTTACTTCTTGTTGTTCTCGATGAAAGCGATGGCGTCGCCAACAGTAACAATCTTCTCGGCTTCCTCGTCGGGAATGGAGAGGTCGAATTCCTTCTCAAGCTCCATGATCAGCTCGACGGTGTCAAGCGAATCAGCGCCAAGATCGTTGGTGAAGCTGGCCTCGGGCACAACCTGACTTTCTTCAACACCCAGTTTGTCGGTGATGATACTGACAACTTTAGTAGCAATTTCTGACATTTTCTTCTATTTTTAATGTTAAAAACTGGCTGCAAAGAAACGAAAAATTTCTGATACAACAACAATATTTAACATTTCCCAACCCTACTCTAAACCATAAGCAATTGATACAAAATATTATAAATTTTAATTTTTTTTAACGAAACATTGTGTTTTTCCCATGTTTTTTACCCCATACGAATTTATTTTCACCCGTTTTTCGCATCTTCGGCACCCGCTTTTCGGCAGCCCTACGCGGTCGCTTCCACCGGCCGTCGACTGCCATGCAGGCCGTGCGTAACCGTGTCATCTTCATGCCAAAGGCTGCGACGGACGGAAAAAAACACCGTTCTGCACCAAATTTATTTGCAAAATCCAAATGAACGTTGAGAGGGTGTGGGTTGGTAGCTGGTAGCGTTCAGTGTTCAGTGAGCAGTGCTCAGTGTTCGGTTGGCGGTGTAGAGTATGTAGTTAACTGGAATTCATCATTCTACATTCATCATTCATCATTACGCCACCCTCCGCCCTAACAAGGGTCATCCTACCACCAACGTACCATCAACCTACCACCATCCTACCACCATCCTACCATTTTAACATTTCGGGAGCCTCCAAAACGGGTAGATGAACGTGGGCTCGTACCCGTCTGCCGACGGCTTGCTTGCCTCCATACCACCATTCAGCCCATAATACACACTCCATCAACCCATTCGCCCGCCGCCGGGTTCGTTTTATCTGCCGACGGCAATTTTTTTTCTCCACGCTTGAGAATAAAAACGTATCTTTGCATTTCGAAACGAATCAATACCACCACCTATGAACACCCCAATCCGATTGGCCATACTGGGCTCCGGCAATGGCACCAACGCACAACAAATCAGCGAATACTTCGCCGGCCGTTCCGACGTCGAAATCGCGTGTATCATATATAATAAGCGCGACGCCTACATCGCCCAGCGCGCCAAAAACCTGGGCATCGAGTCCCACTATTTCGGTCGTGCCGACTTCTACGACAACGGCGCCGTACTCCGATACCTGCAGGAAAAACACGCCGACTGGGTCATCCTGGCCGGATTCCTCTGGCTGGTGCCCGACGACATACTGGCCGCCTACCCCAACCGCATCATCAACATCCACCCCGCCCTACTGCCCAAATACGGTGGACGCGGCATGTACGGCCACCATGTGCACGAAGCCGTCGTCGCCGCCGGCGAGCGCGAAAGCGGCATCACCATCCATATCGTCGACAACCACTACGACCGCGGCACCACACTGTTTCAGGCACGCTGCACCGTCACACCCGACGACACGCCCGACACCCTGGCCGCCAAAATCCACCTGCTCGAGAAGGAACACTTCCCCCGCGTAATCGACGAAACCATCAAGCGACACTGATATGCGCATCGCCGTCAACACCCGGCTGCTCGTCCCCGGCAAGATGGACGGCATCGGTTGGTTCACCTACGAGACCACCCGACGGCTCGTCATGGCACATCCCGAGCACACCTTCTATCTGCTCTTCGACCGCCGGCCCCCGCGCCAATTCCACTTCGCCGACAATGCCATCCCCGTCGTGCTTGCCCCGCCCGCACGCCACCCCGTGCTGTGGTGGATATTCTTCGAACTCGCTGTTTCCATGACTCTTAAGCGCCTGCACGCCGACCTTTACCTCACCCCCGATGGCTTCATGCCACTCCACTCCCGCGTACCCACCCTCTCCGTCATCCACGACATCAACTTCGAGCATGCACCCGACAACCTGCGCCCCTCGCACCAGCGCTACATGACCCATTTCTTCCCCCGCTTCGCCCGTCGCTCCACGCGAATCGCCACCGTGTCGGAATATTCAAAACAGGACATCGCCGCCACATATCATATTGACACCAAAAAGATTGACGTAGTGTACGACGGAGCCCACGACGGCTATCGACCACACTCGGCCGAGGAAAAGGACGCCGTGCGACGCCGTTTCACCGATGGCCACCCCTACCTCATCTTCATCAGCACCATACTCAAGCGCAAAAACCTGGCCAACCTCCTGCTTGCTTTCGACAAAGTAAAGGAAGAGTACGCCAGCGACCTGAAACTCATCGTGGTAGGCAACCGCGTATGGTGGCAGGACGAACTGGCCGACGCCTACAACGGCATGCACCACAAGGACGATGTACTGATGCCGGGCCACGTGGAACCACATGACCTGGCCGCACTGCTTTCGGCCTCCGAAGCACTGGTCTATCCGTCTTACTTCGAGGGATTTGGCATCCCCATCCTGGAAGCCATGTATGCCGAGACCGCCATTATAGCCTCTCGCACCACCTCCATGCCCGAGGTAGGAGGCGATGCAGCACTCTATATCGACCCCTCCAGCCCCGACGATATAGCACATGCTATCAACCAGTTGCGTGACGCCCACCTGCGCGAATCCCTAATAGCCAAAGGACGTCTTCAGCGCGAGAAGTTCAGCTGGGACCGCACATCGCAACTGCTCTGGCAAAGCATCACCCACACAATCAACATTATATGAAAAAACTATGGCTACCTCTCATCAGTCTCCTGGCCCTATGGCAATGTGGACAGCTACAGGCACAGAGCACTGATAACATGGTATATAACCCCTCATTCGAGGAGCACACCATCTGTCCGCAACGTATCGACGCCCTTGGCATCATGACCGGTGTCGATGCCTGGTGGCAACCTACCAAAGGCAGCAGCGACTACTTCCACTCCTGCGGAGGCCGCGAATGTATGACACCCCACAACAAAATAGGCGTCCAAGAGCCTCACACCGGCCAAGCCTACTGCGGCATCTACTGCTCGAAGGAGAACTACCGCGAGTATCTGCAGACTGAACTCAAGGAACCACTGAAAGCCGGACATCGCTACCAGGTCAGCTTCTGGGCCAGCCTGGCCGACAAATCGCCCAATGCCATCGCCACGCTTGGAGCCCTGTTCACTCCTGACCGCATCAGCGACACCACATGGAACATCCTGATGCACAACGAATCCACCGACCTGGGCAATGGTCAAACACAGGTCATCGCCACTTACTACAAACCCCAAGTGGCCAATCCGTCCAGATATGTTATCATCTATATGGACCAATGGTACCGGATTAGCGGCGAATTTACCGCCGAAGGGGGCGAAAAATACCTGACTATCGGCAACTTCAACTCATTCAATCATTCCACCGTAGTAGAAACTCATGCCGACAATGCAGTCCTCTCCGGAGCCTACTACTATATTGACGATGTATCTGTGGTATGCCTCGACTGCGAGACCGAGCAGCAAGCAACCGACACCATAGCAGCACCCAAGAAGGGCGAAACCATCACACTCCGCAATGTACTCTTCAATACCGACGAGAGTGTGCTGCTGCCTCAGTCCTACAACGACTTGTACCGCCTGATTGAACTGCTCAACACATACCCGACAATCAAGATTGAACTACGCGGCCATACGGACAACCAAGGCACTGTGGAGCGCAACCGCATCCTCTCCAACGCACGCGCCAAAGCAGTGGCCGACTACTTGATTGCCAATGGCATCGACGCCGGCCGGCTGAGATGGAAGGGTTATGGCAAGAATCTCCCGATAGACACCAACGCCACACCCGAAGGCCGACAGAACAACCGCCGCGTGGAATACCGCATCCTCTCCGAGTAACAATCCTTTTCTAATACATATAATACAATAATAGAGGGCTCTCGTTTGAGAGCCCTCTATCAATCTATCGAGTATTGTTCGATTAGTCAATCACGCGGTAGAAGCTGACGCGACGGTTGATGGCGTACTGGGCATCACCGAAGGGAGCGCTCTTACCCTTGAAGTCGACCTCGACGCGGTCCTCAGCAATACCATATTTCTTGGTGAGGAGGCGCTTGATCTCGTTAGCACGACGCTCGGAGAGCTTCATGTTGTAGGCATCGCTGCCAGTGTAGTCGGCGAAGCCAACCACTTTGATCTTCACGTTCGAGTTGTCTTTCATCACGCGGGCGACGGCTTTGACTTTGTCCATCTCCTCGTCGCTGACCTGCCACTCGTCAACACCATACTGCACCGAGAAGGGCATAGCATAGTAGTTGATCTGGTCGGCCTTGATCTGGTTGATGACGTTCTGGAGGCTGTCGGCGGCGGCGCTGTTGACCTTGTTGTTCTGGTTGGCAAGGGCGTCAGCAAGCTGTTTCTCCAGCTCGGCAATGCGGTTCTGGAGTTTCTTCTCGTTGTTGCGGTTGTTGGCAACCTGCTGCTCGAGGGCGGCAACCTGGGTGTTCAGAGCACCGAAGTTCTCCTGGGTGAGCATGCTCTTCTGCGAAGCGATGGCCTTGTCAGCCTCGGTCAGACCGAAGTTGAAGATGTAGCCAAGACGAGCATCGGCGTGGACCATACCGAGGTCAGCCCACTTCTGCTCGATCAGATTGGGAATGTCGTTGGCATTGAGTTCGAGCTCGATGAAGGCAGTGCTCTTCTCGGTGAAGTTGTAGCTGGCACCAATACCGGCGGTCAACACGGGAATCACATGACCCATGTCCTTCTCGGCATAGTGCGTGCCCTCGAACTGCTCCTTGTCGATAAACCAGTTGGCGATAGCAGCACCGGCACCCACGAAGAAATAGGGGGCGCTCCAGCGGCGCTCGGGATCGTAGCCGTGGATAGCGTTGCTGAGGGACCACATCAGCTCACCAGTGATGGTGGTGTAGCGGGCCATGTAGTAGCTGTTGCCTTCGGCATCAGCATTGTCCAGCATACCTCTCCAAAGGGTGGGGACGTGGGCGCGGATGCGGAGATCGAAAGCGTGGTGGAGCTTCTTCATACCGAAGATGTCGACACCGGCATTGGTGGATTTTCTCCAACCATCGATCAGGCCGCCACCGTGTTGCTGGGCCTCCCAGTCGAAATCGAGGGCGATACCCAGAGACCAGTTGCTACCGAAACTGTAACGAGGATACTCGTTCTTCTCTTGTGCAAGGGCGCTGACGGAAGTCATCAGAAGCGACATCACAACGCCCATCTTGATTAATTTTTTCAGCATATCATTAATGATTTTAAGTTATTAATATCTTTTAATTTGCCATTAGTTCCTTTCGGTCATAATTTGGTGCAAAAATACAACATTTTTTCTATACATGAAAAATATTTTTTATTTTTTTCCGTTAATCGGTCAAAATCTAGAAGTTACAGATGAAAAAAAATTAGCAAACGGCGATTTTTCGTTACGCAAAATGAACAATTTATCAACAAAAAACAATAAAATGGAAGCATTAAAAGTGAATGTTGAGCATGTACTCAACTATGTATCAACCGATGAGATATCCGCTCTGTTGCCAGAGGTGCTGGCAGCCAAAGAGCACCTGCTGAAGGGCGACGCTCCCGGGAACGACTATCTGGGTTGGGTGAACCTGCCCGCTGAAACCGATGCCCATGAGCTGACACGCCTCAAAACCGACGTGGAACGCCTCTCAGCCAAAAGCCGCCTGCTCGTGGTCGTGGGCATCGGAGGCTCCTACCTCGGCGCACGCATGGTCATCGAGGCACTGCAATCCGAATACGCCGCTATGGTCCGCGGACCCAAACCATACATTGTCTATGCCGGCCACACCCTGGGCGAGGACTATTACCACCAACTGCTTGAGCTGCTGGACCATGAAGACTACAGCGTATGCGTCATATCGAAGAGCGGCACCACCACTGAACCCGCCGTAGCTTTCCGCATCGTCAAGGCCCACCTCGAAAAGAAATACGGAAAAGCCGAAGCCGCCCAGCGCATCGTCGCCATCACCGACGCCCGACGCGGAGCCCTGCACGACATCGCCTCGCAGGAAGGCTACCCGGCCTACGTCATACCCGACAACGTCGGCGGCCGATTCTCGGTGCTCACCCCCGTCGGACTTTTCCCCATCGCAATGGCTGGCTTCGACATCGACAAGCTGCTGCAGGGTGCACGCGACATGCGCACTATATGTCTTGAAAACAACACCTTGGAGAGTAACCCGGCCCTGCTCTATGCCGCCGTGCGCAATGCAATATACCGTCGCGGCACCAAGGTCGAAATACTTGTCAGCTGCCAGCCCAACCTACGCTATCTGGCAGAATGGTGGAAGCAGCTCTACGGCGAAAGCGAAGGCAAGCAACACAAAGGACTGCTGCCTCACAGCCTGAGTATTACGACCGACCTGCACTCGATGGGACAATACGTACAGGACGGCGAACGCCTGATGATGGAGACGATGCTTCGCGTGCAACGCCCCAACGCCACCGTCGCCGTACCCACCGACGAGCGCAATCTGGACGGCATCAACTATCTTACTTGCAAGACTTTAACCGAGATAAACGACTGTGCAGCCCAAGGTACCATTCAAGCACATGTCGATGGTGGGGTACCGGTAGTGGAACTCACTGTAAACAAGATAGATGAATACACCCTCGGGCAACTCATCTACTTCTTCGAATTTGCCTGCGGCGTGAGCGGCTACACACTGGGAGTCAACCCCTTCGACCAGCCCGGTGTAGAAGCCTACAAGCGCAACATGTTCCACCTGCTCGGCAAACCCGGATTCTAATTACATTCAACCTTACTGACATCCACAAAGGGGAGCGCGCCACACGCTCCCCTTTTCTTTTTGTTCCCGCATCAACAGACGCCCCGGCTTTTGCCACCCCAGCGAGCAGGCGACACTCCCAGCCCCAGCAGGCTGTAATCCATTAATCCATAGAATCCCCACCCGCCGCAGGCGGAATAATTTATAAGATTTACCAGATTTCGCGAGCGCAGCGAGCAGGAGCCCCCCGACCCGGCACCCCGACAATCTACAAGATCCACAAGATCTCGCGAGCGCAGCGAGCAGGAGACACCACCCCGCAAGGCACACAAACTGAGGTCAAAGCAGAGTATTCTCCTACTCATCGCCTACTATTTCTCTACCATTCCCCTACCCTTCCTCTACCCGGGTAGGCAATAATTAGGCGTATGTTACGTTATGGTTAGTGGTACATGCGGCGCATCTGCCTCGCCGACCCCTGGCAATGCCCTCGATGTCCGCTTGTTATACCGATTTCGATTATTTGTACAACCAACCAAAATCTATTCACTATGGCCAAACAATATGGAAGTTACATGGGCGGCTTCAGCGGCAAGCTGGGGCCCGCCGTCGGCTACCGCTGGAACGGCATCTGGGTCCTCCGGAGCCGTCCGGAGTATGTTCGCAATCCCCGCACCGAGGCGCAGATGCGCTGCCGCAACCGCTTCAAGGCATCGGTGCAGCTCGCCGCAGCCATGCGCATGGCTGTCGCTCAGGGTTTTACCGCCATCGCACGCGAGCACGGCATGACGGCCTACAACGTCTTCGTCTCCGCGAACCAGCCCTGCTTCGACATGCGCGACGGACAGTTCGTGGTGGACTGGCGCCGTCTCTCGCTGAGCGAGGGGCCCGTGGCGCCGGTGGTTTTTGGAACGCCCTCGGTCGACGAGCGCAACGTGCTGACCGTCAGCTTCGACCGCAACGGCGGCGCACGGCTCAGCCGTCCGCACGACTACGTGTATCTGTACGTCTACTGCCCTGAGTTGCAGGACGGTCTGCTGGCGGCGCCGGTCTACCGCCGCGACCGCGTGGTGCGCCTGATGCTGCCCGAGACCTTCGTCGGACGCGAGCTGCTGCTCTACGGCTTTGTCCAGGACGACAAGGGTGTCGGCTCTGCCACCTGCTTCATCGGCTGGGAGGACGAGGAGAACACGGCGGTGGAGAATGATACAAATAATAGAACCACTGTGGATTATACTTACTCGCACGGCTCTGCAACGGTCGGAGCTGCCGATGCGCAGGGTGCTCCGGCGGCGCAGTCCGCGACGGGAACGGGCGGGGAGCCATGATAGAAACGGGAATGCCCGGGAGGGGTCCCGGGGGC
>JAZNHG010000018.1:0-23856 GCA_045576855.1 Bacteroidales bacterium | reverse complement strand
GGACAACGACCTGCAACCGGCCTCCGCTCGACTGGCTAACTGCTTATCAACTACTACTATAGTAGGTGTTGGTAAGTCGTTGGTAAGTCGTTGGTAAGTCGTTGGTAAGTCGATGGTAGGTTGGGGGCCTGAGGTTCAGTGGGTTACAAAGGTGTTTTTTCGCGTCACAACAGGCGGCGTTTTATTTTACGACAAACAGGGATGCCGACCGCCGCCGGGAGTAAATAGTAGGCATATTTATAAAAATAATTGCCCGCAGTTTGAAAAAAAGTTGTATCTTTGCATCTGCTTTCTGCCGCGCTGCCACCTGTCAGCAGGCTGTCGGACAGGGAGTTATACGAATAAATATAAGTCAAACCGTGCCGGACAGGGGCACACAACCCAACAGAATCCATACATAATGGACTACAAGAACGTACAACCGCTGGCCGATTTCGACTGGAATGCCATCGACGAGAAAGCCGGCAAAATCAAACAACAGGAAAGCGGCGAGAAGAACGACGCCTATGAGCAGAGCTTCAACGCCTTCACCGAACAGGAAGTCATCGAGGGCACCATCGTGGCCATCAACGACCGCGAGGCCGTGGTGAACGTGGGCGCCAAGAGCGACGGCGTCATCCCCGCCGGCGAACTGCGCTACAACCCCGACCTGAAACCCGGCGACAAGATCGAAGTCTACGTCGAGAGCCAGGAGGATGCCAACGGCCAGCTGATGCTCAGCCACAAGAAGGCTCGCATCCTGAAGTCGTGGGACCGCGTCAACGAGGCTTACAACAACCAGGAGATTATCACTGGCTACGTCAAGAGCCGCACCAAGGGTGGTCTCATCGTCACCGTGTTCGAGAATATCGAAGCCTTCCTCCCCGGCAGCCAGATCGACGTCAAGCCCATCCGCGACTACGACGTCTATGTCGACAAGCAGATGGAGTTCAAGGTGGTGAAAATCAATCATGAATACAAGAATGTCGTCGTCAGCCACAAGGCTCTCATCGAGGACGAGATCGAAGCCCAGAAGGCCGAGATTATCAGCCACCTCGAGAAGGGTCAGGTGCTTGAGGGCGTGGTGAAGAATATCACCAGCTACGGCGTCTTCGTCGACCTGGGCGGTGTGGACGGTCTGATTCACATCACCGACCTCAGCTGGGGCCGCATCAGCCATCCCAGCGAGGTGGTCCAGCTCGACCAGAAGATCAACGTCGTCATCCTCGACTTCGACGAGACCAAGCGCCGCATCGCCCTCGGTCTCAAGCAGCTCACTCCTCATCCTTGGGACGCTCTCGATCCCAACCTCAAGGAGGGTGACCACATCAAAGGCAAGGTGGTTGTCATCGCCGACTACGGCGCCTTCGTCGAGGTCATGCCCGGCGTCGAGGGCCTGATCCACGTCAGCGAGATGAGCTGGAGCCAGCACCTGCGCAGCGCTCAGGACTTCCTGAAGGTCGGCGACGAGGTGGAGGCCGTCATCCTCACCCTCGACCGCGACAACCGCAAGATGAGCCTCGGCATCCGCCAGCTCATGCCCGACCCCTGGCTCGCCATCGCCGAGAAGTATCCCGTCGGCAGCAAACACACCGCCACCGTGCGCAACTTCACCAACTTCGGCATCTTCGTCGAACTCGAAGAGGGCGTCGACGGCCTGATCCACATCAGCGACCTCAGCTGGAGCAAGAAGATTAAACACCCCGCCGAGTTCACCAAGATCGGCGAGAAGATCGACGTCGTGGTCCTCGAAGTCGATGCCGAAAACCGTCGCCTCAGCCTCGGCCACAAGCAGCTCGAGGACAATCCTTGGGATGTCTACGAGAGCCTCTTCACCGTTGGCAGCGTGCATCAGGGCAAAATCGTCAACATGAACGACAAGGGTGCCACCGTCATCCTGCCCTACGAAGTGGAAGCCTTCGCCCCCATGCGCCATCTCGACAAGGCCGACAAGAGCAAAGCCCGCCAGGGTGAGACCCTCGACTTCAAGGTCATCGAGTTCAACAAGGAGTCGAAGAAAATCATCGTCAGCCACACCCGCACCTTCCAGGATGGCAACGACGGCGCCCGCGAGACCAGCGAGACCAGCCGTGAGCGCAACACCAAGAAGACGGTGAAGCAGATCAACGACAACCTGGAGAAGACCACCCTCGGCGATCTCGACATCTTCCAGAAGCTGAAAGAGGAGAAATAATCATCGCTGAGCGTGCGTCTGCTACACGCACACACTCACCTCGGAGGCACGTCACTATCAGGCGTGCCTCCGTTTTTTTTTGGAAAAAAATTACGGTGCATGACAACAAAATTGCCACTTTTTGCATCTATAGTAGTGAAAAAAAGTTGCAAATAATGCAAAAAAATGCTATTTTTGCTGATTGTATAATGTGGGTGCATTGTGTGCAATGAGTTGATAATAAAATAGATGAATATGAAGACAAACGGTTTGAAGTCTGTTTTTTCGCACTGCGCGGCGGCGCTGGTGTCCGTAGTGTTGCTCTCTATGGGTCCTGCTGTGGCCCAGCAGATATGGAGTCAGGACAACCCCGAGGTCTGCCCCGGTTGGAACAACCCGATGAGTTTCACCTCCGGCAACCAGTTGTACGGCAACTACTACTCGGCTCAGATTGGAAACAAGAGTAGCTATGTGACGCCTAATGTGTCGCAGGGTAATACCGGCATTAATTGGACTGGCGGTACCACACTTACGGCTGCCCAGATGGCCACGCACACGATGAGCACCGGTGGTGACTGCGCCACATTTCCAACAGGCTTTCCTCAGCAGAATGCCTTCGCTATCTACACTGCCACTACCCGTGTCGGTTCCAATCCTGTGAACCGCGACCCACAGACGGGCAACAATCTGGCTTTTGTCCCTACGCAATTCAACAATATCGACACCGTCAACCCGGAATACAGCACCCAGCTCACCCGTAGCATCCGTATCGGCGATGCCTGCGGCCGCACATCGGGCGCCCCCAATGCCGAAGCTCTCTTCTATAATTTGCATGTGGCTCCCGAAAACGCTATGTTCTTCATTTATTACTCTGTCGTTGTGGAAGCTCCCGGACACGGTACAGATTGCGACCCCACTTTTATCATCCGAGTGATGAAGCAAAACGCTGCCGGTGTGTGGAAACAAGCCAGTCCGACGGGTACAAACCCGACTGGCAATCTTCAGTGTGATACGTTGGCCTATATGGTGCCATCTACGCCTTATAGTACTTCCCATCCCGACGGCATCGTGGTTATCGGTCAAGGTGGTTGGCATCAGCAAGGGTCGGGCTATAGCTCGGTGTATTACAAGGATTGGACCAAGGTATCGCTCAATCTGTCGAACTTTATGGGTGAGGATGTACGCATCGAGGTGATGGTGAATGACTGCTGCATGACGCAGCACTACACGTATGCCTACATCTGTGGCGAGTGCCGCCCGATGGCCATCAGCTCCAGCGGGTGCCCCGCCGGTATCTCGAGCAATGTCACCACTCTCACGGCTCCGCGCGGTCTGGACAACTATGTGTGGTACGCCTCGGAGTATGGCGTGTCGCCCTCGGCCGGCCGTCCGCCAGCATACTACACCTACCGTCAGCTGACCGACGACGAGGGCACCGAGGAGGATTCGGCCTATATGTACCGTGTGCAGGCCGAGGACTTTGAGGTCACCTATCGTCCCAACGAGGCCGGTACAGCAGGCATAGCCGCCTCGCCCGACTCGGTGGGTAACTGGCAGAACTTCCGCTGCACCATGATATCGGCCCTCGACCCCAACAAGCCTTTCGAATCCCACCTGTACGTCAACGTGCAGAACACCAAACCCACGATGGAGATTCGCCAGCAGTCGTATTGCGGCGGCGATGTGGAGTTTAAGAATACCTCCTACGTGCCCGGCGATGTCAGCGACCTGGTCGACCTTTCGTCCACCACGTGGTCCTTCTACAACAATCCCAACTGTCTGGGCAATCCGGATACCGTCATCGTGGGCGACAGTGCTGCCATGCACTACCAGTATAACGGCAACCAGATGGGGGTGCGAGTGCGTACCAACACCATCGACACCACCTGCTATTCGGAAGCCATCTATCCCATCACCCCGCTGCCCAATCCACGTGGCGGCTTCACCCTTTCGAGTCGCGTGCTGTGCGACGACGATGCTGTGACGTTGACCGACACCACCCCGGGGTCGACCTACCGCGAGTGGAGGTTCCGTGACGAGGCCGAGGACAGCCCTATGGACCCGACCGAAGCGGTGAGTGGCGTGGGCGAAAGCAACCGCCAGTATGTGCGCTCGTTCACTCATGGCGTCGAACCTATCGAGTTGATGGTGCGCAATGGCCTCTATTACCTCAACCCCGTGAATACGTCTGATACCATCTGGTGTGAAAATACGATACGCGACACCGTGAGCGTCTTTTTGCATCCCGAGTTGCTCGTGGTGGGCGACACTATTGTGTGCCAGGGTTCGCTGACCGATGCCACCGTGTCGGCTGTCGGTGTGAGCGGGTGTACCTACGAGTGGTCGCTCAGTCCCACGGCAATCGTGGGTGGACTACCCAGTGGCAACCATCTGGCGGTGGCCCCTTATGCCGACACGGCTACCTACTATGTGCGTGTCACCAGCCCGCAGGGCTGCGTGGCATGGGACAGCATACATGCCTATCTGGTGAAGCCCCGCCTGTCGATGATGCCGAGCGACGGACGCATCTGTCCGGGCGATGTGGTTACGCTTACCGGCTCCAATGCCATGAGCTACACCTGGCTGTCGTCTCCTGTCGACAGCTCGCTGCTCAGTCAGGATACCAACGCAGTGGTGCGTGTGATGCCGCAGGTGAGCACCACCTATACCCTTATTGGTCATGGCGGTACGGGCGACAATATCTGTGATGCCTCGCCGCTCACAACCCAGGTGACGGTGTTCCCCTATCCGGAAGCTGCGGTGAGTCTGTATCCTGAAATTGTGGATACCGACGACCCCACGCTGACGCTTACCGACGCGTCTTCCAACAGTGTCTCGACTATGTGGACCTTCGACGGTGGCGAACAGGTGATGGGCAATCAGGTGACGCACACCTTCACCGAGGCTACTGGTGTCGATTCTGTCGTGGTCACGCTGACCACGACCAATGAGTTGGGGTGCCAGACCATCTATCCTTTCAGCATTCCGGTCAACCTGTACACGGCATGGTTCCCCAATGTATTCACGCCCAACTCCGAAGATGCCAACTCGCGTTTCCGCCTCTTCAGTATCAACCACTACCAGCACTTCCATATCTATATCTACAATCGCCGTGGCGAACTGATATTCGAGTCGGATGATCCCGACTTTGAGTGGGACGGCACCTTCAAGGGCGCCGACTGTCCCCAGGGTACCTATGTCTATGTCTGCTACTTCCGCAAGCCGGGTACCTATAATCTGTCCCAGATGAGCGGCAATATCACGCTGTTGAGATAACACACCTTATGCCTGATAAGCTAAGCCTCCTGAAGCGCTATTGGGGCTACGATTCGTTCCGCCCTTTGCAGGAGGAAATCATAGATTCAGTATTGCAGGGCCACGATACGTTGGCCCTGCTTCCTACTGCAGGGGGCAAATCGCTCTGCTACCAGTTGCCTGCCCTGATGCGCGAGGGGCTTTGTTTGGTGGTGTCGCCCTTGGTGGCACTGATGAAAGACCAGGTGCAACAGCTGAACAACCGCAAGCTGAAAGCCTCCTGTCTTGTGGCAGGCATGAGCTCGAACGAGGTGACGGCCATACTGTACAATGCCATAGCCGGTCAGGTCAAATTCCTCTATGTGTCGCCTGAACGGCTGCGCCAGCGACGTTTCATAGAGCATCTGCGCAAGATGAAGGTGGGCCTGATAGCGGTAGACGAGGCACATTGCATCTCGCAGTGGGGATATGATTTCCGGCCGCCCTATTTACAGATAGCGGAGATACGGCCATTGTTGCCGGGCACCCCGTTGCTGGCCCTTACGGCCACAGCTACCGATGTGGTGCAGAAAGATATTGTCAGGTTGTTGCAGATGCACGACTGCCATACATTTTGCGGCAGTTTTCTGCGACCCAATCTTACCTATAGTGTTGTTCAGACTGAGCGAAAGAAGAAGGCCATGATGGATGTGGTTCGCCGTTGCCAGGGGTGCGGCATCGTTTACGTCCGTAGCCGCAGGTTGACGCGCGATATTGCCAGCTACCTCGTGTCAGAGGGCGTTCCGGCCACCTTCTACCATGCCGGTCTGGAGACTGCCGAACGCGACTGGCGACAGCAGCAGTGGATGCGTGGCGAATGTCAGATTATGGTGGCTACCAATGCTTTTGGCATGGGTATCGACAAGCCCGACGTGCGGTTTGTCATACACCTGGACCTGCCCGAGTCGCTGGAAGCCTACTTCCAGGAAGCCGGCCGTGCCGGTCGCGACGGACGCCCATCCGAGGCTGTGCTCATCTGCGACAGGTTTGATGTCGGCAAGTCTGTCACCGATTTCGAGTCGGATTATCCCGATTTACGATATGTGCGCAATGCCTACCGTGCGCTCTGCAATTACTATAAGTTGCCAATCGGTTCGGGAGTCGACTCCCGTTTCGACTTCGAACTGGAGGATATTTGTGCCACATATAATATGAAGGTGCGTGAGTTCTATAGCAGTTGCCGCCTGCTGGACCGACAAGGGCTGATATCGCTTCCGGACCGCGAGTCGGTGGCGTCCAAACTCTATATTCCGGCTACCCGGGAACAGCTGTATCGGTTCCAGATAAATCATTTGGCATTGGGGAACCTTTTGCAGGCTCTCCTGCGGCTATATCCAGGTTTGCTCACGGAACCGGTGACCATCCGCGAGGAGGAGGTGGCAAACCGTTGCATGATGGAGCCCGACGATGTGGTGGAACGGCTGAAGCAGATGCAGGCCATGCATATACTGGAGTACCATCCGCGCACCGAGAAGCCGCAGATAATCTTTCTCTGCGACCGCGTGGCGGATGGCGAAATCTACCTGAACGATATCAACTATACGGAGCTGAAACAAGCCGCCCGGCGCCGTCTGGATGCCATCTGCCAGTATGCCACGTGCACCGACGTGTGCCGTCAGCGCCAGTTGCTTGCCTATTTTGGGCAGTCGGTCGATGTGGATTGTGGCAGGTGCGATGTGTGCCGCCGCCGGACTGATATCGAAGCTGTCGACGAGGATGTGCTGGCTGCGTTGGCTGGGGGCCGCCGGATGCCTATCCACGAGTTGGCTGCGATGCTGGAAGGGCAGGGCCGCACGGAGGTGGTGACGACGGTGCGCCGCATGCTGGACGAAGGCATCCTCTTCCTGGACGACAACCTCTATCTGGCGGTCAGACGCTAGAGTTCTTTCAACTTGTTGTACAGCTGTGCCACGGGCAACCCCATGACGTTGTAGAAACAGCCCTCTATCCCGCTGATACCCACCATGCCTATCCACTCTTGAATGCCATAGGCTCCGGCCTTGTCGAAGGGCTTGTAGTGCTCTATGTAGTAGTCTATCTCGTCGTCCGTCAGGGGGGTGAAGTGTACGGTTGTCTCTTCCGTGAAGGATATCGCCCGCTGACGGGTGCGCAGACACACGCCGGTGTAGACCTGATGGCTGCGCCCACGGAGCCCCTGCAGCATGCGCTTGGCCTCGCCGCTGTCGGCGGGCTTGCCCAGCACATGGTTGTCCAGCACCACCACGGTGTCGGCAGTCACCAGCACCTGCCCCTCTTCCAACAGCTCTACGGGGTAGGCATCCGACTTTCTGCATGCCAGATGCTCCGCCACCCGGGCGGCAGGCAGCGAGGGGTCAACATGCTCGTCCACGTCGATACTTACTATGTCAATGGGAAGCCCCAACTCCGACAGCAGCTGTCGACGTCGGGGCGATTTGGAAGCCAGGAGCAGTCTCATTTCGCTTTCTGCCCTGCTTTGAACTTGGCCTTGTAGGCTTCTTTGCCGTTGTCGTACCACACCCACTTGCCTTCTTTCTCACCTTTCTTGAACTGGCCTTTCTCCACCAGACCGCCAGCTTCGTTGTAGCGTTCGTATTTGCCGTCCAGTTCGCCATTGTCGTAGTTCTGGCGCAGCTCCAGTTTGCCGTTGGGGTAGTAGCGCACCTCCTCGCCGTTGCGTTCGTCGGCGCTGTAGTGCATCACGTAGCGTACCGAGCCGTCGTCGTACAGGCCGCGCCATTCGCCTTCTTTCTTCCCGGCGCTGAAGGTGCCGCGATAGTCGACGGCTCCGTCTTCGTACCAGGACACCCATTCGCCCTCTTCCAGGCCGTTGATATAGCTGCCTTCGTGCAGCTTCTTGCCGCTCTCGTACAGGGTGGTCCACACGCCTTCGCGCTTGCCGTTGCGGTAGTTGCCCTGACGCCAGCGTTCGCCGGTCTCGTAGTAGTAGGTCCATTGTCCGTTCTCTTTTCCGCGGGAGAAGGAGCCTTCGATACCCAGTTTACCGTTGGTGCGCCAGTAGTAGCGCCAGAGTCCTTCCTGTTCGCCGTCCTTCAGTGTGCCCTCCATGTCGGTCTTGCCGTTGGCGAGCCACCAGGTGGCCTTGCCTTGCAGCTCGTTGTTCTGGTAGGTGCCCTCGAACTTCGGCTTGCCGTTTTTGTGCCATTGGTGTGTGGCCCCCTCGCGGCTGCCGTTCACATAGGTGATTTCTTCTTCTACCTGTCCGTTGTCGTACCACGAGCGGTAGAGTCCGTTGCGTTTGCCGTTCTCCACGTTCACCTCGCTCTTCAGGTCGCCGTTGCGGAACCACGAGCGGGTGACACCGGTCGAGTGGCATTCCTCGGCCATGCGGCTGCCGTCCTCGTAGTAGAGTGTCCAGGTGCCGCTTTTCTTGCCGTTGGTGTAGCTGCCCTGCTGCGACATCTGCCCGTTGGGGTACCACCAGGTCCAGTTGCCGGTGCGTTTTCCTTCGTCGTTCAGCGTGCCTTCTACCGAAATCTGCTTGCTGTCGCTGTAGGTCTTCTCGTAGCGTGTCTGCGCCATCGTCAGTGCGGGCAGCAGCATGACCAGTGCTGCCGTGAGAGTCAGTCTTTTCATTGATTGTGTTGGATTACTTATTCGCTGTAGGTGATTTCTATGCGTACGGGGTCGGCCGAGGCGGGGCCGCCGATGATGGTGCGGCAGGCGTCGCTGCGGCGCGAGTTGAGTACCAGCAGTGTGCCGGGGTCGCTCTTTTGGCGCAGCATGCCCTGCACATGCTGTGTCACGCGCAGGCGGAAGCATCCGCGTGCCTCGTCGTAGGTGCCGTCGAAGCCCGTGAAGGTGTATGGGTCCATATAGTCGTCGATGAAGTCGTCGTTGCCTTCCGATTTTTTGGACAGGGCCAGTATGCGGTCGGGCTGCCGACCCGTGTAGGTGGCCGGCATCAGCAGCTCGGCGTGGTGCAGGATGGCGGTGGGGTGGGCTTCGGCGAAGGCGCGTACGGCGTTGTTGAAGCTAAGCAGTATGTTGTAGCCGCCCAGGGGTTCCAGGTAGAGCGCGGTGCTGCCGTCCAGGCTGTCGGCGCCACCGGTCGTGCTGCCGGTGTAGTCGTGTACAAACTGGGTGAAGCGCGAGGTGCCGGTACCCATCAGGAAGGTGTAGACGGCGTCGACGGTGTCGGCCGGGTCGTAGCGGTGGTAGACCGTCAGGCAGGTCTTGGTGGCTTCGAAGTTGATGCCGAACATGCCCTCGTCGCCGGCATCGGTGAGGCGGATGCGCAGCCCCTTGGCGTTGCGGGCAAATTCGTCGGCGCTGGCCGATTGGTTCAGGATGGAGGCTATGCTGTTGTCCAGTTTCAGGCGTATCACCGTGTCGGTCGGGCTGACGCGGACGTCACCGTCGAAGTACAGGCCGGCGGGGTCCACCGGCAGCGCGTCGGTGCTGTAGTAGCTGGTGTCCAGCGGTTCGGCCAGGTGCATCACCTCGAAGTGGAAGTTGTAGGTGGCCGTGGAGTCGGGATAGAGGGTGGAGCGGGTGAGCGACAGCACCACCGAGTCTATGATGTTGCTCTCCAGGTTGATGGTGGACGTGTTTTGGTCCAGTGCAATCTGGGTGTAGAGTATGGAGCTCACGCGGCCGAAGGTGGCGTCGTTGTAGTTGCCGATGATGCCGAAGCTGTAGTTGGTGGTCAGCAGCGAGTCGTCGCGCACGCTCAGGGCCCGGTCGGCCGTGAGGGTGGCGGTCTGTCCGTTGTAGAGTGTGGTGCTGTCCACCAGGTTCACGCCCAGGGTCGACTCTTCGTCGACGCAGCCGCAGGGCAGCATGCACAGCAGGATGGCTGCCACGGGCAGGAGTAGTGTGGTGAGTCTTTTCATGTCAGTTTTCTATCTTTCCAATGATGCTGTCGTAGAATTTGTTGATGCGTGCGTAGAATTCGTCGCGGTCTTCGATGTAGTCCAGCACGTTGCGTTTGTTTTCTTTGGCGAAGGCCACCAGCTCGGGGTTGGCGTTCTTCGACCCGATGATGACGCCCTGCGAATAGGTGATGGCGGCTTTCATCAGGCCCAGGTAGCTGGTGTCGCCGTACAGGCGCAGGTCCTTGGCGGTGGCGTTGTCGGCCTTCATCTTGTGTTCCAGGTCGCCGCCGATTTGTCCGGCGAAGGTGTCGTCCATCAGGGTGATGACCAGCTTGGTGCCGCTGAAGAAGGCGTTTTCCTTGTTGATGCGGCGCATGTAGAAGGGTATCATCGCCGTAAACCAGCCGCAGAAGTTCACCAGGTGGGGCTGCCACGCCAGTTTGCGCACGGCCTCCAGAGCCCCGCGCCCGAAAAAGAGCAGCTGTTCGTCGCTGTCCTTGCCGGGGGCGCCATGCTCGTCGAGCAGGGTGGGGTGGTTCACAAAGTATTCTTCGTTGTCGATGAAATATACCTGCATGCGGGCGGTGGGTATGGAACCGACCTTGATTATCAGCTGGTGGTCGCAGTTGTTCACAATCAGGTTCATGCCGCTCAGCCGTATCACTTCGTGCAGCTGGTGCTTGCGCTCGTTCACCGAGGCGAATTTGGGCATGAATACCCTGATTTCGCGTCCCATCTCTTGGATTTTAGCCGGCAGATAGCGACCCATGATCGACATCTCGCTCTCATCAGAAAATGGTGTAATCTCTTGACTTACAAATAGTATCCGTCCTTTGGCCATAATCTTTTGTATATGATATTCTAAAATGCAAAATTACGAAAAAAATCCGATATGGCAAAATTTGTTTCGCACTTGTCGGTAGAATGTTGGTTTTGAACGCCGTGTTGCGCAGGCGGCACGATTCGGGCATGCCGTACAATGGCTCCGTCCGCCGCTGGACCGGCCCCGCGTTGCGGGTTGGATGTCCCTGTGGGCCGGGCGTCCCGTCGCCCCGCGAAACAGGCATTTGAAATGTTAAATAGGTAGGATGGTGGTAGGATGGTGGTAAGTTGATGGTACGTTGGTGGTAGGATGGCCCTGATTAGGGCGGAGGGCGGAGGTTGGAGGTTGGAGCGATGAATGGTGGATGGTAAATGATGAATATCAGCTGAATACTAACTGCCAACTGTCAACTGTCAACGGCCAACTGCCATTTTTCAGTTCTCAATTCCCAATTCTCGATTCAAAACCTCTCAGTGTGGGTTCGGATTTTGCAAGTGTAAAATCTATAAAAATTCTTAAATAATGCATACGAGGTTGGTTTTTAGGCTTCTGTGTAGGGTGCTTCTGTGCGGGTGCCGTCGGCCGAGGGGGGACGTGTCGTCCGGCGGCGCATGACGGCTGCGGGCTCATGTTGAACCTAAGGTCCGGTGGTGCCGACACATTTTTTTTGGCCATGTCCGAAAATGTTTGTACTTTTGCATTTTCAAACGATAGGTGAAACAGCGATGACAGCAGTCCCTTCCATATCCGATGCCGTGCGTGCCCTGCTCGACCGGGCCCGCGACTACTGCGCCCGCGAGGAGCGTTGCGAAAGCGGTGTGCGCCAGAAGCTTATCTCCTGGGGTGCGGCTATCGACCAGGTGGACGCCATCATTGCCCGGCTCCGTGCCGACGCCTATCTCGACGATGTGCGCTACGCCACCGCCTTCTGCCGCAGCAAGCTGCTCTCCCAGCGCTGGAGCCGCCAGAAGGTGCTCTACCAGCTCCGCCTCAAGCACCTGCCCAAGGAGGCCATAGAGCAGGGTATAGCCACGGTGGACGACGAGTCCTACTATGCCATACTGGCCGACGAGATGGAGAAGAAGCTGCGCCAGTTGGGCGACGACCTCACGCCCGAGGTGCAGCGCAAGCTGTTCGCTTTCCTCGCCTCGCGCGGCTACACGCTCGCCGAAATCAATACCGTACTGAAACAATAACACTAAAAAACAGTCAATAATGAAACGTATCTTTATGTTTTGCGCAGCCGTCCTCTTCGTGGCTGCCACCGCCGTGGCTCAGGAGGAGCCCGCCGCCCCCGCCGGCAAGTGGGAGACCAGCAGTACGCCTGCGCTGAAAATCAGCGAGTTTATGTTCAACAACTGGTCCAAGACCGGTAATTCGCAGATTGATGGTACCGCCACCTTCTTTGGCAACTACAAGTACACCCACCCGCGCTTCGTCTGGGACAATGTGGTCGACCTGGCCTACGGCTATGCCTGGCAGGACCTCGACAACGACACCGTGGGCGGCCTCTTCGAGACCCGTCGCAAAAGTAACGACAAGATAGACCTCACGAGTGCCATCTCGTGGAACGCCTACAAGGGTATCGGCGCCAGCTTCACGGCCAACCTGAAGACCCAGTTCGGCGCCGGCTACGAGTACGACGGCATAGGTGCCGCCGCCGAAGCCACCAAGCGCAAGGTCTCCTCGTTCTTCGCCCCGGCCTATCTGACCACGGCTCTCTCCTTCGAGTACAAGCAGCCCAACTGGTCGGTCTCCTTCTCGTTCCTCACCGGCAAGACCACCTTCGTCTGCAACGACCAGATGATTCACGACAGCCTCTTCTACGGCGTCATCCAGAAAGAGGACTTCAACTACACCGACCCCGCCACCTACACTCACGTCTACTTCGCCCTCGGTAGCTACGTCAAGGCGCAGTACCTGAAAAAGGACCTCCTGCCCCGCCTCGACCTCTACGCCCGCGCCGAGCTCTTCTACGACTACAAGAAGCCCGAAAACATGGCTTGGGGCACCGCCGCCGAGATGGCCGCCGATTCGAAATACAGCCCGGCCGCCGACGAGTCGTGGGACGACCTGGCAGGCCGCAACTGGCTCGGCCGCCGCGCCTTCGAGACCGACCTCGACTTCGAGGTGAAGCTCGACTACCGCCTCTCCGAGCATATTGCCGCCAACTTCGCCCTCAACCTGAAGTGGGATACCGACTTCAGCGGCATGGGCCGTTGGGGCCACTGGCAGATCTACCAGATGGCCGGCGTGCAGGTCTACTTCAGCTGGAAGACCCCTAAGGCATAAGGTTGTAGTTTAGGGGTTATAGGTTATAGACAACGGGGGCGTCAGCCCCCGTTTTTTTGTTCTCTGCGCCCCTGTAGACGGCTGGGTCTGCTGTTTCTCCAGCCCCCGTGCCGCGGGCGTCAGCCCGTGGCCCCTACTTGAACCGCAGCAGCACCGACTCGTTGACCCGCAGGTCGGTCAGCGGTGCCAGCGTGCGTCGCAGCAGCGCCAACTCCAGCCATCCCGTAGCCGACACCGTCAGGCACAGGCTGGCGTCGTTGTTGACCCGGCTCCGGTTCAGCGTCCGTTCGGCCTCCTTGTGGCGGTAGTACGACGGGCTGACCTCCGACACCGTCAGCTCCTTCACCTGCAGCTGGAAGGCACGCCCCTGGCGCAGCTCCTCGAATTCGCGGTAGCTCATGCCGAGATAGGCGTTGCCATAGTCGTCGATATATTGCACATAGATGCGGTAGTATTCGTCCTGCTTCACGTAGCCCGTCTGCATGCCCTGCACCAGACTTGGGTGTGCTGCCCCCAACTCGCGCAGCGGTGTGCCGCCCAGCAGCCGTGCCGCCGCCGGCACAAACAGGTTGTAGGCCGCGAAATTGTATATGGTGCCCTCCTTGGTAGGCAGCTCCACGCATTCCTCCACCTCGGTGCCGAACACCTGGGCCGGCAGGCCGTTGTCCGAACACAGATAGTATTGTCCGCGGGCCCGCAGCGCCACGAAGGGCGCCTTGCTGTCCACATCCACGATATGCACCGTGCCTTCGGGAAATCCCAGGCAGGCATGACGCACCACAAAGCTGGCCGTCATGGTGTTGTACGCCTCCAGCCGGTGGCTTACGTCGACCACCTGCACCCCTTCGATCAAGCGCATCAGCGCCCCTTTTACCATGCCGGCAAAGAAGCCCCGTTCGCCCCAATCGGTTGTCAGTGTTACTATTGGCGTTTTCATAATCGGCTGCAAAATTACAGAAAAAAGCTCATATGCGACAAAAAAACTTCATATTATTCTCAATCTGCTCATTCCCAACTTCTCATCGTGTGACGGGATCTGCTTTCGCTGCCGGTGTGGATGGCTGAGAAAATCGTTATGCTATTTCTTTTTTTGCCGATTTGTTTTTTTTGTGTATTTTTGCTTATTGGCTCGTAATGTCGGGTCGTTTGTATTATATTTAGAATCAAACAAGTATTATAGAATATGTCATTACTCTCAATCCGCAATCTGCACGCCTCGATTGGCGAGCGCGAGATTTTGAAAGGCGTAAACCTCGAGGTGAATCGTGGCGAGGTGCATGCCATTATGGGACCCAACGGCAACGGCAAGAGCACCCTGGCGGGTGTGGTGGCTGGCAATCCCAAATATACGGTCACCGAGGGTGAAGTGCTCTTCAAGGACCGCAATATCCTGGACCTGCCGGTCGACCAGCGTGCCGCCGAGGGCCTTTTCCTGGGCTTCCAGTACCCGGTGGAGATACCGGGCGTGAGCATCACCAATTTCATGCGTACGGCTGTCAACGAGCAGCGCAAATATCATGGCCTCGACCCGCTGAGCGGTTCCGAGTTCCTGCGTCTGATGGAGGAGAAGAAGAAGGTGGTGGAGATGACTACCAATCTGGCCAACCGCTCCGTCAACGAGGGTTTCAGTGGCGGCGAGAAGAAGAAGAACGAGATATTCCAGATGGCTATGCTCAACCCCACGCTGGCTATACTGGACGAGACCGACTCGGGGCTCGACATCGACGCGCTGCGTATCGTGGCCGGGGGTGTCAATCAGCTTCGGTCGCCCGAAAACGCTACTATCGTCATCACCCACTATCAGCGCCTGCTGGATTTCATCGTCCCCGACTATGTGCATGTGCTCTACGAGGGCCGCATTGTGAAGACGGGCCCCAAAGAGTTGGCGCTCGAACTGGAGGAGCGTGGCTACGAGTGGATTAAAGAAGAACTGGCTGACAAGGGAGAAGTGCTATGATTAGGAAAGACGTACTGCCCGATGTATGGACCGACGGCTGGCATTGCACGGCTGAGGCTCAGGTGATGACTGTCCCGAGGGGGCAGGAGTTGCAGCTGGTGCTCTGCGACCCTAAGGATGCACCGCTCTTTATGCTCGATGAGAGAGAAGGCTACCGTATTCTGCCCGACTTGGCTCATCTGAGGCTCGAGGTCGCCGATGGTGCCGGTGTGAAGCTCTATCGGCTGCAGGGCATGAATACTCCGGCGCAGCAAATAACGCAGCTGGAGGTCAATTTGCAGCGCGATTCCCGTCTGCAGATGTGCACGGTCACACTCGGTGGCGGCCATGTGCGCAACAATGTGCTGGTGCGCATGCAGGGCGAAGGCTCTTCGGTCGAGGCCGATGGTCTCTATCTGGTGGACCGCGAGCAGGAGTGCGACAACTATATCTTCGTGGAACACGCCAAGCCCCATTGTATGAGCCGTGAACTCTACAAGGGTATTGTCGACGATGCGGCCCGGGCCCGCTTCAACGGTCATGTGCTGGTGCAGGACGGCGCCGTGAAGACCGAAGCCTACCAGACCAACCGTAACATACTGCTCACCGACAAGGCCCATGTGGATACGCGTCCCTTCCTGGAGATATACAACGACGACGTGAAGTGCTCGCATGGCTCCACTATCGGCCAGCTGGACGAGCAAGCCCTCTTCTATCTGATGACTCGTGGTATCAGCGAGCGCACGGCAGTGACGATGCTGAGCTACGCCTTCTGCGACGAGGTGATACGGGGTATCGCATTTGCCCGTCTGCGCGACGCCGTGGGCGATATGGTGAAGAAGCGTCTGCACGGCGAACTTACCTCCTGTGCCGACTGTGCCATCGCCTGTAAGAACCCATGCAATGGCCCCGACGCCCATTTTGAAATAGACCCCAGCAAGCTGTGACCATGAGAAAAGGCAGCGGGAAGTGTAGTATCGTCATGCTGCTGTATGTCAGCATTGTGGCGTTGTTCCCGTCGGTCCTGCCTGCTCAGGATGTAAAACCTTCGGACCGCAAGGCTTACGGCGAAGCGCTGGCGCAATATGAAAAGCGTCATTACCGCGAGGCGGCCCAGCAGTTGCGACGGCTGGCCAGCCGCAATCCGCAGTCGGCCGATGTGCAGTTCTACCTTGGCATGACGGCCGTCAAGGACGGTTTCAATACGGCTGCCATACGGCGTTACTTTCCCAAGTGTCTGGAAATTAATCCAGACTATTCCGACGCACTGGCACACTATTACATGGCTCTGGTGTACTATACCGACGAGCGCTATGACGAAGCTGTGGATGCGTTGGGCCGCTATTTCCAATTGTCGAACGGTACCGACAACAAAGCGTGGAGCGCTGTTTACGAAGAGGCGTCGAACTACCTCTATTGGTCGCAGTTCCTGGCCGAAGCCATGCGGAACCAAGCCCCTTTCGACCCGCAACGCGTGACGGGTGTAAGTTCGGTACACAACGAGATGCTGCCTTACCTCACCCCCGATGGGCAGACATTCTATTACCTACGCGAGTTGCCTGCTTCCACCGAGCGTACCTTCTATTCCCGGGAGCTGGAGCGCAAACAATGGCGGCTGTGCAGCAGCAAGCGGACTGCCGATACTGCCTTCAGCCGCGGAGCCGAGTTGCCGGCACCATTCAATAGTGGCGAGCCCGAAGGTGGCGTCAGTCTCACAGCCGACGGATCGGAACTCTACTATTCTATCATCCGCTCTACAGGAGGCTATGCCAATAGTGATATCTACCGTGTGCGTCGTGTCGATGGGAAGTGGCAACAGCCCGAAGCCCTGGGTCCGCAGGTGAATGGCGACCGCACGTGGGAGTCGCAGCCGTCGGTGAGTGCCGACGGACGTACCCTTGTCTTTGCCTCGAACCGCAAGGGGGGGCAGGGGGGAATCGACCTCTGGCGCTGCCGTCGTCTAGCCAATGGCGACTGGAGTCGGGCCGAAAATCTAGGCTCGAATATCAATACCGCAGGCAATGAGAAGGCTCCGTTCCTGGCGGCCGACGGGCATACGCTCTATTTCCTCTCCGACGGCTGGCAGGGCTTTGGCGGGTACGATGTCTATTTCGCCAATCTCGCCGATGTCTATGGCAACCGTCCCACCAATCTTGGATTGCCAATCAATTCGGAGGATGATGCAGTGTCGTTTGGCGTCACGGCCGACGGTCGGCAGGCATATTTCGCCGCCAGGCAGCCCAATGCCCGCAGCAGCGATGTGCTTATCTTCGACCTCTACCCCGCTGCGCGGCCTGAACCTATGCGGGTGTGCCAGATGAAGACGGTGACACCTGCGGGGCAGCGCGACACGACCCTCGTGCTTTCCGAGCAGTATGTCAACACGGTCACCCTCGAGGCCGAGGGCATGCTGCCGGCCATCCTGAGTGGCAGGGCCCGCGAGCTGGCAGGTCGCAGTGTGACGCTCTCAGACTCGGTGGCGGCGATGCATCTTTCCGATACTTTGGTGACCGCCGCGTTGGCTGCATGGCTGGTGGAGCATCCCCGGGTGCATATTGTCGTGGAGAGCCCCCGCACCGAGGAGGCGCGCGCGGCTTATGACCGTCTCCGGCGTCATGGTCTGCGGGCCGAGCGCCTCAGTTATCGTGGTGGCACGGAAGTCACCCGCCAACAAATACGTCTGCAATGAAGCCTATCTTCCGCATATTCCGCTATCTGAAGTATTTCCCGTGGCAGATTGGGTGCAACATCTTCTTCAATCTGCTGCACATCATGTTCAATCTGGGGTCGTATGTGATGATTGTGCCATTCGTGGAACTGCTCTTTGGTACTGGGCAGTCGGCTGCAGCCGGTGAACCTTCGTTGGCGTTCAGCCAGCAGGCCGTGACCGATTGGGCCTTCTGGCATCTCTATCAGTTGCGTGACTCGCTGGGCCTTTGGCGTTGTCTGCTCCTGGTGGCTGGCGGTTACCTGGCATGCTCGTTCCTGAGCAATCTCTTCCGCTATCTCAGCCTCGCCTTCCTCAGCACCATACGCAATGGCATGATAGAGCGTCTTCGCAACGATATTTACCATCGGGTCACCATCTTGCCCATCAGCTATTTTAATCATAAGCGCCGTGGCGACCTCATCAGCCGCATGGCCAACGACCTGTTTGATATAGAGTGGAGTGTGGTGAGCACAATGCAGTCCCTCGTCAAAGACCCAATCAATGTGCTGGTCTTCAGCGCCACATTGCTCTTTGTCTCGTGGCGTCTGTTTGTGCTCTTCCTGGTGGTGTTGCCGCTGGGGGTGTGGCTGATTGCTCGCATCGGACGCAGTCTGAAGCAGAACTCGCAACGAGGCCAGACACGACTGGGTGCACTCTTCGCCTGGCTCGACGAGTCGCTGGAGGGGTTGCGTGCCATCCGCGTCTTTGGACGCGAGGACGACCGCGAGGCGGGCTTCCGCCATCGCAACGACGACTATTCCCGTTCTATGGTGCGAGTCACCCTACGTCGCGAACTGTCCAGTCCTCTATCGGAGATATTGGGCACGCTGGCGCTGGTGATTATACTGATAGTGGGTGGCTGGCAAGTAATAGACGGCAGCATACAGCCGTCGGTATTCATCTTCTTCGTTATCGTCTTTGCTCGGCTCATACCACCGATACAGGCCGTGGTGAAGGCGTACAACAGCCTTCAAAAAGGGGCTGCTTCGGCAGCGCGTTTCCTGGAGGTGCTGGATGCCGACGAGGTGATTGTGGAAGCGCCGGACGCCAAGCCGGTGGACGGCTTCCACTCCGAGATAGTCCTCCACGACGTCAGCTTCAGCTATCGTGCCGACGAATCAGACCACTACGTGCTCTCACATATAGATTTGACAATCCCCAAGGGCAAGACCATTGCCATCGTGGGCCCGTCGGGCGCCGGCAAGAGCACTCTGGTGGACCTGCTGCCGCGCTTCTACGACTGCACGTCGGGCACTATCACCATCGACGGCACGCCCATACGCGAACTGAATATCAACCAGCTGCGGTCGCTCTTCGGGCTGGTGAGCCAGAATTGCATACTCTTCAACGACACGGTGGCCAACAATATAGCCTTCGGACAAGGACACTACAGCGCAGCCGAAATCGAGGCGGCAGCACGTGTGGCCAATGCGCACGAGTTCATCTGCGCACTGCCGCAGGGCTACGACACACCGGTGGGCGACCGCGGACTCAACCTCAGCGGCGGCCAGCGCCAGCGCATCAGCATAGCCCGTGCCGTGCTGCGCGCCACGCCTATCTTGATACTCGACGAGGCCACTTCGGCACTCGACTCGGAGGCCGAGCGGCAGGTGCAGCAGGGATTGGACGCCCTGGTGCAGGGACGCACGGCCATCGTCATCGCACATCGACTCTCCACGGTGCGCGGGGCAGACTTGATTGTGGTGCTCGACCGGGGCCGTATTGTAGAGCAGGGGACCCACGACGAGCTGTTGGCCCGCGACGGATTGTACCGTAAATTGGTTGACATGCAGACTTTTGCAAAATAAATTTGGCCATGTCACGAAAAGTGTGTACTTTTGCACTCTCTAAATGAGGCATGAGGGAGTATAGCTCAGCTGGTTCAGAGCGCCTGCCTTACAAGCAGGAGGTCACTGGTTCGATCCCTGTTACTCCCACACGAATTCAGCCTTGGGCTGGCCCTTTATGGGCCAGCCCAAGGCTTTTTAATATAATTTAAGAATATATTTCTACGATATATAGCCGAATAGTTGTAATTTTGCGACTCGAAAGACAAAGAAAGTATTAATGTTAAATCTTAAAAATCAGTAAAATGAAGAAAGTTTTGACTTTTGTTGGCTGCGCTCTTTTCGTCGCTGCCATGACTGTTGCCTGTGGTCACAAGACCGCTGAAGAGGCTGTTGATTCCACCGCCGAGACCGTCGAGGCCGTCGCCGAGGAGTGCACCGCTGCCCCCGTTGAGGCCGCCGTCGAGAACGACGCCGACGCCGCCATGCTCGCCGCTGCCAAAGAGGCTGGCCAGGCCATCTGCAACTGCACCAAGGGTGATGCCAGCAGCATCGAGAGCTGCATGAAGAGCGTTCTCGCCGCCAGCTACGCCCAGTACCAGGGCAACGACGCTTTCGCCGCCGCTGTGCGCAGCGAAATCAACGAGTGCATCAAGGCCAAAGCCACCGAGAAAGCCACTGAGGCTGTCAACGAGGGTATCAAGGCCGGTGCCAATGAGCTCGCCAAAAAGCTCGGCTCGAAATAAGCTGACAACAAACAAACAGACAGGTCCACACCGACAGAGCGCTGGACCTGTCTCTTTTTATCCCCCTCCTTGTATTATGAAGAAGAAACTATTGCTACTCACGCTCCCAGTGCTGATGCTCGTTGCCTGCCGCCACGAGGGGCTGCCGACGGGTGTGCTGACGGGGGAGCAGATGGTCGATTTCCTGACCGATGCCTACCAACTGGAGGGCTTCTATGCTGTGGAGACACGGTATCGCTACGATGTGCTGACGGAGCGCACGCTGGAGCAGTACGACAGTATCCTGACGGTCCACGGGCTGAGCCGCGAGCAGGTGGAGCGGAGCTTCGACTACTATTCGCGCCATCTGGACGCCTACGGCGCCATCCACGACAGCGTGGTGGCACGCCTGGAGGCGATAGACAAGTCGCAACCCGCTGCGGTGTCGCCCGCCAAGACGGTGGCGAACCTGGACAGTATGCGGCGCTCGATACCGCAGTTGGCGATGTCCAAGTGAAAATGAGATAGAAAAGAAGAAGAAGCGGGATTGGGATAGTCCTAATTCCGCTTCTTCTTGCTTTATTGTTTGTCTGTTGGGGTAATTGTGTCTTGTGGTGGCATGCCGGTACCAAGTGGGGCACCTAACATCGGGGCTGGTTTTATAACTTGATGAGCCAACCATACATTGTTGCGGTAACGCATGTCAACGGTTGCTTTCAAATTAGGCTGCAATGGGGTGCTTTTGTGGAAATAGACTGTTGCGCTGGTATCATCATAGTGGACGACAGAGTCGATGGTGATTTTGGCCGGAGTGTTGGACGCGATGTAGTTGGAGTCCAATATAGTCATGAGAGACTTGAAGTAGTCAAGTGTGTGCGTTTGGGTTTCCGGTGTTGAGTAGAGATATGCATCGTCTATTCGATAATCGGCCATTGCCTGGATATATTTCATCGCATTATGACGTAGTGCACCATCGTTTTGACATGCTATAAAGAGTAGCGGTAATAATATAACCAATGTCTTTTTCATGACGTAAAATAATAAAAGTGCGAATGAGTATTTGTCATCCGCACTTTTGTTAGTAGAAATCAGGTTTATTTACCTTTCTTTTTTTCGGGAGCAGCAGTTGCCTCGGAGGTTATTTTGGTCGGGGCGACGGTTTGCTCTACTTTCTTGGCACTGCCTTTGGCGCTTTGGTCGACGCTGCCGGCCTTGTCGATGTTAGTGGGTTTGACGGAAGGTACAGTCTCCTGTTTGGTCGACTTTTTGGCAACCTTCTTTACAGGTTCCTCTACAACCACTTCCTCGGCCACCTCTTCGATGGTGTCGATAGTCTCAACAACCATTTCTTCGACAGGCATGGTGTCTTCTGCGACTACCTCGGCAGTTTTGCTCTTGCAAGCAACCATGAGGCTCATGGCGACGAGAGCGATAGCTGCAAATTTAACTGTCTTCTTCATTTTTGATTTGCGTTGTTTTATTTGGAGATGGCGGTGAACACGTAGTTGTTGACAGCGACGGTGAGGTCTTTGGTGTCGGCATCCTCAGCGTTGGTGACGAGATCCTGGTACCACGAAGCGAAGTCGTACATGGTGGCAGTGAGGTTGTAGGAAGCGGTAAGGCTGTTGAGGTCGAACGAAGTCACAGTCAGTTCAGCGCTGACGGGACGCCAGTCGCCACGATAAACAGTCTGACCAGACGATGTCTGCGACTGGAAGACGTTTGCCTCGAAGTAGTTGATGTCATAGATGTCCATGCTCTGCCAGCCATAGTAGGTGTAGCCATCGGCCTGACCGAGTTCGGCGGTGACATTGTAGGTGCCGGGAGTGGCCTGCATCATCATTTCGATGAAAGGAAACTCCTGTTGGCTGGTTTTGTACAGATAATACTCGTTGAGGCTGTACTGCTCATAGTTGCCAGTGAAAACTTCAGCGATGGCAGCATCCCAGCTGATGGTGCCCAAGGTAACCTTTGCACTAGTCTGGGGCTGGGGGGTGACGGGAGTGGTGTCGGTGGGGTTGTTACCGTTGTTGTCCTCTTCGTTGTCTTTGCCGCAGGCAATCAGCATGCTGCTGGCGAGAAGGGCAATGCCTAAGAATTTGAAAATGTTCTTCATTTTTTTTATTGTTTTTTGGGTTAATAATTTTGTTTCAATCTGTTTTGGAGGGCTTTTCTCCTCTCTCCAATTCGGGTGCAAAAATACTACTTTTTTCTGATATGGGTGAAAAAATGTGCTTTTTTTGTCTTTTTTAACACTGACCTATGGTGTAGTGTGTTATATTTCAGCGTTTTTCTTCAGTGTAGCTGGGTAGCGGTCCGACGGGCCGAGGCTGCATTTTGGCCCGCGGCAGGGGCGGTTGCGGGTGGGTGTCGAAATGTTAAAATGGTAGGATGGTGGTAGGATGGTGGTAGGATGGTGGTAGGATGGTGGTAGGATGGTGGTAGGATGACAGGGTGCGGTGTGGGTGCTATCGGGTGTCGGTGCGGCGGGTGTCGAGGGCGTCGCGCAGGCCGCCGGCCAGGAGCATGAAGGCGAGCACGATGAGCATGATGGCCAGTCCGGGCAGGAGTGCCAGGTAGGCGCTGTCGAGGAGTATGTAGCCGTAGTTCTCCTTGACCATCATGCCCCACGAGGGTGTGGGGGGCTGCACGCCGATGCCGAGGAAGGAGAGTCCGGCCTCGAGGAGTATGGCACTGGCGAAGTTGCTGGCTGCCACGACGACTACGGCGCCGAGGCAGTTGGGCAGTATGTGTCGGAAGAGGATGCGGAAGGTGCTGTAGCCGAGGGCGCGGGTGGCTTCGACGTATTCTTTTTCGCGTATGCCGAGCACTTCGCCGCGTACCACGCGGGCTATGTCGACCCACATGGTGAGGCCGACGGCGACGAAAATCTGCCAGAATCCTTTGCCCAGGGCGAAGGTGATGGCGATGACGAGGAGCACGGTGGGGATGGACCATACGACGTTGATGAGCCAGAGGATGAGGTTGTCGACCCATCCGCCGCGGTAGGCGGCCAGTGCGCCGAGGGTGACGCCGAGCAGCAGGGCAATGGCGATGGCGATGAATCCGACGGCGAGGCTTACGCGCGAGCCTATCATAATCATGCTGAGCACGTCGCGGCCGTAGGCGTCGGTGCCGAGGAGGAAGGTGCGCCGCTCCACCTTGGCCACGCGGTGGCGTGGCACGGCGAGGGGGTCGCCGTTGTAGGGGGTGGCGTGCAGGGTGTCGCGCGCGTATCTATATTCCAATATGGGTATGGCGGTGTAGGGGAGGGGTTCGCCGTAGAGCATGCGGTGCAGCAGCGAGGGGCGCGGTGCGGG